>JAGVLJ010000006.1 GCA_020049855.1 Bacteroidia bacterium | reverse complement strand
ATTAAACGTGGCACTTATACCTGCGGTAAAAGTGAGTTGAATATTGGCGGCTGGTTGCATCATTTTCTGAAACTGATATTCGTTATACCACAAGTGTGCTTTCGAACCCTGATTGGTATTATTCCGATTGTCGGTTAAAAAATAACGGTTGCGAAAGGCATGCTTGTACCCTCCTTTGGTTGTATATTGAACAAAGGGATCAAGATTGAATTTGTTGTTTTGAATGCGGCTTAGGGTTTTATCGGCCGGAATAAAAGGTAAATCGGCACTTTTCCAAAATAAAAAATTACCCCCCGATGTAAAAATTCCATTCACGTTTATTCCGTAATTTAAGCCTTTAACCTTTGCGTTTCTCCAGGTATTATTTAATGTTATTCTTACTGTTTCGGTATTTTCTCCCTGCCGATATCCTTCATCATTCAGGTAGTAAAATCCAAGTCCCCCTTCGTATTTACCAATTTTTCTGCTGTGGAAAGCACTGATCCCGGTTTGTACCGGACTTTTGCTCCAATATCTATAAGCTGCTTTTTTAGGGTCATCATATATTCCTGAAAAAATACGCACTTTGGTAATTGGTTTTTTCCCCGGTGCCACGGTTCTTAAATTAATCACTCCGCCTAAAGCCCCCGAGCCAAACAAGGCCGATGATGCCCCTTTAATTACTTCTACCTGTTCAATATTTTCTAAGGGCAAGGCATCCCATTTAATATCGCCAGCATCAGCACTTAAAAGCGGTAAGCCATCAACCAACACACTTACTCGGCTGCCAGCACCATAGCTAAAACCGCTGCCACCACGAATATTTACTTGCCCGTTCACCAGATTTACCCCGGGAAGCTGGTCAAGTGCCTGATCTAGTTTAGTGGTGTTGGTAGCTTCAATCAGGTTGGGTTTAAGTATTTCCATAGAAAGAGTGACCTCATTTATGTTTTGCTCAAATCGTCCGGCACTGACTACAATTTGTTTTAACTCGTGTAAGGATGGAAATAGTGCTACGGACAGGTTGCAACTGTTAGCAGTAAAGTCGGCATCGTGAATGTATTTGTGTAGCGTGTCATATCCAAGGTAACTAAACCAGAGGGTAATGTTAGTTGCGTTTACGGTTAGGGTAAATGCTCCTTTTGCATCAGTTGCTGTTCCATTGTTGTTGGTGCGAACGGAGACACCAGCCAGTTTTTCACCTGTAAGTCCATCCGATACAGAGCCTTTTATCTGATAATTTTGGGCTAAACCCTCAAGGCTTAATAAGATTAATGAAAATATGAGTATCTGTTTCACAGGGGTTAAGGTGTATGCTTACGCAAATTAAACATAGATTTTATAAATTTAGTGCCGATTACCCATTAATATTGCCTTAAATTTATGCAAAAAATTCACTTGGATTGCCAGCATTGCGACTCTAAATCAATATCCTTCATGAAGGATTGCTCTCCTGAACAGGCTGAAAAAATAACCGCTGTTAAATCATGCAGTCATTTTAAAAAGGGGCAAAATATATTTTACGAGGGAAATATTCCGTTGGGGATACATTGTATTAGTCAGGGAGTGGTTAAACTTGTTCGCACAAATCATGACGGGAAGGAGCAAATTCTTCGTTTTGCTCAGGCCGGAGATTTTCTGGGCTATCGGGCACTGATCGCAGATGAACCTTTAGTGGCTACCGCCATTTGTGTGGAAGACACGATTGCTTGTTTTGTTCCCAAGAAAGTTTTCATGGAAGTGCTTGACGAAAACCCTCAGGTGAGCAAACAGCTTTTGAAAGCATTATGCCACGACCTTGGGGTAGTGGAAGAACGCATACAAAGTTTAGCACAAAAAAGTGTACGCGAGCGGTTGGCAGAAACCCTTTTATTTTTACAAACAACTTTTAAAACCGATGAGCAGGCCGATGAGGTAATTCCTATTACCTTGCCACGGGAGGACATAGCCAATATTGTAGGAACAGCTACGGAAACGGTCATTCGTTTGTTGTCCGAGTTTAAGTCGGATAAGCTGATAGAACTGGAAGGGAAAAAAATCAGAATCCTCAATAAAAGCAGCCTTGAAAAGATCTCACACGCTTCCGTTTAGCAGGTGATAAAAATCATGTTTGACCCTGAGTAGCGTCATATTTTAGGGCACTTCTCCAAAGTATTTTTGAGTGAATAATTTTAATCTCAATATACCGTGGTAAGAAATATGCTAATACTAATGGACGGAACGCAGGATTCAGAAAAGTTGCTGGATCTTTCCATAAGGTTATTTGATAACCGCGACAGCAGTATTAATGCAACATTTGTAAATGGGTTGCGAAATAAAAATCTCGATAATCTTTTTGAATTACCCGGGAGTGTCTTAAATTCTTACTATTCGTATGCCGAAATTTTAGATAAAATACTGCATACCGAAAGCGATAACAGCAACGAATTTATTAAGCGGTTTGTGAATAAATGCGAAGAACTGAATATTAAAACAAGGATTTACCTTAACGAAGATAGCTTTGAGAAGGGGTTTATTAAAGACAGTTTATATTCCGACCTGCTGGTTATTGGCAAGAATATTTTATTGCGTAATGCAAACGATCAGTCATGTTGCGACCTGCTTGAGGCCATGCTGCATACAGCAAAATGTCCAATACTGATAACTCCAAACGAATCGATTACATTTAAAAATATTGTATTGCTTTTTGACGGAAGTGAAAAAAGTTTTGAAGCTATCAAATTATTTGTTTACCTGGTGTCTGATCAATTAAAAACCAATCGGGTTACGTTGTTTACCGTAGTGAATGAACAAACCATGGAAACGGAAAAAAATCTCTGTGATTACCTAAAAATTCATCAGCCATTTTTCTCAGTTTACCGCATTTTCCCCGAGAGTTATTACACCGAGATGTTAAAAACACTTGCCGACCTTAATGAATTTTTACTGGTAACCGGAGTAAACAGGAATGAGATAATTGAAGATATGATTTTTAACCGGCTACATTCATTCTTTCTACAGGGCAACCGCTCTGTGTTTATGTATTAGCTTCTGAATGAAAATCACCTTTAAAACTAACCAGATTACCTGTTACCATTGCGGGGATAAAACTGTGGCTGAACCGGTGGTGGTTGATGCCCACGAATTTTGCTGCGAGGGATGCAGCAGGGTTTATCAGATTATTTCTTCTAACAACCTGTGTGATTATTATCTTATTCAAAATAGTCCGGGGCTGAAAGTTCCATTACTTAGCGGTAAATTTAATTACCTGGATGATGCACAGGTAAAACAAAGGCTGATTGACTTTACAGATGAGCAAATAACCAAGGTAACTTTTTTTATTCCCATTATGCACTGCAGCTCGTGTATATGGTTGCTGGAACACCTGTATAAACTCGATGAAGCTGTGGTTAACTCCAGAGTGAACTTTCTAAAAAAGCACCTGACTGTAACGTATAAAAATAAAGAATCATCATTACGAAAAATGGTTGAATTGCTTGCTTCAATAGGGTATGAACCTGCGATTAATTTGAATGATATTGAAACCGAAGGTAGAAAAAGTGCCGATAGAAAACTTATTTACCGCATAGGGGTGGCGGCTTTTTGTTTTGGTAATATTATGCTCATTAGTTTTCCAGAGTACTTCGGTCTTGATGCCTTCACCAAAAGTGCTTTTTCTCGTTTTTTTGGATACCTCAACATGGCATTATCCGTTCCGGTTTTTTTCTATAGTGCCAGTGATTATTTTACTACTGCATTTAAAGGATTGCAAAAACGACATATTGGTATTGATGTTCCATTAGCACTCGGAATTTTTGTATTGTTTGTGCGTAGTTCCTATGAAGTAATTTCTCACACCGGTATAGGATATTTTGATACACATGCAGGGCTTGTGTTCTTTTTATTGATTGGAAAGTGGTTTCAGCAAAAAACATTTGATACGCTTTCGTTCGAGCGCGATTATAAGTCGTATTTTCCGGTTGCTGTTACTACCGTGAAAGATGGAAATGAAGAAACGATGCCAGTTACTAATTTGACTATTGGACACAGAATCATTATTAAAAACAATGAACTTATTCCGGCTGATTCTATTTTAGTACAGGGGGAAGCCAATATTGACTTTAGTTTTGTAACCGGAGAAACCAGTCCCTTACCAAAAGTGCCGGGCGAGGTTATTTACGCAGGGGGTAAGCAACTTGGTAGTACCATTGAACTGGAAGTTGTCAAAAAGGTTTCTCAAAGTTACCTCACCCAGCTTTGGAATAATGAGCAGTTTACCAAAGATAATGCAAGCCCGATACAAAGTTTTCAGCAGGTGGTAAGTCGTTATTTTACTTTTGGATTGTTGTTAGTAGCATTTGGTTCGGCAATCTGGTGGCTTATTGTAAACCCATCGCTGGCATTAAATGCTTTTACTTCCGTTTTAATTATTGCCTGTCCATGTGCATTGGCGTTGTCAAGTCCTTTTGCATTAGGAACTGCCATGCGTATTTTAGGCAAGTTTAAGTTTTACCTTAAATCTCCGGAGGTAGTTGAACAAATTGCCGAAATAGATACTATGGTTTTTGATAAAACCGGAACAATAACTCAGCCGGCCGAATCTTCCATTACCTATTTGGGGGAGCTATTGTATGATGAAGAGAAAACGTGGATTTCTTCTCTGGTTAAACATTCTGTACATCCGCTAAGCAAAAAGATAAAAAATTATTTGGGTGAGAGGCCTCACCTTCCAACATCAAATTTTACCGAATTTAATGGCAGAGGTGTTGAGGGAAAGGTAGTCGGGAATAAAATTAGAATTGGGTCTTATGCGTATATTTTTCCGATGCATGAACCGATGGGTTTTTCGGGCGAAAATCCAGATGTGCTGGCTACTCGTGTATATATCGAATTAAATGGGAAAGTACCCGGTTATTTCCAAATAAAACATAGTTACCGCAATGGGTTAAAGAAAGTACTTGCCTTGTTTAATTTAAAATATAACCTCTATCTTTTATCGGGCGATAATGAAAGTGAGCGCAGCAGGCTGACTGAATATTTTGGTGATTCCGATAGACTTTTTTTCAGACAATCACCATTAGAAAAACTGCAGTTTATTGAACGCTTACAAAATGAAGGGAAGCGGGTACTTATGGTGGGTGATGGGTTAAATGATGCAGGCGCACTAAAGGCCGGTAATGTTGGAATTTCTGTTACAGAAAATACAGCTCATTTCGCTCCAGCATCTGATGTAATTATGGATGCCTCTATGTTTGAAAAATTGCCAGCGTTTATTCAATTATCTAGAAATACTCTAAGGGTAATTCACTGGAGTTTTGTTATTTCGTTATTATATAATGTTGTGGGGTTAAGTTTTGCTGTACAGGGCACACTTTCTCCCCTTATTGCTGCTATCCTTATGCCCCTGAGTTCGGTTACTGTTATCGGGTTTACAACTGTTGCTACAACTATTTTTGCTAAAAATGGAGGATTAAAATGAGTGTAATGTATATATTAATCGGTTGCAGCTTGTTTCTTGCCCTGTGTGCTCTGGGGGCTTTCATCTGGATCGTAAAATCGGGGCAAATGGATGATGACTATACACCTTCAATCCGAATATTGTTTGATGACTTGAAATCGAAGCCTGAATCAACGGGCGATACAAAGCCATAGAAACAGAATTGACATGACTAAAATCATCTTTTCAATTGGCTTTTATCATTTTCAAAATATAGCTGTAAAAAGTACTTTTGTCACACGTTTGTAATAAAATAAAACCGAACTTAATATGCAAATAGAGAAATTTAACTACGACAACAAGATTGTTCGCAACTTTATTATCGCTACCATGATCTTTGGTGTAGTGGGAATGCTTGTGGGATTGCTGGCGGCTGTGCAGTTGTATTACCCGGCTGCTAATCTGGGGTTGCAATACACCACCTTCGGGCGCATCAGACCTTTACACACAAATGCCATTATTTTTGCATTTGTTGGGAATGCCATTTTTGCAGGAGTGTATTATTCTCTTCAACGATTGTGTAAATCCAGAATGTATAGTGATTTGTTAAGCCAAGTTCATTTCTGGGGTTGGCAATTAATCATACTATGTGCAGCTATCACTTTACCTTTAGGATTTACCTCATCAAAAGAATATGCCGAACTGGAATGGCCTATCGATATTTTAATTGCGTTGGTATGGGTAGTTTTTGGTATAAACATGATTATGACAATTGTGAAACGCAGGGAAAAACAAATGTATGTAGCCATTTGGTTTTACATTGCCACATTTGTTACCGTTGCAATTTTGCATATTGTTAATTCAATTGAATTGCCTGTGAGTGCTACCAAAAGTTATATGGTTTATGCCGGAGTTCAGGATGCGTTGGTACAATGGTGGTATGGGCACAATGCAGTCGCATTTTTTCTTACTACGCCATTTTTAGGGCTGATGTATTATTTTCTTCCTAAGGCAGCAGGACGTCCGGTTTATTCTTATAAGCTTTCCATTCTCCATTTTTGGTCATTAATATTTATTTATATTTGGGCAGGGCCACACCATTTATTATATTCTTCGCTACCCGATTGGGCTCAATCACTTGGAGTGGCATTTTCCATTATGCTTATAGCTCCATCATGGGGAGGTATGATTAACGGGTTACTCACCCTGCGCGGTGCTTGGGATAAGGTGCGTGATGAACCTATTCTGAAAATGTTTGCTGTGGGCGTTACCGCTTATGGCATGGCCACATTTGAAGGCCCAATGCTTTCATTAAAAAATGTAAACGCTATTGCACACTTCACCGACTGGATAGTGGGTCACGTGCATGTAGGAGCACTTGGATGGAACGGCTTGCTCACTTTTGCCATGATTTATTATATGATTCCTAAAATTTACAATACAACAATTTTCTCAAAGAAATTGATGAATGTGCATTTCTGGCTTGCTACTTTGGGAATTGTATTTTATGCCATCCCTATGTATTGGTCAGGATTTACTCAGGGATTAATGTGGAAGGAATTTACTGCAGAGGGAACACTGCAATATCCTGAGTTTTTAAAGATAACTATTCAAATTTTGCCGTTGCATGTTCTTCGTTCATTCGGAGGGTTACTTTACCTCTCAGGGTTCTTGGTTCTTATTTACAATATCATTAAAACTATCGGGAAGGGTTCACTGGTTGCTGATGAGCCGGACGAAGCTCCTGCCATCGAGAAAACAAAATTGTTTGTTCCCGGAGAATTCTGGCATGCTGTACTCGAGAAAAAACCGATAACGTTTACTTTGTTAGCAATTCTGATGATTTTGATTGGCGGGGCAGTTGAAATGCTCCCAACCTTCCTGATTAAATCCAACATCCCAACTATTGCCAGCGTAAAACCATATACACCATTAGAATTGCAGGGGCGTGATATTTATATCCGAGAAGGTTGTAATAGTTGCCACACCCAGTGGGTACGGCCCTTCAGGTCAGAAACGGAGCGCTATCAGGGCGAATATTCAAAGGCCGGAGAATTTGTGTATGACCATCCGTTTTTGTGGGGGTCAAAACGTACTGGTCCTGATTTGCATCGGTTGGGGGGTAAATATCCGGATAGCTGGCACTATAACCATATGATAGATCCACGAACCATGTCGCCCGGCTCTATCATGCCTCGTTATCCATGGTTGGCCGAACAGGCGATTGATGTAAATTCTACTACTCCTAAAATGAAAGCAATGCAAACGCTTGGCGTTCCATATACCGATGACGAAATAGTAAGTGGTAATGCAGATTTGAAGAAACAGGCCGATAAAATATCTGCGGGCCTTCAAAAGGACGGCTTTAAAATAAGTAGCGATAAAGAACTGGTCGCCCTTATTGCTTACCTGCAACGTTTAGGGATTGATATTAAAAAGCAGAATACTGTTAGCAGATAACCCTTAATTCCAGATATAATATGAAACAGTTTTTAGCAAATGTCACGGGAATGGAAGGGTATCTGATATTCTCCATGATGATTTTCATTACCTTTTTCATCGGCCTGCTTTGGTGGGTGATAAGAGTTGATAAATCGTATATTCAAAAAATGAAAAACCTTCCATTAGAAAAAAACAGTTAATACCTGACACAATATGAAAAAGATTAATATAACCGCTTTGTTGCTGGCATTAACCTTTACAGCAGGAGCACAAGGAGCCGCCCCGCAACCTATTGCCACATTTCATGGAATTCTTATGGCAATTATTTTCGTTCTTACAATTGTTTTGGTAATGGTAGTGTTTACCTTGCAAAAAGTAGTAAACGTAATAAAAGCCGAACAGGAAGGAGCGAGTAAATACGAAGACAGCCGCTCCGGATGGGAAAAACTACTCTCACTTAAACCATTGGCGGCAGAGAAAGATATTGAACTGGACCACGATTACGATGGTATCAAAGAATTAAATAATCCCATTCCAACATGGTTTAATGTGTTGTTTTACGGAACCGTAGTTTTTGCCATATTTTACCTCCTTATTTATCATGTGGCTTATATGGCTCCCTTGCAAGGAAAAGAATTTGAAAACGAATTGGTGCTTGCCGAAAAGCAAAAGCAGGAGTACCTGAAAAAAGCAGGAAACCTTATTGATGAAAACAGTGTAACCCTATTAACAGAGAAAGGAAAAATAGAGGCAGGGGCTGTTACTTTTATTGCCCGTTGTGCAGCCTGTCATGGTGAAAAAGGAGAGGGAAAAGTTGGACCAAATTTAACTGACGAATTCTGGATTCATGGGGGTGGAATTAAAAATGTTTTTAAAACAATTAAATATGGGATGCCGGCCAAGGGAATGGTGGCATGGCAAAACACATTAAACGCTGCCCAAATGCAGGAAGTAGCCAGTTACATTCTTTCTTTACAAGGAACAAACCCTCCCGGTGCCAAAGAACCGCAGGGCGAAAAATATATTCCGGAAGGAGTCCCGGCTGCCGTCCCCGATTCATTAACTGTACAAAAGGCGGATACAACACAAAAATAGTAACCGACCCCTTCTTATGAAGGGGTTTGTTTTTTTATACAACTGTAACATTTAGCATAGTATGACCAAGAACGTTCAGCAGGACAGCCAGGCACCTAACCATTTCAGAGATGCAATTGGAGTAGTTGATGAACGAACAGGTAACCGTAACTGGATTTTTCCAAAAAAACCGAGTGGGAGATTATACACCGGACGCACATGGTTTAGTATTGCCTTAATGGCATTAATGTTCTCTGGGCCTTTCATGAAAATTAATGGGCATCCTGTTTTGTTGCTAAATATTCTGGAGCGTAAGTTTATCATTTTTGGTATTCCGTTCTGGTCTCAGGATTTGCCCCTGTTTGCCCTTTTAATGCTCACCTTCGTAGTATTTATCATTGTATTTACGGTGGTTTTTGGCCGAATGTGGTGCGGGTGGGCCTGCCCCCAAACTATTTTTATGGAGATGCTTTTTCGAAAAATAGAATATTTTTTTGAAGGTGATGCAAAGGATCAGAAGCGTATTACCCAAATGCGGTGGAATGGAGAAAAACTACTAAAGCGCGGCACCAAAAATATTGTGTTTTTCCTGCTTTCGTTTTTTATTGCCAATACATTTCTATCTTATTTAATAGGTATTGATGAAATTGAAAAACTAATTACCGATGGGCCCTCTCAACATTTAGGGCAGTTTATTGCCTTATGTATTTTCTCCATTGTATTCTACATTGTGTTTTCAAAAATGCGCGAACTGGTGTGCATAGTGGTTTGCCCTTATGGAAGACTTCAGGGACTTATGCTCGACAAAAATTCTATTGTTGTGGCCTACGATTTTATTAGAGGAGAACCCAGGGGGCAGCACAAACGTAATGAGTCGGAAAATTTGGGGGATTGCGTGGATTGCCATCGCTGCGTGCATGTGTGCCCAACAGGTATTGATATAAGAAACGGAACACAGCTGGAATGTGTAAATTGTACGGCATGTATTGATGAATGTAATGACGTGATGGAACGCATGCATAAACCACATGGATTAATCAGGTATGCTTCGCAGGAAGAAATAGCAAAAGGAAGTGTTAAGCGAATTACATTCAGGAGTGCAGCGTATATGGGCGTACTTACCTGTTTAATTTGTGTATTAAGTTATCTCCTTTTAACCCGCAACGAGGTAGAAGCCGTAGTATTACGTACTCCCGGTATGCTGTTTCAAAACCAAACAGGTCATGATGTAAGTAATATGTATAATTTTGAAGTAGTCAATAAAACTTTTGCCGAACAGCAGGTAGAAATAAAAGTTGTCTCGCCCGAACATATTACCTTAAAGATGGTTGATAGGGAGAAAAGTGTACTGCAACTTAAAGAGGATGATATTATCAAAGGCTCTTTTTTTCTTATCCTTGATAAAAAATATATTCAGGAAAATAACACACCTGCTACCATAAAGGTTTACAGCAATGGCGTGCTTATGGATGAAATTAAGACTAATTTTGTAGGACCTGTATTAAATTAGCAGTTATTATTGTTTTTATTTATACGCTTTATGAAAATTCACTGGGGGCATAAATTGGTTTTTTTCGCAGTAAGCTTCATGCTTTTCATACTTGGCATGGTCTATTATATTTCGCGTCAGTCAGTAGAACTGGTGGCTGACGATTATTATGAGAAGGGAATTAATTACCAGACGGAACTCGATAAGTTTTCTGCCAGAGAAAACCGTGATTTTACTTTTCAATATGTGGCAGGGAAACAGCAGGTGCTTGTACACCTGAACGGAGCAAACAACCTAGGGGCAAAACTTACCTTTTACCGGGCATCGGATTCAAAACAAGATTTTAAAAATGAACTGATGACGGATACTTCCGGCAACATAGTGGTATCCGTTGCTTCCATGCAAATCGGTTTGTGGAAAGTTACCTGTGAATGGAGTTTAGCCGGAAAACCAGTGGCGTTCAGTAAAGAGTTTTATGTACAATAAATCATGTTTGTTCAGATCGCTTTTTTAACCGGACTTTTGGGGAGTATGCATTGTATGGGAATGTGTGGCCCCATTGCTATGGCTTTGCCTGTGGTAGGGCATACAAACGGGGAGAAAATTTTTGGCCGTGTACTCTATAACTTCGGGCGCTTGTTTACGTATAGTCTTCTTGGATTTTTATTGGGAAGCTTTGGCTGGGGATTGAAACTGGCCGGTATTCAGCAAGGGGTAAGCATAACAGCCGGGGGGCTTATTGTTTTAACAGGTATTTTCAGTACGGCATGGCTCGAGAAAAAAATAGGTAATCCATTTTCGTTGCTAAGGGGAAATGTTATTCAGAAATTGTTTCAACTACGAAGTATGCGAGCCCTTTTTTTAATTGGCCTGTTAAACGGCCTTTTACCCTGCGGCTTTGTCTATGTAGGGCTTATCGGTTCGGTAGCAACTCAAAGTGCCTTGCAGGGTTCTTTGTTTATGTTCTTTTTTGGTTTAGGAACTTTTCCGCTCATGTTTGGGGTTTCAATTTTTGGGCAATTTGTATCTGTAAAAACACGAGGCATTTTTCGCAAACTCACACCTGTATTCGCCATTCTTATCGGGTGCATTTTTATTCTGAGAGGAATGAATTTGGGGATACCATATTTGAGTCCTAAGCTCAGTTCTGATCATAAACATGTGAAAAATTGTCACCGAAAGTAAGCCGAAAATGCAGCAACCAAAACGATAAATTATAATTTCAGTAGAAATCCTTTTAAAAAACGGCCTCAGTTATTTTATTTGATGCCTAATACGGTAGTTTTTAGTAGCTGTATTATTCTAAATGTAATCGGAAGCAAGCCTCAAGGTATTCACCTTTAGCCCCATTCTTAATGCTGAGGTAATTTGAGCTTTGATTAAAAAATTACATACCAGCAGCAACGAAATTTAAAGTAGTTTTTTCATGACTTTTATGTTTTACAATAAACGAATTTAATAAAATGTTTAAAAAAATCAATCCTTTTCTTTTGATTTTACGCACCCTTTCAGAATCTTGCATTCAATGAATCACGATTTGTTGCATTGGATTGCGCTTACACAGGTACCCGGAGTTGGGTCGGTTAATGCCAAAACTTTAATCAGTTATTGCGGAAGCCCTGAAGAGGTTTTTAAAAAGAGTAAAACAAGGCTTATGCGCGTTCCGGGTATTGGAGAAATTACTGCTTCCGCCATCGCTTCCTTCACCAATTTTGAACGAGCCGAACAAGAAGTTGAATTTATTAAAAGGCATTCGATAAAAGCACTTCCCTACACCCATCCCGAGTATCCATTCAGGCTTAAAGAGGCTGAAGACGCACCCGTAGTAATCTATTACCTTGGAAACGCCAACCTCAATGCACCAAAAACACTCGCCATAGTAGGTACCCGTAAAGCTTCGGAGTATGGTAAAGCATTTACCGAGCGTTTTGTGGCCGATCTTGCTTCGTCCGGTTGTTTAGTAGTAAGTGGCATGGCATACGGAATTGATATTTTTGCCCACAGGGCAGCGGTACAAAATCAATTACCTACCGTGGGAGTATTAGCCCACGGTCTTCATACCCTGTATCCGTCATCCCATCAGGCCACAGCCAAAAGAATGAAAGAAAACGGAGGGTTGCTCACCGAGTTTTTAATGGGTCAGGATGCCGATAAGGAAAACTTTCCCAAGCGCAACCGCATTGTAGCAGCTATGTGTGATGCAACTCTTGTTATTGAAACTGCACAGCGGGGGGGGGCAATGATTACCGCTGATTTGGCCAATGGATACAACCGGGATGTATTTGCCGTTCCGGGCAGAACTACCGATGAACTTTCGGGTGGATGTAATTTGCTTATCAAAAAAAATAAGGCAGCTCTAATTGAAAATGCCGCAGATTTTCTCTTTCAAATGGGATGGGAGCAGCAAGTCACTAAAGGAAAAATTAACCGTAAAAAAGCATTACCCCTAAATCTCACCATTGAAGAGCAATCCATTGTCAATTTATTTTCGAATACCGGCAAACTGGGTATTGATGATATTTGTTTAAAACTAAAAGCAGAGCAGGGAAATATGGCACTCATATTATTAGATATGGAATTTAAAGGAATCATCCGTTCTTTGCCGGGCAAATATTATCAACTCAGTAACGCATGAAACAATTAGGCTCTCATTCACGGGTTCTTTTTACCTTGTTTACAGTAATTTTTCTTACCGCTTTTACACTTCACGCAAAAAAGAAAAAGAGCGAAGAAAAAAAGCCCCGAAAAATAATACTGATGATAGGTGATGGCATGGGGCTGGCACAGATATGTGCCGGAACTGTAGCTAATGGTGGATATTCGCATTTTCAACGATTTAAGGTTATAGGGCTAAGCCGCACCAGTTCGGCCGATGATTATATAACCGATAGTGCTGCGGGAGCCACCGCTATTTCTACGGGTAAAAAAACTTATAACAAAGCTATAGGCGTAGGCGTAGATTCATTGCCTTTAAAAACCATTTTAGAATATGCCGAAGAAAACAAATACGCAACGGGCATGGTTGTTACCTGCCCTATAACTCATGCCACTCCGGCATCGTTTATTGCTCATCAGGCATCGCGTAGCATGGATGAACAGATTGCCCTCGATTTTCTGAAAACGGATATTGATGTTTTTATAGGAGGCGGTAAAATTTTCTTCGATAAAAGAGCAGACGGTCGAAATTTACTTACGGAACTCTCGGCTAAAGGATACCAGGTAAAAACCGATACGGCTTCGGTGGCTGCCGTGAAGAATGGAAAACTGGCCGGATTTATAGCTGATAAAGATCCTAAAGCCGTATATCTGGGACGCGATACCTCTTACCTGCGTAATGCCACTTTACAGGCTATACAACTCATGAGCAATAATCTTAATGGTTTTTTTTTAATGGTGGAAGGCTCGCAAATTGATTGGGGGGGGCATGAGAATAATATTGAATACATTACTGCCGAAATGCTTGATTTTAACCGCACAATAGGCGCAGTGCTTGATTATGCAGCCAACGATGGTAATACGTTGGTAATTGTAACAGCCGATCACGAAACGGGAGGGTTGTCTCTGAATGAGGGAACTTCGTATCGGCAAAAAAAGGTATCGGCTAAGTTTTCGTCAAAGGCTCACACAGGTATTATGGTTCCAGTTTTTGCCTTCGGCCCAGGATCTGAACAGTTTGCAGGTATTTATGAAAACACCGAATTGTTTTATAAGATGATGAAATTCTATGGATTCCGGTGATTATGAAACTTAGGCTTTTCACAAAACTAAAAATTTATATATTTGCACCCCCTATAAATGGCGGGGTAGCTCAGATGGTTAGAGCGCAGGATTCATAACCCTGAGGTCGGCAGTTCGATCCTGCTTCCCGCTACCAAATCGGCATACCGGGATTTAATCCCGGTATGCCGATTTTTTATCCGCCAAATCCTGCTGCTGGCGGGTGAGCAATAGGAATATCCAATTTATTTAAGAGGTTCGGCACTGGTCGTTTTTTTATCTGAGGTAAACATTTTTTTGAATCAATTCATGAAATTAGAGAATAAACAAAAGGATAGATAAATGATCGCACCTATCCCGATGATGGCATACTAATTAACGAAGATACCAATAAATCCCTAATCTGACTTCTGTAGTATGGTCATAGCAATAATTTTTAAAGTGCGTTTTATTCATCATTTCTTTGTGTGCGGGTGGGCTTTCCAAGGTAAGTAAATAGCCAAAGGGCTTAAAAGATATTTCCGCCCATTTGTAAAGGGTATATCCCTCAGTAAAGTCCGCAATATGAGAATAACCAAAGAACCTTTTTTTCTTAGAATTAGTGAAATAGGCATAAACATTAAATTTATTGAGTAAGCTCTGCTCTTTGGGATTTAATAAAAATTTTACCAATTCTTAATCCTTTCTCAGCTCCCCTATTTTATCCGCAGACATAAACATGGTTAAAACCTGTTTTAGTACGTTGAGTGGTTTTATAGTGAATTGGTATATTTGTTTGGGGTTGAAGCTGGAATTTTCCAAGATGGACATTCCAAGATGCGCCCAGTCAATATATGATTTCGCATACCATCCTCCCGTATCACTGTTACATTTGATGCATAAGGTATAATCCCCAAAACCTCTGGCACTTCTCCGAGCCTTACCATAGAATGGGTTCGACTCATCTATCATATTTCTGTGATTATGAATGAAAATAGACTTGTCATTAAAACTTTTCTTAGGAAGGAAATGTTCATAGGATAATTGTTCATGCTCCCCACAAATTCCGCAGGTGTCATAATTTTTTGAGACATAGCTTTAGTTCTTTATATGTATCAAATTTAATTTAAAATCATTCAATAAGAACAGACGTAATTTTAGGGGTATTTGCAAATTGTTTGATGAAAATGGAAATTTAAGAAAAGAAGCAGTAAATAAGATCAAAAACTTTTGACTGCAGTCTTTGTGAAGCAAAGTTGAAGTTACAGGTTCTCCGGTCAGGGAGGATGAAAATCATCCCTTTTTCCATGAAGTATTCAACAAAGCAATATCTTAATGCAGGATATTTATCCTGCCAACAGCCATACTAATGTAGCACCCAAAAGAGTCCCAAAACCTAATACTGCTCATACCAGCTAAATTTATCGTGTACAATTTCTGATTTTTTTTTCTTTAAAAAATCCAAAAAGGACTTAGAAACCGGGGAGTGTTTTTTCCCTTTTAACCATATTAAACTCCATGTTGTTTTAATTGGAAGACCTTTGATTGATATAATTTGCAATTCATTATTGTGTAATTCATTTTTAATTCCAATTAACGGCATAATAGAATATCCCAAACCAGCCAATATTGATTGCTTAACCGCTTCATTTGATGTTAACTCCATCTTTTTTAAGACAGATATGTTGTTACGCTCAATAAAGCTTTCCATAGTTTGTCTTGTGCCGGAGCCTTTTTCTCTGAATATTAAAGGTAAGTCTTTAAATATTTCTTTTGTGCTGGCACCCTTTTTAAATTTTGTTTTGGCACTCCCTACCAAGTACAACTTATTTTGAAGTAAATCGAGTTCTTCAATGTTTAATGTATTGGGTAAAATAGAAACAAGCGCAAAATCAACTTCGTTATTTTCCAAACTTTCAACAACTTTATTTTTGTTAGTAACATCCATCATTAATTCTATTCCGGGATGTTGTTGCATAAAATTGGTTAAGAAGTAAGGCATTACATATTTTCCGGTTGATACTACTGAAACTTTTAAACGCCCGGTTAGTTGACCCTTGTAAGCTAAGGTCTTATAATTTATGGCATAAACCTGATTGATTATGTTTTCAGCCGCTGCTGCTATTTCCAATCCAAAATCTGTGATGTAAATTTTTCGCCCAACCACTTCTGTTAATGGAATATCAAACTGGTCCTGAAAGTTTTTTAACTGAATAGAAACTGCTGGTTGCGTAAGGTGTAATTCTTCCGAAGCCTTTGTAACGCTTTGTGTTTGTACTATTTTCAAAAATATCTGCAATTGATTCAATGTATAGTTCATAAAATAAATTTATATATTACATTATAAAGATAAATAAAAACTTATTAATTAGAACTCACAATTTTGCAGCATTAAACTTTAAAACAAAGTAAAATGACAAAAATAACAGTAGCAAAAGGAGACGGAATTGGTCCTGAGATAATGGAGGCCACATTAGAAATAATTTTAGCAGCAGGTGCAAAAATCGAAATTGACGAAATTGAAGTTGGCGAAAAAGTTTATCTCGCTGGTAATACTTCCGGCATCGCATCCGAATCATGGGAAACAATCAGGCGAAACAAAATTTTCTTAAAAGCTCCTATCACCACACCTCAAGGTGGTGGATACAAAAGCTTAAATGTTACAACGCGCAAATTTATGGGGTTATACTCAAATGTTAGACCCTGCATGAGTTTACATCCTTTTGTGAGCACCAAGCATCCGGTTATGGATATTGTAATTGTAAGAGAGAATGAAGAGGATTTATATGCAGGAATAGAACACCAACAAACAGACGAAGTAATACAATGCTTAAAACTAATCAGCAGACCAGGTTGCGAAAAAATAGTTCGCTATGCTTTTGAATACGCTAAGCAGCAAAACCGTAAAAAAGTAACCTGCTTCACTAAGGATAATATAATGAAACAAACCGATGGCTTGTTTCATCAAGTATTTGATGAGATTGCTAAGGAATACCCCGAAATAGAAAACGAGCATTGGATTATAGATATTGGGGCGGCAAAAATGGCTGATACGCCCGAAGCATTTGATGTTATAGTCGTGCCAAATTTATATGGGGATGTTCTTAGTGATGTGGCAGCACAAATAACGGGTTCGGTTGGCTTAGCAGGCTCAGCTAATATAGGCGAGGAATGTTCCATGTTCGAAGCCATACACGGTTCTGCCCCAAGACGAGCAGGGCAAAACGTAGCCAACCCTTCAGGTTTGTTGCAGGGAGCTATAATGATGCTAAACCATATTGGGCAAACAGAGGTTGCTGAAAAAGTTCAAAATGCCTGGTTAAAAACCTTGGAAGATGGCATTCATACCTACGACATTTTTAAGGAAGGAACCAGCCAACAAAAGGTGGGTACTAAGGAATTTGCCAAGGCCGTAATCACTAATCTTGGTCAAAAGCCATCCGTACTTAAGGCTGTTTCTTATGCCAATAACTCGGCACTTAATTTACCAAAATATGAACGTAAGCCAGCTGCGAGAAAAGAACTGGTTGGGGTAGATATTTTTGTTCATTGGAGCGGATCTGATCCAATCGAATTGGCAGAGAAAGTACAAAGAATTGAAAGTAATGGAATAAAACTCTCTATGATTACAAACAGGGGAATTAAAGTTTGGCCTGATGGGTTTAAAGAAACTTTTTGTACGGATCATTGGAGATGCAGATTTAAACCTCAAGATGGTTTAGGTATAACCCAAACTGACGTAATTAAACTATTAGACAACTCGATTTCTGAAAATATTGACACAATAAAAACAGAAAACCTCTATGCCTTTGATGGAAAAGCAGCTTACTCATTAGGACAAGGACAATAAAACATAAAAACATGGACATACAACTTATACAAGGCGAGTTTAACCCAAAGGATGCTTTGGAATTATTAACTCAAATGATACATATTAAAATAAAGTATCACGAAAACAAAATAGTAAATAATAGCACCGAGGAAGATATAAAGTCTCGTGAATCAAAAATAAAGAAGCTGCAAAAAGAACTCTACGAATTAAGAGAGAACATTAACTCGAAAAACAAGAGTTATCTAATAGAGGGAACAATAAAAATTGATTAATATGAATGCAGTTACACTAAAGACTTCTCTTTTTTTAACATTAATGATTGTATTTATAGTCATAGCATTCATAACGGATGATCCAGTAAACGGACAACTCTATGCTTCATTAGGAATTATTACAGGCAGCTATGCTAACAAATTTATTTCAACCCCTCAAGTAATAACTATTAAAAAGTACCGAAACACATTTGGGTTCAGATTTGCAGGACACACTCGTATTAACAAAAAAGTAATAGGGTCATTACTGTCCCCAAGCTACTGCGACAAAACCCAAAATGAATAAAAATTACTATTTTTGTGTTGCTTTAAACACATGAATAACCCCGATAACACTAAATCATTGATAAACTAAAAAGAAGTCAGGCAGGCTCGAAAGAACCTGACTTACACGCTGCGTTTTGATTTGCTGATGAAGTAGGTAAGGCCTAATAAACTGATGAAGTCGGCAAAAATCAATACACCCAGTAAAGACGCTTAAAATGTTGTCGCTGTGATGAGGTGTTCACATACGAGACGCAAACGAAGGGTTTGAAAACTTCGTATGTCATCTTTTACCCCCCCCATTCCGACAGGGCCATACGCTCTTTTATTTCAATAATAAATTTGATTTCTTCTTCTGAATTTTGTGGTGTAATGTATGCTGCGGTATAACTGGCAATATGCAACAAAATGAAAGGAGAAATGCTCAGTACATCACAAGTGGCTAAAAACTTTTCTATCGTAATCGCACAGATGCCGTTTTCAATTCGCGAATAAACGCTTTGGTTAATATCAAATACAATGGCAATATATGATTGCGTATAACACCTTAGTTCTCGAATTGATTTGATAGCACCACCAAGCTGAGCATAGTTAAATTTTACAGACATAATGGATGATTATTTTAACGAATTTATTACAAATATGCAAATGGTGCAATATTTATGCATTTGTGTAAGTGCCCCGTTTATCGAACTGGGTTTAAATTGGCAATTTAGTTGTGTTAGAAAGTTAAGGAACTATTATAGTTTTATTAGAATTCATGGTGTATATTTCTTAATCAAATACACCCTTCATGGTGTAGAAATAGCTCGTAAAAATGTCGAATATTCGAGTGTAAAAAACAACTTTCCAATTGTAGGCGTGGCAAGAGACAGATTTTTGATTTTAAATTATAGCACAAGAGAAGTAAAAGAAGTAATGTTTGACTAACACAGCATGGACTGGATTAAAACAATGTGTAATTTACCTGCACACTTCTCTCTACACACGGGATAACTTCTTTTTACGATTCGCGCAAAATACCTTAATCTTGATTCAGTAATTAATTTCTCATGGCATTAAGCAGATTCTGGTCTTATATCATTGTACTTAGCGTGATTTTTATTTTTTACCTGCTCGCTAAAGGCAATATGTATTCCATAGGGCATGTGGTAAACGGTAAACAAAACGATGCGTTGGTTGTTGCCGAGTTCCCAGCTGATAATATCAAAATCGGTGATACCACATTTTATGCACAATTATTGGCCGCAAAAACTACCGGTCTGGCCGTTGGAGACAGCACTTACGTATTGCAGGACAACGGCATTATTCAGGTGTGCCACGGTAAACAAACTGCTGACGGTATTTTCGCTACCTGTAAAAATACCATCATGGACATTTGGTTGCCGCTTATCGGGTACCTCACCTTTTTTTGCGGACTGTTACATTTGCTCAACGATTCCAATGCAATAGAAAAACTGGCTCGTGTGCTGGCTCCTTTTTTTGTACGTGTATTTCCTGAGTTACCCAAAGGACATTCGGCTTACGGATTTATGACCATGAACTTTGCCGCCAACTTTCTTGGGCTGGATAATGCCGCTACACCCTTTGGTTTAAAAGCCATGGAAAGTATGCAGGAGGTTAATGAAGATAAAGACCGCGCCTCCAACAGCCAGATTATGTTTTTGTGCTTGCATGCTGCCGGACTTACCCTTATTCCCACTTCCATCATTGGCTATCGGGCTGCACAACATGCTTCCAATCCGGCCGATATTATGTTGCCCTGTATCATTACCTCCTTTGTGGGTACTCTGGCCGCGTTAGTTTTTGTGAGCATCAAACAAGGTATCAACCTTCTCAATGGAGTTGTTATAGGGTTGGTGACTGCTGTAAGCGCAGTGATAGGCTTCTTATTGTTTTATGTAAACAAGTTGAGCGGTATTGAAAAATTTCATTTCACAGGCAACCTGAGCAACGGTGTGTTGCTGTTTATCATTTTACTTATAGTGGCCTATTGCATTGTTAACGAAAAGATATTTAAACAAAACGGCACCAATATTTTTGACTCATTTGTAACCGGAGCAAAGGATGGTTTTACTACAGGGGTGCGCGTGTTGCCTTACATGATTGCCATGCTGGTTGCACTCAGTATTTTTCGCAACTCGGGACTTATGAATATGGCAATGGAAGGGGTCAGTTCTTCGCTCAGTGTGTTTGGGGTAGATGCGCAAATTATCAATGCCATTCCGGTGGCACTCATGCGTCCGTTTAGTGCAGGCGGCTCCAGAGGCTTTATGCTTGATGCCATGAAAACCTATGGCCCTGATAGTATGGCCGGACAGCTTTCGTGTTTGTTTCAGGGGGCTGCCGAAACTACATTTTATGTTATTGCCCTTTATTTCGGGTCGGTAAATGTAAAGGACACCCGTTACACCCTGGGTATTATGCTGTTGGTCGATTTGGTATGCGTACTCTCGGCTATTTTTATCTGCGGGTTGTATTTTTAACCCCAAAAGGGAGAAGATGCACTGAATTTATTCACACCACCTGTTTTTAGCATTTCATTAAATATTATTGCAGTCCTTTCTGAGGAAGGAAATAACCTTGAGCAACTGAGATTATTGTTTGAAAAAAATAAACACGTATATGGCACTTGATTTAATTGGAAAGATCATTCAAATTCTCCCCGAAACCGGAGGACAAAGCAAAGCAGGTAAAACTTGGGTAAAACAGGAATTTATTCTTGAAACACAGGAAACCTATCCGAAAAAAGTTTGCATCAGCATGATGGGGGATAAACTGCAAGAACTGAAAAAATTTAAAGTAGGCGATGAAGTGAAAGCCCACTTAAACATTGAATCACGCGAGTATAATGGAAAATGGTACACCAATGTGGGAGCGGGGCGACTGGAAGCCAATACTCGTGGGGCGGCCACTTCAGGAGAAGATTTTTATCCCGATGCCGAGCCCAATTTTGTTCCCGACAATACCTCGGACGACCTGCCTTTTTAACGCAACCGTACGATCCGTTGCTATCTTTCCGTTTGCATCAAATATTTTGTAATATTTCATCATAGAAAAAACATTTTTATTAGTATAAAAGTAAAGGCTATTGTAGCAATTGGTACGCTGCCTCTTTGTAAAAACAAAAATGGCCGGATGGATTATTCGACATCGTTAAACAAAATCACAAATCATTCTGCTTTTTTAATGCATAATCTGGGTTAAAATAATTGTGTACCACCCATTCCTCTTTCTGTATAAGACTCCATCTAAAAGTATAACCTTAGTTTACCTCTCAGTTAGCAGGTTTTCCCATTTTCGTTAAGGCTTCTTCCGGTTAATGTAATTCAGCTTTTATTCCAAGAAAAAGTTCATCGTTTACCTCGAATTTGTAGGTATTAAAATACTTTGAGTTATTGTGCTCATACTCTATTCCAAAGTATAATCCGTGCAACCTCCTAAATGAAACCCAGACTGCACCCTGAATAATCGCCTTATTTGATGGGGCTATTAAGCGTGCCACTCCCGTTGATGAAAGGGTCATTCCATGAAAAAGGTGTGCTTCCTGTGTGGTATATTCATACCCGAAGACATAATCAGGAAATAAACGTGTAATCAGTGCTCCGCGTTTAAATATTTTGTTGTCATAAACAGCAAACTGCGGGCCAATGGTCATAAACTCCTCCCCCGTAATACTTCCTGTTTCACCACCCAGTTGAAAATGTTTGAATCCGTAATATGCTTCGCTGTAAAGTATTAGATCTTTCATATCTCGGGTTTTTGCCCAGTGAGTATTGGTATTGGCATAAAAACGAATACCTCCCAGCATTTTTCCAGTATGAGAGTGTTGGTGGTAGTCAAACATGGCTTCGCTTTTTATCACCGGCTCATCTATTATCACCATATTTAACGGATAAAGTTCCATCTCTGTTTCCAAATTTTCATGTTTCGGATGCTCCCGTTCGTCATCTACATTAGTTGAAATTGAATGACTATCGGCAGGATGCAATTGCCAGCTTTCCTGATGGTGCGTGAAAGAAGGAATAGGCTCTTGTGCCTGTACCGAATTGCATAGGAGCAAGAGAAGTGACAATTCTAATAAACCCGCTACAGATTTTGTGCTACAGCTTTTAAGCAATAAACGTAAAGACAATGAGAACATGGGGTAAAAATTAAAGCCTGATTTAACACTCTACACAAGTGATACAAATTAAGTTAACAAAGTTGAAAATGGATATCCGATTAAATTATGATTTCCATCACCCTATTTTATGATAAAAATTTGGATGCATCCCCAATAATGAATGGTAGTTTCCGTTGCTTTTTGACCGAAGAAGAATTAAGACCCAACAGCAGCAACGCCTATAAAAATAGCTTTACGTTACATAACAGGTTGAAAGGTGAAGAATACCTCGAATTACGGAACGCAAAGAGGCCAATAACATTTTTTTGGATTTAAGATATGCTGCTACTTCTACTCAGAAGTGGTACAGGCATTTTTCTTATTTAATTAGTTATTTAGCTAAGGCAGATTTATGTTGCTTGTATAAAGCAGGATAGGGCATTAAAAAAATAGCCAATCCGGTTTACTTCTGCGGATTGGCTATTTTCAATTTTTCTTAGCTATTATTTACTTAGTGATTTAACGTACAAAATTACAGCCCATCGTTCATTATCGCTCAGTTTTTCTTTAAATGAAGGCATTGGTTTGCGTCCTTCCGTGAGTTTCCAATACAATTCTCCATCCGGTATTTTAGCAAATTCTGCTGTAGAGAAATCGTTGCATGAAATATCAATTTTTTCAGCTTTTGGCCCGTCACCTTTTCCTTTAACCCCGTGGCATGATTTGCAATGCTGGCTGTACAGATCCTTGCCTTGTTTTAAAGCCTCAGGTCCTTTCATGGGGTTAGTTTTTTTAACTGCATCGGCTGGTGCATTCCAAGGTTTACCCGCTGGTTTACCATCATTTACCGAGAAACTCATTACAAAAAAGCTGAAAGAAACTACTGAAACTGCACTGAAAATTTTCTTGAAATTTGTATTCATAATATTAGAATTAAAATGGTTGTGTACGTTGTTACCTAGCTTTTTTTAGTTCTTAGCTTCTTTATAGCAAACAATTGGTATGCCACATATATAATGGTTGCCCAAATACCCGCAATAATACTGTAGGAAGCAAACATTAACATCCAGGGAACTTTTTCCCGCGAAGCAGATAATGACCTTTTATTCCATTCATCAGTATGCTTAGGGTTTATGCCCAATGAGGTAGTTACCACCTCAGCATCAAGCGACCCTACCTTTTCATCATCTTCAATTTTGGCAATTACAGTTACTTTGCCCCCAAAATCTTTGGGAATATCAAGTGGAAAAGGTACCGATGCCTCTCCATTTTCGTCTGTACTAACCGCTTCGCCTATGGGCAATAACCCAAAGCTGCGTTTTATGTAAAACCGTACTTCTACTTCAGAAATCGGCTTGCCTTCATTAGTGGCAAGTGTGGCGGCACAAACGGTGAGGGTATCTTTTGGCTGCAACTTCAAATTTAAGGAAGCTGCAACAGCCTCCTCGTCTTGACCTTGAGCACATATTGCTAAACACCCCATGCCCAAAAATAGCATAACCCGTTTACATTTCAAAATTATAACCCTTTTCATAATGGCAATTTATTTTTGAGTTTTTTCGTCAAGTTCTTCAAGGTCAATTCCTTTTCCTTCCAATACCTCCCAATTTGATATGATAGGAAAAAATCTGGAGAACAATGTAATTATAAAAAGTACCCCTGCCAGCGAAGCAGAGATAATAGCAATTTCGACCCAAGTGGGAAAATAATGTTTCCAATTATCCGGAACATTTTGAATGGGCAAATATGGATTGAGCATAATGGGTGAAACAATAATGTAACGTTTAAGCCAGGCTCCTACCACCACAAAAAAGGCAATAACAGTAAGCGGTATCGGTTTTCTGAATGGTTTTAACAAAAGCAGCAAAGCCGGCAAGGCCATCCCAATAATCTGTATTGACCAATACAACCAGGCCTCGTTCCCGGTAAACAACTCGTTTAAATGATGTGATTCGGCTACTTTCATTTTGTAGGCTGGTACCAGGTATTCGTTTACATTAAAGTAAGTATAAATCAGGCATAAAAAAACCATCAGTTTACCCATAAAATTGAAATGTCTTTCTGTAATGTATTCTTCCAGATGATAAGCCTTTCTGAACACGGCCATTCCAAGAATAACACAACCTGTTCCGGCTAAGAAAGCCCCAGCGACAAAGTAAGGCCCGAAGTTGGTACTGTCCCATCCCGGGCGCAGGGTGGTGGCAAATAACCATGCAGTAACGGTGTGAATAGAAACAGCCAAGGGAATCACAAGAATACTCAAGATATTTACACAACGTTTCACTATTTTCCATTGGGCATGATTACCATCCCAGCCAAGTGCCAGAATTTTATACATCTTCCTTTGCCATTTAGGTTTTTCGGTAAGTAAATCGCGGCACATGGCAATACTTGGCAGCAGCGGAAAATAAAGAAACAGGAAACTTACTGTGAAATAAGTTGCCACTACTACCACATCCCAAACAATGGGAGATTGCAGGCGATAGTACATAAACAGGTAATAAATTCTGTCGGGTCTACCCATGTCAACAATAATGATAAGCCCGGCAAACATGATGGCCGAAACAGCAATGATTTCGGCAATACGCGTAATGGGCCAGTGCCACTCAAAATTGGTGAGGCGTAGTATGGATGATATCAAAGATCCGCAAAGGCTGATAGCCACAAAAAAGATAAAATTGGAAATGTATGCTCCCCATGAAGCATAATCGCGCAGAGCCGTTACTTTAAGACCGTTGGATAATTGAATATAATAAGCATACAACCCAATGCCAATTACAGTAACAAGGAAAAAAATCCAGAGCTTGCTCCAGATGGTAGAAGTTCGAAGCGGCTTTAATACGGCTGCCCGCATTCTTTCCCGTTCAATCTTTTGCTGTTCTATTGTTAAATTTGAATGATGTTCCATGGTAAAAGCTAATTATTAATTATCATTCATGTGTGTTGTGAACTTCTGTATCTTCTTCAAAAGCGAAATCGCGATTTACAGGAGGCAGGTAATATACACGCGGTTCGGTTCCCAGTTCTTCCAGATAACGATACCCTGCACGTTTTTTAATCAGTTCACTTAACCTGAAAGTATCTTCTCCGTTTGTTACCGAATCTTCGTTGGCATCACCATAAAAAATGGTTCCGTTGGGACAAGACGTTACACAATCAGGTAATTCTTCTTTCTTGGCCATATCCGCACAAAAATCACATTTTTCTACTGTACCCATTACAGATGGACTGCCTGTTTCAGGAGAATAAGCAGAAGAATGACATTCTTTTGATTGCTGCACTGACTGCCCCCAGTTTTCGCCCCAGTTAAATGAACGAGCATTGTAAGGACATGCGGCCATACAAAAGCGACAGCCTATGCATCGTTCATTGTCAATTAAAACAATACCATCCTGCCGTTTAAATGTAGCATCAACCGGGCAAACTTTGGTGCAAGGCGGATTATCGCAATGAAAACATGGTTGCGGCATCCAGTAAGGTGCGGTTGTTTGAGCATCCTGCATTTTTTTCACCTTAATCCACTCAACGGGTGATTGCTTGAAGTGCATTTTCTGGCAGCCTTCAATACATTTACGGGCATTGGCGCATTTAGCCAAATCTATTACCATCACAAATTTACGTCCTTCAATTCCTTCACGTATTTCGCGATTGGCCAGCTTTTCAAATTTGCCTTCATGTACATGCGAACTGTCAACTTCTACCAATTTTCCATCGGCAGTAAGTACTTTTACCTTTTTACCGGATTCCTTTTTTTCATCACAGCTAACCAGATTGGTAATACCTGCTCCGGCAATTACTGAACCACCGGAAAGCAATCCAAGTTTCAGGAAATTTCTTCGACTAGTCCCTGAATTTTCGTTCTCATTCATAAGGTCGATTTTTAAAAGGTGTCTGTTATTAAAGGCCCCACTGACGGGTTATATTAAATCCAATCAGTATTTCTTTTTTGAAGAAATTGTTGGTATTAAAAAAACGAACATCTTGGTTCAGTATTCCATCGGCCGAACCAAGGAAAATTTGAAATTGGTGACTTCCCGTGGATACCTCATATCCCACAGAAAAATCAGATTTCAGCGGATCTTTTGGATTATTCAATGGTTTCAAATTGTTATCAAACGATATGATATTTTTATTGAACCCTAACAGTACCGATGACTGAGGACTGAATTTATACCGGGCAATTAGTGATACCCCAATGCGATCGTGAGTAAGGGTAATGCTGTCAACAATATTTTGGTGTGAATAATTAATTCCTAACTGAGCCGAGAATTTGTCAGTAAATTTTCGAGCCACCATCAATTCATGATAAAAAGTGAGACGATTGCTTCCTATTATCTTTCCGTCCTGATTGCGGAATTTGGAATCGGGTGCTCCGCTGCGGGCAATATCTCCGTAATAAACAAGCGAAACCGGTGAACCACTTCCTTTACGTTGGCTAAGAATCTTATACTTCCATTCCAAATCATACTGCATTCTGGATTTAGTAACTCCTACTCCGATAGTAAGTTTTTTAGTGATCCCATAATTTAAACCCATGCGAATATTGGCCGGTGCATAAATACCGTAAAGGTCAGTCCCGTCCTTTATAACACCAAACCTGTGCTGAATGAGAAACCCTAATTCATGTTTATTGTTGGTTTCAATAGTTTGGTTGTTGATGGAAATACTGTTTTCAAAGGTATTCTTAACAGGATCAACCGTGGGTGAGGGGTTGTTATCCTGTGCATTGGCCAATGGAGTCCAAAGGCAAACCAGAAGAGTGTAAAATACAATTCTGATTACGTTTACTGAGTTATTATTTATTTTTTTCATACTTGGTGCTGTTTCAAATTAGTCGTTCTTTGCTCCCTGTTTAATCCACGCTAAAATTTTATTGGTTTCCTCTCCGGGCATAGTTCCACCTGGAGGCATAGGTTTGTTTGCATCCGTAATTCTAATGTAAATTTTTGATCCTTCTGCATTGGTGGTATCAACATAACCAAGTTGTGTGAGTTGGTCATATGCATTACCTTCCGAAAGATCGGGTACGGTTCCGGTGTTGTGGCAACCGGAGCCGTAACAATTAGCCTTAAAAATTGGCATAATATCTAAGCTAAAGCTAACCGGTGTGGCTAAATCAAGGGGTGGAGGAGCTTCAAAAAAATCTCTTTTACAAGCCGTAACAAAAGTCAGCGTAAGTAAAAAAGAAGATATAAATATTTTCTTCATAATAATTTTTATTTAAAAGTTAACGTAATTACTTTAGATCCTATATGATTTTTACCATCATTATCCATTAAGGCCACCCCAAATTTGTATTCCCTTGATTTGGTAAGGTCAAACTGCACGTCATCTGCATTATTAGTTTTAAGCTTCCGGATAATAAGTACTTTATAGGTTCCGTGCCGATTTTTGTCCTCATCCATAGCATTGTCAATATTAATAGGTGTAATATTCGACATAGTGGTAATATCACTGCAACTGCCGGAAGGCACTTGTAGGTAATACCCGGGAACACCGCTTAGTCCGCGCAGGTAAGCGATTACATCGTCTTTTTGCGAAGCAGATAATGGAGACCAATATGGGGTCATGTCTGGTACATTGTCCATTCGTGTCATTAATGCCAGTCTTGATTTTTTGTTTTGTGCTATTCCGTTGACGGGCAAATCATCGCTTCCTCCAGTACCACCGGCTCCATGGCATGAAAAGCACTTATCTGGATCCTCAAAAATGGCTCTTCCATCAGCTGCATTGCCCACCATATCGGTTTTGTTTAGTATATAGAATGCTTTATTGAGTAATACTTTTTGCCCAAATGGATTTGTATAATATTGGTTGCTGGAATCGGACTCGTAAGCCGGGCCTGAACGTGAAGGGTCGCTTAAAATTTTTGCATTGCGTACGGCAACCGGAGTTCCGGCATCATCACTGAAACCTGAGGCGGTTGAGATTTTATCATGTACGTAATTCATAGGCACTGAAGTGGCCATATTCCAATCCCAGATATCAACCTTGCCTGCTAGCGGTTGCATATTAGCTGAAGGCCCTGTGCCGTGACAGGATGCCTGACATCCAACCGATGCAAATGTGCCCGCAGCACCGCTGGCATTGCCATCAACATCAAACGCAAAAGCTATGTGATCCGCATTGCGCTGTGAGGTCCAGTTATCAGCGTTATCTCCTTTTTTAGGATCGCTGGGGCCAAAAAATAACCAACTGCCCTGTGAAAGATTTACAGTTGTATCACGCCATTCGGCAAGAATGTATAAATTCTCCTGATCGTATGCGGCCTTTAGTACGAGGTTAGGATTATTTCCTTCATTAAAATCACTTAATCCATCAAAAGTTCCGGTCATATTAAGCCAACCGTCAGTATAAAGCGTTCCTGTACTCATGTTTTCGGCTACTACTTTATAATAGTTTGCCGTGTTCCAGTACGAATGATTCACGTCCTTAGGAGCTATAAGTGTGGGCGATGCCTCAAGGGTGTTGGTTTGACCTGCTTGTGGTGGTTTAGGCGGTTCGTAATTATAATCTTTTTTACAGGCAAGGGCCAACACAAAAAGAAATAACACACTGAAATAGGGGATTGAATTTTTTATTTTATTTTTCATGATTAAATAAATTTTAACAATACGGGTAGTATAAACTTAGATAAAAAAAGGGCGTACATAAAAAAAACGAACCAGTATAAAGGAATGAGATGATTTATTAATAAATAAACTATTTTTCAATTTAAAATTCATAAAGTATCCATTTGAGCAGAACCAGAATTGAGCCGCAAAGCCAGAATCAGCAAAATAACCGACAAAATAGGGGTTAAAAAAGTCGTACTATTTCGATTGCCACATAACGTAATTCTGTTAAGTGCCAAGTAAATATATAGCCTTCCAAACACATTATTGTATTTATTTGCGGTATTTACTGAAAGTGCCTTGTCATGAGTCACGTTACCTCCTTCAAACTTTAGAGTAAACTTTTTTGATTTTTTTGTGAAAAAACAAGTAATTCCATTCAAAAGCAATTATTTTAATGAATCTGTTGAGTTTATTTAAAAAAATATTCATGTACTTTTATTGGTTAACCAATTTTTTACGAGGTCAAAGTTAGTTGGGTTGCATAAGGTAGGTCAATGACGGTAATCAAGTTTTTATCTGATAGTTCTCAACTTTAAAAGTGATAAAAGTCACAAAAATTACCCCCTAAAATGAGCGTAACTGTTATATTCATCGCCACCCTTTTTACATAAAATTTACTTATTCAGATATTTATAGAATTCTAAACTATATGGCAAAGCAATCTATAAACCCGCCTGCTCAATCACCCACTTTACCACCAAACGGATTTATACCTAAACTGAAACTGCTTAAAAATGGTTTCAATTGTAAAAAAATTGTAAAAAATACGAATGGTAATTTTTACCTTACCTATCAAATTGAATATTGGAAATTATTTTCAAACAATATTATTAGATGCGATATAATCCAGTCCCAACTGGAAATTTCCATCATCCATATCTCAATTCATCCGTTTAAAATTAAAGTTTAAAATTATTTCTCGTTGATTATGAGATTTTTTAATTGATAAGTCCATTTAATTCTCTTAACCTACCTTACTAAAAAATATAAAATTCTTGCCCCTTTGCCTGTTTTTCTTATCTTTGTACCAGATTTTAAAACGATGAGGGGACAGCGGTCCCCTCTTTTTTTTCCGTATGATGAACATTAAAGAACAGGTAACTAATTGGTTGAACGAGGCAATGGCTGAAAGCACCTTTTTTCTACTTGAGGTTCGCTTTAATGAAAAAAAGCTTCAGTTCTCCGTGCTCATTGATGGAGATCATGGTGTTCCAATTGGCCAATGCGTGGAAATGAGTCGTTTATTAAATGTTAAGCTGGAAGAATCCTATGGTGAAGAACATCCATACTCATTCGATGTTTCATCCCCCGGAGCTGATAGTCCGTTGAAACTTGCCCGCCAATACAGGCAGCATGTGGGTCGGGATCTACAGGTAACTCTTACTGATGGAACCGTAATAGCGGGCAAGTTAAAGGCATTTGAAGACAATAAGCTCACGCTGGTTCAAAACCAGAAGGGGGCAGGAAATAAAAATTTAGGAAAAGAAAAGGTAATTTCTTTCCCCGATATAAAAGAGGCAACAGTGATTTTAAAGTTTAAATAACTCAATAGTACCATGCAAAGCGTAGGATTAATTGATTCATTTTCGGAGTTCAAAGAGTTCAAAAACATTGATCGGGCCACAATGATTCGTGTGCTGGAAGATGTATTCAGAACCATGCTGCGTAAGAAATACGGAACAGATGAAAACTTCGACATCATTATTAACGACACCAGCGGAGACCTTGAAATGTACCGCAACCGTAAAATTGTTGAAGACGGTGAAGTGTTAGACCCAAAAACAGAAATCAGTATTACGGAAGCCAAACTGATAGAGCCAGATTTTGAAGTTGGAGAAGATGCCATTGAAACAGTAGCTTTGGAAGTATTTGGCCGCAGGGCCATTCTTACCGCTCGCCAAACACTTATGTCTCGTGTGCTTGAATTGGAGAAAGACGAATTATACCGTAAATACAAAGATCGTGTTGGCGAAATTGTTACCGGAGAAGTATATCAGATTTGGAAAAAAGAATTAATGATCTTGGATGATGAAGGAAATGAGCTAATACTTCCAAAAACGGAAATGATTCCGGCTGACCATTATAAAAAAGGCGATTCTATTCGTGCCATAGTACATAAGGTAGAAACCCAAAATGCTACCCCTAAAATTATCCTTTCGCGCACCTCACCCGCCTTACTTGAGCGGTTATTTGAACAAGAGGTTCCTGAAATACTGGATGGCCTTATCACCGTTAAGAAAATTGTGCGCGAGCCGGGAGAAAGAGCCAAAGTTGCAGTAGAAAGTTATGATGACCGGATTGATCCGGTTGGAGCTTGTGTAGGTATGAAAGGTTCACGTATTCATGGAATCGTTCGTGAGTTACGAAATGAAAATATTGATGTAATTAATTACACCAGCAATATGGCGCTGCTTATACAGCGCTCGTTGAGTCCGGCCAAAATCTCCTCAGTAAAAATTGAAGAAGAAAGTAAACGTGTGGCCGTATTCCTTAAGCCCGATCAGGTTTCATTAGCGATAGGTAAGGGTGGCCATAATATTAAACTTGCCGGTAAATTAGTAGGATACGAAATTGACGTTTATCGCGAAGCTGATGACGACAATACCGATATTGACCTTGATGAATTTTCAGACGAAATTGATAGCTGGATTATTGACGAGTTAAAAGCCATAGGATGTGATACGGCAAAAAGTGTATTGAACCTTACTATTGACGATATTGTTCGAAGGACAGACCTCGAAGAAGAAACAGTAAAAGAAGTAATGAATGTGCTGAAAACAGAGTTTGAATAAGCCTTTTTACTATAACCCAACCCGTAATTGAATTTTAAATAACGTTAAAGGATATTGAATGGCAGAAACAACGTATAGGTTACAAAAAGTTGCTTCCGAATTGAATGTGGGCATTGCTACGATTGTAGAGCACCTTGGCAAAAAGGGCTTTGCAATTGATAATAAACCTACAGCCAAAATCAATGAGGAAATGTATAAAATCCTCCTGAATGATTTCCAGTCGGACAAAAAAGCAAAACAGGAATCGAAACAACTGGTAACTTCTTTTCGCAATAAACCACGCGAAGAAGTAAGCAGCAAACCTGTTGCCCCAGTGATTAAAGAAGCTACTCCGGAAGAGGAGGAGGAAGAAATTTTAATTAAAAATGCCGGGGCACTGGTAAATAAGCACTCTATTCCAACAGAAAGACTTACGCCAAAAAGCAAAAAGAAAGAAGACTCGGAAGTAATTATACCTACTGAACCGATTGCCAAACCGGAAATAATAAAGTTGGTTGAATCCAAAGAACCGGAAGATGAAACAGCCAAAATTGAGGTGAAGGTTGTTGGAAAAATAAATTTGGAAGAAACAGGCAAAAAAGGAAAAGGATCTAAAAAACTCTCTAAAGAAAGAACTCCGGAAACATCCTCTGTAAAAGAAGAAGAAGTTTCAAAGGCCAAAACTAAGAAATTAAAAAAAGAAGAAGCCCATGAAGCAGTTCAACCAATAGTTCCAATTGAGGAGTTAAAACCAGCAGAAATTTTGGAACCGGTTGCCGAAATAAAACCACCCGTTGAAGTTGAAAAAGAAAAAATAACACTGGAGGCAGAACCTGTTGCAGTAATACAACCCCTAACAGAAGTTCCCGAAGAAGAATCAAACTTGATTGTGGCCAAAGCCGATAAACTTCAAGGTTTAAAAGTAATGGGCAAAATAGAATTACCGCTAGAGCAACCAAAGAAAAAACCAGTTGCCTCAAGTGATAATGTGGACGGGATGAAGAAAAAACGCAAGCGTAAACAGATTACGTTTGTAGGCGGAACAGACTCAAACTTTAAGAAAGACGATAAAGGGGGGAATAACAATACTACGGCATCAGGAACAACTAACCGACCTCCAGATAACCGCAACAATAGACCGAGTGGAGGGAATCAAAATTTCAGACCAGGCGGTGGAAATCAAAACCGTCCGGGTGGTGGTCGCGACTTTCGCAAAGGTTCCGGACGTCCTTCAGGACCTGAACAACCAAAAGAAGAAATTACCGAAAAGGAAATTCAGGACAAACTTAAAGAAACCCTTGCCCGTTTAAATCCAGGAAGTAAACAACCTAATATAGGAGCCATACGGTCAAAAATACGAAAGCAAAAACGGGATGCACGTGCCGAGGAAATGGAGCAGGAAAATGAAACCGAGCACAAAAAAATTAAAGTAACCGAGTTTGTTTCTGCCAATGAACTGGCAAAAATGATGGATGTTTCCATCAGTGATATTATTTCTGCCTGCATGAGTTTGGGTATGATGGTTTCCATTAACCAACGATTGGATGCTGAAACCATTACCATTGTAGCCGACCATTTTGGGTACGAAGTAGATTTTGTAACTGCTGAAAGTGTAGAAACCGTAGAAGAGGACGAAGACACTCCAGCCGATTTAAAACCACGTCCTCCCATTGTTACCGTAATGGGGCACGTTGACCATGGCAAAACATCCCTTCTTGATTATATCCGTAAAACCAATGTTATAGCGGGTGAGGCAGGAGGAATTACGCAGCATATAGGAGCATATGAGGTTACGCTTACCAATGGGAAGCGAGTTACTTTCCTTGACACCCCCGGTCACGAAGCATTTACTGCTATGCGAGCCAGAGGGGCTAAAATAACCGATATTGTAATTATTGTAATTGCTGCCGATGATAGTGTAATGCCACAAACCAAAGAGGCTATAAGTCATGCACAGGCTGCTGGCGTTCCAATTGTATTTGCACTGAATAAAATAGACCGCGAAACTTCTAATCCCGAAAAAATCAGGGAGCAGTTGTCTGCAATGAATATTTTGGTGGAAGAATGGGGAGGAAAATACCAGTGTCAGGAAATTTCGGCTAAGAAAGGATTAAATGTAGAAGCTTTACTTGAAAAAGTACTACTAGAAGCAGAAATGCTTGACCTGAAAGCAAACCCTGATAAACGTGCTGTAGGAAGTGTGATTGAAGCTACCCTTGATAAAGGCCGCGGTATTGTAACTACCGTGATGGTGCAGTCCGGAACATTGAGAGTTGGCGACCCGATTTTAGCCGGAATACACTCTGGAAAAGTAAAAGCCATGTTTGATGAGCGCGGCAAAAAAATGAAAGAAGCCGGCCCGTCCACCCCGGTTGTATTACTCGGATTTGACGGAACACCCACCGCAGGTGATAAATTTATCGCCACCAAAACAGAACAGGAGGCCAAAGAAGTTTCCAATAAACGAACACAGTTGCAACGAGAACAAGGTATACGTACACACAAACATATTACCCTTGACGAAATTGGAAGACGTTTAGCCATAGGAAACTTTAAAGAACTTAATTTGATTGTAAAGGCAGATGTGGATGGTTCTATGGAAGCATTAAGCGACTCCCTCTTAAAATTAGGCACCAACGAAATTCACGTAAATGTAATTCATCGTTCGGTTGGGCAAATTAGCGAGAGTGATGTATTACTGGCTGCAGCTTCTGATGCCATTATTATAGGTTTTAACGTCCGACCGTCAACACAGGCACGTAAGTTGGCCGAAAACGAATCCATTGACATGCGCTTATATTCTATTATTTACGATGCCATAGAAGAAGTAAAGGCAGCAATGGAGGGCATGCTTGCCCCTAAAATGGTAGAGAAAATTACCTGCAACGTTGAAATACGCGAAGTGTTTAAAATAAGTAAGGTAGGGACTATTGCCGGATGTTATGTAACTGAAGGAAAAATAAACCGTAACACCAAAATACGTTTGATACGTGACGGTGTGGTTATGTTTAGCGGTCACCTTGCATCACTAAAACGTTTCAAAGACGATGTGAAAGAGGTGGCAACAGGCTATGAGTGCGGTTTGAATATTGACGGGTACAATGATATACGAGAGGGTGATGTGCTGGAAGGGTACGAAGAGGTGGAAGAAAAACGATCGTTGTAATTAACTTATTTTGTAAGTAAATCGGCTAAGTGCTTTTCTATTCCGTAAGGAGCACTCTCCACTACACGCCCTACCTCTATACCATCCTTCATCAAAATAAAGGTGGGAATAAATAATATGGAGTCCATTTTCTCCACTCCTTTCACACTATTTTTATTTCTATCGAGAAAATACATTGAATACTTTAAACCTGTTGCTTCGGCCACTTTTATAAAACGTGGTAATTCCCGTTGCGTATCCTCGCACCAATTTCCGCAGTAAATTTTCACAAAAAGTTTATCAGCCAACTCAGTCAACTTTGCAATGAATACTTCGTTAGGAATATAAGATGGTGGATGGCTAAACCAACCACACGCGGTATCATTTCGCAATGAATCGGCTGTTATGGCCTCAAGGAGAATATATTCTTTCTTCGTCTGGCCATTAGCCACTCCGGCAAACAAAACCAAAATAAGAGCCACATAGTTATTAATCTTCATTGGATTCAATTAACAAACAATTTTCGCCTACAATTATATGATATTTTGCGCCCATTTTCAAGGCACGGTTATTTATGATGTGACCAGCAGGAAAACCGAAACACACAGGATAATTATATTCTTTCACAATATTCAAAATAATATCTTCATGGGTTTCCCCGAACGAAATCGTATTGTCTTTCATATTGCTCATTCCGCCTACAACCAATGCTGCCAGGTTGCTCATCACACCGGCACGTTTGAGTCCTGTCATCATCCGGTCAATATGATACAGGTACTCGTCAAGGTCTTCCAAAAATAAAATTTTCCCATCTGTATCAGGAAATGAAACAGACCCCAATAGACTATACAACACCGAAAGATTTCCGCCAATCAAAACTCCATTTGCTTCTCCTGTCTTATTAAGTGGTTGAGGATCGAATACATGACTTAACCTTTTGCCAAACAAAGTTTGTTGCAACGTTGTGAGTGCTTCTCCGTTGTTCACTTGAGACATAAAATTAATGGGCATGGTGGCATGTAAAGTTGAAATGCCCGTGAGCTGATGAATATGAGAATGCAATACCGTAATATCGCTGTAACCAATTATCCATTTAGGGTACTGTTGAAACAAAGTAAAATCAATTCTATCTATAATTCGAACAGTACCATATCCACCTCGTGCAATAATTACAGCACTAATAGTAACATCATCCAGCATCTGCTGCAAATCAGCAGCTCGTTGTACATCGGTTCCTGAAAACTGGTTACTTGATTCAAACAAATTTTTTCCAAGCACCACTTCCAACCCCCATGAGTTGAGAACATCTACAGCCGGCTGTAATTCTGCCATTGCTATTTTGCGGGCAGTAGCTACTATGCCAATCCTGCTTCCCTTTTCTAAATGTGTGGGCTGACTCATGATCCACAAAAATACTATTTGGCCAATAACTTGCGATAATAAGTTTTTTAACTTATTACTTGAACACAGCTCGTAATTTTAAACTAATTTAGACTCGCGAAATATCAAATCTACTGTGAAGCCTATACATCCTCAAAAAGCACTCTTGCCCGTAAATTTTCGAACTTTCTTTTGTAAACCTTCTCTAATCTTTGCATTGCAAATTCCATCGGGTAAATACTGCAACCTAATGGTTATTGAAAGTTGCTTTGCTTAGATTATCACACCTAGTAGCCAAACTTAGTGTATTTATTCTGCATCCCCATCGTATTACTCAATTGGGGTAGAAAAACCTAAAATACCATTTCAGGGATCAAACCCCATATCTATCCCTATCAACTTGCCACTCATATCCGTAGCCCTAAGAAGCATATGCGTTATCCTGCACCTGATCGTTTCCTTCATCGTTGCCAACAGTTTTACATTTGCTAAGCATCCAGAGATGGTATCAAGAAAAAATAAACTACAAATAAGGCTTCCGGATGTAAAAAGTTCGGTTGCTAAAATATTTCATCAGATTATCAGAGGTTTTTATGAGTGCAAAAGAGATTGACGATATAACAAAGAAGTAGTAAATAAAAATGTTTATCCAGTGAAAATAACCAAACCCGATAGCACCAGTAATGAATCCCCGATTAAATGTGCCAAAAAATTATCTTTGTGTCCTCATATGATCAAAGAATTTAAACGTTACACGGTGACAGCTGCCCTTCCGTATGCTAATGGCCCGGTGCATATAGGCCATTTGGCTGGTTGTTACTTGCCTGCGGATATTTATGTACGATATCTGCGTGCTGCAGGGAAAGACGTGCTTTTTATTTGCGGAAGCGATGAGCATGGAGTTCCCATTACCATCAAAGCAAAAAAAGAAGGTAAAAGGCCACAGGAGGTTGTGAACCATTATCACCAATTAATGAGTGATGCTTTTCAAAATTTTGGGATAAAATTTGACTATTACGGTCGTACCACATCCAAAACCCATCATGACACTGCTCAGGAATTTTTCAAAACACTTTACGAGAAAGGGGTGTTTAAAGAAGAAATCACGCAGCAATATTTTGATGAAACAGCCAACCAGTTTTTAGCCGACCGCTACATTACGGGTACCTGCCCCAAATGCAGCAGCGAAAACGCCTATGGCGATCAATGCGAAAAATGCGGCAGCAGTTTAAATCCGATGGATTTGATTAATCCCCGCTCGGCACTAAGTGGTGCTGCTCCTGTTTTAAAAGAAACCAAAAACTGGTTTTTGCCTATGGGAGAAATCCAACAATCAACCGAATTTAAGAAATATATCCAACGATTTGACAGTTGGAAAAGTAATATTAAAGGGCAGTGTGGAAGTTGGCTGAAGGAGGGTTTACAACCTCGTGCCATGACGCGTGACTTAGATTGGGGAGTACCGGTACCCCTAAAAGATGCCGAAGGAAAAGTATTGTATGTGTGGTTTGATGCTCCCATTGGCTATATCTCGGCTACGAAAGAATATTTTGAACAGAAATACAACTCAACTATTGACAGTACAGAATCGGTATTGACAAACGATGAACTCAAAAGCCTGCAACTGGGAGAAAATCATCAGGACGAGTGGAAAAAATACTGGCAAAGTGGCGAGGCCGCTCTCATCCATTTTATAGGGAAAGACAATATTGTATTTCATGCCATCATTTTTCCGATGATGCTTATGGAACATGGAGGTTATAATTTACCGATAAATGTTCCGGCCAATGAATTTTTAAATTTAGAGGGTGAAAAAATTTCTACCTCGCGCAACTGGGCGGTGTGGCTGCACGAATACCTCGAAGATTTTCCGGGACGACAGGATGAGTTGAGGTATGTTCTCACTTCCATTGCCCCCGAAACCAAAGACAGCGATTTCAGTTGGAAGGATTATCAGGCAAGGGTGAATAATGAGTTAGCTGACATTCTAGGAAACTTTATTAATCGAGTGATGGTAATGTGTTGGAAAAATTTTGATGGAGTTGTTCCAACTGAAATGACAAAACGACTTGATGAAACATCAGAAGTACGAAAACACATCAATAAAGTTTGTAATGAGATTCGCTTAAAAATTGCTGATCTAACCAGCCGAACGAAACCCGAAAGCATCTTTAATTTGTTGCAGAACTATAAATTCCGAGATGGGCAATTTGAGTTAATGAAATTAGCACGGTTAGGCAATAAATTTCTTGCTGAAACAGAACCGTGGAAGCTTGTTAAAACAGATAAAGAAGCGGTTGAAGTTATCCTTAACTTTTCTTTGCAGCTGGCTTCTATAATTGCGATTGCATCAGAACCATTTCTTCCTACTACTTCAGTAAGGTTAAAAAGAATGTTAAATTTACCTGAAAAAGTGGTTAAGGACTTTTGGGAGAACCCCATTTATTTTAGACTTCTGGAAAATGGTCACAAACTAAATGAGGCTGATATTCTTTTCAACAAAATCGAAGACTCCGAAATTGAAAAACAATTGGCTAAGTTAGAAGCCATCAAAAATATGAATACCCCCGAAACTTTTTCATCTACTGAGCCCGCTAAACCGGAAATTACGTTTGATGATTTTGCAAAAAATGATATTCGTGTAGGAACCATTCTGGAAGCAGAGCGGGTTCCTAAAACCGATAAATTACTGAAGTTAAAAATTGATACAGGTATAGATCAACGCACAGTGGTTTCGGGTATTGCCGAATACCACCAACCACAAGATATTATCGGCAAGCAAGTGTGTATACTCATTAATTTAGCTCCACGCAAAATGAAAGGAATTGAATCGCAGGGAATGATTTTGATGGCGAAAGATACTACCGGGAAACTGGTTTTTGTTTCTCCTGAGCTAATTACCGGCAATGGTAGTTGCGTAGCCTAGCCTACCGTTTGGTTTCTTCTACCCCCGTTTTGTCCAAACTCAAGGAAACAGATACCTTTGGGGTTGTGTATTTAAATCAAACTATTTGCCTACGGGGTCTTATTTAAGCTTAAATCAAATACAAAACCAATCGCAAAGGGCATAGTTTTAAATCGCATGAAATGCTGCGCGTTAAGGAAAATTAGGAGAAGGAAAGGGCGAAAGCCCGATTCTCCGTGCGCGAAGCGAAATTGTCCTTAACAGCGAAATTACCACTACCTCCAATTTGTATATTTATTCCGGTATTAACCGGTTTTTATGTATTAGCCTATACCCCGTTCCGTAATCATCGTGTGAACTGCAATACACCCACAGTACAAAATTGCAACGGACGGAATACTTGGTAGCAGGTTTCATTAAGAACGGAAAATCCTGCACAAATGTATGGTTTGCTATGAACATTGCTATTGTTAACGGCAATGTAATAGGTTATTCTGCCATCAGAATATTCTTGCGTAATGTATCGACAAGTTCTTTCAACTCATCCTTCTTTCCACCTCCTATGGCAACATCAATATCTATAAATTGGTAATACATTTTATCCAGTTCAATTTCTGTAAAGAGTGACTCTGCCACCTGAAAGACTTCATCATTTTCAACTGCAATATGATCCAACAATGCCTCTGTGTATTCTATCAGCAATGATTGGGTTCTGCTAAAGTTTTTTTCATTCAGACTCCTTTCAATTTGTGCAATTTTTTTTCTGAAGTCCTCATGATTCTCCAGCATTTCCCGCACTATCCCTTCCGCAATAAGTTCATTTCGTTTGCACATTTCAGGAAACAAAACTTCTTCTTCTTTATAGTGATGATATTTATCTGCGTACTGCCTGAAGAATACTAGCAGCGTTCGTATCATATGCTCATATGCCTGATCATCCTTTCCAATTAGTGATTTGGCCATTCCAGCGGCATCGATTGCGTTTATTATTGTTTCATGCTCCTCATAAAGCAATTTTACTGTTTTATTCATGTATATTTTATATTAATTCTTTAAAGCTTTTCTGCAAAAATACTGTAATCATTTCCTTCCGATAACCACGACTGTAATAATCATTGTTTACCATACGTGCTTTTTTGATAGCCGAGTTTATAAGAGCATTCCTATCCTCCATCATTCCTTCTACCACCACAGGCATTGGGTCAACACCACCCAGTACAATTTTTATTTTTCCGTGTTTGTCAATAGCAACTACTGAGGTAAGAGAGGTAAAATCAACCGCTTCACGGGGTCTGAGTTTTTTAAAAACCATACTTAAATTTCTGTTTAAAGGCAATATGATACTTTTGATAACTGCCGTTTTGGATAAGCAGCGGGGGTTAATTCCATCACCGGTATAAATATTTTGCAGTGAAACTCGTGATAGTCCTGCTTCGTCATACACCTCAATATCGGCATCCGCTGCAATCAAAACCGGAGCAGTATCGGAAACAAATTTGGAAAAACAGGCCTTTGTTCCTCCGGTAGCAATGCACACATCACCTTCGCATTTTAGGCAATAGCCAACGGATTCACGCCAAAATTCACTTTGGTTAAAGAACGAACACCTATTTTCGCACAAAATATTTCCACCAATGGTTCCGGTTTTTCTAATCACTGGAGATGCGGCTGCGTGGGCAGCTTTTGCCAATGCAGGAAAGTGAGTAAGAATTACCTGATGCTTTTGTAACTCATCCAGCGTAATCAACGAGCCTACTTTTAAATAGTTGCCTTCGGTTCTAATTTGCCGTAACTCATCTATTCCCGAGATATCAATCAGGCATATTGATTCATCTGTACCCTGAAATTTGTTCACCACCACATCTGTTCCGCCTGCCAGGTATTTAAAAGGCACTTCACTTCCTTTTGCACCAGCAATTGCTTCTTCTACCGAACCTGCTTTGATATATGTTTTTGTTGTAACCATAATTTATACCATTTGTTCGCTCTTCTGTTTAGCTTGTTTCATTAGCCGCAGTACTTCTTCGCTTTTTATCGGCAATTTGGTAATTCGTACCCCAACGGCATCATAAATAGCATTGGCAATTGCCGGTATAACCGGATGTAAAGCTCCCTCCCCGCATTCCTTAGCACCAAATGGCCCTTCCGGGTCATTTGTCTCAATGATATTGGTATGAAAGTCCGGGGTATCAAGAGCAGTAGGAATTTTATAATCCAAAAAATTGTTATTTACCAGAAGTCCGTTGTAATAGTTCATTTCCTCGCTCATGGCCTGTCCTATTCCCATATGCCATGATCCTTCCAGTTGTCCTTCCACAGCCATTGGGTTCAATGCCTTTCCGCAATCGTGGGCACCCCATACATTCAAAATTTTAACATGCCCCGTTTCGGTTTCCACTTTCACCTCAGCCACACAAGCTCCAAAGGAATATGAAGGACTTAAACCGGCACCGGCACCTTTGAAGTCTCCGCCCAGTTTTGGTGAAATGTATTTCCCGCTCACAGTCACAGCACCCCTGTTGGCCGTAACAATTTCGACACCGGCCAGCCAGTCAATGTCTACCTGTTTATCATTACTGAAAATTTTGTTATCTGAAAAATACAGGTCGTACACGCTTAGGTTGAACTTAGTTGCTACGGCCAAAGCAATTTCCTTTTTCAGGTTTTCAGCTGCATTTTTTGCCGCATTGCCGGCCATAAATGTAACCCTGCTTGAGTATGACCCCAGATCAACAGGCGTGATTAAGGTGTCGGCCGCAATCACAAAAATCTTATCCATACTTATACCCAGCACCTCCGCTACAATAATTGCAAGCATGGTATCACTCCCTTGTCCGATATCATTTGCCCCCGAAGCAATAAGTACCCTTCCGTCAAAATCAACTTTGAGGTGAACGGTAGATTGAGGCAATTCATTCCATATAATTGGCAAGGCACTACCACTGATAAAAAATCCGCACCCCACGCCAAATCCATGACCGAAAGGCATCTTGCCATGCTTGTTTTGCCAGTCAGATTGGTGGGCCACTTTTTGAACAGACTCCCGGCTTCCGTTAGAAGTGATTCGATACTGACCAACTGTTAGGGTATGAGAATCGAGAAAATTTTTCATTCGTAATTCTACGGGATCCATTTTTAATTTGTGTGAAATATCATCAATCAATGACTCCACGGCAAAACGGGAATTCACGGCACCGTGTCCGCGCATGGCACCACATTGAGGTTTGTTGGTGTACACCCTGTATGTTCTGAAACCAAAATTATTTAACTTGTAAGGAGCCTGTAAAAGCACTCCATTGTAATAAGAAGTAACCACTCCAAAACTTCCGTATGCCCCACCGTCAATAGCTATATCGGCATCAAGTACTTTCAACATTCCGTTTTTATCTGCCCCAAGTTGTACAGTCATTTTTGAAGGATGGCGACCGTGGTTTGTCAAAAAAACTTCTTCTCTTGTCAACCTAACACTAACAGGTTTGCCGGTTTTACGAGCCAGGTGAGCTACAATAATCTCGTGTGGAAACGGATCGCCTTTTCCTCCAAATCCACCGCCAACATACGGTTTAATTACCCTAACCCTGTTCAAAGGAATCTCCATAGTTTTGGCTAATGCACGATGCAGGTAATGCGATATCTGAGTAGCAGAGATTACGGTTAATCCATTTTCATCCCAATAAGCAGAAGCCGCATGTGGCTCAGTAAATCCATGGTTTATGCCTTCCATTTCGAATGACATTTTACTTACAACCTCCGCATCTTTTAATCCTTGTTCCTGATCACCAAAACGCAACTCTGCTTTTTTGTGAACATTATTATTTTGTTTACCATGCTCCGGGTGTATCTTTTCATATTCTCCAACATCGGCCAATGAATCGTCAATAGTTAAAAATTCCCTTAACGGGGTATAATGTACTTTGATAATTTTGCAGGCTGCCTCCGCAATTTCTTCCGAATCGGCAGCAACAGCGGCCACAATTTCCCCAACGTATCGGGTCTTTTTGATAGCTATTGCATTTTCGTCCTGAGAAATAGGTAAAACGCCAAAAGTCACGGGTAATTCAACTCCCGTAGCAATATAGCGCACCCCTTCCAGCTTTAATGCCTCTGCGGTATCAATAGATTCAATTTTAGCATGAGGAAAAATACTCCGTACAAATTTTACCTTCAGCGAACCTTTGAGTTTTATGTCATCCGCATAGTCGGCAATTCCCTGAACTTTTTTTGCAGCTTCAATGTATGGTCGGCTTACCCCTACTGTTCCACCTTTGGAAGGCTTGGCGTGGTTTGAAGGCTGTTTGCCTAAAAGTTTTTCAATAGCATATTCACTTACCGCCTCTATTATTTTTTTATAACCTGTGCACCGACACAAATTTCCGGATAGGGCATCCTTAATTTCGTTCAGGGAAGGATTCGGATTCTTATTAACAAAATCGAGAGCCGTTATGGTCATTCCTGAAGTACAAAATCCGCATTGTACCGCTCCTTTCTCTACAAACTTTTCCTGAAGGGGATGTAATTTCCCATTATGAGAAACCCCCTCAATGGTAGTTATATCGGCTCCATTAAACCGCATCACGGGGGTGATACAACTCAGAACGGGTTTGTTATCGACCAGTACCGTACATGCACCGCAACTTCCCTGTTCACAGCCAATCTTTGTTCCGGTTAAACCCGCCTTTTCGCGAATTACCGTGGAGAGCATTTCCTGATCGCCTACCAGCAGGTCAAAACTTTTTCCGTTTATCTTTAACTTAATCTGATTCATTTAGTTCTTTCTTTATAGTGTTTAAGTACCCCGCATTGGAAAAAACCTCTACCCTAATCTTACCCTCTACTGCCTTGGGTAATTACAAGCCGGCACCAATACTTTTCCCTCCATCCACATAAATAGTTTGGCCGGTGATAAAATGAGTTTTCTCATCGGCCAAAAAAGCCACTGCATTGGCTACATCCTCCGCGCATCCCATAGTTTGAGTGGGCTGAGCCTGAATCAATTTTTTCAGCACTGCCTTATCAAGATTTTGCGTGAGTGGTGTATCAATTAATCCGGGGGCTACTGCATTTACCCATACATTGTATTTACCCAGTTCAAGCGCCAAAACTCTAGTCATGGCCACTACTCCGGCCTTCGATGCGGAGTAGTTACTTTGTCCGCGGTTACCCAACCAGGCACGGGAAGCAATATTGACAATTCTCCCTTTATTCTGCCACTTCATCATTTTTGCCGCTTCACGACACAGCAACCAAGTACCTTTTAAATTTATGTTTACCACTGCATCAAAATCTTCCACAGGCATATTCCATATCATATTATCGCGGATGATACCTGCATTATTTACCAGCACATCCAATTCTCTAAAGTTAGTCTTCAGATTTTCAAAAAGCGCGATTACTTCCTTTTCATTGCAAATATCTGTTTGTACAAATTGTACATTTTTCTTACCCTGTTCATCAGCCATTAGTTTACCATTTTCAACGTCCACATCAATGGCAACGACAAAATATCCATCATGAACAAACCGTTGAACAATTGCCTTTCCAATGCCTTTTGCCGCTCCGGTAATCACTGCTATTCTCTTTCTACTCATAACTTTTTTTTGTGTTTTACGTCTATCAGCTTTGCCAGAATACTGATAGCAATTTCATCGGGTCCTTCAGCCATAATGTCCAATCCCATGGGCATATCCACTTTATCCAATTGACTTTTCGTAATACCTAATCCTTCGGCAAACATCTTTTTGGTTACCTCAACCTTTCGCTGACTTCCTATCATGCCCAAGTAGGCAAAAGGCTTGTTGATACAATAGGACAATATTTCCCTGTCCATTGGATGGCTGTAGGTCATGATACAGGCAAACACATTTTCATCAAATGGCAAAAGCGGCAATGATTCCTGAAAATTCATGTGCATTTTACTTACTCCCGGAATACGACACCCGTCCAGATGTTCTTTTCTGTCATCTATCAAAAAAATTTCGAAGTCTAAGTTTACTGCGTACTGTGCAAGTTTGTGACCGGTGTGTCCGGCTCCAAAAATGTATAATCTGTTTCGTTCCAAAATCGGTTCTATAAATATTTCTACCGTACCACCGCAGCACATATCTAATTGATGCAGCAAGTCGTGCTTAAACAATTTCGCTTCCCTGCCAATCAATACATTTAATGCATTCTCAATTACTTTCTTTTCTAAATTCCCGCCACCAATGGTGCCCGATATACTGCCATCTTCGAACACCAGCATCTTGGCTCCCACTTTGCGCGGGGTTGATCCCTTAACAGATACAATGGTGCACAAAGCCACAGGTATATTTTTTCGTTGCGAATCATATATCAGGTTATAAATAATACTCACGTTACTGTTTCATTTGCCAGTTGAAAATAATCCTCGGGAGTATTTATATTACGCAATATGCAGTCATCACTCATCAACATTTCATATCGCGTAATTTTTTTTAATACTTCCTTTAATGTTACCTCGGCATCCAACATTAACTGTATGTACTTAATAATCTTCTCCGGCAACAAAACCGGATGTCCTCCCTTGCCGTTAAATGTAGGTGAAACAAATCCATCTAGCCTTCTGTTTTCCCACAATGCATCAATTACGCTCTTGGTCACAAATGGATTATCAACTTGTTGTATATAGCAATAACCCGGGATGGTTATTTTTTCTATGCCTAGCTTAAGTGAATAAAGTCGTCCTTCCTCAGGATGAGAATTGATGACCAGTTTGCACACAGGTAAAACTTTGGTAAGTTTATCTTCCCACTCTCTATCGCAAAAATCCTTATTCAGTACTAAAATTATTTCCTGTACTTCGGCTATTCGATACTCATCAATAATTTTTTCGACAAATGTTTTACCCTTAATAGTTAGGTAAGGTTTTGGAAATTTCATTCGCTCTGATTTCCCACCGGATAAAATAATAACGCATCCTTTTTTTTTCGACATAATCGTGAGGTAAAATTAGATTCCAAACGAAAAACAAAACATGACAAAAGTCAGGAGAGGTATTGCCTTCCGTCATAATGGTGCATGATGCAAGTCATAATGGTTCCTGATGGAAGTCATGTTAAATATTGTCATTTCCGTATCACTTTGTTTAGCTGAAGCGAAATATTTTTTTTGCTTACAGGAGCGATAAAAAATGATCCAAATTTTAATATTTAATTTAAATGAAATCATTAGACCAAATAATTGCAGAGTGTGAAGAAATTGCCTTTGACCTTAAATTTTCCAGAGCCAGAAAATGGAAAGATGAACAAGACAACCGGGTAATAGTAGGGTATCTTCCAACGTATGTTCCCCGCGAGATTATTCACGCAGCAAATGGGATTTCAGTTGGCATTATGGGTACCGGTGACAGGAAGCAAATTATTAAAGGAGACGCATACTACCAGTCTTACATATGCCATCTTCCGCGTGGCGTAATAGAAATGGCCTTAGATAACAATCTGGATGCGTTTGACGGGTTTTTATTTCCTGCTATTTGTGATTGCATCCGAAATCTTTCAGGCATGTTTAAACTCTCCAAAAAAGGAAAGTTTCAACGTTATTTTGACTATCCGCAGAATTTCAGTTCTTCCATCGGAGGCAAGTTTTATATACAGGAACTGGAGAAGGTACTGGAAGATATTTTTAATGTAAACGGAGTGAGGGTTACAGCTAAGGCACTAAACCACTCTATCGGTTTGTATAATAAAAACCGCCACCTGATTGAGACAATTTACACTATTCGCCAATCAACTCCATGGAGACTTTCGGCCGTTGAAACTTATTATATCCTGCGGGCTGGGCAATGTATGCCGGTAGAAGATCATAATGACATACTTGAACAGGTGGTGGCTCATATACAGAAAGAAAGAGGAGAACCGATGGATAACATACGTGTGGTTGTTTCCGGTTCTTTCTGCGAACAACCCCCCATAGGCCTAATTAAATCTATTGAACTTGCTGGATGCTATATTCTGGATGACGATTTTATGCTGGGCTCAAGATTTATTCAGGGTAATATAACTGATGACTCGGAAGACCCATTACATGCACTATCTGAAGCATACCTCCATCAAAGTACCTTTTCTTCGGCTTTTTACGATGTAGGCAATCCAAAAGGGAAACGACTGGTTGAACTGGTCAGAAAAAGAGCATCGGACGGAATTATTTTTTGCGCTGCGAGTTTTTGCGACCCTGCCCTTCTCGACCGTCCGGAATTGCAAAAAGAAGCAGATGCTGCAGGCATACCACACATCAATTTTCAGTTTCATGAAAATACCGGTCAGTTCAAAATTATAAAAGAGCAGGCAGGTACCTTTTCTGACTCCATTAAACTCTGGGCTTAATAAAGTGCAAAAGAAACAACCACATACATCACGTAAATAAAAAATAATTATGGCCGACCCTAAAGAAGCTATCAAAGAGAATAGCATGATAATTCAGAAAGAAATGCTTGCCAGACAATTTAAAGATTTGAGTATGGCTAAGGAACTGGGTAAAAAAGTTGTTTACACGTTTGTTCCAGGCAACCTAACAGAGTTGATTCTTTCCTTTGATATGTTACCCGTTTATCCTGAAATAAACGCATTACAGTCAGGTATGAGAAAAAAATCTGCAGAGTATATCAGGGATGCTGAAAAAATTGGTTTTTCCGAAGACGTTTGTACATATGTAAAGTGTGATATTGGGATGATGCTGAATGGCAATATCGGCCCAACAGGAGAAAAAATCCCCCCCCCTGATCTTTTACTTCTTAGTTACACCGGATGTTTCACCTTTTTAAAATGGTTCGAAAATCTGGAACGTTTATATCCGGGTGTTCCGGTTGCCATGCTGCATACCCCTTACCAAGAAGATGGTGTAATGACCGAAGACCAGATTAATTACATGGTAAAGCAATTAAAGGAAGAGGTCATTCCAAAAATGGAACAGGTGTCAGGCCAAAAATATGATCACGCACGTTTGTCGAAAATGATGGAAAACTCGGCCAAGGCAGAAGACTTGCTTGTAAAGATACTGGAAAGTGCTAAAATCGTTCCTTCACCCATTGATGCCTATTTTGCCGGAGTGTACTATATCGGACCTATTTTTACAGCTTTCCGTGGCACGGGGGAGGCAGTTGATTATTATACCGAGCTTTGGAATGAAGTTCAGCAACGAATAAAACTTGGGCTTGGACCCGTTACCCCTGAAGGTGAAATAAAAGAAGAAAAGTTCAGGCTTGTGGTAGAAGGTCCGCCTAACTGGACAAACTTTCGGGAGTTTTGGAAAATATTCTATGATATGGGGGCAGTCATCGTAGCATCTTCCTACACAAAAGTAGGTGGAGTGTACGACCTTGGGTTCAGGCACGACCCCAAAGAGCCATTGGAAAGTCTGGCGAAATATTGCATGGGCGTTTATACCAACATGAACCTTCCTCAGCGCGTTGATATGCTGGAAAAATATGTGAACGAATACAAAGCAGACGGCTTTTTAATTAACTCAATAAAAAGTTGCAATTCTTTCTCGGCAGGTCAGTTGATGATTATGCGGGAGATTGAACAACGTGCCGGTGTTCCGGTTGGATTTATTGAATCTGATTTAGTAGACCCACGCTACTTTTCGTATGCCAATATCAAAAACAGGCTCGAGTCATACTTCCAGATGCTTGAACAACGAAAAATTATTTTGAAACAAGAGGAAGCTACAGTTTAAATTAGTTGTCACATGAATAAATATTATCTTGGAGTTGACCTCGGCTCAACCACATCAAAAGCAGTAATCATAAACGAACAAGACGAAATTATTGGACGTGGTATTACTAACACACGTTCCAACTATTCGGTTGCGGCCGACATAGCCCGAGATGAAGCTATTTACAATGCACGTTTCTCCATTCTTCAAAAAAACATACGTAAGGAAACCGACTTTAACGTGGAGTACAAAAAATACATAACCGATCTGGAAAGCGTATTTCAATACGAGCAGTTTAAAGTTCGCCTCGACCGATTGGGGGAAGAATTGGTAAAAACATGTAACACCATGTTTGCTAATGTAGAAAAAAGAAACATGATGCTTGGCCACTTAATCAACATCCGTAAAGCATTTAAACCCATAATAAAGCACGAATACATCTATCACAGCCTGGGAAGCAAAAATCAGTTCTTCAGAGATATTGTTTCTGAAAAGTACAACGAAGAAGTGAATAAACTTGACATGGCATTATTTGAACCCCTGATGACCATATGGGATAAAAGTATTAGTCCGGCAGAGAACGAAAGAGTTCAATTCAACTTTAAAGAACTTATACATAAAGCCATGGATGAACTGAAGGAGAAATACAAAAATCTTCCCGACACGTCAACAGAAAACAAGAGTGTGAATTTTGATGCCGAAATGAACTTGCTTAAAGGAAATTTTGATCGTGTATCCGATACCCTCAGGAAACATATTGACGAGATTGCCGACCTTGAGTTCAATATAGCCAACATGACCGGAACAGGGTATGGCCGCGCCTTGTTGCCCTTTCCTGAAGATTGTATCCGATCAGAGATTTTGTGTCACGCTTTCGGAGCCCATGCCGTTTTCCCCGAAACAAGAACGGTGCTGGATATAGGCGGACAAGATACAAAAGCCATTCAGGTAGACAAATACGGATTGGTTACCAGTTTTCAGATGAATGACCGATGTGCTGCCGGTTGTGGTAGGTATCTTGGGTATATAGCTGACGAGATGAGTATTTCTATCAATGAACTTGGCCCAATGGCCATGCAGGCAGAAAAAGAAGTAACGATCTGCTCCACCTGTACAGTTTTTGCAGGAGCCGAATTGCGTGAATTAACAAATCTGGGAGAAAAACGGGAAGATATTTTAGGCGGCTTGCATAAAGCCATCATCATGCGTGCCATGTCACTGATTGCCCGATCTGGTGGTGTGTTCAATGAATTTACTTTTACCGGAGGGGTAGCCAGAAATCAGGCAGTAATAAAGTACCTGACCCAACTGGTAAGAGAGAATTACGGGAATGACATCAGAATAAATATTCACACCGACTCCATTTTTATGGGAGCACTGGGAGGTGCAATGTTTGCCCGAAGAAATATAAAAGCAGATCTGCCATCGGTAAAAAAAACTAAAGCCGAAGCATAGCCGGATTTATAATAATAAACATTCAACGTAAACGAAAATGAAAAATTCATTTTATACCATGGGGATTGATGTAGGAAGCAATTTTATCAAATTGGTTCTTGTAGATTACTCCGATCATCCAACCATCCTTGATAAGCAAACTGAAAAAATACGCAAACGTAACCCCACTCAGGTTGCCGATGAAATGATACAGACAATGCTTGTCAAAAATCAACTAAAGTATGAAGACATTGCATATCTGGCATCAACAGGCGAGGGAGATTTGGTAAAAAGAAAACGCGGACACTTTTACGGAATGACAACCCACGCCAAAGGTGCAAACTATTTCTTTCCTAATGCCGTTACAGCAGTTGACATGGGTGCCTTGTACGTACGGGCAGTAAAAATTTCAAAAGAGGCGCGTGTTGAAGATTACAAAATGACCGGCCAATGTGCTTCAGGTTCCGGACAGTTTGTAGAAAATATTTCGCGTTACCTAGGGCTTTCCATAGAGGAAGTAGGCGATGTGTCGCTGCAAGCGGATACGCCTGAAATTTCTTCAGGTATATGTGCCGTGCTTGCCGAAACAGACGTAATCAACATGGTGTCGCGCGGCATTACCACCCCTAATATTATCAAAGGAATACACCTATCCATTGCCAACCGAATCATTAAATTGCTCAGTTCACTCAAAGCCGAATCACCCATTGTGATTACCGGTGGCATGTCATTAAACAAAGGAATGATTCAGGCCATTGAAGAGCAACTTGCCGCAACAGGAAAAAAATACCTAATCACAACACATCCTGATGCCATTTATGCAGGAGCCCTAGGAGCCGCCTTGTGGGGAGGATTCCGGCACATAAAACTCAAAGAAAAACAAGCCGTACTTGCTTAACTCAACCCTAATCAAAACAAAGCATGAGTATCACAGAAGCTGCTGAAAAAAAAGTAAAAACAGGAGGGATTAGCGAATTAGATTCACTCTTTAAACCAAAATCAATTGCCATTATCGGAGCTTCATCGAAAGAACTTTCTATTGGAAATGTTATTTTAAAGAATCTCCTCTATTATGGATACACAGGAAACATATATCCAATTAATCCGAAAGAACCGGAAATACGCGGAGTAAAAGCGTATGAAAATATTTTCGATGTGCCGGGAGATATTGATCTTGCTCACGTAATTATTCCCAGCAAATTTGTGCCACAAATTATTGAGGATTGCGGAAAACGGGGGATAAAATCGGTCATTATTAATTCGGCAGGGTTTAGCGAAATGGGTGATGAAGGTATGGCTTTGCAGAAAGCATTTCTGGAAAACGCAAAGAAGTACGGGGTACGCATTTTTGGGCCAAATTGCCAGGGTATTATTAACACCGATCCATCCCTTAAAGCCTACTGCGATTTCACATTCACTTTTCCATCTCCCGGCTCTGTGTCCATCGTGGCACTAAGCGGAGGAGTGGGAGCTTTTATTATGCAAAGTTTATTTGACCTTGACATTGGCATGCGTATGTATGCATCGAACGGAAATGCCTGCGATGTGTCCATTTCTGAAGTGATAAATTACTATGGCGATGATGAAGGAACTAAAGCTATCATATTATATACCGAAGGATTTGCAAATCCGAAAGATTTTATGGATGCAGCAAAATTTATAGCAAAGAAAAAGCCCATTCTGGCTATGAAATCGGGTCGAACAGAGGAAGGATCAAAAGCCGCAGCATCGCACACAGGCTCCCTTGCCGGTATAGATATTTCAACTGAACTCATTTTTGAAAAGGTTGGCATACTTTCTTTTTCCAACGAAGAAGAAATGTGTCAGGCGTCTATGGCCTTTTCAACCCAACCCATTCCTAAAGGTAATCGCGTGGGCATTATTACCAACACAGGCGGACCAGCTGTAATTGCCACCGATGAATTGGTATGTGCCGGTTTACAAATCCCTCCCTTATCCGAAAAAGCGAAACAGATTTTAAAAGAAACGCTTCTTCCCGAAGCAACCATAGGCAACCCCATTGATGTAGTGGCCACGGGTGGAGGAAAACATTTTCGCAGTGCACTGGATGTGATGATAAACGAAGAAAACATTGATGCCATATTTATCAATTTTGTTACCGCACCATTCACTGATACAGACGAGGTAGCCAGAAATATTGTGGAGGTAAGTAACCTTAAACGCAAGCCTATTGTGTGTAATTTTATGACCAACTTAAGTTTGGAACGATTTAAGGTTACTGCAAAAATTTTAAAAGATGGAGGTGTGCCATGTTACAGTTTTCCTACCACTGCAGCCAAAGCCATGGGGGCTTTATACAAATATCACGCGATACAATGCAGAGACATTGGCCAGCCTGCACTATTCCTAAATGTTCATAAAAATGAAGTCGCACAAATTTTAACCAAAGCAAAATCGAACAAAAATGAATTTCTGACTGCACCAGACGCTTATTCTATTTTATCTGCTTATGGTATACCGGTGGCTGAGTGGAGAACAGCCAAATCTGTAACCGAATCTGTAAAAGCTGCACAGGAAATTGGTTTTCCGGTTGTCATTAAAGCCGATGCCGCGTCATTGGTGCACAAAAGCGATATGGGTGGAGTAATGCTTAACATAAAAAACACGGAAGAGGTAAAAGAAACCATCGAAATAATGCAGAAAAAATTCAATTACCCCGACCTAAGTTTCTTCATTCAGCAATTTTTGCCAGGTGGCAAAGAGCTTATTGCCGGAGTAAGTACCAAGCCTGAACTCGGCCATTTGATTATGTTTGGGGTAGGAGGTATTTACGTAGAGGTATTAAATGATGTCGCCTTCAAAATTGCCCCGGTTACAAAATTAGAAGCAACTGAAATGATCTCTTCCATCAAAGCATCCAAACTGTTAGATGGAGTAAGGGGAGAAAAGGGTGTACATAAACAAGGGGTTATTGAGATTATCCTGCGGATATCCCAACTTGTTACCGATTTCCCGGAAATAAAAGAGATGGATCTCAATCCGATACTGGCTTTTGAGGATAAAGTAGTGGTTGCCGATGCAAGAATAAAAATATAGAACCATGGGAGATTATAAAATAAAAACGGCCAAGCTCATGAAGGAAATAATGGGGAATTATTTTCTTGGTATGAAAGACACGAACAAAAAATATGCATGGTGCACCAGTGTAGGTCCGGCTGAATTGTTACGCTCGTTTGGATTTGAAATTCACTTTCCGGAGAATCACGGAGCCCTGCTTGGTGCCACCCGAACTGCCGGTGATTTGATTCCTGAATCGGCCAAACTGGGATACGCCACCGATATTTGTTCGTATCTAACGGCAGACATCGGATCCTACCTGAAAAAACAAACACCAATGCAGGAACATTATGGATTGGAAGGGCCACCTAATCCCTCCATCATCGTTTATAACACCAACCAATGCCGGGAAGTTCAAGATTGGTTTACTTACTTCGGAAAAGAAATCGGCTGCCCTACATTCGGTATCAACCCTCCACGTCATATTGACGAGGTAACACCAGAAGAAATTGCTGACGTAGCTGCCCAGTTCAAGGCACTTATCCCACTTTGTGAACAGGTAAGCGGAACTAAATTCGATATTGACAAATTCAGAGAAACATTACGCCTAAGCAAAGAAGCAACCGACTTATGGAAAGATGTGCTGTGGACTGCAAAAGCCACACCGGCCCCTATAAGTTTTTTTGACGCCACCATTCACATGGGGCCTATTGTGGTATTACGCGGTACCGAAACGGCCAAAAATTATTATACCGAACTGCTAAAAGAACTTACAGCAAATTTGAAAGAAGGAATCGGATTTCTGGAAAAAGAAAAATGCAGAATTTACTGGGATGGCATGCCCATCTGGGGTAAGCTAAGGTCTCTCTCCGATTTATTTATTCAGAACAATGCTGCTGTGGTGGCTTCCACGTACTGCAATAGCTGGGTATTTGATTCTTTCGATCCGAAAAATCCGTTTGAATCATCAGCCAAAGCTTATACCGAAATTTTCATCAACCGCAGTGAGTCGGCAAAAGAAAAAATTCTTGCCCGACTGGTAGAAGATTTTCGTATTGACGGAATGATTTTTCACGATGCTAAAACCTGCGCCAACAATTCAAACAACCGGTTCGGGATGCCACAACGTATTACCGAAAAACTGGGTATTCCCACCTTGGTAATTGAAGCAGACCTGTGCGACCTGAGATTTTACTCCGAAGGCCAAAGCATCACTAAAATTGAAACTTACCTTGAACAGATTGAGAGTGCCAAAGTAATAAGTCAGCAATCTTAAATATAATGGCCAAATCAGATCCAATTGAACCCCATGTAGTCGAACTGACCAGCGGTGACCCTGCTGATATTTTTGATATAGAAAAACGAATACTATATATATGCCGCTACGTGAAATATGCGGTGATTAAAAAGGCAGAGCATGGGCAAACAATCGCACTGAATTTCCCAAATAAGAAGTTATTCGATCACCCCGACTATGTGCGCTCATCTGAAGAAGGCTGTTTTAGCCCGCGAAGCATTAAAAAAATTGGAAAATGTTTAGCAGGATGCCTAGAAGATCTGAACCAATCCTTTAGGGAAAGTTCACTGAAAATATATGCCGCAGTCATCATTAATCATGACTTACCTGCGGACGGGTCATTCTCCCGCGAACAGGAACTTGAAAAATACAATCTGCTACTTGAGGAAATTAGCAGTGGATATTCGTCATCAGACAAAGAAATTTATTTTATGAAAAACATGTAAAAGTAAGCCCGAATTCCTGAATCAAATTAACACTTATTTTAATGGAAAATGCAGAAAAAATAAAAATTGGTATAGTGGGCCTGGGGCCTGTAGGATTGATTCTGGCTGTAAAACTAAAAGAGGCAGGGTGTGAAGTGGCTATTTGCGATAAAGATGATTTTAAACTGAAAAAAATAAGAGCTGACGGAGTAATTCTGGAGCATACAATTAATTCAACTACCTATTTCGATAATGTATATGACTCGGTAAGCGACCTACGTCATCTGGATTTGGACTACCTCATATTCTCCTTAAAGTCATATCAGACGGTTGGAGCAATTAAAGAAGCCGAATTACTAAACACCGAGAAAATAATTTTTATATCTGCCCAAAATGGAATTGATACAGAACAAATCATATCTGCCACCTTTGGTGAGTCCAAAACGCTCCGCCTTATTATCAATTACGCAGGAAATATGGCCTCCCCAAATACTGCACGGGTTTCGTTTTTCAATCCTCCAAATTACATCGGATCAATAGACGACACACGCACTCAGGAAGCCCAGCGTTTTGCCGATGTGCTGGATGCTATTAACTTTCCAACCACCTGTATCGACTCATTTGAACTTTCCAAACGGATTTGGGAAAAAACCATTCTGAATGCATCACTCAGTGCCTTGTGTGGAGTAGGCCGCCTGACGATGGCCGAGGCTATGGCCGATGAAGATACAGTGGAATTAATAGAGCAAATAATCAATGAAGGTATAGATGTGGCCGAAAAAGAAAAGATAAGATTCCCCGATGACTTTGTAAGAAAATGCCTGCAATACCTGAAAAAAGGCGGAGACCACTTCCCTTCACTGGCAGTTGACCTAATCAATAATCGGGAAACGGAAATTGACTATTTCAACGGGAAAATAGTAGAGTATGGAAAAAAACATTATGTAAAAACATCGCTCAATCTGGCCTTCACCAATATGGTTAAAGCCATGACCAATAAAAATATATTAAACCGAATGCCCGGCATTGAAGGGGAATTGAACAGAAAAATCATCAGTAAAGGACTGGTGGGGAAAAACAGATCCACCATCTACTTTAAGGAACACGACTGTTTTCTTGGAATTGATTTAGGTTCTGCCTTTACCAAATTCGTGATCATTGATCATAACGGCACTCCTGTTTTCAGATACCTGTTACAAACCATGAACAAAGATCGGCATGCGATGAAACATGTTTTGCAATCCATACACTCAGCCTTTAATATTAAATACAGTTGTGCTACCGGATATGGAAGAAAACATTTTAGCGAAACAGAAATTGTAAAAACTGAAATAAACTGTGCTGCCGCAGGTGTGTCAGAATACCACACCGGGGCTAAAAATATTATTGATATAGGAGGGGAGGACATCAAAGTGGTACACGTAAACTCGGGCAACAACGTGGCTAATTTTTATATGAATGATAAATGTGCTGCGGGAACTGGCTCCTTTCTGGCCGAAATTTCTGAACGAGCCGAGATAAACATCTCAGACATGAGCAGCCTGGCTGCTCACTCATCTTTCGACAAGGAACTAAACAGTTTTTGCACCGTATTTGCAAAAACCGAAATTATGAACTGGGTTTTTGACGGCATGAAACGTCAGGACATTGCCAGAGGAATTTATATCTCCATTGCCAACAAAGTAGCTAAAATGCGGTTGCTGCCCAGCATCCCCACGTTTATGATCGGAGGGGTTATTGAACATCACCCGTATTTAAGTACCATACTGAGTGAGAAATTTAATATGGAAATAAAAACCATTGAGCAACCCCAGCACACCGTGGCATTCGGAGCTGCATTACTTGCCCGACAGCAATGGGTAACAAAGCAACTGAAAGTTCCGCCAGAATATTCAACGGTTAAAGTTTAATAGTTAATAATTGACGACTTCGTATAAAAATTAATCCATGAAATCATACCATAATAAAGAAAGAGGAATAGGAATAGTTTATGATGATATCTATTTGGTAAACGGTGCCAGAACAGCTTTCGGAAAATTCTGCGGCAGCTTATCGCAAATTTCCCCGACAGATCTTGGCATTTTTTCTTCCCGTGCTGCCATCAATAAATCAGGAGTCCAGCCGTATGATATCGATCAGGCCATTATCGCGAATATTGGTCAGGCTTGTGGCGATGCCTACTTTGTGCCCCGTCATATTGCCTTGTTTGCCGGACTCCACCAAGCTGTACCCTCGATAATGGTACAACGTATATGTGCTTCGGGTTTTGAAACCATCATCACCGGTAGCGAACAAATAATGCTGGGTAAAGCTGATACCGTGTTATGCTGCGGAACAGAAAATATGTCGCTGGCTCCTACAGTGAGTTTTGGCGGAAGGATGGGTTATGCGCTGGGGCAATTGCAATTTTTAGACATGCTTTGGGTTGCCCTTGATGATACGGCAGCAGGATATTCAATGGGCGTTACCGCAGAGAATGTGGCAAAAAAATGTAACATCACCCGTGCAGAAGTGGATGAATTTGCCCTACGCTCCTATAACCTGGCACTTGCAGCCATTCAGCGTGGTTTTTTTACAGATGAAATAGTTCCGCTTAACTCCACAACTTTTGAAATAGAAGGACTGAAATCACGTAGAGTAAAACTTCCGCGCGGGGTAGAAAATTTTATTACAGATGAAAACGTAAGAGCCACCACCATTGAGCAATTGGGTAAACTACCCGCAGCATTTGTAAAAGACGGAGTGCAATCGGCCGGCAACTCAAGCGGAATTGTTGATGGTTCGGCTGCGGTAATTGTGGCCGGGAAAAACACCATTAAACACAAAAATCTAAACCCCATTGCCAAAGTTGCCGCATCAGCCTGCTGCGGAATTGATCCAAAATATATGGGACTTGGTCCAGTTCCGGCTATCAAACTATTACTAGAAATAAGCGGACTGAAAATGGATGATATTGGTTTAATTGAAATCAACGAAGCCTTCGGTGCCCAATTTATTGGTTGCGAGCGGGAACTTGGGTTCGACCGGGAACTGGCAAATGTGAACGGAGGCGCCATTGCCTTTGGGCATCCGCTGGCTGCAAGTGGCACCCGCATTTCCTTAACACTTGCACGCACCATGAACGAACGAAAAGTTAAATACGGAATTGGTTCGGCATGCATTGGTGGCGGACAGGGAACGGCCGTGCTGATAGAAAATTGTAATCTTAATAAACATGAGTGAAAAAATATTTCAGTGGCAAATGACTGAATTGGATAAACCCTTTCAGCTTGTCGCAAGCAATTTACCCGAGCTAAAAGAGGGAGAAGCATTGGTTAAAATTGCCGGTTGCGGAGTCTGCCATACCGATATAAGTTTCTGGCATAATGGGGTTCAAACCAAACATGTGCTGCCGTTAACGCTGGGGCACGAGATCAGCGGAACAGTAATAGCCGGAGGGCCTGCATGGATACGGAAAAACGTGATTATTCCGGCTGTCTTACCCTGTGGCGAATGTGACTTATGCAAAAACGGACGCAGCAATATCTGCCGCCATCAATTAATGCCCGGTAATGATTTTCACGGAGGCTTTGCCTCGCACATCATCGTTCCCTCCCGGTTTTTATGCCACGTACCTGATAGTGTACTGAAAAAATATTCTCTCGAAGAGTTATCGGTTATAGCCGATGCCATTTCAACTCCCTATCAGGTAGTAAAAAAATCTGAGCTGACCGCAGGTGATTTTGCCATCGTCATAGGGGTGGGCGGAGTAGGAATTTATGGCGCACAGATAGCTAAAATATTCGGTGCAAAAGTATTGGCACTAGATATAAGTGATGAAAAATTAGCCATCGCCAAAGAAAACGGCATTGATGCCACGCTCAACATCAAAGGGCTTGACACCAAAACTATCAAAGAAAAAGTGAAAGAATTTGCCAGAGAACTCAAAGCCCCTAAAGTGGGATGGAAAATTTTTGAAATCTCCGGAACCAAAGCAGGACAGGATCTCGCCTTTAACCTCATCACCTTTGCCTCTACACTTTCGGTGGTAGGATTTACCATGGATAAACTGGAGTTACGCTTAAGTAACCTAATGGCTTTTGATGCTAAACTTATCGGTACCTGGGGATGTAAACCCGAGCTATATCCGCAGGTGGTAGAACTGGTTGCAAACGGAAATTTAAAAATAGACCGCTTTGTTCAAACATTCCCGATGTCACAAATCAATGAAATTTTCACCAATACACTCCGACATAAATATACTAAACGGGCGGTTTTGGTTCCCGACTTTAACCAATCTTAAAAATTCATCATCATAAACAATACTGACACATGACTGCATTAAAAAATCACAATTTAACTGACAACACCTTCACTGAAATAATCTTTGAAAAACGCCCATGCCTAAATAAAGACGGGAGCCCAGTTGATAAATTATACAACGCATGGATCATTCTGAACAATCCAAAACAATTTAACTCCTACACCACAGCAGCTATCAAAGAAATTATTCTCGCTTTCCGTTCGGCTAATAACGATAGAAGCGTAGTGGCCGTAGTATTAACCGGAGTGGGCGACAAAGCTTTTTGCACAGGTGGCAACACCAAAGAATATGCAGAATACTACGCAGGCAACCCACAGGAATATTCGCAATACATGCGTTTGTTTAACGATATGGTATCGGCTATACTCATGTGCGAGAAACCGGTTGTATGCCGTGTAAATGGCATGCGCATTGGTGGAGGACAGGAAATAGGTATGGCCTGTGATTTCAGCGTGGCAAGTGATATGGCTCGATTTGGTCAGGCCGGGCCCAAACACGGAAGTGCGGCAATAGGTGGTGCCACAGATTTTCTTCCGCTTTATGTTGGGGTTGAACGCGCCATGATGTCGTTAACGCTGTGTGAACCATGGACTGCACATCAGGCATATTACTATGGCGTAATTACCGACATTGTACCTGTGCTGAAAGTTGATGGAAAATTTATTCCGAACCCAATAGTGAATACTGAAAAAATGACGGATGAATTTGGAAGAATTACCTATGGTACACTAAAAACCGGAGAAGCACTTGCCATCGCAAAAGAAGTGCTCGCCAAAGCCGAAACAGACCTCTCCCTGCTTGATAAAGCCGTAAATGACTTAATCGCCAAAATTCTTCACACCTTCCCAAATTGTATGAGCAAAACCTTAACAGAAGTGCGCAAATTTAAACTGGAGCATTGGGATAAAAACAAAGAGGGAAGCCGTGAATGGCTAGCCTTAAACATGATGACAGAAGCTAAGGCCGGATTCAGGGCATTTAATGACGGGCCAAAAGACAACCGCGAAATAGATTTTATTCTATTGCGTCAGTTGCTGGCCGAAGGGCATGAATGGAATGATGAATTGCATCGCACCGTTTCGCCACAATACAAAGAAAAACAGAGAGGAGTATAGTATGTTACAACAGCAGGACATGGAAAAAATTAAATTCAATTTACTTCACGATGGTGCAGTAGCGCAACTGATTTTTGATGACGGAAAAGGAAATGTGCTTGACTCCGTGATGATGGGGGAATTACAAGAGTTACTCAACTCTTTCAAAAAAAATCCTAATATCAAACTTATCATGTTTGAAGGTGCCGGAAAACATTTCTCCTTCGGGGCAAGTGTAGAGGAGCATAAAAAAGATGCCGCCCAGGTTATGCTCCATTCATTTCATCAGTTGTTTTATACGCTACGAGATTTGTCCATCCCAGCGCTGGCCAAAATATCCGGACAATGCTTGGGCGGAGGTATGGAAATAGCCATCATGTGCCATTTCCTCTTTGCCGACAAAACAGCAAAAATGGGACAACCAGAAATTCTACTGGGCGTATTTCCCCCTCCTGCTTCGATTATACTTCCAGAAAAAATAGGTCTTGCACGTGCCGAAGATATTTTGCTAACGGGAAAAAGTATTACTGCCGAAGAAGCAAAAAAATTAGGCCTGATAAATGAGGTATTCGATGATAGAAGTGCGCTTGAAGCAGGAGTAAATGAGTTCATAGCAACTTACATCCTCCCTAAAAGTGCGTCCTCCCTGCGCTTTGGTGTAAAAGCTTCAAGAGCTAAATTTAATCACGTACTTACCAACTTTCTCGCAACGCTTGAACAACTTTATGTAAAGGATTTGATGAATACCCACGATGCCAATGAAGGCATTCTTTCGTTTCTTGAAAAACGTACCCCCGATTGGAAAAACAACTAAATACACAGGTATGAAAACGGTTAAACAGGTTGGTGTAGTAGGTGCCGGAACAATGGGAGCAGCACTGGCACAAAAATTTGCTCAGGAAAACTTTCAGGTAATACTTGCCGACAGAGAAATGTTAATTGTAGAAAAAGGATTAGCCAATATTCGCAATATGTTGAATGAAGGTGTAGAGAAAAAAGTATTTACCCCTGAACAGGCCGGTGCATTTTTGTCAACCATCAAAGGAAGCGATAATTTAAGTGACTTGAAATATTGTGATTTGGTAGTGGAAGCCATTTTTGAAAATTTCGATGCCAAATGTGATCTTTTTAAAACCCTTAGCAGCGTTTTAACATCCGATGCCATTATTGCTACAAATACCTCGTCATTCTCTATTACAGAACTGGCACAATCAGTAAAAAATCCCGAACGGTTTATTGGTCTGCATTATTTTTATCATGCTGCTAAAAACCGCTTGGTAGAAATTATTCCAGGTGAAAAAACAAGTGTCGAAACCTTTGAAGCCGCCAAATTATTTTCGGTGCTATCGGGCAAAGATGCCATTTCGTGCCGCGATGCTTACGGTTTTGTGGTCAATCGTTTTTTTGTGCCCTGGCTTAATGAATCTGCCCGGTTGCTGGAAGAACAAGTGGCCAATATCCCCACCATTGATGACGTGTGCATGAAAGCATTTGGCATTGGTATGGGACCGTTTGCCCTGATGAATGCCACAGGTGTTCCGGTAGCATACCATTCGCAAAAAACACTGGAAGTTTTTGGATCGCTGTACAAAGTTTCTCCAAAACTGAAAGAGCAAACTGAACTCAAACAAAACTGGGATTTACAGGGTGACGTTTCGCAGGATGAAGAGGTACGCAAACAAATAAGCGACCGGATGCTTGGCGTAGTTTTTCTGGTTTGTTCGCAGTTGCTGGATGAAAAAGTTTGCCGTGCCGTGGATATTAACCGTGGCGCACGGATAGGGTTGCAATGGAAAAACGGTCCTGTTGAAATCATGCGAAAAGCCGGAACGGATGCCGTTCAAAAACTGATAGCCACGGTAGCCGACCTATATCAAACACCGAAGCCTGCAGCTGTAGGCAACGTTTTTTGGGAAATGCGTTATGTTGACCTTCAGAAAAAAAATAATGTAGCCATTATCACCATCAATCGGCCTGAAGATTTGAATGCGCTGAACGAAGAGGTGATTAAACAACTGGATGAAAAATTTGATGAAGCAGAAAAAGATACCTCTGTAAAAACTATTTTCATCACGGGTTCGGGTAAAGCATTTGTGGCAGGTGCCGATATCAAATTTTTTGTGAACCATATCCGTAAAAATACGATTCACGAAATTGAAACCTTTACAGCCTTCGGACAAAAAGTTTATTCGAAAATTGACAACTCGGACAAACAGGTGGTTGCCCTGCTGAATGGGTTGACACTTGGTGGCGGACTCGAACTTGCCTTGTGTGCCGATGTATTGCTGGCCTCGCCAAAAGCCATGATGTCATTCCCGGAAACGGGAATAGGTATTTACCCCGGACTTGGAGGCACACAACGAAGTGCCCGAAAAATCGGAAAACCTTTAGCAAGATACCTCATTCACACCGGTAAATTACTTTCGGCAACTGAAGCACTTGATATGGGACTGATTGATGCCATCATTCCAAACGAAGATGTTTTAGAACTGCTTTCAGGGGAAAAACCGATACCCGACCCCAAAGTAATTGGGCTGAGTGATAAGTTAAAAAATATTCAAACTTTTTTCGAAACAAACTCAACCGACCAATTGCTGTCTCATACTTATACCGCCAACGGAATAAAAGAGGAGGACGCGGAAAAACTATTCAACACCATTAAACACAAAGCACCCATTGCCATTCAAATTGCCGATAAACTGATTCAGGAAGGCCGGGGGAGTGACGCAGAATTAGCTTATTTAAAAGAAATATTTTCGACTAAAGATGCCTTGCTCGGACTAACATCCATCGGAAAAAAAGTAGAATTCAGCGGAGAGTAAGACAACTATTTCCAGGTAATTCTGCATCGAATTATCCGTACTTTTAGTCAGGAATGTGAGGATATCTCCTTTATAAACTCCTGCATTTTTATTTCATCCCCTTTCTAACTATTTTTGCAGAACATTTGGTCTCGTAGTTCAACGGATAGAATAGTCCCGCACGTGCGGGATTGATAGCAGTTCGATTCCGATGAGCAGGCCTAAAAGATAGTTCTCAAAAAGATTGGTCTCGTAGTTCAACGGATAGAATAGATGTTTCCTAAACATTTGATAGCAGTTCGATTCTGCTCGAGACTACAAAATACAACGTATTGGCTTTGTCAAGGTCAGGATGAATATCCTGACCAGCGCTTTTTTCTGACCAGCACACTTTTCTTATAAACGCATGGTT
>JAGVLJ010000021.1 GCA_020049855.1 Bacteroidia bacterium | reverse complement strand
ATATATCAAGTGAATAGTAAGTGTACCCTGAAACAAGTGAACATCGGTTATCCCCACGAGAAGTTGCGACTAATTCAAACGCATCATTAGTTGCCAAAACCTTTATCAATTTTTGCCCAAGCAATCCATTACTGCCAGTAAGTAATATCTTTTTTTTTCGCAACATATTAGACAATCGGGTTAGAAATTAAAGCAATTTAGTATAGCATCGTTTGCGTTTGTGTTGAATATGTTCGTAGTTTTTCCAAATCTGAATAGCTTTTTCGTTAGTTTCAAACATTCCAGTTGTTTCAATATAATTAATTCCTAAATCTATCATAGATTTTTGAAGCTCTGTGATTAAAATAGCAGGAACTCCCTGAGCCTGCATTTTTGGAAGCACTCCTGTTAAAATCAAATCCATTACCTTGGGTTTTTGCATAGCATTTTTAAGATGCCACCACCCAAATGGCCATAGCTTCCCGTTCGCCTTTTGCATAGCTTCTGAAAGGGATGGCATACCAATTATAAACCCAACCATTTGATCCTTCTCATCAAGTACCACTTTTACCAACTTGGGATTAAGAAAAGTCATGTATTTTTTCACGTAATAATCACGCATGTGGTCATTAAGCGGAACCACGCTGAATAATTCTGCAAATGCTTTATTTAATAATTGAAATATGCCATGAGCATGTCTTTTCAATTCATGGTAAGAGTTAAATGATATAGCCTTAAGCCCAAATCGTTCTTTAATCAACTCATTTAGCCTTATAGCTTTTTCTGGAATTTCTCGGGTAGTGAGGCGAAACTCTACCCAATCTACCTCTTTTGCGTAACCGAGTTGCTCGAGGTGCTTATGATAGTAAGGCAAATGATAAACTGAGGCAACTGAAGGTAAATGATTAAAGCCCTCAACCAACACCCCCTGATGATCAAGGTTAGTAAAACCCAAAGGCCCTTGAATTCGATTCATCCCGTTGGTACGAGCCCAATTTTCAGCAACATTCATCAGAGACCGTGAGACTTCAATATCATCAATTACTTCAAAGCGAGTAAAGCGGGCTGTTTTTTCATTTTTTTTTTCGTTCCACAAAGTATTGATAATGCCACCTAAACGCCCAACTACTTCTCCGTCTTTGTAAGCGATCCACCACTTTACTTTACAAAATTCAAAAGCCGGATTACATTCGGGAATAAGCGCATCATACTCCTGCCGTATGAGATGTGGAACCCAAAAGGCATTATGCTTGTATATTTTAAACGGTAGTTTTACAAAAGTTTTTAACTCTTTTTCCGTAAGAGCCTCTTTAATTAGTATCGACATGAGTTAACCTCTTCTTATTCGCCAAATATATCTGATAAAAACCTTTGAGCAAAGCATAATTCTCTTATCTTTTTTAGAAACAGGCGAATGAATTTACTTTTCTCTGCCAATTTGTCACCGAAAACCTTACCTTTGCACCACTGTTATCCACAAAAATGAGAGGATTAGTAGGAGATATACCTGTTGCCACTGGCATCAAGAATTTATACATTGAGACATATGGCTGCGCTATGAACTTAGCCGATAGTGAGGTTGTTGCAAGTATACTTTCGAAAAACGGCTATACAACCACCAGCGATGTAAAAGAAGCGGATGTGGTATTTATTAATACCTGTGCCATTCGAGACAATGCTGAGTCAAGAGTATGGGGGCGACTCAGGGAATTGCGTACGGTAAAGAAAGGAAAGCCTGATTTAATAGTTGGAGTACTTGGATGTATGGCCGAGCGTTTAAAATCACAACTACTTGAAAAAGAAAAACTAGTTGACATGGTAGTTGGTCCTGACGCCTATCGAGACTTACCAAAATTATTAGAAGCAGCCGAAGATGGAGAGAAAGCCGTAAACGTACTCTTGTCGCGGGAGGAAACTTATGCCGAAATAAGTCCGGTTCGGTTAAACAGCAATGGCGTAAATGCGTTCATATCTATTATGAGAGGGTGCAATAATATGTGTTCCTTTTGTGTGGTGCCATTTACCCGTGGAAGAGAGCGTAGCCGTGACCCGCACTCAGTGGTTGATGAAGCCAAAGACTTGTTTGAAAAAGGTTACCGAGAAGTTACCTTACTTGGCCAAAATGTAGATTCTTATCGCTGGCAAAATGAAGAAACCGGGGAAGAATGTAATTTCGCCCAACTCATCGAAAAAGTTGCTGGTATAAGCCCTTTGTTACGGATTCGTTTTTCAAGTTCGCATCCAAAAGACATTACCGATGAAGTGCTTTATACTATGAAAAAGTACGAGAATATTTGTAACTATATTCACTTCCCGCTTCAATCAGGGAACTCACGTATCTTGAATTTGATGAACCGTACCTATGACCGAGATTGGTTTATTCAACGATTAAATAAAATAAGAGAAATAATTCCTGATTGTGGAATATCTACTGATGTAATTGCCGGATTTTGCTCTGAAACGGAAGAAGATCACAAAGATACAATTGAACTTTTTACTTGGGCGCAATTTGATTTTGCATATATGTATCAATACAGCGAACGACCCGGAACCCTTGCCGCCCGACAGCTTAAAGATGATGTGCCGCAAGAAGTAAAAACCCGAAGGCTATCAGAAATTATTCATTTACAGCATTGCATAAGTGCTGAAAAAAATAAATCGCGCATAGGCAAAACATATAAAGTATTAATTGAAGGACATTCAAAAAAATCAGCTGACGACCTAGTTGGAAGAAATGAGCAAAATATAAAAGTGATATTCCCTAAAGAAAATTATTCCCCGGGTGAGTATGTGCATGTACTTATTGAAAGAAGCACAACAACGAGCCTTATAGGAAAAGTAATAATCCTTAACCATAAATCATAAAAAGTTATGAAAAAAGTTCAAGTATTCGCGTTTCTCGGCATTCTGATATTAACTGCTGCTGGATTAATGGCGTTTAATGTGGGTTCGGAAAACACCACGCATGCCGGAAGTCCGAATGCTTATCTCAGTATTATTGCCGTTTCGGCTGATGATTCCTTATCATTAGTACTGAGCGCAAAAGGAAAAACATTTAAAACCCTCAATTACCCAAACAGAGAAACTGCATTTGACTTAACACCTGCTCTAAACTGGGTGCTGGAATTAGAAAAGCAAGGTTATGATCTGATGAGTCAATCAACCGCTTTTGACAGTAAGCACGGCCACATGATTTATACATTTTTAATGCGGAAAAAAGGACTTAAATGAGTTCACTACAAGAAGTAAAAAACCGTTTTGAAATAATAGGTAACTCCCCGCTTCTCAATATTGCACTTGAAACTGCCATTAAGGTAGCTCCTACTGATATTTCGGTGCTGATCACTGGTGAAAGTGGGGTTGGAAAGGAAGCTTTTTCCAAAATAATACATGCGCTAAGCAAGCGTAAACACGGACCTTTCATTGCTGTAAATTGCGGGGCAATACCCGGAGGCACTATTGATTCAGAATTATTCGGTCACGAGAAAGGCTCATTTACGGGAGCGCATGAAACCCGAAAAGGATATTTTGAAACAGTAAACGGAGGAACTATTTTTCTAGATGAGGTAGGTGAACTTCCGCTCGAAACCCAATCCCGATTATTAAGAATACTTGAAAGCGGAGAGTTTTTTAAAGTAGGGTCGTCAAAGGTTCAAAAAACCGATGTACGGGTAATTGCAGCTACTAATAGGGACTTGCTTGAGCTCGCATCGCAGGGAAGGTTTCGCGAAGATTTATACTATCGGTTATGTACTGTTCCAATTAAAGTTCCCCCTTTAAGAGAAAGAAAAGAAGATATCCCCATCATTTTTAGAAAGTTTGCCATCGATCTGGCCGATGACTACCATATGCAACCGGTTTCGCTCAATGCCGAAGCCCTTCGTTTGTTAACTAATTTCAGGTGGCCGGGTAATATCAGGCAACTTAAGAATATTACCGAACAACTATCAGTGCTTGAAGAGAGCCGCATTGTGAACGCGGAAAATATTTTACGCTATTTACCTCAGGAAAGTTCTTTACCTGCATTAACACATACCAATAGTAAAGACAATGGATTTTCAGAGCGAGACATTTTTTACAAAGTGTTGTATGATATGCGTAAGGATGTATCGGATTTAAAAAAACTTGTTGTAGGTCTTATTCAGCACAGTACTAATAAAGAAGAATTTATTGAAGACAACCAAGAACTAATTGGAACTCTTTTTAACAATGAATCTATTGTGAAACAATCGGCCAAAATAGAACCTTCTCCGGTGGTTAACCGTTCAAATTTTGTAGTTACTGCCTATCCTAAAGAACAATTTATTGAAGCGAAAGAAACGCATGCCGATACAATTACCGAATCATTATCATTGGAAGATAAAGAAATTGAAATGATACGCAAAGCACTTGATAAACACAAAGGCAGGCGCAAAAAAGCTGCTGATGAATTAGGCATTTCTGAGCGCACACTTTACCGTAAAATTAAGCAATACAATATAGAAAGCGAATGAACCAGCTTAGCTGCTTATTTAGAATCGGATTCATCCCATTGCTGATTATGCTGCTTTTTAACGGATGCAGTGTTTCATTCAATGGTGTATCTATTGACGCCAATGCCAAAACAGTTTCGGTTGCCTATTTTCAAAATGTTGCTCCAATTATTTCACCTCGACTTAGCCAAACATTTACCGAAAAATTCAGGAATAAATTCGTTGTTGAAACAAAACTTCAGGTAGTTCCCAGTAAAGGAGATCTACAATTCAGCGGAAAAATAACCGGATTTACCAATACCCCCGTTTCAATTGGGAGTAACCAAACTACTTCGCAAAATAGATTGACTATTACTGCTACCGTTAAATTTGTAAACCTGCTTGACGAGAAGAAAAATTTTGAAAGCACCTTTACCAACTTTGAAGACTACTCCAGCACCAAAAACTTTTCAAGCATAGAGAATGACTTAATTGATGCGGTAACTACCAAAATGATTCAGGATATTTTTAATAAAGCCGTAATTAACTGGTGAACCGATCGGTATTTATACAATTGCTGCAGCATCCTCAGCTTGCTACCAAAGAGCAGGAGAATGATTTACGCGCCATGGTGCATACCTACCCATACTTTCAGTCGGCACAAATTTTACTTGCTAAAAACCTGCATAATCAAAACAGTTACCTTTATGAAAAACAATTAAAAACTGCTGCTCTTTATGCAGGCAGCCGCAAGTTACTTTATCAATTCATTCTGCAACCTGAGATTAAAAAACAAGAATTGGTAAGCGCATTGGATGCCAAAAGTGCAACAAACAAGGTAACTGAAGTATCAATAGAAGAACTGCAAGAATTAGCACATAAACATATTTTTAACGAAAAAGAATTACTTCCGGCAAGTGTTCCACAAACGGCAATAACGTTAATTGAAACGCCTCCTGAAGAAATTACGTTGATACCGGAGAGTATTACTATTGAAAGCACAACTAATGAGCAACCCGTAGTTATCAACGCAAATGAGCCGCATAGTTTTGATGAATGGCTAAATTTGATAAGTGGTAAATATATCATTGATGTGGCTGATCCTTTTAATGCAGATGAAGAATTGGCGGCAGACACGCGGGTGATTCAGGCAGAAAAGCAAACTGAAAAAGAAACGACCACAACTTTGGTTGAAGATCTGGTAAATAAAAATAAAGCATTTGATTCCGACTCAATTATTGAAAAGTTTATAAAAGAAAGCCCGAGTATTAGCAGACCTAAAGCTGAGTTCTTTAACCCGGCAAATATGGCCAAGATCAGCATTGAAGAGGATGATGATTTAGCCACTGAAACTCTTGCAAAAATTTACACCAAACAGGGTAACTATAAGAAGGCCATACGGATTTACGAAAAATTGTGTTTGAAATTTCCGGATAAAATGCCGTATTTCGTTGCCCTTATTCAAAAAATTAAATCGGATAATAAAATAGATTAAAGCATATGTACCTTTTACTCACTATATTAATCATTGTTGTGTGCGTTTTACTTGCACTGGTTGTATTAATTCAAAATCCTAAAGGTGGCGGAATTGCCGCAAACTTTGCTTCCTCAAACCAGATTATGGGTGTAAAACGCACTTCTGAAACGGTTGAAAAAGCCACTTGGTTTTTGGCTATCTCATTAATTGTACTCACATTGCTTACCAATTTTGCACGCCCTACCGAAGCCGGAACAGCTACCGAATCGAAATCATTGATTGAAGATGAAGTATCCAGTGCGCCAGCTCCTCAGCAGCAGCAAATCCCTCAGCAGCAGCCTCAAACGGCACCTGCAAACCCCGAAGCCCCGACTTCCAAGTAAGTAATATTACTTCTCTTTATCTTGTTCAATATAACGTATCAACAGCCGCTGGGTTATTGGTTCTATTGTTTCATGCAATGGGAATTTCATTTCTGAAATCATGGCATAAGTAGCCGGATTAGGAAGTTTGCTGTTTGCCTTAATCAAATCTCGCTTTATCCACTCGAAAGTAGTCGTGATTGAATGCCTGTAAGTGGTAATAAAACGAGTATGAACGCCTCTATACTTCGATAGTTGTTCTTCAAAAAGAGTAATCTGATATTCGTAAACACGTGTATCATTACCCGCTTCGTTCACCAGCAAATATCCTTCGTTTTTATACAGAGGCAAAATGCCAACTGGCGTAACCGATATGCGTTCTTCTACAAACTCATAAATTTCCTTTCCCTCATCTAAGGCCGCCTTAAGTTGAGGCAGTGCAAACTGAACAATTGTTTCAATCTCATTCATTAACTCATCATCACATACCACCTTTTCATAGGCTAAGCGAAAATTCTCCAAGTCAACTTTTGAAATCCGCCCCGGAAAACTATCGAATAATAATTGTTTGCCACCAATAAAATCATTCAAATTTCGGTAATGCATCACCAAATCGGCCAGATGGGGATATAATTTTTGCTGGATAAAATGTTGTTTTACCTGCTGCAGGTATCCGAGTAAAATGTATTTTTTGTATTCAAAATCAACGAGATTTTCAATAAACCAGTTTTTAGCAAGTTTCTGCATAAATCCGAATCCTTTTTAACTATAACGAATATACTCAAAACGCAATATTAAAAAGCAAGCGAAATTTATACAATTAGTCTAAAAAGCATGGTAACGAAGGGTGAAATTAAGGCCAAAAAAAGCAGGCGACTGTTGGGTAAAAGATTTATCTTTTATCATAGAGTTTAACCCATACCGAAAATACGGTGTCGCCTCGGCCGAGAATTTCCCGTTGAGCCGATACGACAAGCCCATTCCTATATTTAAGTTGGTTACCATTTTAAATCCAGGGTATTCCGATAAGCTTTGCACCACCACAAACCCTACCCTGTCAATATCAAGATAGGCCGCAGAAGCGTAGTTAACTCTCATAAAACTAAAGCCCGCATCCAAAACTACGTTCCATCGTTTGCTCATTGGCACATAATAAGAGAATATTACCGGTACTTCACTACTATAAAATTTATTTACAAACGAATAAGTGCTTCCAGGTATAATGGAATCACCCCCGTGCTTGTAATTAAATGCTAATAAAGTTGGGTCGGCACCTCTGTAGGGGTCAAACGCAGCTTTTTTAATGTCGTAGGTATACTTATCCGAATAAATAGTTCTCCTAAACCCCAACGATAACATCAGCCTATTGGTAATTCGTAATCCGCCCGAAATCCCGAACGATGGGGCTGCCCTGCCATTGCTAATCTCATTTGTTAGTTTAGCATTATCCAGTCTAGCCGCATTTGCTTTGGTTCCCGTAGTATATCGGGTAATCCCGTAACTTATGTTATTTGCAATCGCAATTGAAAAAACCGACACGGGGGTAACCCAGCGATCCTTTTCAACAGGGAGCGGTATTAATTTGGTATTTCCATACAAAGGTAAATCAGGAAATTTCACCTTATGGAAATTAATTAATATTGGCTCTCCAATAGGTAAACCATAGGTAGAAATACTTTCACTTAATTCAGTTGTTATCCGCTCCTTTTCTGTTGTTGCCAATTTTGTAACTGCCTTCTCTATCTCTTCCATTGATCCAATCATCAAATCTTCTCGGTCGGGAACGGGTGTGTTTATTTTTTCGGCAGCAGAAAAAGTTGAATTTTTGTTTTTAACTCTTCTGTCATTTTTAATATTTTTGAGAGCTCTGTCAAGGATTTGCTCGTTGGCTTTAGCAGGTAACTTTTGTAAGGGTACAGGAGTAAGTTTAGTAATAGGGCTTTCGGTTTTTGGTGAAGCAGTAGTTATTTCAAATTTATAAGATACCCCTGCTGTTCCATCAACAAAATTAATAGCAGCCCACAATCCGGCTATTACCCCAACAGTAATAACGGCCATCCAATACCAAGGGAATCTCTTTTTCTGTTTAGTCCCTGCCAACCCATCCAAACGTGCCTCCACTTTACTCCACAGAGCCAACGATGGAATCTCGCTGTGGTTGTAAACCTTATCCCTCAGGTTATTGGTTACTTTATCCTGATTTTGCCAATCGTTCATACAAACTTTTATTATGTTTTAACAGTAATTGCTGAATATACATTCTGGCTCTGGCCACTTGAGATTTGGAAGTGCCTACGGCAATACCCAAATGCTCGGCAATTTCTTTATGCGAATACCCTTCAATAGCAAACAGATTAAATATAATCCGATAACCATCGGGCAACAACTGTATTAAACCCACTATTTCTTTAGCCGACATGTTATCAATCACCTCTTCATTTACTGCATCATCATAATGCTCGTACATCGGTTCGTCTTTATACTTACGCAACCGACTTTTGTAAATATTGATAGCCGTAAACACAATTACCCTGCGCATCCATCCCTCAAACGAACCAAGTTTTTGATAGGTAACAATACTTTGAAAAACCCTGATAAACCCCTCTTGCAACATATCTTCGGCCTCTTCCCTACTTTCGGCATAGCGCATACAAACACCCAGCATTTTAGATGCATACTTATCATAAAGAGCTTTTTGGTACACCCGCTCTTTACGGATACAGCCCCCTATTATTTCTTCTTCGGTATATTTCACGATGCGTAACGTAAGCCTGTGGGTTAAAATTTAACGAGCCGGAGTTGATTCCAAGTTACTAAAAGTAAACCTTTTTACAAAGCCGTCCCGAATTCACCATTGTTGTACTAGCTTAATTCCTAATTAAATCAATTTTACTCTCATAAAGGTTGCCTGACAAGGGATTTCACCAAGAAAATTAGTTCCTTTTGTCAGCCATCCTGATAAAAATGTCAGTGAAGTTGACAATAAATGTCACCTTTTATTCTTTGGCACTTTTGCTGATAGCAGATGTACCAAAACATTTAAACTTTAAATTATTCAAACCAATATGACAGTAAGTCTCAAACCATTGGCAGACAGAGTTCTGGTTGAACCTGCGCCTGCAGAAGAAAAAACATCGGGAGGAATTATTATTCCTGACACAGCAAAAGAAAAACCTCAAAGAGGTAAAGTAGTGGCGGCCGGTGAAGGCAAAAAAGATGAACCTATGACTGTAAAAGCCGGAGATACGGTTCTTTATGGAAAATATGCCGGTACCGAAATCACAGTTGATGGTAAAGATTACCTTATCATGCGCGAGTCTGATATTTTTGCAATCATTTAATCAGTTTAACTTTTAAATAAAGAAATAGTAATATGGCTAAAAAAATTCAGTATAACGTAGAAGCCCGCGATGGTCTGAAACGCGGTGTTGATGCATTAGCAAATGCAGTAAAAGTAACCCTTGGCCCCAAAGGCCGTAATGTGGTTATAGACAAAAAATTCGGTTCCCCTGCGGTAACTAAAGACGGTGTAACAGTGGCTAAAGAAATTGAACTGAAAGATCCCATTGAAAATATGGGTGCCCAAATGGTGAAGGAAGTAGCTAGCAAAACAGCCGATCAAGCCGGAGACGGAACCACTACGGCCACAGTCTTAGCTCAGGCTATTGTAACCGCAGGTATGAAAAACGTAGCTGCCGGAGCCAACCCGATGGATTTGAAACGCGGTATTGACAAAGCTGTTGAAGCTATTGTAGAAAATCTAAAGAAACAATCGCAAAAAGTAGGTGACGATAACCAAAAAATTCAGCAGGTTGCCGCTATTTCAGCTAACAATGATGAAGTAATTGGTAAACTGATTGCCGATGCGATGGCGAAAGTTGGGAAAGAAGGAGTAATTACGGTTGAAGAAGCCAAAGGTACCGAAACTGAAGTAAAAACAGTAGAGGGTATGCAGTTTGACCGTGGATATCTCTCGCCTTACTTTGTTACCAACGCAGAGAAAATGGAAACAGAATTAGAATCGCCTTTCATTTTAATCTATGACAAAAAAATAAGCAACATGAAAGAGTTGCTTCCTATTTTGGAGCAGGTGGTACAAACCGGAAAACCTCTTTTGATAATTGCCGAAGACATAGAAGGCGAAGCATTAGCTACTCTGGTAGTAAATAAAATTCGTGGTGCATTAAAAATTGCAGCCGTAAAAGCTCCGGGCTTTGGCGATCGCAGAAAAGCCATGCTTGAAGATATTGCTATCCTTACAGGCGGAACGGTTATCAGTGAAGAGCGTGGGTTTAAATTAGAGAATGCAGACATTACTTACTTAGGTAAAGCTGAAAAAATCTCCATTGATAAAGACAATACCACCATTATTAACGGTGCCGGAAAAAAGAAGACATTCAGGCTCGTGTTGGTCAAATTAAAGCACAAATTGACAGCACAACCAGCGACTACGATCGTGAAAAATTACAGGAGCGTTTAGCTAAATTAGCTGGTGGAGTTGCTGTATTGTACATTGGTGCTGCCACTGAGGTAGAAATGAAAGAGAAAAAAGACCGTGTGGATGATGCATTGCACGCTACCCGTGCCGCTGTGGAAGAAGGAATAGTTGCCGGTGGTGGTGTGGCTTACATTCGTGCATTGGAAGTATTAGAAAAACTGAAAGGGGCCAACGAAGATGAGAACACAGGTATTGCTATCATTAAACGTGCTATTGAAGAGCCATTGCGCCAGATTGTGGCCAATGCAGGTGGCGAAGGAAGCGTGGTTGTAAATAAAGTACGTGAAGGGAAAGCCGACTTTGGTTACAATGCCCGCACCGAAAAATTTGAGAATCTGATTGCAGCCGGTGTCATTGACCCTACTAAAGTAACCCGTGTTGCTTTGCAAAATGCAGCCTCAGCCGCAGCAATGATTTTAACTACCGAATGCGCTTTGGTTGAAGAAAAAGAAGAAAAAACTCCTGCTATGCCGGGTGGAATGCCAGGTGGAATGGGCGGAATGGATTATTAAGATTAGTCTAATGTATTGCACAAAAAAAACCGAACCAGAACTGGTTCGGTTTTTTTTGTTTCTCAAGAGAAATATTGTTCGTCTTCGCTCAAATCAATAAATGGAAATGCGCTTCTCACCTCGGTTACTTTACCAAGCATAATGGATTTAAATCGCTCCCATTCCTCAGGCACTTTATGTAAAGGACGGTGTGCTCTGGCAGTAAGAATCGTTTCATAAGCCTTTATAAAATCACGCGTTGTTTTATCCATGCAGGCCGATACAAATTTTGCCCACACATAGTCTATGGCCTGTTTATTTGGATGCACCAGATCGGCTTCAAAAAAACGGTAATCACGAAGCTCGTCCACTACTATTTCGTAGGCTGGAAAATAATAACATCCTTCCTGCTGTGCGGTAATTTGATGCACGCTTTGCAACAGCACGGCTTTACTAAGGTTATTCTCTACCAACCCATCCCGTATATACCGTACCGGACTAACCGTGAACAAAAATTTTACTTCGGGATTTAAACCTTTTATCAATTGAAGCACCTCATCAAAGAGTGCGGTTATTTCCTGTACATTTAGTAAACGTTTAGTAAATGCATCTCCGGGAAGTTTATGGCAATTAGCAACCACCTGATTTGATTGATTTAACACATACACCCAAGCTGAACCAAATGTGAAAATTACCCAATCAGTTTTTTTTAAAAAAGCATGACTTACCTGCATACGCTCATTAATATTTTGCAGCAATGCTTCTTTTACGGTGCTGCCATAAATGCCATGATGGTGTATGGAATGCCAAAGCTTATCCTGCTGCACACAATCAGAAGCGGTGTAGGGTTGTTGTAATACATCGTGTTTAAGCCCTTGCAGCAGGCTCACGGGATTAAACAAAATACCGTTGGGGTTGCTGCATAGGGCAAACCTGTTACGCGCAAAATACTCGGATATATTTGCCGCAAAACAAGACCCCGACAACCACACCGGCTTGCGGATACTGAAAGGCACCGCCAGCAGGGGCGGATTAAATTCAAGTTGAAACTTCATGCAAATTGACTTTGGATGCAAATTAACTAAATGGAGCAGAAATGCTGTTATGAAGGGCAGAATACATGATTCAAATCAACCTGAATTCATTATTTTTGTTTGATGAGTAAAGGCATTTTTATTTATGCCGGAAAGAAAAGAGAGTATTACGGACGAAAAAAAATAAATTAGTAGTCGCAACAGAGTACTAACTTAGAACTTTCACTTTATACGCATCACTAAAATCTATCAAATTTTAAAATGACAAAAGCGATATCACGATAGCACACCTATTCGTGATAACTTGATCTCAATAATAATTATTTTTTAAATTTCCAATTTAATCCAATGCTTGTGAAAACAAGGTTATAGTTTTGTTTATAAGAAGCCGAATAGTTAATTCGCGACAAGTAGTCTGTCCCACAAAAAGATGTTATCCAGATGCTCCGAAATAAAAAACCCATAAAGGGAAAATAAATTCCCATCAGTCGCTACGGTACGCCTTGTGTCAAGAAATGATTACAGGAACTTGAGTTAACCTTTTACTTAATTTGTGAATAAAAACCTACTTAATACGAATGCCGTTATAGCCTACTGCCACTGTATTAAAATACCCTAAGGCCCCTCCGGTAATATTGGTAGGCAAATTGGCCGGTGGTGCATCAAAAAATCCGTTTGGGTTCATTTGAAACAACAGTGCAAAATAATAATCATAGGCTGCTTTGGTAAACGATTGACTTTCCAGAACCACGCTATCGCCCAATGCCACCGGAAACGGGGTGGTAAACGTGATGTAGTTACCATCCACAAAATCATCGTTTACTACAATAAAACGATCGGAGCGATTGGAGAAAAAACCGTTTACAATAAATTTAAACCGATAGTTATTTCCTTTGCCTGAGGGCTCCTGTGCATACATGGTCACGTAATATCCGTTTTCGGGGTACAGAATACTTTCTTCGTGGTATTTATAGTTAAGTGAGTCAACCTTAGAAATGGGGAGAATTTCTCCGCTAGCCGTGTACACCTTGCTTTGATAGTTTACGTACAACTGATAGGAACGTCCAATCTCACCCTTGGGAAAAGCAGAAGTGGTTTTGTACTCGCCCGGCAGTTGTTCTGCAAGGGTGTCTGTATTTCCTGTATTGTCTCGGATAATAACCGTTGCGCCCGTTGCCCTATTGGTAGGAGCATTTTTGAGGTACGGTCCCGTAAGCGATAATTTAACGGTGTAAGGCCCGGGCTGGTCAGTTACCATTCCATCAATAACTAAAATTTTATTCGACTCATCCAAATCATAATTTACCACTTCCTGGCATGAAACCAATAGCGCTAAAGTGACAAGTGAAACAAAAAAGTAGCTGATATTATTATTACTATTTTTCATGGTTTATCAGAATTTATAATTCCAAGTTACAGAGGGAATAAATGTGAACAGGTATGTTTTTACGGCCTGATAGGTACTGGGATATCCTTCTCGTTGGCGAAACACAATGGAATAGGCATTTTTGCGACCATACGCATTAAAGAGAGAGAACGTCCAGTTTGCTTTAAATTTTTTCCCTTCATATTTTTTAGGATATAAAGTAGCTGCAACATCTAATCGGTGGTAATCGGGCATGCGGTAATTGTTGCGTGACGACACATAAGGCACTACGTACCCGTCAAACTCATAGCGGGCATTGGGAGCTGTAAATGCTCCACCTGTTACATAAATAAAGTTGGCCGAAAAAGTCCATTTTTTACTGTACTCATACATACAAACCCAGGAAAGATTATTACGGTGATCATAACGGGTGGGATATGATTTGTTATTATTAATTCCATCAATTTTTCGATCGGCTTTTGATAAAGTATAACTCATCCATGCATCAATTTTTCCCGCTTTCCTTTTAACCATCAATTCCAACCCATACGAAGTACCTGTACCAGCCAGCAATTGCGACTCGAGGTATTTATTCAAAAACAGGTTAGCATTATCTACATAATCTACCTGATTGTGCATTTTTTTATAATACACTTCGGCTGATACCTGTAATGTATTTTCGATGAAATTTCTAAAATAACCTGCTGCCACCTGATCGGCATATTGTGGTTTAATATTGGGGCTGCTGTTTACATAAATATCGGTGGGAGATGCAGAATTTGTATTGGAAACCAAATGGAGGTATTGATAAGTTCGATTATAAGATGCCTTTACTGAACTGTTTTCGTTTATTGAATATTTCATAGAAAAACGCGGTTCCCAGCCGGAATAAGTATTATAAATAACTCCACTGCCGTAGTCAACCGAATCTTTCGTGTCAGGATTGTTTCCATACCTATTTGCCCCGTACGTGAAGACTGTTGCTGAACCTACGTTATGAAACATAGAAAACCGAATTCCATAATCAATGGTGAACCGTGTACTAATTTTTTGCTCATTGGCGAAATAATAATAATGTTCCAGCGAGTTGCTTACTGGCAACTTCTGTTCATTAATCACCGACTTGGGATTATTGGGTTCAACTTTGCCCGGAAACAACGCATGCCATGTAATTCCTGATCCAAAACGAATGGTATTTTTAGGGTTAAGGTAATAGGTGAAATCGCCTTTAACCGTTTGATCCGACATATCTGATTTCCACAAAAACCCCTGAGATTCCTCTGTTTCTGCTTCGAGTTTATAATTATAGCTGCTGGAAATAAGGGTAACATTTGAAAAAAGCCTTTTGTTAAATACATGATTCCACCTTAGTGTTCCGGTTGCATTGCCCCAGCCCTGTGTAAACGTTTTATCAAATCCAAGAATATCGCGCCCGAAATATCCCGAAATAAAAACGCGGTTATTGTCGTTGATGGTGTAGTTTACTTTTGCATTCAAGTCATAAAAATACAATTTGCTTTTTTGGACTTCTTTGTCGGGAGATAATTTCAAAAACATATCCGCATAGGTTCTGCGAGCCGAAATTATAAAGGAACTTTTTTCTTTTATAAGTGGCCCTTCAAGTGTTAAACGACTTGATATAGTTCCTATACCACCCGATGCAGAAAAATGTTTAGAGTTTCCATCTTTCATTTTTACATCCAGCACCGATGATAGCCTTCCGCCAAACTGAGCAGGAATAGCACCCTTATACAATTCGGCATCTTTAATAGCATCGGCATTAAACACCGAGAAAAAACCAAAAAGATGAGAGGGATTGTACACAATTGCTTCATCGAGTAAAATTAAATTCTGGTCTACATTTCCTCCACGCACATAAAATCCGGTACTTCCTTCCCCACCGGTTTGCACGCCAGGCATAAATTGTAGCGCACGCAAAATGTCAACTTCTCCAAGTAATGCAGGCATTTTTTTCAACGACTGAATATCCACACTCATCACACTCATTCGGGTAGACTCAATATTATCATTGCCTTTTCTAGCCTGAATTTTTACTTCCTTCAGTTCATTTTTATCATCGCTCATCTCCGGTCTCAGCACCACATCGGTTTTCAAATCAACTTCAACCAAAAGTGTTTTATAACCTATATAGGAAAATGAAATTTTATATTTCCCTTCAAGTAATGTAAGCGAAAAAAAACCATATGAGTTGGTAACTGTTCCAATGCTTTGCCCATTAACTTTTACCATTACCCCTATTAACTCTTCCCCAGTTTTTTGGTCCTTTACCCTTCCGCTCACAGTATATTTGTTTTGGGCCTGAACAGATAACAAAACTGCAAACATGAATAAACTAAAAAGCACTTGTTTCATAGAAACTTTTAAATAATAAAGCGTGAAATTATTATTGTACCTTGATTTAAAAAAAAGAAAAAGGATAAACTGCTGATATTTGCCGATAAACTACATAAAGCGGTAATCTAAGCCGACCTATTCAGTTTGCTATGGTGATACCCATATAGAAAATACACTATTAATCCAATGAGTAACCAAATAATAAAAGCTGCCCAATTAGTAAAATTTAATTGAGTCATCAGGTAAAAATTACTCACCATACCCAACACGGGAATAATGGAATATCGGTATTTGTAGCTTAATCCACTAAGAGTAATAAACATCACCCAAAAAATAGCAGTTGGCCAGTTTTCGCGTTTATTTAAATGAACAAACACATCACTGGTATCGAACACAATGAATACGAAAAGCGAAATTAAACACAGCAATGGAATAAATAAACGCCCATCATAGTAAGGTACCCTAAACCCTACATGATTTTCGTTGCGGTGTGTTTCCATTTGAATTACACCAGCATTTACCAATACAAAAGCGAATAATGTTCCTATACTTGACAGGTCGGTTACCTCCTGTAAATTCATAAACAAAGCCGGAATAGCTACCATAGCACCCGTAACTAAGGTTGAAAATGATGGCGATTTAAATTTAGGATGAATGTTACTAAAACGTTTTGGTAAAAGTCCGTCTCGGCTCATGCTCATCCAAATGCGTGGCTGACCATTTTGAAAAACTAGCAGCACACTGGCCATAGCAATAACCGCACTTACGGCTACCAAGCCACTCATCCAGTCTACATGAATTAAACTAAACGCATGTGCCAGCGGATCGCCAACCCCAAGTTCTTTGTAGTTAACCAGTCCGGTAAGGGTAAGTGCTATGAGAATGTATAAAACAGTACAGATGATTAAAGAGGCAATCATGGCTTTTGGTAAATCTCGTTTAGGGTTTTTACATTCCTCGGCCGTAGTAGCCAGTGCATCAAAGCCGATGTATGCAAAAAATACAGATGCTACGCCTTTTAGCACACCAGACAACCCATTTGGTGCAAACGGACTCCAATGAGCCGGATTGATATAAAATGCTCCTACAATAATTACCAGAATGATTACAATAAGTTTAAGCCCCACAAAATAATTACCTACCGTTTTTGTTTCATGCACACCACGGTATATTAATGCGGTAATGGCAAACACAATAGCCAATGCAGGTAAATCACAAATTACTTTTAATCCAAAAAATTCCGGTGCATTAACCCAAGCGGTATGTTTGGCTGTAATATGTGCATTAGTAAAGTAGTCCCACAATTCTTTAGTTTTCTCCGGAGCTGATGCCAAAGCCATTTCCACTTCAAGATACCCGCTTTTGGCCGAAAAATAATCCATGGTAAAATACTCCGGAATATGCCATCCCATTCCATCCATTAATCCTGTAAAATAATCGCTCCAGCTTATAGCTACTACAATATTGCCAATGGCATATTCTACTATTAGTGCCCATCCGATAATCCAGGCTATGAGCTCACCAAAAGAAGCGTAGGCATAGGTATAGGCACTGCCAGAAATAGGAATACTGGATGCAAACTCGGCATAACTCATAGCCGAAAAGGAACAAGCCACAGCAATAAACGCAAAAAGCAGAATCACGGCCGGCCCTCCGGAAGCACTTGCATTGCCAATAGTGCTGAAAATACCCGCCCCAATAATTGCTGCAATACCTAATGAAGTTAAATCGCGCAGGGAGAGATTACGCTGAAGGGAGTGCTCACCTGTTTCTGAACCTTCAGCCAAGATGCTGGGAATATTTTTTCTTCTGAATAAACGACTCAAGAGGGTAGTTGTGTTAAGCTATATGGATGTAGTGTATCTTCTCCTAACTAACTGCTCCAACTCTTTGGCCAAATCTAAATCCGGCTTCCAGTTGTACCTGCTTCTAAGCGTATGCATGGTGTTTAAGGCATCCTGCAAATTATCGGCAGTATTTAACTGGTCAAGTGCCTTATTATAATCCTCACTTTCCTGATTAAAAAGTCCAATAATATAGGCTACTTTTTTATTAAGTGTAATATGTGATTTGATATTATCAATGGGAGTAATCTGAATTTTGTGGGCAAGCGTTTTCTGCTCCTGCGCTATACGATCAATTAGCTTTTCCTCATCGGCATTTTCACTTTTTAACAGTTCAATTACATTTTTTGGGGAGGTTATTTTTGTCACCTCAGACACCTTTGAAACCTCCTTTTCTTCCTTCGGTTCAATCACCGATTCGGCATCATCAATTTCAACCTTTTCCGTCTCAAAACTATAGGAAGAAAATAGGTTTAAAGCTTCTACTATTTCTTCTTCTATTTCCGGCTCCTGAGGTAAATAAATTTCATTCTGACTGACAGGAATATCATTTATTACGGGCACAACCAACTCCTGCTTCATAATCACTTCAGCAGAGGGCTTATCCAGCTTTTGAGGAGCAGATTGAGAATTGCCCGCCTGATTTACCACCGCATCGTACATTTGTAATAAATAACTTCGTAAAAGATCCTGTTCAAGTGTTGTAAGTACAGGCTGCCCGGTTAGGATAGTTATCTTTTGAGCAAGTTCCCTAAGTTGAATACTAGTTTCCATAAACAAATTTGTATAAACAAAAATACCATTTATGCCTATGCAACAATAGGTAACTTTTACACATTTCAATCAGCCTGTATAATTTGACTGATAAGTCCTAATTTGCAACGCATGTTTATTGAGCCATCATACCAAATAACCAGTAAAAAGGGGTGGATAGAAGTCATCTGTGGCAGTATGTTTTCAGGAAAAACAGAAGAACTGATTCGCAGGTTAAAACGCGCACGTATTGCCAATTTGCGTGTAGAGATTTTTAAACCAGTTACCGATACCCGTTACCACAAAGAAGATATTGTGTCACACAATGACAATTCTATTAAGTCAACTCCAGTTGACTCTTCTCTGAAAATTTTATTAATGGCCAACGAGGTGGATGTAGTAGGAATTGATGAGGCGCAATTTTTTGATGCCGAAATTGTGTATGTGTGCGAAACATTGGCCACGCAAGGTGTAAGGGTTATTGTTGCCGGACTGGATATGGATTACTTAGCAAAACCATTTGGCCCAATGCCGCCCCTTATGTCAATTGCCGAATTTGTTACTAAGGTTCACGCCATTTGCCTAGTATGTGGTGATCATGCGAACCACTCTTATCGCATAATTGCTGATAAGAGCAAAATTTTACTTGGGGAAAAAGAAAGTTACGAACCCCGCTGCCGAAAATGTTTTACCGAAGGAATGAAAAAACGAAATCGGGTTTAAAAATCGGTGCTAAGTGAAACGTAGTAAACCGGTTCTTTGCTCAACTGCATATCTTCAATTCCCCAAGCCATATCACCTCTCACATAATACCCGAAAAGTTTAAGGTGCAAGCCAGCTCCCACACCACCCACCAAAGGTTGGCGGATATTGATAATGGTGGCCGTAATAGGGTATCTGTTCATCACCCTTTTATTGAATGTATTATCATCGGCATTTGGCGACTTCCCAGACCATGCGGTTCCCAAATCAAAAAAAGGAACAATCATAAAGTTTTTCAAAAAATCACTTTTCATGGGGCGATTTGTGACATAGGCAAACAAAGGAATTCTGAGTTCATTATTCAACACAACAAACGAACTTCCGTTGCGAATGTTTTGCGTAAATCCCCGCAGGTTTGTAGCTAAGGCCTGATACACATAATTTTTATCTGCATCGACCAAAATATCCTTGTTGTATCGTGGGCTTATCCAGTTATCTACTCCACCTAAAAAGTAAATTACTCTGGCACTTCCAAATGAGGTATTGGCACTGAAGCGGGTAGCCAAAACCAGTTGTCGATGAATTTTTAAATAATTTCGAATATCAATTCCGGCAGTAGCTAAGGTGGTCTTCTCTCTTTTCACGTCCTTGTAGGTCTCAATAAAAATTTTATACCTGAGCCCATTTAATAAATTTAACCCTTTATTTACTGAGTTGTCGTAAATATATTCCAATTTACTTCCTGCCCAGTTTCGTGCTATGGACGGGCGGCTTGCATTGTAAATATCTGACGACAGGATATTGGTCGCGTCCTGCCTACCAAAAATGTGGAATTTTATGCAGGTTCGCTCAGAAAATACATACTTCTGAATATACCTTACCTCATTTACCAAAGTTCGCTGATAATCCAAATCGGACTGAACAAATCTGGAAGATCGAAAATATTGGATTCTTTTATCAATACGCTTTTTGTTGTTTTCGTAAGCTAAAAAAACATCAGTACCTCGAAGGTCAAACGACAACCTGAATCCCCCAACAATTCGTTTGTCATTAAACATATCGTTTATTCCCAGCTTAAACATTCCATTAAAACCTGGATTAAAAAATTGAATTGCTCCAGGGGTATAAGGCTGGTAGTAGGTATTAATTACAGTGTTGTCCAATTGGGTAACAAAATAATCAGGTAAGAATACCTGTCCATAGGTACGAGGTGGCGATAGTCTCATTTGTGTCGCTTTGTTCAAATTTTTTATCACAGGATGTTCAGCCAGTAGTTGATCAATATTAAAATTCTCTCGGTTGGTAAATTCATTAAGAAAGTGATACTTCATGCTGTCGGCAGGTTGGTTTTGTAAAGAAGTCTGGGGGTGTACTTTAGGCAACTGCAGCAACTCCTCCTTTTGCAAAAGCGAATCCCTTACCCAAAGAGATGGTACCGGAAATGCAGCCCCTCTTTTAAAAGGCTTTATCTGAAACGACTTTTTATTCCGCCAGTTTGTGTAATAGGTAGCAATATCCTTTGTTTGCTCAGGAATATCAGTAAAGTTTGGGGTTTTATAAATTCGCAGCGAATTTTCATTGTAGACCAACTCAACCGAAAACGCAGCCGGTAAACAGGCGTCATGTGCCAATATACTCCGGTAATAATTAGTAAGAGGATATGTGTACGTTTTATTGCGGTAGTGCACTATGGTATCAACCCGTTCGATAAGTGAATCTATGTTATAAACTTTACCCCTGACCGAAAATTGCGTTGAAGCCTTCATTAGTGTGTCCAAAAAGAGTGTGTCATCTTTTCTTAGAGAAGTATCTTTTGTAATCAACCTAAGTTCTACAAAATCAAATACCGGTTCAATCTTCACGGCATACCTATTTACCACTCCGTTGTAATCGCTGAGGTAACTGTAGTAGTCGTCAGTATAAGGTAATGGACTTGACTCGTTTACATAAGGAGTATTTGTAACCCGATGTAGTAAATCGTCTTCGTGCTCTAAGTCGTAAATGAAAATATCGTAATTATTTTCTTTGGCTAATACACCATCTGAAGGAGTATTTAGTGTATCAGTTACTCTATTTGATGCAAAAATAATTCGTTTTCCGCCATCAATATAATGGGCATCTTTATCATCATAAAAATCATTCGACAGTTGCCGCTCCCGCTGCGATTTTAAATCCAGTAAAAAAACATCCGATTGCCCTTTACGGGTTCCGGTAAGTAATACCATGTTCCCACTTGGGTTAAACTCAAATCCCGTAACCTTATCCAGTTTTTGCAACTTGAATCGCTCTTTTTTCCCTGTTTCAAGATGAATGGTAAGGAAATAGCTTGCCCCTTTATGCTCGTAAAAACACCCAATTGATTTCCCGTTTGGATGCCATCCTATTAATGGGAAAGATTTATCCTGAATCATATTCCGGTATTTAAACCCACCCTGATATACTTTTTCCCTTTGCTTATTGTATAGATCAATAGTATAAATTCTATACATCCCGTGATCATTGGTTGCCAAAAGTAATTTGTTGCCCATAGGGCTTAAGCTAACCTGAGGAAGTATGGTTTTCCTCATTTTTTTACTTAACTTAATTTCTTCGGTAGGAAGTGTTTTTCCCTGATCATCCTTTTCATAGATGTGATTATAAAAAACTTCCCAGTTATCGGTAAGCTCAGGCATACGCATACCAAGAACATAGTAGAATGAGGATTCAATATTTCGGGTAACGCGGGTTATATAAAGTAAATTGGAAACAATGCGTTCATCGTTGCTTTCAATCAAAAATTTCCAGATAGACTTACCTGCAAATACAGCTTCATCTTCGGTGAGGGTACTGAATTTTTTGAACCTTCGTGTTTTTAAAGCATCCTTCATCCTGCTGTCATCAGCTACAGTCCATCCTTCGGAAAGATAATTAATAAGTCCATTTATATACCATTCGGGCAAGGTGAGTAACGCTGCGTTTTGAAGACGATCGGTGAGAGTTCCTCCATAAAGCATTTCGTTGGCAATTATTTCGGCCAAACCTGCCCTTATTTGCTGGGTAAAATGTTCGTGGTCTCCATCAAAAGTTAGTATCACCTTGGTATCATATACGCGGGTAACTCCTCCTGTATTTATTTGCGCTTCAGTCATCCCGATATTACTCTGCCTGAAATCGGATTGTGTGGTATAAATGACAAACTCAATGCGACCCGATATGCGATAATCCATTACCTTTTCCATCGCTTTCAAATGTTTCTCGGCCACTTTCATGGCATAAACGGCCAACTCTCTTCCCCCGGTATAAAAATAGGCGTCAAAGTTTTCGTTGCGATAAAACTGCCAGTCAAATTTTTCAAACTGTACCCTATTCTGACCGAAGTCGGTATACATTCCTTGAGCTACCGCCCGTTGGTTAAAAGATAACAACAGCAGCAGGAAACAAAAAAAATTCCTTAAAAACGAAAATATGTTATTGATTAAAAAAAGCACGTTCTTCGCAAAGTTATTCTTTAGCTTATTAATTTTCAGAAAAAATATGATAAGAGTTGGTACTTTTACATTTAATGACTTTGCTGAGAATACCTACGTACTCCATGACGAAACAGGGGAATGTGTAATTATAGACCCAGGATGCCACAAATCAACCGAACAAAAGGAGCTCACTTCCTTCATTGACAATAGAAACCTAAAGCCTGTAGCTTTAATTAATACCCATTGCCACATTGACCATATCCTTGGAAACGGATTTGTAGCTGACAAATATAAGCTTCCGCTTCACTTGCATGAAGAAGAATTAATTACCATGCGCGAAGCCGCCAACTGGGCTAGCCTTTTTGAAATGAATATAAATGAAGGCCCCGATCGCAAAATATTTATTACTGAAGGGGATATTATTCAGTTTGGCAATTCTCTGCTGGAAACTTTTCTCACTCCCGGCCATTCTCGGGCAAGTTTGAGCTTTTATAGTAAAGCCGACAAACTAGTTGTTTCAGGCGATGTGCTTTTTAACGGCAGTATTGGCCGCACCGATTTGCCGGGTGGGGATTATGACACCCTCATCCTTTCTATCAAAAACAAATTATTCGGTCTTAGCGATGACTATGTGGTTTATCCCGGACATGGGCCAAATACAACTATTGGGTATGAAAAATTAAGCAATCCGTTTTTAGCCTGATGGAGCAACCCGGCATACAAAACTTCCTTTTCCTGATTCTGGTGTCCACGGCTTTTGCCTTCTTACTTTGGCAATTGGTTCGTCCGTGGAAGAAAAAAAAATCTGAAAAGGATAAGGATTGCGACAAATGCGCCTGAATGTTTACTTATAAAGAAGCACAGAGGCATAGGCAGCCAGTCCTTCTCCTCGGCCAATATAACCCAGCTTTTCATTGGTAGTAGCCTTGATAGAGACTGCATCTTCATCAATTCCGCAAATTGTGGCAAGTACCTGTACCATTGCATGAATATGAGGATTCACTTTAGGTTGCTCTAAGCAAATAGTAGAGTCAATATTGCTGATTTTATAACCTGCCGAGGCAATTTTTACTACTACCTCTTTCAATAATAATTTACTATCAATGCCCTTATATCTGGGATCTGTATTAGGAAAATGAAAACCGATATCGCGCAAAGCTGCTGCACCCAATAAGGCATCGCAAATGGCATGAATCAATACATCAGCATCTGAATGCCCCACTGAACCTTTTTCAGCATCCAATTTTACTCCTCCTAAAAAAAGAGGATAGCCATGCGACAACTGGTGAACATCAAACCCGAAACCTATTCGGATATTCACTATTATTTTACCTCAGGTGCTGCTGGTTGTTGCGATTTGAATGCATCGATATCAAATATCATGGTAAATCGCAATGTATTTTCTAACGGGTTACGTTGCTGAAAAGGTACCAGATAAGCTACATCTAACCCAAATACCTTATACCGCAATCCGGCACCAAAAGTCATATATTTACGATTGCCTTTGTAAGGAGACTCATGAAAATAGCCGGCACGAAGCGCAAATTGTTTATCATACCAGTATTCCATACCGGCCGAATAATTTACTTCCCTCAGTTCCTCCTTTAACCCGCCTGGTGCATCATAAAACGACTGTAGCATCCCTTTAATAATCGGCTGATCGGGTATTTTGCCTTTATTAATTACAGGCACTCCGTTTACCAAACTATCTCCGTTTCCGGCTGCATTTTTCAAATAATAAGGATTTGTTGGAACAAGCAATTTATTTAAATCTATACCAAATGAAATAGTGTTATACTCATCAATTTCATAAGTGCCAAAAGTTCCTAACCGTAAATTAATTGGAATAAAGTCCCTGTTTTCAGCAGTAGTGTAAGTAATTTTAGAACCAATATTAGTAATAGCCGCTCCAATAGCATAGTTCACTTTTTTCCCCTCCACCTTAAATTTGTTACGATAGTACATGGTAATGTCACCCGCACCGGCTATCCCGGCTTTAGCCTGAATTCCACTTGATAGAACGGCATTTGGTGCAAGATTCGAATAAATAAAACGGAAGGCAACCCCCATAGAAAGTTTATCCGAAAGTTGGGTAGCATAAGCTCCATCTAAAGCCCACTCATTTGGGGTAGCACTTCCTGTACTGTTGCCAAAATTATCAGTAAATTGAATATTCCCTAATGAAAAATACCTTAATGAACCTGCAAATGCCGACCTTTTCCCTATTTTAGAATAGGCAGAAATGTACGAAAGCGATACATCTGGAACCAATTGACGCAACCAAGGAGTATAGGAAAGCGAAACTCCTGCTTTACGTTCAATAAAGGCCAGTTTAGCTGAATTCCAATGAATGGAATTCGCATCGGGAGTGGAGGCAACTCCAATATCACCCATGCCCGCATGTCGTGCATCAGGAGTAATGGTAAGAAATGGAACTGCTGAAGTGATCACATTTTGTTGACCTGACAACTGTGCTGTTCGTAGGTTTTTTTGACCTTGAGCAGTGCTGGCGATCAATTCAAACAGAACAATAAATAAAACAATTAACAAACGCTTGATATACATTATACAAAATTTAAAAGTTCACGAATTTACAACTTACTTACTTAGTTTAAAAGCACCAATTTTTCAAACTTCTCGACTTTCTCTCCATCAGACGATTTCACCCGCACCTTGTACACATAAACCCCTTTAGCCAGTTTGTCGCCATATTCATCCCGCCCGTCCCACGCTACGCTTGTAAAATGACTTTCAGCTGCTACTACCTCCTGATTGATGGTTTTTATCAATTTGCCGGAAACTGAAAAAATTTGAATCTGCACCTGCAAAAACTGTCCATATTTGTTATGGTCAAATTGAAATGTGGTAGAGGTTGTGAATGGGTTAGGATAATTTAACACATTATTTAATGCCAATCCGGCTTCGGATGCTACAATAAATTCAAGCGAAGCTTCGGATGAGTTATTAAAAACATCCCAAGCTTTAAGTTTT
>JAGVLJ010000057.1 GCA_020049855.1 Bacteroidia bacterium | reverse complement strand
CTCATAGTTAGGGAAATTTTCGAGTAGTTTATTCCTGTAAAAAAATCCGTATATTCATCAATAAGATTTTGGTTTCCATGTAAAACTAGTTTTTTATTCCCCCATGGTTTTTCTCCAACAATAGAATCCGAACCTTTCCTGCATCCGGAATTCGTTGCTAGGGTAAAAACGATTATTAAAATGAAATATTTTCTCATATTTTTACTAGCAATTACGCTTTAAATAATTAGCATTAGGCTGATTTCTATTGATCTCTTTCAGGAAAATAGTAATTGCCTGCATGTCGTACATATCAATTGGATTGAAAATGTACTCGACTCGCCATGTCATTCGATCACACCCGTTCGAACATGGTTCATAGATTGTTGTGGATATTCTACACCATCTTGTATAGTTTTTGGGAATGGTTACCTGATAGTAACTACCAACTTTAGGTAAATTTCCATTTCCAATTGCTCCGGTAAATATCTCACTTTGTCCGTCATTTACAGAAACTAAACCGAAATATGCATTTGGTGAGTTAATTGGATTAAACTGCTGGTCAATAACTGATACATCAGTTATCATTGGAGGGGGGCAAATAGGGAGTCGCCAGGCATCAGGTTCATACATTAAGATTTTTAATTGTAGAGTTTTGTACGTTTTTGTTCTTAACCGAAGCCCACCAAAATTACCTAAAAGCAATGGTATCAATAAAAGTCCCAAATTTCTTAAAACTAAACTTTTTTTGCTCATAAATTCATCAACTTAATTTAATAATCAATTTTTTTATTAAAATCACTGAAAGGGCACAAAGCACCGATAACAGTGAAAGAAATAAAAAAACGTATTGACTCATTGGCTGTATTTGGCTATTAAAGTATTTTTTTTATAATAAGCTATGCAACGTATTCCTTTACAACGATACTTGGTAAGAATTGAATCCGGAGCCAATTCGTAACAAATCTGCCATTCGTTATTCGGATCTACAGTTCGAAATTGTTCATAATATTTATTTCCACTACACCCTTCCATACCTGTTGTAAACTGTTTTTTAAAATGATTGACTACGGTATTTCTCCATTTGATATAAAGCATTAGTTCTTTAATAGGTAGGCTTTGAATAATTTTGTTTGGATGTTTATACCCTTCTATTAAAATGAACTTAAATGTTGAATCATCGTATTCAGGGGCAATAAGATTTAATTCAATCAGAAATGGACTAGAAATAAATGAAACCCAATCTGAATATCTCAAGTCTTTTTTGTCAAAGTATAAATTCCCAGCTAATCTGAATGTAGATATTGGTGCTATCTTCCCTATTGAATCAGGAGGATTGACTCCATGACCCATAGACACTAATGATATTGTAAATAAGAGACTAAAAAAATATTTCATCTGCTGGATTATATATAATCAGACTCTGTAATTCTTGGCCTTGGGAATGGATGGTTACATCCACAGCAGCCAAGCCACCATTTACATGCAATAGTACACCAACCTGTCATATCGGATTTACATCTACCTAAAGCCTCGTAACGATTACCAAATAAATATAGAATTGGTCTCGAGTTGCTACTTTGTTGGTAGGAAATGCGTAGAGAAACATCTATCAACGCACTTCCATCCACATAACTTAAATTAGTAAGTGTATAAAGGAATGTGTGATAAGTAGTATCATATCTCCATAATGGAATTGAGTCATCAGGAAATTGAAGTGTTGCAGTCAACGAAGGCAAACGATTTGTAATACTGGTATAAAGACCGCTGTTTTTATAATACAAAAAGTATTTTGGAGAAAAGTTAATACCGTCTATCTCGAAATTTAGCCCGAAAGAATCAAGTAATTGCCTTTGATACAAGGTCGCACTATTGTTTATTAATGAAGTTTTAAAATCATCAAGTAAGGAACGGCCAAATTTTGAAGCATATGCCATTTCAACTTGGTCATATATATAAGCATAATAATCCACTCCAACAATTGTGTCATATGAGTTAGTAATAGAATCAATTAAATTTAGATAGTTTGTGTCTTTTACTAAATCCATAGAAGCTATTGCAATAGTCTTCATATATTCCTTCATGAAGCTTTCTTTATCTTGAAAAATCTGTTTTATCTTCCCAAAGGCTAAGCTATCAGTTAAATAATATTGACTGTAGCTTGATGATTTGGGTTTAAATTGGGTTAAAAAAAGTTTGTCATCTTTTTTGTAACTCACTATGAGTAGAAGAACTGATAGTGTAAAGAGAAAATAATAGAGTTTTGTTTTCAAAAAATTTAATTTATAGTTTATTATTTACTTAAGAAGTATGTACTTTCTTTTTAAGCGATACATCAATTCGTTTATCTATTGGTTCAACCAATTTATCTTTTCCGAAAATAAAGTTGCTCCGGTTGTAATTAGCTACGGGAAATTCGGGGGTAAGGTAGATTGCCTGTTTAGGACATGCCTCTTCGCATAAGCCACAAAAAATGCAACGCAGCATATTAATTTCATATTTAGCTGCATATTTTTCTTCGCGATATAAATGCTCTTCTCCTTTTTTACGTTCGGCTGCATCCATGGTAATGGCTTCGGCAGGGCAGGCTACAGCACATAAACCGCAGGCTGTGCAATTCTCTCTGCCTTGCTCATCACGTTTTAACACATGCTTACCACGATACACGGTGCTTACCTCACGTTTCACTTCAGGATAGCGAATGGTAGCACTTTTGCGCAAGAAGTGCCTTATGGTAATCCAAAGTCCACCGAAAATGGCCGGTAGGTACATTTTTTCAACCCAGGTCATTTCTTTATTTGATACAACTTTTGATCTGTTTGTTAATTGCATGCAATTAAATTTCTTAATGGTTAATTTTTAATGCTTAAATGGGCCTTACTTAAAAATTGGTCATTCATCATCCAAAATTTTAAAATCCTAAATATCCTTTAAATGTCATCCAGGTTCCTGTAGCCAGAATATTAAAAATGGCCAGTGGAATCAATATTTGCCAGCCGAGCCTCATCAATTGGTCATACCGGAAACGTGGCAATGTCCAGCGAATCCACATAAAGAAGAAGATGAAGAAAAATATTTTAGCAAAGAAAACCGCTGTGCCCAGCAAAGCCAATGTATTACCGCTAAATGCATCCATTCCCGGAAAGTTGTATCCTCCGAAATAAAGTGATGAAATGATAGCGGAAGAAATAAACATATTGGTGTACTCGGCAAAAAGGTAAAATCCTAATTTCATCGAGCTGTACTCAGTGTGATATCCTCCAACTAATTCGCTTTCACATTCGGGCAAATCAAACGGAGTACGGTTACACTCGGCAAAAGCGCATACAATAAATATCAAACAACTTAAAGGCTGATACAGCACATTCCAATGCCAGCCGTGTTGTCCTTCTACAATATCACGAATACTTAACGAGCCTGTTGACATCAGAATAGCTATTAAAGCCATACCCATGGCCAGTTCATAGCTAATCATTTGCGAGGAAGCGCGGATTGCACCCAGCAGCGAGAACTTATTGTTGGATGCCCAACCGCCAATCATTATACCGTACACACCTAATGAAACCACTCCGAAAACGTAAAGAATTCCAATGTTTATATCGGCTACCTGCAGCACTATTTCATGTCCGCCAATGGTAATGTTTTTACCCCATGGAATCACGGCACTGGTCATTAAAGCCGTACACATGGCTATACCAGGACCGATAATAAATAACCACTTGTCGGCAGTGTTCGGAATAATTTCTTCCTTCATAAACATCTTCACCCCATCGGCCAATGGTTGCAAAATACCGAAGGGACCCGCACGGTCTGGGCCAATTCTATCCTGAAGAAATGCGGCCACTTTTCGTTCAGCGTAGGTGCTGTACATGGCAATGAAAAGAGTTACTCCGAACAAAATCAGAATAAGAATCGTTTTATCGAGTAATAATGCTAAGTCCATGTTTTACTTAATCAATTTCTTTTTAGTATGAGCAGGAATTTCAAGATCTCTTGCGTATTTCCCCTGTGAAATCACAGAGTGGCGATCAATAGTGCGAACACCTTCAATCGTCCAGTCGCTTGTTTTCTTTTTCTCAAACCGACATTCGTTGCAAATAAATTCTTCTACTTCGCCCCACTGGTCTTTTCGTCCTGTTACCCTTAGTACTTCTTCGCCCTGATACCACAATACTACTTTACCGCTGCAGGTAGTGCAATCTCTGTGTGCATCTACCGGTTTGGTAAACCACACACGGCTTTTAAAACGGAAGGTTTTATCCGTTAAGGCACCCACAGGACACACGTCAATTACGTTTCCGGAGAAATCGTTATCAATGGCTTGTTCTACATAGGTGGAAATCTCAGCATGGTCGCCACGGTTAATCACTCCATGTACCCGTCCATCAGTAATTTGCTCAGCTACTTTTACGCAGCGATAGCACATGATGCAACGGGTCATGTGCAGTTGCACGTAGGGGCCAATATCTATTTTATCAAATGTTCTGCGGTCAAATTCATAACGCGATTTAGCACTTCCGTGTTCATAGCTCAAATCTTGTAAGTGGCATTCTCCGGCCTGATCGCACACCGGGCAATCGAGCGGGTGATTGGCCAGTAAAAATTCAACAACCCCTTTGCGGGCCTCCACAATTTCGGGTGAGGTTTCGTTTTCTACCACCATTCCATCCATTACCATGGTGCGGCAGGATGGAACCGGTTTGGGCATGGGCCTCGGATCTTTTTCAGATCCCTGTGCTACTTTTACAATACAGGTGCGACAATAGCCGCCACTGGTGTTTAATTTTGTATAGTAGCACATGGCCGGAGGAGCCACCTCGGGACCAACCATGCGGGCTGCCTGCAATATGGTAGTACCTTCTGGTACTTCAATGGTGCGTCCGTCTATTGTAACTTTAGGCATATCTTTTTTTCTTATTGCAGCCTGAGCCGCAACGATTATTTATTCTTTTTCAAAAACGTATACATGGTACTTATCACCACCGTGCGATGATATCATTTTGTATCCTTTGGCTGCTACCTGATTGATTTTAGCCAATGGTTTCATTTGCCCCGATTTCATGGTTTCGGTGGTGTTGTCTTCGTACTCCATTACCATAGTACCGTCAATGTAAGAAATCAGGCGGGCATACTTAGGCGTTTGCCCCGAGTTCTTAAATGCGAAGATGCTGGCTAAGCCACCAACAATAAGCAAGATGTAAAGAAGTTGTTTTTTCATACGGGTTTACATTACAGGTTCAGGTAAATTATTCAAACGGTAATAATGTTTTACGTCTTTAATGCGGGTAGGGTTTTTTACAAACTCTTCAAACTCGGTACGGAAATGGCGAATGGCAGCGGCCACGGGCCAAGCAGCAGCTTCGCCCAGCGGGCAAATGGTTTTTCCTTCAATGTTTTTTTGTAAATCCCACAGCAGGTCCACATCAGCCAGAGTGCCATGTCCGTCAAGAATTTTGTGTAGTACTTTTTCCATCCATGCGGTTCCTTCACGGCAGGGACTGCATTGTCCGCAACTCTCGTGGTGATAGAAACGGGTGAAGGTATATAAGTTTTTTACGATGCTGGTGGTATCGTCCATGGCAATAAAACCACCGGAGCCCATCATGGTTCCGGTAACAAAACCTCCATCGGCCAATGACTCGTAGCTCATTAAGCGGGGCTCACCGGCTGCTGTGTTTAAGATTAAATGTTTGGGCAATATAGGAACTGATGAACCACCTGCTACTACGGCTTTCAGCTCACGTCCGTTGCGAATGCCACCGCAGTATTCCTCAGAATAAATAAACTCTTCTACCGGCAAACCCAATTCAATTTCATACACACCGGGTTTATTCAAATGTCCCGATGCAGAAATTAATTTGGTACCTGTTGATTTTCCCACCCCAATGGCTGCGTAAGCATCACCACCGTTGTTTACAATAGGCACTACTGCAGCAATGGTTTCCACATTGTTTACTACCGTTGGGCGTTCCCACAATCCTTTTACGGCAGGGAAGGGAGGCTTAATGCGCGGGTTACCACGCTTGCCTTCCAGTGATTCAAGCAATGCGGTTTCTTCACCACAAATGTAAGCGCCACCACCCACCTGCACATACAGGTCGAGGTTGTATCCGGTACCTAAAATATTTTTACCCAGCCACCCGTGAGCATAAGCTTCAGCAATGGCTTTTTCTAATATGCGAACGATGTAATAGTACTCACCTCGAATGTAGATGTACGAAGTATTTGCTCCCAAAGCAAAGCTGGAGGTAATCATTCCTTCTACCAGCAGGTGAGGGATGCGCGACATGAGGTAACGGTCTTTGAACGTACCGGGTTCCGATTCATCGGCATTACAAACCAAATGGCGCGGAACGCCATCGGGCTTGGCCAGAAAACTCCATTTCATGCCTGTTGGAAATCCGGCACCGCCTCGTCCGCGCAAACCAGATTTTTTTACTTCTTCCACCACGGCATTCGGGTTCATGGTTTTTAACGCTTTTTCCACTGATGCATATCCGCCCATTTGGCGATATACGTCATAACCCTGTATACCGGGAACGTTATCGTGTTCTAAAAGTAGTTTCTTTCCCATGCTTTTTTGCCACTAATTTCGCTGATTGCCGCTAATTTATTTGGTTAATACAACTCGTTTAAATTTTAATGAAGCTTCTCCAAAATTAACAAGCAATCCCAATTGGAGTTTTGAAACCGCCAAGTAGTTAATCACTTGTTTATAATGTTCTTCTATCACACCTTCCTGAGCCTTTACCTCAAGTATAATGTTATTGCACACAACAAAGTCAGCATAGTAGGAGTGAGCAAGTGTTATTTCTTTGTATTGAATATCAAATTTCTTTTCCCGCTCAAAGGCTATTCCTCTTTTGCGGAATTCATATTCCAATGCTTCTTTGTACACTATCTCAAGAAAGCCTTTACCTAACTCCATGTGCACATCCATACACGCCCCTATTACCTGAAAAGCTTCCTCTTGTAAAGGATAACTTTCTAATGTTTTATAAATCTCTTTTGCTTCTTCAAGTATCATATCAGCGCAAATCAGCGGCTATTAGTTAGTATTTATCAATTTTAACTTCGTCCAGATAGGTTTTGCGTTTACCTTCTGTCTTTAAATCAGTAAGTAAGGTATCCACTTTTTCTATGGTCAGGTTTTCGTGAAACTGAGCGCCACACATCAGCATGGGAGCAGTTCCGCAAGAGCCTAAGCACTCCACCGTTTTCAGTGTGAACATCCCGTCTTTGGTGGTTTCGCCCACTTTAATACCTAACTTTTTCTCTAAATGTTTTATGATGTCTTCAGCACCCAACAGCCAGCAACTGCTGGTCTGACAAACTTCAATCAGACACTTGCCTACAGGCTTCAAGTTAAACATGGTGTAAAACGAAGCCACCTCATACACTTCAATTGGTTTAATACTAAGCAGTGAGGCAACATAATCCATTACTGGAACGCTGAGCCATCCGTCAAACTCTGCCTGTGCCAAATGAAGCAATGGCAGTAATGCTGACTTTTGTTTTCCCTGCGGATAACGGGCAATGATGTTTCTAACCAATTCAAGACTCTCGTCACTGAACTTAATTTCCTGTTGTGTGTGACCTGTGTTCATGTTGTTCAATTAAGCGTCAAGTTCTCCTGCAATTACATTCATACTGCTCATAGTGATAATGGCGTCAGACAGCATGCCTCCCTTAACCATTTCCGGATAGGCCTGATAGTAAATAAAACATGGTCTACGAAAATGAAGGCGGAAAGGTGTACGTCCGCCATCACTTACCAGGTAAAATCCGAGTTCTCCATTTCCACCTTCTACCGAGTGGTATACTTCACCATTTGGAATTTCAGTTTCTCCCATCACTATTTTAAAGTGCCATATCAAACCTTCCATTGTCGAATATACTTCTTCTTTAGGCGGCAAGTAAAAATCCGGTATTTCGGCATGGTGTTTTCCGATTGGCATTTTTTCCAGTGCTTGTTTAATAATACTTAAACTTTGCCATATCTCTTCGTTGCGCACCATATATCGGTCGTAGGTGTCGCCACTGGTTCCAACAGGAATTATAAAATCAAAGTCCTGATACGAACTGTAAGGATTCATTACCCGCACATCATAGTCTACACCTGCGGCTCTTAAATTCGGTCCCGTGAAACTGTATTCCAGCGCCATTTCGGCCGATATAGGCCCGCACCCAACTGTACGATCCATAAAAATCCGGTTACGACTTACCAGCGATTCAAATTCTTTCCATTTATCAGGGAATTCATTTAGAAAAGCATTGAGTTTAGTGTAAAATTTATCGGAGAAATCGCGTTCAAACCCGCCAATGCGCCCAATATTAGTCGTTAAGCGTGCACCGCAAATCTCCTCAAACAGTTCGTAAATTTTTTCTCTCCATTGAAACACATAGGTAAATCCGGTGAGTGCTCCGGTATCAACGGCAATTACCGAGTTGCAAATAATATGGTCAGCAATTCGTGCTAGTTCCATTACAATTACCCGCATGTAATCCACTTTTTTCGGTAGTTGTGCCCCAATCAATTTTTCAACCGTCATATGCCAGCCCATATTATTGATGGGCGATGAGCAATAATTGAGGCGATCGGTTAAAGTGGTTATCTGATAAAATGGTCTGCGTTCGGCAATTTTTTCAAAAGCCCGGTGAATGTAACCTATAGTAGGCTCCGCCTCCACAATAATTTCACCATCCATTTTAAGGACGTTTTGAAAGATTCCATGTGTGGCAGGATGTGTAGGCCCAAGATTTAGGATATTGTATTCTTTTTCCTGAATGACTGTTGCAGTGTTATCTATTTTGCTCATCTGCCAAAATATTTATTGTCTTTATCCTCTCTGGTTTGGTCTTCCATTGGGTACTGTTTTAGCAGTGGATGGTAATCCATATCGTCAACATTTAAAATCCGTTTCATATTAGGGTGTCCACTAAAGTGAATGCCAAAGAAGTCAAATGTTTCACGTTCCATCCAGTTGGCTCCTTTAAATAAAGGGGTGAGCGATTTAATGGAATGATGCTCTGTCGAGGCAAATGTTTTTATCCGTATTCTGAAATTGGCTGTAAGGTTGTGCAAATGCACTATCACACCAAGTTCTTCGTTTAATCTGTTCGGGTCATGAATTCCGGTAAGATCTGTAAGAAACATACAGTTTAATTCAGCATCTTCTTTCAGAAATTTTACCAAGTCAAAATAAGAATCTTTATTTACTGAAACGGTCAACATTCCGTATGACTCTGAAGCATCGGTGATATGATCTAAGAATGCTTCTTTTATTTTTTTCAGCGCGTATTGGTTGGTTAACATTGCCATTATTGAATTCCGTATCCGGCCAGTAATTGTTTATATTCTGTAGAGTTTCGCCTTCTCAACGATTCATTTTTTACCAGATCCTGAATCCTCATCACTCCGTCAATTATCTGTTCTGGGCGGGGAGGGCATCCCGGAACATAAACATCAACTGGAATAACCCGGTCTATTCCCTGAAGTACACTATAGGTATCAAATATTCCACCGCTCGAGGCGCAAGCCCCTACGGCAATCACCCAACGTGGTTCAGCCATTTGCAGGTAAACCTGACGAAGCACGGGTCCCATTTTTTTCGCAATCGTGCCCATTACCATCAGCAAGTCGGCCTGACGAGGGGAAAAACTTAAACGCTCGGAGCCAAATCGTGCTAAATCATAATTTGCCCCCATAGTAGCCATAAACTCAATCCCACAACATGATGTGGCAAAGGGTAGTGGCCAAATCGAGTTAGAGCGTGCCAACCCAATTACTTTATCTAAGCTGGTAGCAACAAAACCGGGGCCTTCTATTCCTAGAGGTGCTTCTGTCATTTTAATCTCCGACATAAATTTCTTTATTCAAAATTATTCCCACTTAAGGGCACCCTTTTTAATGATATAAATGAACCCAAGCAGCAGCAGTCCCATAAATATTGACATGGAGATAAACCCACTCATGTTTGTGGAGCTGAACTCTTTAAAATTAACGGCCCAAGGGTAAAGAAAAATTACCTCAACATCAAACAACACAAATAAAATGGCCGTTAGAAAATATTTAATTGAGAATGGAAGCCGCGCGTTGCCCTGCGATTCAATTCCGCACTCAAACGTTTCAAGCTTATCTGATGTTTTTCTTTTTGGTCCCAGAAAGTGGGTTACGAAAAGTACTAAGGTGACAAATCCTCCGGCTACTATGAACTGGATAAAGATTAAGAGATAATCTGTATTACTCATGGCTGTGTGTAGAAACGCAGCAAAAATAATTTAGTTTATTAAAAATGCACTATAATCTTAGGAAAAAGAAAGATGAAAGAAATCAGCTATTTATTAAACAGAAAAACGGGTAGAAGACCCGTTTTTCTGTTAGTTGATAAATAAGATTTAAATTAACGTATAATCTCTACTTCAACCCTGCGGTTAATTTCATTAATGGTAGGGCTAAGCAACTCGGTTTCACCCATAGACTCGACAATAATTCTATCGGCCTTAATTCTGAAGTTGTGAACCAAGTATTGTTTCACAATATTTGCCCTGCGTAAACCTAACTGATAGTTATAGTTAGCTGATGCTGTTGCATCTGTATGCCCAGTTATACGTAGTTTAACATCTGGATTTGCCTTAAGAAACAAAGCAATTTGGGCTAAATTTTCATTGTATTTACTACTTACGGCTGCATTATTGAGGTTAAAATAAACCGGTACACGATTGAGCAGACTGATTCCGGCAGACTTGTTCAAACCACCATTGGTAGGCACATTTTTATTACCAGGAATCGGAGTTTGATTATTGAAATCAAATTGGTCATCTTTCGCATTTTTATTTTCTGCTACAATAGTTTTGCCCTGAAAGTTAACTAAGTTTCCTTTGGGGGTATTTGGCTCAAGATCCTTACTGTTTGGAATACCATCATCATCATCATCAAGTTCTTTACCTTGCGGATCTACTTTTACTTCTTTGTTTGAGAACGGTTCTTTGTCCTTATCATCGGTTACCCCATCTCTATCCGTATCGGTGATAATTGGAGTGCTCGCAGTAGCATCCTTACGTTCATAGATATCCGGAATTCCGTTGCCATCACCATCTTTGGTAATAGAATCAACTTTATTCTGAAGAGCTTGCAATTGCTCGTACATTTTATTAGTTGGATCAACTCTTTCATACGGAATAGAGTTCCGTTTTCCAAGGTGGTAAGTGATGCCAACACCTCCAAAAATATAGGAGTCATTATTACCGTCTTGAATTACCGCATCTAATTTATCGGAATTTAAGCTTCTATAGTAAAGGTCAATACCTAAATCAAAATCTTTGTTTATAGCGTATTTAACTCCTGCACCTAAGGTTAAGAAACTTTCTGTCGTTCTTGAATTTTTGCCTCCAAATTCTCCGTAACCATATGAGTTAATAGTCTGGTTTTTAGATGGGCCGTCTAATTGTTTAAGCTTTGTTTTGAATTGAGCTAAACCAGCACCTAAAGTAAAAGAATAGGAGAATTTATATTTTTTTTGAACACCAAGTGATAAAAGATTTCTTAGGTTGATTACAGCATTTAAACTGTAGTCCCAGATATCTGCATCATAATATTGATTTTTGCTTCTGAGCGTTCCAGTTGCGTTTCCCCTCAAAATCATTCCCTGAAAACCTAAAGCAGGGGAAATTTGTTTAGTGAGCTCACCATGAAAACCAAACCGCCTTTCATTTGCATATGTCGAAGTTGGAAACCAATCATATTGTTTTACATCAGACCTTCCAATTAAGTAACCTCCGCCAAAACCTATGCTCCAGGTTTTGTAATTTTTTTTATTCATTAAGGTTTGAGCATTTAATGTAGTGATTGAAACCAACATTAGCAGCACTGTTAAATAGTTACGGGTCATCATTGATTAAAGTTTTTGCAAGTTTACATAAAGTTTTGAATACTTATATCAGATTTTAGTTAATCAATTGGTATTAGTTTGTGAATGCGCCCAAATCACATTTTAAAATCAGATCTCATGCCTAAAAATGCCGTGTTAATTGTGCAGCCGAAGCCTAAATCAACAGAAAAAGATGAGTTATTGTTGAAATGTTATTTGCGTAAGCCAATAAATGAAACCAATTTACTTAAATCGGGTTTTGGAGTATTATAAAAATTTATTTAGGAATTAAGAGTATCATTTTTTGCTTTCTGCCAATATTCTTCCATCACCTTCAGGGATAAATCTGTTATTTTTTTACCTTTTTTTTTAGCTTTTTTTTCAATGTATTGAAAGCGGTGAATAAATTTTAGATTGGTTTTTTCCAACGCATCATCTGGGTTAATATTTAGATGACGTGCTATATTGATCATAGTAAACATCAAGTCTCCGAATTCGGCCTCTATTTTAGCCTGATTATTTTCTATCATTGTTTCCTGCTTCAATTCAAGCATTTCTTCGTCTACCTTATCCCATACCTGCTTAATCTCAGGCCAGTCAAAACCTACCTGTGCTGCCTTATCCTGAATGCGAAAGGCTTTAATAATAGATGGTAATGATGTAGGAACCCCACCCAATACCGACTTATTCCCTTCTTTGAGTTTTAATTTTTCCCAGTTTTGTTTTACTTCTTCATCATCTTTAACTTCCACATCCCCATAAATATGTGGGTGTCTTGAAATTAGTTTATCACTCAGGCTATTTAATACATCCGTTATGGTAAAGTCGTTGGTTTCCGATGCTATTTTTGCATAAAATACAATATGTAGTAGTACATCACCCAATTCCTTTTTTATTTCAGCCATATTACCCGCCAGAATAGCATCGGTGAGTTCGTAGGTTTCTTCAATGGTTAAATGCCTAAGCGATTCCATAGTTTGTTTTTTATCCCATGGACATTTGTCCCTTAAATCATCCATGATGCGAAGCAAGCGTTCAAAAGCTTTTAGTTTTTCTTGCATTAGCCTAAAAGGTTATTTTCTTGAATAATTTTAAAAAACTCGTCCCTGAAATTTTTACCAACGGGCACTTCATCCTTTCCAATATATATTATGTTTCCAGATATTGAACTTATTTTATCTAAAGCAATAATAAAGGATCTATGCACTCTTACAAATCGTTCAGAAGGCAACTTGTCCTCCAAGTTTTTCATGGTTTGAAGAGTAATAATTCGTTTCTCCGGAATATGAACTTTTACATAATCGGCCAGAGCTTCGATGTATAAAATATCACTCAAATTTACCTTAATGTATTTTTGTTCCGATTTAATGAATATGTAATCCAAATCGTCTTTTCCATGCGATTCGCTTTTTTTATAGTTTAACAGTTCACTGGCTTTATTCACCGATTTAACAAACCTATCAAAAGCAATTGGCTTAAGTAAGTAATCTACAATATCAAGTTCAAAGCCCTGAACAGCGTATTTAGGGTGGGCCGTTGTAAAAATAATTAACGGTTTGGTATTTAATGATTTTACCAATTCAATGCCATTAAATTCGGGCATTTCAATATCCGTAAAAAGTAAATCAACTTGTTTTTCTTTAAGCGTTTGTAAAGCTTGCATGGCATTTTCACAGCGAGCCACTAATTCAAGGTCGGGGGTGCGTTTGATGAAATTTTCCAGTACATCTAAGGCCAAAGGCTCATCATCGGCAATAAGGCATTTTAGTTTCATAACTCGTTTATTTTAAGTTGAACATGATATTCATTTTCCTTATTCATTATACTAAGTTCATGCTGTTGTGGATAAAGCAGGTTTAACCTTCTTTTTACGTTTTCCAATCCAATTCCTCCGGCTTGTGCTTCTTTTTTTGCCTCGGCAACCTTAGAGTTTTGTATATCAAAAGTTAATTGGTTGTCATTGGCATGTAAGTGAATACGAACCCATACTTTCTCCAGTTGATTTCCTACCCCGTGTTTAAAACTGTTTTCGAGAAAGGTGATGAGGAGCATTGGCTCAATATATTGTGAGGAGGTGACTCCCTGGGTTACAAATTCAATATTTGCTCTGTTACTAAACCTTACTCTTTGCAATTCAATATAGTTATTTAGAAACTCCACTTCTTTATTCAGTAGAATTTTTTTATCTCCGGTTTCATATAAAATATACCTCAAAAATTCGGACAACCTAAGCACAACGTCAGGAGTTTGATCTGATTTTTGCAGCGCAAGTGAATAAATATTGTTTAGTACATTAAAAAGAAAATGTGGTTGAATCTGTGATTTCAGAAACTTAAGCTCTGTTTCTATTTGCTGTTTTTCTAATTGAATAGTTATCTGCTGCTGCTGATACCAATTGACCATGATTTTTGCTACCATGGTGATAGTAACCGTAAAAAGTACTCCGATAAATAATCCGCTAAAGGATTCAATAAGAAAATTCTCGGAATCAGGCTCAATTAAAATCATTACCTGAACCAGTAAATAACTAACCAATGTTACAGTAAACAGCAACATCATAAAGTAAACGATATACCTTTTAAGCAGCAGTAGTCTTGGGATTAGAAAATAGAAATTAAAGTACACCGCTGTCGCATGAAAGATATTTACAACCAGTGCATTTAATAATGCTAGTCCGGTTCCGTCATAGCGTTTATAAATGATGGTTTGAAGCCATACATACCCAATCCAAAACAAAATATGCTGCAACCTGAAGCGAAAGAAGTGCTGCAAAAATTTGTTGTTAGCATTTATCATACACTTTCAAAAGTGAAGGGAAAATACGAGGCATTCCTCAAAATATTCCAATATTGACATAGAAATACGATAAAAGCAAAATGGAAATCTATTAAACGCTTACTTTGAACCTAATTTAGGCTTGCCAAAAAACTTTTTCCCCGAACGGTTACCTGCTATGCCTGCCTGAGAAGTTCGGGACTGACCATGTCCACCTCGCGACTGACCATTGCTTTTACGCTGCCGTTGCTGCTGTTTGTCGCCTGATGGAGGAGAGGTTTCAACGTATTTGCTTAATGGATAATTATGTTCTTCTACTATGTCAATTTTTTTACCAATGAGTTTTTGAATATCATATAGGTATTCTTTTTCCTCTTCATCACAAAAAGAAATAGCTGTTCCGCTGGCACCGGCACGTGCTGTACGGCCAATACGATGCACGTATGTTTCAGCAATATTGGGCAAGTCGAAATTAAACACGTGCCCCAGATTATCTACGTCAATACCGCGGGCAGCAATATCGGTTGCCACCAACACGCGTATTTTTCCTTCTTTAAACTGGCTGAGGGCATTTTGCCTTGCATTTTGTGATTTGTTTCCGTGGATGGCAGCCGACTTAATTCCCTTTTTGTGCAAATCGTATGTTACTTTATCTGCTCCGTGTTTGGTACGGGTAAAAACCAAAGCCGTTTTTATGTTTTTGTCCTGTAAAATGTCAGCCAGCAGTAAACGTTTGTCTTTTCGGCCAACAAAATAAAGAAACTGGTCTATTTTATCTACCGTTGAGGAAGGAGGGGTTACTTCCACTTTTACCGGATTTTTCAGAATAGAATTAGATAATGATACAATTTCTTTTGGCATGGTAGCTGAGAAAAACAGTGACTGGCGATGTTGAGGTAATTTAGCAATGATCTTTTTTACATCATGCACAAATCCCATATCCAGCATCCGGTCCGCTTCGTCTAATACAAAAAACTCAATATGCTTTAGGTTGATATAACCCTGATCCATCAAGTCGAGCAAACGACCAGGAGTAGCTACAAGGATATCAATCCCCCTTTGTAACGCATCGGTTTGTGGCTTTTGCGAAACTCCACCAAATACAGTAAGGTGGCGGAAACCACAATGACGGCCATAGGCACTAAAACTTTCTTCAATTTGTATGGCTAACTCACGGGTAGGCGTAAGTACAAGGGCGCGAATGTAGCGTTTGTTTTGCTCTTTGCCTTCGAGCCTGTTTTTGTGCATTAATTGCAATATTGGAATGGCAAAAGCTGCTGTTTTACCGGTGCCGGTTTGTGCGCAACCCAATAAATCTTTCCCATCCAGTAAAACGGGAATTGCCTGTTGCTGAATGGGAGTGGGTGTGGTGTACCCTTCGGTATGCAAGGCATCCAGAATGGGTTTAATTAAATGTAACTGATCAAATGTCATGAGAACAAAAATGTGTTTTGCAGCACGCGTAGTTTTGTTTGGCGAGCTGTGTGAATACTACTAATTTTTTTGCTATAAACCGGCAGAAGAATGGGTTAACGAACTGCTGCACTGATTGTGCCTTTCGGTTTTTATTAAATAACGGTTGGCACGTTAGCGGAGCAAAGATAGGTGCAATAGTTGGCATTACCTAATGTGCTGTCGTTGTTGGGTAGCGGTGATGATTGCTTACAACCTAATGTCTATTTTAAAAATGTTTATGTTACACGAAAAAACACAGCGAAAACTTACTACCCTTAGTATTGTATAATTGCTATCGGAGCCAATTTTACCAAAGCAAAAGGGCGTTTCGTCCCCAATATTCTGCCTTACACAAAAAACGAAGACATATGTTCGGTGGATTGTGGGATTATGACATAAATTCCCCGTCCAATTCTCGAATGCGTGATTTTGGTTTAACGAAGGGTAAAAATTTTTCGTGATTTGAAGAGAACGATTTCAACCAAGTATAATTGTCTGGACGGTGGTAGAATCTGGAATAAGTGTGACAATACTCCAACCTCAGTACATTTTTTGCATCATGGTCACATCAAGCAATTGTCCAAATTTTTTGCCTACCTGTTTCAAAGTGCCTACGATTTTAAATCCCATTTCTTTATGCAAATGAATGCTTATTTCATTGCCCTGAGTTATGCGTGAGAGTACTGTGTGTAATCCACCTTTTTTCCCATCATGAAGCACTTGTTGCATTAATTGTCGGCCAATTCCCTTACCCCGAAAGTCAGGATGGATATACACTGAAATTTCAGCAGTATCGTCATACGCAGCACGTTCGCTCCATTTGGACAGAGAAGCCCAGCCAATTACTTTTTCATTTAAAGCTGCCACAACTACCGGATATTTTTGTGAATGCTGCTCAAGCCATTGCTTTCGGTTATCCAGTGTTTTTTGTTCGGTATCAAACGTAGCAGTTGTATGTCTTATGGCGTCATTGTAAATATCTGTAATGGCGGGTAAATCGGTTTCCTGCACTTTTCTGATTCGTATTTGATCAGAAAAGACCATTGATTTCGGTTTCTATTTTATTGATCACAACTCCTAAATCCTCTGGCTTATCGGCATAGTTTAGGTTATCAATATCAATAATAAGCAACTTTCCTTTTTTATAAGTAGAAATCCATGCTTCGTAGCGTTCATTCAATCTACGCAGGTAATCGAGTCTTATGGAATCCTCGTAGTCGCGACCGCGTTTTTGAATATTATTTACAAGGGTAGGAATGGAAGCACGCAGGTAAATTAATAAATCCGGACCTTTAATAAATTTATTGAGTAATTCAAACAGGCGCGAGTAGTTATCAAAATCACGGGTGCTCATTAATCCCATGGCATGCAGGTTGGGGGCAAAAATAAAGGCATCTTCGTAAATGGTACGATCCTGAATTACCGTTTTTTTTCCCTCCCGAATTTTCATGATGGTATTGAAACGGCTGTTCAGAAAATAAATCTGCAGGTTGAACGACCAGCGCTGCATTTCTTCGTAAAAGTCGCTGATGTATGGATTGTCTTCTACATCTTCATAATGGGGCTCCCATCCGTAATGTTTGGCTAAAAGTGAGGTTAAGGTAGTCTTTCCGGAACCTATATTACCAGCTATGGCTATGTGCATGTAACAAATAAAATTGATTGAACTGAAATTATAAAATTTTCAATACTAATTGTGTATAAATACCTGTTAAAACTTACGGAAGCCGATGGCTCCCCTAACCTCATCCATGGTAGTTTTTGCGCTTACCCTCGCTTTCTCAGCCCCTTCACGGGCTACACGAGCTAAATAAGGCTCATCAGCCCTGATGGCTGCAATTTTTTCTCTTACCGGGATTAAAAAGCTTACCATGTCTTCAGCCAGTTGTTTTTTCAAATCCCCGTACCTGATACTGCAATCGGCATAGACCTTTGTAAAATGCTCAAACGTGTTAGGTGCAGAAACCATTTGCATTAAATCGAATAGGTTTTGAACTGGAGCGGTGGGTATGCTGTTGGGTTCGGTTGGGCCTGTATCTGTAACAGCCCTTAATATTTTTTTCCTGATCAGTTCCGGAGTATCTATCAGGTTAATAACATTATTATCTCCGTCACTTTTGCTCATCTTTCCGCCTCCCTGCAACCCTGGAACCTTTATTAACTGGTTACCATAATTAAAGGCAACTGGTTCTATAAAAATTTCTTTCTCATAGATGCGGTTAAACCGGTTACCAAAAGTGCGAGCCATTTCCAAGTGTTGCTCCTGATCTTTTCCAACAGGCACTTTAATTGCCTTATGAATGATGATATCGGCTGCCATTAGCACCGGATAGGTAAGCAGGCCGACATTGATATTATTTGGTTGCGTACGCACTTTTTCCTTAAAGGAAGCTACACGTTCCAGTTCTCCCTTATAGGCATGCATGTTCAGCAACAGGTACAGCTCGGGTATTTCCGGCAAATCACTTTGATAGTAAATAGTACAGACATTCGGATCAATACCGCAGGCCAGGTATTCTGCCAGCACCTGTTTCACACTGTTCTGTAAATCGGCTGGCTTGGGATGAGTTGTAAGGGAATGGTAATCGGCAATAAAAAAAAAGCACTTGAACTCGTGCTGCATCTGCACAAAATTTTTAACCGCACCTAGGTAATTACCCAAATGCAAATTTCCTGTAGGGCGTATTCCGCTAACAACTATTTCTTGTGATTGATTCATGCTGGCGCGAAGATAAGAAATGCAACACTTAGTGACTAATCCAATACCCGTTTAATTGCCAATTGGCAATTTTAAAAGTAACTACAGAGTCGGCATGGGCTTTTAAATTATATCCGATTGCGGCAAATGCCCCGTCAGATTCTCCTTCATCCGTTTCGGTAAGAATTAACTGAACGATAGGCTTCCGTAGTAATTCCTGCTGATTGCCGTAATCTTTTACACAATAGCGGCTGTATACTTTACTGTTCCAGCAACAAACTGATGTCCAATTACCCACTGCCGATGTGTGATTTTGTTTAAGGGTTTGCTCAAAGTACTTATTGGCTTCTTTAATTTGAAAAGTACGTTTGGTAAAGGATAGTGTAACCATGCTAAATCCGATTCCAAAAAGTAAAAGCGAGGCTACCGGAAGTATTTGTGAGAACTTTAGTTCATTAAGCAATACAAAAAATAGGATCATATTTACCATGGCAGTGCTTATGAGATACCGACTGGGTAAGTACACGTTGATGAATTTTAACAATTCTAATCCCAGCCAGATTAAGCAGAAGAGGAGGAGAGGCTGTTCGATTATTTTTTTTCTTTTCCAAAGCATCATTACTACTAACCAAATGTTTAGGTAGAAGAGGTAAACACTGTATCCCATAAATGGATCATCCCTGTATAACGTATGAGTAAATTTAATTCGCTTCCATAAATCGTGTAGGTTATTGTCAAACTTCAATTCGCTTTGAATAGCTGCTATTTTTGTTAAATATGTTTTATTTGGAAGATACCACACCGCATAAAATAATAGACCAATGCCTATTGCCGTGAAAATGGAAATTAAGCACTGTTTTTGGAAATGCTTTTTTTCTGAATTTTTTGTAGTAAGAAAAAGAATGGCGGTGGTAAAAGGTAAGATAGCCGCTGTGTACACAAACGAGATTTTAATAAACACAGTCACCCCAATGACTACGTTGGCTAATACCGCATCGGATACTTTTTTTGTTTGAAAGCTGCGATAGAAAAAGGTTAATGCCACAAGCAAAAAGCAGGTAGCCGGAATTTCGGTCATAGCTAAATGGCTGTAATGAAATACAACCGGATTAAACAATAAAGCCAGTAAAACCATTCCCGTAACAGGTTTGAACACGTTCAACCTTATTATAATTAGGCAGGTAACAATTACCAGTAGCAAGATGGTAATACGTGCACATAGCCAATTAGTTCCAATTATTAAAAAGGATGGAAGAAGTATGGCATTAAACAAGGGTGCCCGCAAAAAAGCATCAGTTTCTTGCAGATTCCAATTACCGGTATTTAACCAGTTTCGCAGTTGTAGAGTGTACAAGCCTTCATCTGTCCAGGCTCCACGGCTATGTGATAAGTATAGGTCGGCATCGGCATGCAAAAATGGAATTTGACTAATGAAAAAAAATGAAACAACCAGATAAGGAAACCACTTACGAGCAACTATGGATAGCATGCTTTTAGCCTTGTGCTGCCAGCAGATACAATACCGCCATACGAATAGCTACACCGTTTTCTACTTGCTGTAAAATGATGGATTGATCGGAGTCCGCTACCTCACTGGTAATCTCCACCCCGCGATTAATGGGGCCGGGGTGCATGATGGTTATTTTTTTAGGAAGAGAATGAAGCATGGCTCTGTCTAATCCATAGAGCATAGAGTATTCCCTTAGGCTTGGAAAATATTTTATATCCTGTCGCTCCAGTTGAATGCGCAACATATTAGCTACATCGCACCATTCAAGGGCTTTACGCAGGTTATGCTCTACTAAAACATCAAGTTCATTAATATGCTTAGGGATAAGGGTTGTGGGGCCGCACACCATTACTTTGGCTCCCAATTTTTGGAGGCAAAATATATTTGAAAGGGCTACACGAGAGTGCAGAATATCTCCAACAATCACTATTTTTTTTCCTCTTACATCTCCATGCTTCTCTCTTATTGAATAGGCATCAAGAAGGGCTTGGGTAGGGTGCTCATGTGTACCATCACCTGCGTTCACTATCTGTGCGTTTATATGTTTGGCTAAAAACTTACAGGCTCCCGGAGATGGATGCCGCATGACTACCATATCTACTTTCATGCTCAAAATATTGTTTACCGTATCAATAAGCGTTTCGCCTTTCGATACGGACGAGGAGGAGGAGGCGAAGTTGATGGTATCGGCAGAAAGTCGTTTCTCGGCCAATTCAAACGAAATGCGCGTACGGGTTGAATTTTCAAAGAAGATGTTGGCAATGGTGATATCTCTGAGTGAAGGAACTTTTTTAATAGGGCGGTTAATTACTGCTTTAAAATTATCAGTGGTCTCAAAAATCTGTTGAATATCTTCAACCGTTAAATCTTTGATTCCAATCAGGTGTCGTGTGCTTAATTTGCTCATTTATTTTCGGTATTCGTTATTAACCAAACTGAATCTTTAGTTCCTGCTTGTTTCAAGTCAACTATCACTTTGTCATTATTACGCGAGTCAACCACATATCCTACATAAGTGGCTTCAATTGGCAATTCCCTGCTGTACCTTCGGTCAATCAGCACCATCAGTTCAACTGAGGATGGGCGACCGAAAGCGGTGAGGGCATCCATGGCTGCCCTAATGGTGCGTCCGGTAAAAAGTACATCATCAATTAAAATTACATTTTTGTTTTCTATGATGAAATCTATTTTTTGCTCGTTAGGTATCAATACCGATTCTCTTCTCCTGAAATCGTCACGGTAAAAGGTAATATCCAGTTCTCCGTAAAGAAGGTTTTCGTTACCGGTTATTTCTTTCATCCGCTGATTAATTCTGCGCGAAAGCAATACACCACGCGGTTGTAGTCCTACAATGGCTGTGTCATTAAACCCGTTGTGGTTTTCGATTAATTGATGGCAAAGCCTGTCGATAATAATCGAAAGTCTTTCTTGATCAAGAAGCAGTTTTTCTTTCATGTTATTTTCGTTCAGAGATCTCCAGTAGCACATCAAATTCTTTCGGTTTTATGGCTACTACCGAAAGTCGCACTTGCTTCACCAAAGCAATATTTTGCAACCGTTTATCAGCCTTTATCTGCTCAAGTGTAACAGATTTCCTCAGTTTTTTAAGAGGAGCGAAGTCAACTGCTACCCAATTGGAATCGGTTGTAGTAGGGTCTTGATAATATTCTTTTACAACTCTGGCAATGCCCACAATTTCTTTCCCCTCATTACTGTGATACCATAATGCCAAGTCTCCTTTTTTCATTCCTCTCAGGTTGTTTCGCGCCTGATAGTTGCGAACACCATCCCAAACAGTTTTTTTATCTTTCTCAAACATTTCCCATGAGTATTTAAAAGGTTCGGATTTAATCAGCCAATAATTCATACTTCAAATATTTAAATAACCCCTTAAACTGCAAAAAAAAATCCCACCGAAGCGGGATTTTTTTTGTGATATGAAGAGGAAGTTTCTCATTTATTGATTTTCCCCTTCGTTGTTTTCAGCAACGGTATTGCCTTCCATTTTAGATTTCAACTCGCTAAGCGCGTCAATTTCGGCAAAGGTTGACTTCTCATTGGACGAAGATATTTTCTTAGCAGTTTTAGAAGCCTTTTTCTCTTCGTTTTTGCGAGCGGTTTCAGCTTCTGCCATCTTAGTTTTTTCAGCTTCTTTCCAAAGAGCAGTGTGTGAAAGTACTATTCTGCGGTTCTCCTTGTTGAATTCGGTAACCACCAGATCAATGTTCTCATCTTCTTTAGCGATAGTGTTATCAGATTTCTGCAGTTGTTTTACAGGCGCGTAACCTTCAACACCATATTGAAGAGCAATAGTAGCTGATTTATCTTCAATTTTCAAGACTGTTCCAGGGTGTATCGAGCCGGTAGTGAAAATGGTTTCAAAAGTATCCCATGGATTTTCGTCCATTTGTTTATGGCCTAGGCTCAACCGTCTGTTTTCAGTATCTACTTCAAGTACCACTACATCTAGTTCCTGATCTTTCTTCACAAATTCGGCAGGATGCTTAATTTTCTTAGTCCAACTAAGGTCTGATACGTGTACAAGTCCGTCAACTCCAGCTTCTAATTCTACAAATAAGCCGTAGTTGGTAAGATTTCGAACAACTCCTTTATGCTTGGTGCCTACCGCATATTTATCTGCTATTCTACCCCACGGATCAGGAGTAAGTTGTTTAATTCCCAGTGACATTTTACGCTCATCTTTATCTAATGTCAGAATTACAGCTTCTATTTCGTCACCTACTTTAAGGAAGTCTTGTGGGTTGCGCAGGTGCTGACTCCAACTCATTTCTGATACGTGAATTAACCCTTCTATACCCGGAGCTATTTCAAGGAATGCACCGTAATCAGCAACTGTAACAATTTTACCTTTTACTCTTTCTCCAACTTTTATTGTTTCTGCCAGCGTATCCCATGGATGTGCTGTAAGTTGTTTTAAACCTAACGAGATACGTTTTTTCTCATCGTCAAAATCAAGCACCACCACATTGATCTTCTGATCAAGTTTAAGTACTTCTTCAGGATGATTGATACGCCCCCAACTGATATCGGTGATATGAAGTAATCCATCCAGTCCTCCAAGGTCGATAAACACACCAAAAGAGGTCATGTTTTTAACTGTACCTTCCAGTACCTGACCTTTTTCGAGTTTCGATAAAATGTCTGATTTTTGAGCTTCCAGATCCTCTTCAATTAATACTTTATGAGAGATCACTACATTTTTGAACACATGATTAATTTTAACCACTTTAAACTGCATGTTCTGTCCTACAAAAATGTCGTAATCACGGATAGGTTTGGTATCAATTTGTGAACCGGGCAAAAATGCATCAATGCCCATCACATCTACTACCAATCCACCTTTTGTTCTTGATTTAACAAAACCAGTCACGATTTCATCATTTTCCTGTGCTTTCACAATGTTTTCCCATGCTCTTTCGCCAATGGCTTTTTTGCGTGACAGAACCAACTGGCCATTTTTATCCTCAGTTGTTTCAATAAGCACTTCCACTTCCATTCCGAGTTTTACCTCTGAAATGTCACGAAATTCCGAAAGAGGAATTAACCCGTCAGATTTAAAACCAATGTTTAATACTACTTCTTTGTCGGTTTTACCAACTACTACACCTTTTACAATTTCCCGTTCAACGATGGTGTTCAAGGTTTTTTCATAGAGATTTGAGAACTTTTCACGTTCATCACTTGAGTAAGTAGAGAAGCCTTCTTTGTCCATGCTCCAATCGAAATCCGAATCGGGAGCACTAGTTTGTGTGTTTTGTTTTTGTGTCAAATTTTTATCCTCCTTTGCTTAAAAAAGCCCGCGAATATACGTTAAATCACATTGATGTCAAGCGTATTCAGAGAGAAAAACACAGAAAAAATTAGTTACCCCTTCCTGATATGATTGCTGGCAATCGCTTTAAGTGCATAATTAAGTGCCAAATTTAATTGTTGTTCTCTGGAAATATGTGAGTTATTTATTTCAATCGCCTCATGAGATTTAACAAGTGGACCCACTTTGCGTGTGGAGTCAATTAAGTCTCTACTTAACACATTTTGATATACTTCATCAAAACTGACTCCATCACCTTTAGCCATTAATTCTTCAAACCTGCGTTGAGCCCTTATACGTGGTTCGGCTGTCATAAATAATTTCAGTTCGGCATCAGGAAAAACCACAGTTCCAATATCCCGTCCATCCATCACCACACCCTTGGATTTTCCCATATATTGCTGTTGAGCAACCATAGCCTGCCTTACTTCGGCTATGCTACTCATAGGACTAACCAAATTGGAGATTTGCAAAGTGCGTATTTCCCGCTCTACATTTCCCTCGTTGAGGTAGGTCTCCTGCAACCCATTCAATGGATTAATTCTAAACTCTATTTTAATGTATTTTAGAGCAGCAACTATGGCTTGTATATTATCAGAGCTAATATCATTTTCCAACATGTATAAAGTGGCTGCACGATACATAGCTCCACTATCAATATAGGTATAACCAAGCTCTAAGGCCAGCTGTTTAGCTAAAGTGCTTTTCCCGCAACTCGAGTATCCGTCAATGGCAATTGTAATACGTTTCATTTACCACATTTAGGACTTTGGTTGTGTGGTTTTCTTTTTTCTGAAGTCATTAATATTGGCTGAGAAACTAAAGTGATTGGTGTTTTGACTAACGTAAAAGGATGAACTGCTATAACTTATCAAAAACCGATTAATACGTATGCCAAATCCCCAAGCAAAACCCACTAACCCTCGTTTGCCCTCAATGGTCATTTCTTTTCTACGTAAATGGTTGTATCCGAATCTAAAGTTTAAATTCTTAGATAGTAATAATTCTGAGCCTATTATGATATGTCGCATAAATTTGTCGGCTATCGTAACTTTTTCAACCACAGGATCACCAGTGGCCAAATCCGTTTGTTGTCCTGGTTTATTAGGGTTATTATAAGTTAAATCAAATTTTTGCAGATTGTGAGCCGTTACCGATAAGCGCAGGGGCATATGTTTTAGCTTTTTCGAAAAACCAGCCTGAATTTCGAAAGGCAATTTTTCACGGTTTCCAGTGACATAGGTCGCAAGTTGGTATCCAATATTTTTTACTACAAGTCCAGCTGTAAAAAGAGAGTCGCTACTCCGATAAACCCCACCCCAATCGGTGGCTACCCCTAATGATTTAGCTACATTCATATTTGAGTAAATCATTTTAAGAGAGGTGCCATAGGAAAAATGTTTATACTGTTTGCCGTAACTTACTTGTAAGTTGTATTCTCCAGCGGTAAAACTGCCAGTTGAAACTCCGGAAGAAGTAGCTCCCAGAAATTTACCATAATTGATGTATTGGATTCCAACACTGCTTGTTCCGGCACCAAATCCAAAAGCGTAGGCCACATAACCTAAACTAATATCGCTAACAAAATTTACGGTATTAAAAGTCACTTGATTTCGCATTTGCTTATTAAGCAATGCCGGATTTTGTAGTGATAGGTTGAGGTCTTTATCAATGATACTCACATTTGCCCCTCCTAAGGACGATACTCTGGCAGACGGATTAAGGTTAATGAATTTATATATTCCTGATGCGGCTATCTGAGCCTTACTGGTAATGACCGAGCAAATAAAGAATGAAAGAAATGTTATTTTGTGCATTTAATTTTCAAAAATATTAAATAAAACGCAACCTTGTTGGAAAAATTGTTCGATAATAAAAAAAGAATCACATGAAGGGAGGGATTAAACATTTATTGTATTTCATGCGAATAAGACTTAAACTGTTTCAAAAAAAGCCCAGTATTATGCTCACCGCGTTGTACCGTAGCTATTTGGGGTTGGCATATTTCAGAATGAATTAAAAAATCTTAGACACGATGGCTGTGGATAGAATGATTGATTACTGTAAATGTTGTTGTTCTTAACAAATACATAGATTCCGTTAAAAAAGTATTAGTTATCGAATATTTTTTTCAGCATTTCCTTTCTAAATTTAAATGTAGCTTCTACTTTTTTCTTCACAAACAGGTGATGAACCAATGGTTCTAATAACCATCCAGGAGAAAGGTAGTGTACCGTATCAGTCATTTCGGTGAGGTGATTATTTAATGCCTTAAAACGGTGCTCATGAATCCACAAAACATACGGGCCTTTTAGCTGCTTGTCAACAAATCGGTAAGGTGGTTCCCATGCGCTTATTTCTGTTTTCCAATTAAACCTTATTCCGTTTAGTTTAATGCGGTAATCAAGGAGAGAACCTTTTTGCATATTAACCGGGAGTGGGGTAATAATTTCAAAGTCCAATTCAGGCGGTGTAAGTTCATTCAGATTTTCGGCCTTGCTAAAAAAATCGAATACATCTTCAATTGGTTTTGCTATAGTGGTTACATGGGTTAAACAATGAGATTTCATAAATGAGTTAAACAAACATAAGCCGTATTGGTTTTGGAAATCTGAAATTTTTTCAGGCCGTTTTACTAAAAGCAGAAATTTTGACGGCTGAAAATAAAAGCAGTAAACTTTAAGGCGTCAAAATGGCTTGTAAATTCAATTGGTTCACGATTTGAAAACCGATGGACATTAACAGCAAAATTTAAAAAATAAAAAATATGACACTTGTACGTTTTAAAAACAGCGAATTATTGAGGGATTCAATGATTCCTAAATTTTTCAACAATGCTTTTTTCAATGAGTTTTTCCCGGAAGCAACCAGCGACAGTCGTTTCTTTTCGCCCAAGGTTGACATTGTAGAAAAGGAGAATCAATTTGAGGTGCATGCATCCTTGCCAGGAATGACCAAAGAGGATATTAAAATTGATTTGAAAAATGAATTGCTCACCATAAGCGGAGAGCGCAAGTTTCAAAATGAACAAAAAGAAGCTAAATACCATTTGGTTGAAAGCCATTACGGTTCTTTCTCGCGCAGTTTCACTTTACCTGAAACCGTAAACAAAGAGCAAATTCAGGCTGAGTTTACCAATGGAATTCTTACACTGGTGCTTCCTAAAAGTGAACCCAAAGACAACAGCGTAAAAATAGCAATTAAATAAGAGAGGTAGTTTGGTTTTTTCATAGCAGAAATAAGCCGTTAGTTTTCGGATTGACGGCTTTTCTGTTTTATGGTAAGCAGTACCCGGTTTGACACCGGAAGTGGTTTTTTATTTTTACTCCCATGTGTTTCCGAAAATACCACTTGTACGCGGTGGCTTGCAATACCGTTTTCGGTCATAAAATGAATGAGGAAAGAAATAAAGGAATCTTTTGCCATGGTGCGAATGCCACCATCCAGTTCAAATATTCCATCGGGGTAATTTTGAAATAAAGGAAGCAATTTTTCCATGCGCTGTAAAAACAACGGGTTATTTTGAAAGGAAGAAACCACGGTATCCTCAAACAGTATTTGGGCAACATGGTTGGGTGGCTCGGGCGAAAGCCTTCGGGGAGACAAAATTAGGATTTGTTCTTTTTGCCGCTTTCCTTTTTTTGAATCCGTTGCTTGAGCAGGAATTCCGGTACTCGTAAACGTGCCATATTCTATAAATACTCCCGAATCATAATTCCTGTCTTTTACATCGGCAATAGCAATTTTAAGGTGGTAGGTTTGCCCGGGTAATACATTAGCTTTGGCTACCAACACCTGAGTAAATCCATCAAACTGTATCTCATTCGAATCGGGCTCCATAATAAATGGATCATAAACTTTATACTCATTGTTGATGTAATACTGTTTATGTTTAATATGGTTAATATTATTGATGGTAACCGGTTTGTTGGTTCCGGGAACCACCGCCATATTTTTAAATCCTTTTATTCCGGGTCCGCTGATAAAAAAAGCAAACACATCGTTAAACTTTGAACCTACGTATTCGGGGTATTCCTCGGAAGCAAATAAATATTGAAAAGAAACCGTAGTTCCGGTGGGAACAAAATCAAACTCCAGAATGCCGGCATCGCAGGTAGCATAGCCTGCCAGTTCGGTGAGCTGCCGATCGCCATCGGTTTGAGAAGAATAACTGGTACTGGCAGAGAAATTAGGGCCTTTACCAACATTGTAATGCCCTGTCGCCAAAAAGATACCAGCCGGAATAGGCATATTGTTCTTGCTGTTGTGAAACATTCTGATAGCTTTGCTATACCCGTTAAAACAAATATTTTTAATTTCTACCCCATCACTTTGAAATACCTGCCTTACCATTTGTTCCACATTGGAAGTGGAATCAAAAACCAATTGCGCTCTCACAAGGGGTGAGCAAAATAGTAAAAAAAATGTTAGCAGTATTTTGTTCAAGTAACCTATCTTTTAATCACGAATACCACCCGCCTGTTTTGCGCTTTTTCTTTTTCGTTGCGGTTGCCGTTTAGCGGTTTAGAACTGCCAAAACCGATTGCAACAATACGGCTTTCATCAATGCCCTTTTTTACCAGATATGCTTTTACCGCCAGTGCCCTTTTTTCTGAAAGCAATTGATTGTATTCGGATGTTCCTGCGTTATCGGTGTGACCGTTTACTTCCATTACATACGCGGCATTTTCACTTAGCACCTCATACATGCTATCAAGATAGCGGTGGTATTGCTGCGGAATAACCGAAGAGTTAAACGGAAACTCAATATGGAGGGTATATGTGGCCACCACCGAATCTGTTTTACCCGGTACAGGAGGTAATGTTTGCCCCAGGCAGGTAAATGAATTGGCTTCTATAAACACGCCCGAATCGTAGCTCATATCATTCACATCAGCAATAGCAATTTTAATGGTATAGGTTTGCCCTGATATAACATGCGATCTAGCTGTGAGTTTTCGGGTAAAACCGTCAAACTGTAAACTGTTTTTCACTTCTTCGGGTGTAGTGGGTTTGTTATAGATATAATATTGGTTGTTATAAAGCATGTTCACCGAGTTAATGGTGATAGGAGTGGAGTCATCGGGTAGCAGGGCCATATTTTTTGTACCATTAATGCCATGTCCTTTAATAAAGAAACCAAATACATCGTTAAATTTTTTCTGCACGTACTCCGGATATTCTTCAGATCCAAATACAAACTGAAAGGAAATAGTGTCGCAATGCGGAATGAATGTAAACTGCAAAATAACCTGATCAAATAATTTTCCTGAGGCGATTTTCATCAGGTCAGGGTCATCGGCCAACTGAATCCCGTCACGCGATTGAGGAGTGCTGCTTCCTCCGGTTAGATTGGGGCCAACGGGCGCGTTCAGGTTTCCTGTACCAAGGTAAATACCGCTCTTCATGTTTAGTATGGGGCTGTTATTGGTAAATTTACCAATGGCATTGAATGAGCCGTAATAGTCAATGCTCTCCACCTGAATCGTTCCACCCGAAATTAATTCAAGCACCTGTTTGCCGCTGGTTACGGGTTCAATGGTGAGTTGGGCTTTCAGGGAAAATGACCCTATCAGAAAAAATAAAATAAAACTGTATTTCATCAAACGTTCAATGATAAGGAATATGGCACAAAAGTTTGCAATAACCCTGCCCGATGTTAAGTTTGCCAAATGAAACCATCCGCCACAACATACCCATCGTATTACGAAAAATACGTTCAGTTATTGCCCGATGAACCCATCAATGCTTTATTAGAAAGACAATTAAGGGAGCTTGACGAAGTTTTCTCAGCAGTTCCCGATAACAAGGCTGATTATGTCTATGCCACAGGGAAATGGAGTGTGAAGGAAGTATTAGGTCATTTGCTGGATGCAGAGCGCATCTTTGCTTACCGTGCTTTATGCATTGCCCGTGGCGAACAGCAATCTTTATCAGGATTTGAGGAGGACGATTATGTGCGGAATGGTTTTTTTGGAGAACGAAGCCTGAATGATTTACTGGTTGAATTTATGTACCTGCGCAAGTCAAACCTGCAGTTGTTTTATGGACTTACTGAAGAAGCACTATTGCGAAAGGGAATTGCAAATCAATTATCAGTAACCTGCGATGCACTATTTTGGATTATGGCAGGGCATGTACAGCATCACCTAAAAGTAATTCGTGAGAGGTATTTTTGAAAATATCTAATCAGTGGGGCACTTTGCCAATCGTACGGAGATTGCATCACTCAGGAGAAAAGGTTTTTGTAAAAATGAGGCGAAAGGATTTGTTATTTGGCAGTAGCAGGTAGTCCCGCTTTTGTCCAGGCATTGAATCCGCCCTTCATATTGTACACGTTTTTGAATCCCATTTTTATCATCATCTCACCGGCTTCTGCAGAACGGCCACCTATGGCACAGTACACATAGTAAACCTTGTTCTTGTCGAGCTTTTTTAACTCCGATTCAAAATTATCGTTGAATAAATCAAGGTGAATCGCGCCTTGTATATGGCCTTTATTCCACTCCTGCGCGGTACGCACATCTAAAAAGGAAGCTTTTACTTTTTTGGCATCCATGTTCATTTGCTGCGGGGTAACCGTTTTTACCTGACCCATAGTTGAAGCGGACAGGAGGGAAAGCCCTAAAAAAGTAAAGAACTGCATTAATTTCATACCTTGTAAATTTTAAAATAAATTTGCAACAAATTTAATCTTTAATATATCAGATTATGAGAAAAATATTCCTATTATATCTCTTAGTGGGCGCAATGTCTGCACTTGCTCAGAACGCTGTGAAACGCGATACTTCTTACTGGAAGTCTAAGTTCAGTATTGGGTTGGGAATCAATCAGGCTTCATTTAGTCAGAACTGGAAAGCGGGAGGGGTAAATTCAATGGCAATCTCCTCTTTATTCAGCGGCAAAGTGGAATACAACCGCGAAAAGGTGTCGTTTCTCAACGATATTCAATTGCAATATGGTAGGCTATACAACCAGAATGAAGCGGCTTATTTACCTGATTACCGCAAAACGCAGGATCGCATTTTTATTGATTCGAAATTAGCGTATAATATATCACCGCACTGGTTAGTATTTGCTTCGCTCAACTTTCAAAGTCAGTTCGATAAAGGTTATAAGTACGATAAAGATACGGTAAACCGTGAAGTAGCCGTACTTACCTCTCGTTTTTTTGCACCGGCTTTTATTACCGAATCAATAGGTTTAGAGTACAAACCGGTTTCTTATTTCAGTGTCAGGGCCGGTATTGGGACAATGCGCCAAACTATTGTCAACGATAAAAAACTTTACCTTACTGAGCCAAATAATTATGGGGTAAAGCCCGGAAAAACATTACGCAACGAGGTGGCCTTAATGCTTATTATGAATTTTGATAAAGACATTGCCAAAAACATGAACCTGAAGGTGCGATATCAGGGCTTTGCCAATTACCAAACCATGGATAAAATTGATCATCGGGTGGATGCGAGCCTTACCGCTAAAATCAATAAATTCTTCAATGTGACATTGACCGGAGTGGCACTTTATGATTTCGATCAGGATAAAGAAGTTCAGTTAAATCAGGCTATGTCATTGGGGTTTTTGTATAACTTTTAGCGGCATACGTTAACCATGGACTGTATAGTGAGAGACTGCTTTTATTTACTACACTTTTGCTTTAAAGATGAAAGGCTGTTTTACTCTGGTCTTTTTTATTATCAATTTGGTGGTATTTTTACCTTATGAATAAAAAGGTTCTTTATTTGATTTTATATATCTTGAGGTGAGTAAGATGGAACGCTTAGATTATTGCGATAGAAAAGCGTTTATCCACTGAATTTTAAAAATTTATTTCAATTATTTTTTCTTATAATTAATATTATGTTAAATAATGTTTGCCTAAATAATATTCGAGTAAATTCGGGCATTAGAGTTAGCGGACTACTTAACTTCTCCTGCCTCGTACTGCTTTTTAAGCTCTTCGTATTTGTTCTTAAAGTCCTTGGCTTTCTCCGGCTCATTTATTCTGGCGTACAGTTTAAACATTTGGTAATATACGTCAATCCTCAGTTTTGTTTCACCTTTTAATACAGTTAAGCCCGCATCAAAACTGGCAAGAGCTTTTTTATAAAATTCAGCCTGCGCCTTTTCAGCATCTTCATAGGCTTTGGCCGAAGTATTCGGGTCGTTAAGAATTAAGGTAAATGGT
>JAGVLJ010000058.1 GCA_020049855.1 Bacteroidia bacterium | reverse complement strand
TGCTATACTTCGCCAGACAATATGAACACTTTTTCGCCAGATGAAAGGGTGGTCAATTTGCTCCGGAAAAGGGTGGTCAGTTTAACCGGTATATCCACCAGATGGAAGGTTTGCATGGATTCCAATAGCAATTGGAATAGCCGTAGGGGCATATTCAGGAGGGGCAATTGCTAATCATACTAGTGACCCTACAATGTGGGATTTTCAATCATCAAAAACTTGGAGGTATATGGGGATTGGGGCTGTTATTGGAGGTATTACTGGAGGAGGAGCAGCTTTAATGAGTGAGGCCGGAGCTTCTGCTACAGCAGTTGGCATGGCTGGAGGGGCATTTTATAACGGTTCAATGACCGTTCTTGCAGGTGGAAATCCTGAAAATGTAATGAACGCAATGTTCAATGGGGCTATGTCAGGAGGAATTGGAGCATTTATAGGTGCTAGTATTGGTGGGGGTTTGGGGGAGTTTGCTTCGGGCTCTGTAGGATCTGGGTTAAATGCTTGGTTTAATAGAGGAAACGGGGAAGAAGTTGGTACGAGTGCCTTAATAGGAGGAATAACCTCCTTTGGATTTTATCATTTAAGTTCATATTTAACGTGGCAATTTGGAGGTGGGAAGAATTTTGGGGGTGTAAGAGTATCCTATAAACAATATACTACTATGCAAGCCGATTTTCAACGATCCCGATTTAATTCTGAGGAATACGGAGGTATTTTAAATCGCGATGGATCTGTTACAAGAATTCCTAAGGAAGCTAGGGGTGATTTACAGACAAATTATGACTTTAATCGAATACCTGGTGATGCGAGAGGCGTTTACCATACCCACTGGGCGAAGCCTGGTATTCAATTTGATGTTATTCCAGGCACTGGGAATATCATAGGTAAGTATACAGGTCAAGGTGAAATCTGGACAACGCAGAGATATCATACATCTTCTGATCTTAGTTATACTAAACCGAATTCAATAGTAATTAATCGGTATGATAGTTCTATAAGTTTGACTCCAGGGACTTATTCGATATACAGAGATCACATGATCAGATATATGTATAGTTTTTTTATCATTAATCATTATGTTGCTTAAATCATCCATAGCCGTTGGGCTTTTGATCTTAATATCGTGTAGTATGACGGTTCATTCTCAAGTGCCTCCATCAGATACCGCTTTTCACTTCAGACAAACTAAAATTCCAACCGTCTTTGTTTTTAGGATTAACGGATTAATATTAAGTCAAAAAAAATATGTCGATTTAGGTCTGAAAAGAAAACACATTTCCAGTTTAAAAAGGAAAAGAACGTGTTGGTATCAAAATAAGGATTGTCTTCAACTAAATTGTATAGACACGGTTTATATAAAAACCAATCTGCCAATTTTACTAAATGACACAATTTTAATTACGGAAAAAGATAAAGAACTTAGGTTAATAACTATAAAAGAAGATGATATTTTATCCATCTCCCTTTTAAGCGAAGACCTAAGGGGTAGATACGGGAGAAAAGCCAAACGAGGAATAATAAAAATAGTATCAATAAATCCTTAGGTGTGTTGTATAAGCCAAGATCCCCCCAACTGGTACTCGTTTGTAACGAGTACCAGTTTTTTGTTTTGCGTTTATTCACTTGCCGTGTAGTCGCTTCACAAACTAAGTACACTAGTATGTTACCAACTAAGAAAAAAATAGGTAAGATACCGGAAATAAAGCAATTTGCATTAATGAAATACCTTTTGTTTCATGGTTATTCAATATCAGACAAAAGTTCTTGTACTGCCTGTTTACTTAATTGGTTCAAATTGGATTTATATTGAACGAGGTATTGCCAGGTAAATCGCTTTCTTGATTTCAGGCGATTATTTATTGGAGTATCTTTATTTTGGATTATAACCTGCCCTTCCTTGGTTACAACTCCATTTTGTGTGAGTGTATAATGAAATACTAAATTGGTGCTAAGTGGGAAAATAATTTCAATATCACTCATCACATAAGCCACCACAAAAAAAAGTAGAAACCCTCTGTGCACATATCGAAAACTACTAGGTATGCTGTCAATATCTATTTCCAGTTGTGCACCATTTAATCTGCCTGTTAATCCCATTGAATCGGCATGTCTCATCAATTGATAGTTGAAAATGGTGGTCAGTGATTGACGATTCATATCGTACTTCATGGTGTAATTCCATTGCCAATAAATAATTGCCGGCACCAAAAAGGATTTTTCACGAGTACACTTGACCTGTTCGCGGCCGGTATCATTGACTGAAACAACGATTCCGGGAATAAGGGGCGTTGAATCACTCTTCATTTCAACAAGTTTAGGTTCTATAAAATGGGTAAACCTTTTTGTGCCTGTACAGGCCGAGAGTAGCGTTAGAGTCAAAAACAAAAAAAAGATATTTTTCATGAGCCTGTTTTAATTGTTTAAGCGAATTTAACGCAATTCTAGATAATGTTATAACACAAGAAAACAAAGCAACAACTCCATGTCTCTGATAAATTCGGTCGACAAAGTATCGGTCGGGACTACCAACTGATCAATGCAGCCAGGTTCACCACGCAAAAGGATTAGCGCGGTAACGTGGGGATTAGTTATTAATTCTTTTAGCATTGATTACAATTTGATAGTGTGAATAACTCAACTGGTTTGTGAAATTTCTTTCAGAAAAATGAGGTAAGTTTGATAAAACTTAAATCTTTAAAATCATGGGAATTAAACCTGGTCCGAAAAGAATTGCCACAACTACTGGCAAACCGGACAAACGTCAACGCGACAACAAAGAAACTCCAAAAAACAACCCTTCGTTAAAACCACACAAACACAAAAAAGGGGATTAGGCAAAGCCATTCATTCCTTTGTAAATTCAGATTAACCTTCTCTAACTAAACTTTATGGCTTTATCAGACTTTTTTAGAATCAACTTACCTTATGGTATGGAAAGAAACTCAAACGATGAATGGTTTGTGTTTAACAGAGAATATTCACCACTTGGTTGGAACATTGATGGAACACAAGCATACCATTCAGAAAAGGAACCCTTTGACAAACTTCCGGTTTACACCAAATACCCTAAACTCACCGACAAAAAGATACTTACAATTATTACCAAAATCGATGCAATTCACTACGATGCACAGGGAAAAATTTGGAAGGTGTTTTTTTATCATGACGGCACAAACCCTCAATCAAATCCTTCTGAATGGAAAAGGTACTTTGATATTATCAAAGAGTTATCAAAATTGATGAGAAAGTGAAGAGCACAAGACTAAAACACTCCAGCACGAACTATTAGAAACTTAAACAGTATGGGCAATCCAATCGAAAAAAATGCAACTAAAATAATTGTCTCACTTTTTGAGAACAATCCTCACGAAGACCTATTGTTTGATGGAGATGAAATTAGTCATTGGACTGGGTTAAATTCGGTTGAAATAAATAATGCCATTGACTTTCTTGACGACAGAGGCTTGTTAGATAGACGGAATTATTTAGGGACTGCCCCATACAATTTTGGAGTCGTTGGTTTAAATAGTAGAGGAAATTATATTTATCATGAATTAAAAGAAGCCAACGAAGATAAAAGCGAAGTTACCAATAATAGTATTGTTGCTCAACAACCATTAGCAGCGGGTTCACCTTTTGGTTTTACAGACATTGATTGGGAGTTTGTTCAAACAGAATTATCAAAAAATTCAACTATAAAAATAGTATTTGGGTATCAATTTAAATCACAACATTACAACTCTGAAAATCTAAAATTAAATCTTCAAAATCAATTTCAGACTGCAATTGATAAAATTAATGCAAAACAAATGACTAAGGGAGTATCTCTTAATTTTAAGTCATTAGCAGCTGGATATGGCGAGCATTTATTTAACCAGATTGCGCGAGACATTATTTCAGCCGACATTGCAGTTTTTGAAACCTCTGATATGAATTCAAATGTAATGATAGAGATGGGAGTGGCGTTGACCTGGGGCAAACGTGTTTTACCAATAAAAAAAGAAGGGCAACCAACCCCGCCCTCTGACATATCCGGACAAACATATGCAGACTACATTAATGACGCTGATAATTTTGTTTCCACTGAACATGATAAACAGATTCTCTCAATGGTGGAAAGAGCAATAATGAAAAAACGAAAAAATTAATGCTGACTATAATAACGACCCGTTACAAGTACGGTGTTGCTAATAATTTTAATATGTGCATTTCTCGCTCTTGCATCCCGTTAACTATCGGGATATAACTTGTGAGACCAAAGGACCTTGGTTACCTAATATTTATCATGATAAGTATAGAAATGTTGCACCTATGTTGCACCCCAAATAAAAAAGGCCTTGCAAGTTTAATGCAAAGCCTTGATTATCAGTGTCGGAGTGGCGGGATTTGAACCCACGACCTCTTGCACCCCAAGCAAGCGCGCTACCGGGCTGCGCTACACCCCGAATTTTTTTGTTTCTGGGAAGGCGAAGGTAATATATAGGTATAAATTCTGCCAAAATTTTTGAACCCTGCTTTACAACAACCTGTTTTATTCTGTAAACCAACTAAGCCTCATCAAATCACCCGGGTAAATGATGTACATCATCCATAACGGTGACAGCCGTCAGCGGCAACCACAAGTCAATGGGGGAATTTTGTATCTGCAAATTTGAGTTTATCAGGAAAAATCCCACACCAATTCAAATTTGGCGATTATACTTAATTCATTAACTTAATAAATATGTTATGAAAAAAATGACACTCATGATGCTGGTACTTCTATCCGGGGCATTCTTTGCCTTCGGTCAGGGAGCTACCTCCTGCAGTGACTTAAACGGCTATCCTCAATGGAAAAACACGGGGTTAGTTGGGGGCTACACGCTTACTGCAGGCTCGTTGGAAAATGCAGCCCAAACCTACTATTATTCGGGTCCCGGCAGGGTTACCGGAGTACGCATCTATGGCAAAACAAATGCCCTACTCGGACTTGCCATGGCGGCTAAAATTTACACAGTTGATGCCAATGGTCGTCCGGCAACAGCAATCGGAACCAAAACATTCACTTGGACTTTCCTTGACAATTCAAACGGCTATAAAGACATTAGCTTTTCGGGAAGCGGGCTTGCAGTAAATGCGAATTTTGCCGCCTCCATTGAAATGACGGGAGGGTATTCGGGAATTACTACGTTTACCATTAGCTACAATGGAGACGGAGAAGGCCGAGGGGAAGATTTGGCTTCGCTGGCGGGCACCAATACCGGATTTAACTGGGCAAGTGCCAAAAACACTTATTCAAAAAACGGTGACTTTTACATTATTCCTAAGATGATGCATTACATCACCAGCGGGTTTACCATAAATTCGGCCTGTATCCCAGCTGCAACGCCTGTAACCTTTACCAATACTACACTCCTATCCCGCGATAGTATGTTTAACACCATTGGCCTTTCGGGTTATATCGGATCGGACAATTTTTATACTTGGAACTTTGGTGACGGGTCGGCTGTTTCATACGCCACAAACCCGGAACACACCTACGCAAGTGCCGGTTTATACACCGTTACGCTAAAAGCCACTATGGGCGGATGGAACGGAGCTTGTTCAAACACCTATACCATGAAAATTTCTGTTGGCTTAAACCTTAGTGTTGCTTCGGTTTCCAATGCTACCTGCAGCGGAGCAGCAAACGGAAGTGTAACCCTGACTGCAACCGGTGGTGCTGCTCCTTATAAATACAGCCGCAACGGAGAAACCTATCAATCATCGGCCACCTTTTCATCGCTGGGTGCAGGTACATTCACATTTTATGTAAAAGATTCGTTTAACTGCATTAAAACAACTATCGCTACAGTAAACATGCCCGCTTCAATTATTTTTAATACTCCCTCTACTACCCAATCGAGTTGCGGCAATGCCAATGGAGCATTACTTGTTTCGGCAAGTGGGGGCAGCGGAACCATTCAATACAGCCTAAATGATACCACCTGGCAAGCTACCGGAGCTTTTGCTAATTTAATGGCAGGCAACTACACGGTACGAGCCAAAGATGCTAACGGGTGTACTAATACCATCGGGGTTATTGTGAACGATGCCGGTGGCCCCACGCTAAATATCAATTCTACCTCGCAAATTACCTGCTTTGGCGGCACTAACGGATCTGTTACTGTATCGGGTTCAGGCGGAAGCGGTACTCTGCAATACAATTTAAATAATGGTACTTTCCAATCATCGGGAACATTCAATAATTTGGGCGCAGGGATATATACCCTTATGGTGAAAGACGGAAACGGTTGTACTGATATAAGAACCGTTACACTTACCGAACCATCAGCACTTGTTGTAAATGCCACCTCTTCTCCGGTACTATGCAATGGTGGAAATGACGGTAAAATTATCGTAACCTCTGCTATTGGCGGAACCGGTACCCTTGTTTACAGCATTAACGGAAACACATTCCAGTCATCAGGCATATTTAACGGAATTGCAGCAGGAACCTACACGGTATATGTGAAAGACGTAGCCGGATGTGCAGCCACCACCAATGTAACCGTAACCCAGCCTACCCAAATGGTTGTTTCAGTTTCATCTATCAATGTATCGTGCAATGTGGGTTCTGATGGAATTCTAACGGTGATGATTGCTGGCGGAATATCTCCGTATAGCTACAGCCTGGATGGCACCAACTTTTTCCCAACAGGGGACTTTACCGGACTTGCTGCCGGAACTTATACCGCAACGGTAAAGGATGCCAATAATTGCATAGCCACCAAAGTGGTTACAATTACCCAGCCTACGGCTATAACAGCAACCGTAACCACCGGAAATTCTACCTGTGGCAATGCCAACGGAAATATTTTGGTAGCAGCAGGTGGCGGTTCGGGATCGGGTTATCAATACAGCATTAACAATACAATTTGGAACAGCACCGGTTCGTTTACATCTCTTGTTGACAGTACTTACGTTATAGTAGTGCAGGATGGCTCGGGTTGTCGTAATTTGTTTCAGTCTATTGTAGCCAATGTTGACGGGCCATCCATTAATTCCATAAGCAAAACAGATATTTCCTGCAACGGAGGCAATGACGGTTCTGTTACCGTCACCAATGTTACCGGAGGCTCAGGAGCACTTACCTATCGAATTGATGGTTCTCCATGGCAATCATCCAACGTATTTAGCGGCTTAACAGCCGGAGCACATACCGTAGTTGTAAAAGATGGTGTAGGCTGCACCGGCTCCGCCTCCACTACTTTAACTGAACCTGCTGCTATTGTTGTTTATGCATCTACAACCAATGTAAGCTGCTATGGTGGAAACAATGGCACCATCACCGTTACTGCAGGTGGCGGAAGCGGTACATTAGCCTATAGCATTGATGGCATCACTTACCAGTCAAACAATGTACTTACCGGCTTAAGTGCCGGTACTTATCAGATCTATGTAAGAGATGCGGGAGGATGCGTAGGCTCTACTTTTAAAACCATTGTTCAACCTCCTGCAATTATTATCTCTGATATTGGAACTCTTGATGTAACCTGCAATGGTTCGCAAAACGGAGCCATTACCATTACGGCATCGGGCGGTACGGGCTCACTGCAATATGCGCTTGCCGGATCAGGCTATCAGCTCACCCAGTCTTTTACCGGATTAAGCGGAGGCGATTATGCTGTATATGTAAAAGATGCTAACAATTGTGTGAAGACGGAAGATGTGGTTATTTTAGAACCGGAAGTACTTAATTTGGCTAATAACCGATACAATGTAAGTTGTTATGGCGGAAACAATGGAGTAATTGACATAACTGTTATCGGTGGAACCTACCCCTATGCATACAATTGGTCAAATGAGGCCAATACCGAGGACATTTTTAATCTTAAAGCAGGAAGCTATAGCGTAGTCATACAAGATGCAAATGGATGTACCGATTCCGAAAATTTCACCATCACTCAACCAGCAAGCCCTCTTATAGTGAATGGGGTGGTTACAAATGTTTCAAGTAGTGCTGCTAAAAACGGTAGTGTAAACATTACTACCACCGGTGGTACTCCTCCTTATGCTTTCAGTTGGTCAAACGGCAATACTGTAGAAGATATTACTGACCTTTCTCCAGGCACTTATACCGTCACCATTACTGATGCTAATGCCTGCATGACCTCGGGAGTATTTACAGTGAGCTTCCCGCTTAGTATTAACGGGATTACTAATTACTCCGACATTAAAGTTTACCCTAATCCGGCTGCCGGACAAGTAACCATTGATGCCGGAAACAACATGATAAAACAGGTAGAACTAATCAACATGATCGGAGAAACCGTTTATAAATCCAACCCCGACTCAAACAGGTTGGTTATTGACATTAGCGGACTAAAAAGCGGAATCTATTTTGTTCGGATGTATACCGGAAATAAATCGGCAACCACCCGCCTGAAAATTCTTAATTAATATCCGAAATTATACTAAAACAGGCCCCTTAAACAAGGGTCTGTTTTAGTATTAAAATTAACCCTGCTATTTGGACGTAACAACCACAAAAATTACCTCTTGTGTTCTGTTCTATTATACGTTGAATTATAAAAAATGAAAACAAATTTCATCCTTCCGTTTAGCCAACTCAGTAATAAGGATGTTGCTGTAGTGGGTGGTAAAAATGCTTCTCTGGGAGAAATGATCAGGTCGCTTACCGCTAATGGGATTCTGATTCCTGATGGATTTGCTACTACTAACGAAGCATACCTCTATTTTTTATTTGAGAATATGCTGGAGAAAAAAATTAGAAATCAACTGGAGCAACTGGATACAAAAAGTTTTAGCAATCTGAATGAAACTAGTAAAAACATTCGCAACTTACTGCTTTGTGCAACCATGCCCGATACCTTACGGGATGAAATAAGAACTCATTATGCGGCATTGTGCGAAAAATACGGTAATCGGGTTTCGGTGGCGGTTAGAAGCAGTGCCACGGCCGAAGATTTACCCACAGCCAGTTTTGCCGGACTACATGATTCCTTTTTAAACATACAAGGTGACGGGCAACTATCCGAGGCAGTAAAAAAATGTTTTGCATCCCTGTTTAATGCAAGAGCCATTAAATACCGTTCCGATTACGGATTCGACCATATGAAAGTTGCCCTATCTGCAGGAATTCAATTAATGGTTCGTTCCGATATGGCATCCTCCGGGATTTGTTTTACCCTCGAACCCGAATCGGGATTCAGAGATGTAGTAACAATTTCGGGCTGTTGGGGGTTGGGAGAAAACATTGTGCAGGGCAACCTTAATCCAGATGAGTTTTGTGTATTTAAACCCATGTTGCGGGCAGGAAAAAAAGCCATCTTATACAAGAAGTTGGGTACAAAAGCAAAAACAATGGTATATGCACCCACCACCATTTCTACAATTAACACCACCATCAATACCGATACGCTACCGGAAAAACAAAAGCAATGGGTGCTTAACGACTGTGAAATAACCCAACTGGCGCAGTGGTGTATGGAAATTGAAGAACATTACCATTGCCCCATGGATATTGAATGGGCCAAAGACGGAAATGATAACCGAATATACATTATTCAAGCTCGACCCGAAACAGTTCACTCGATAAAAGACCCCTATGTAAAAACAGAATATCAACTGAAAGAAACAGGAAATATTCTTGCTACCGGCAATGCCGTGGGTTCGGGTGTGGCTTGTGGTAAAGCCAGAATCATCCTATCGCCAGCCGAGGCAGAAAAATTGCAGCCCGGTGAAGTGTTAGTAACAGATATTACCAATCCAGATTGGGATCCGATTTTAAAAAAAGCAAGTGCCATCATTACCAATAAAGGAGGGCGTACCAGCCATGCAGCCATTATTGCCAGAGAAATAGGTGCTGTAGCCATAGTAGGAGCAGGTAATGCAACCGAAACTATAAAAGATGGTGAACCCATAACTGTTTCGTGTGCTCAAGGCAAAACAGGCCTGGTGTATCATGGCCTATTAAAATGGGAAACACGCAACATTAATTTCCATAATATTCCTATGCCCGACACCGCACCAATGCTAATTCTTGGTGATCCCGACAAAGCCTTTTTGTATTCGTTCTATCCAAACAGAGGAATAGGGTTGATGCGGCTGGAATTTATTATCACCAATGCTATCCGAATTCACCCTATGGCGTTGATTAAATACAATCAACTTACTGATGCAAAAGCTAAAATAGAAATTGCGGAATTAACTCATGAGTATCCGGTAAAAGAAGTTTACTTCATTGATAAACTGACACAGGCTGTGGCAACCATTGGCGCGGCCTTTTATCCTAAGGATGTAATTGTGCGCATGAGCGATTTTAAAACAAATGAGTATGCCAGTTTAATAGGCGGAAAGGAGTTTGAACCAACTGAGGAAAATCCGATGTTAGGTTTTAGGGGTGCCTCTAGGTATTACAACGAAAGGTATCGCGAAGGATTCAGACTGGAATGTGAGGCCATGAAAAAAGTTAGAAATGACATGGGATTAACTAATATAAAATTAATGATCCCATTTTGCCGCACCGTTGAAGAGGGGAAAAAAGTAATCAGCCTGATGGAAAAGTATGGATTGCATCGTGGAGACGAAGGGCTGGAAATATATATGATGGCTGAGATTCCCAGCAACATTATTCTGGCTAAAGAATTTGCCCACATTTTTGATGGGTTTTCCATAGGCTCTAACGACCTAACTCAACTTACGCTGGGAGTTGATCGCGACTCGGCCATTCTGAGCAACCTCTTTGACGAGAATAATCCTGCTGTAAAAAACCTCATTGCCTCGCTCATTCATAATTCCAAACAAACACACACCAAAATAGGTTTATGCGGACAAGCCCCTAGCGATTTCCCTGAATTTACCCGTTTCCTTATTGAACAGGGAATTGACAGTATTTCATTCAACCCCGACTCGTTGCTAAAAGGCATTACCAACATGCTAAAAGCCGAAACAACGAAAGCTATTGCAGTACATGAAGAATAATGAAGTTTCGCTGATAATTGTTCCAGCTATTCTGGCTAAACTAATCGTAAACTATGTCTGAGTGTGCAACCGTACCAACACGACCCGCAACAACATACTCATCAAATGTTAATACAAATGTGGTTCCTCTATTTACCTCACTGATAAAAGTGATTTGCCCATTCATCAGTTCAACATACTTCTGCACAATATTTAATCCCAAACCGGTACCCTGAATACTGTTGGTGTTGGTCGCTCTGTAAAATCGGGTGAAAATATTTTTCTGATCTTCCTGCGGAATGCCAATACCAGTATCACGAACCAGAATACGGATTTTCGCCTCCTGTACCTCGGTAGTTAAATATATCTTAGCCCCTGCCGGAGAATATTTACTTGCATTTGATATCAAGTTAAAGAGAATATTCCTGAGCGTATTTTTATCAAGATTCACCATTGAGGTACCATAATGCTCATAAACAATTGCCTGTCCGAGCCGCAATATCACTTTTGTTTCTTCCATAATCTCGGTCGAAAATTTTGTGAGGTCAAAATTATATTCTACATGCTCTACCCTATGCTCTTCCAGTTTTTCCAGTGTTAAAAAATCATTCAAAATGTCGGTCATGTTTTTAATTGAACCTTCTGCCTGCCTAAAATACTTATTGCACTTTTCGTTATCACCCCTTTTATGATATGCCTCAATAAGGTTAATGCTGGTTAACAATACGCCCAGAGGCGTTCTGAATTCATGCGATGCCACCGAGAGGAAATTCGTTTTCATTTCATTCAACTCCTTTTCTTTTTTTAAGGCGGAAATAATCTTCTCTTCGGCTCTTTTTAATTCAGTAGTATTTAGCAATACGCTTAACAAATAAGGTTTATTATCCATCATTATTCGCTGCAAGCTAAGTGATACCCATACTTTATCCCCCTGCTTTCGGGTAAGCTCCATTTCAAATTTTTGCACGTGATCGGTCTCTTTCAATAGTTGTGACAGTTCTCCTGCCCTTATATCCGACATTAAATAAGAATAGAGTGATTTACCACCAATTAATTCCTCACGTTCATACCCCGTTAATTCGGCAAATGCCTGATTACAGTCAATCAATTCTTCATTTTCCAATAAACAAATGGCATTGGCCGCAGGGCTTTCATTAAATAGTTTGGTAAAACGTTCATTGGCTCGCATCAGGTTTTCTTCCGTGTGCTGATGTTCGGCAATCTTATGCTTCAGTTCGCCAACAACTTTGGTGAGGTAGCCTGTTTTCTCTTTTACCTTTTGCTCCAGCCATTCATTCATCGTTCGCATTGTATGGATATCGGTACACGTTCCTACGTAGCCAGTAAAAGTGCCATCAGGTAAAAACACCGGGTTTCCATGATCGGTTATCCAACGATATTGACCATCATGCCTTCGCAAACGATATTCGATTTTAAAAGGTTCCCTTTTTTCAAATGCACCTCTGCACCTATTATAACTTGCTAGTTTGTCATCAGGATGTATTGCGGCCATCCACCCTCTGCTAAGCTCCTGTTTTAGCGTATTTCCGGTAAACGACAGCATGGTTTGATTTAAGTAAGTACATTGAAAAGTACTATCATTAACCCAAATCATCACCGGAGAATTCTCGGCAATACTTCTAAACCAACGCTCACTTCCCTCAATAATTTTTTTTGCTTTTGCCTGCTCGGTAATATCATCTATGGTGCCCACATATCCCTCAAGCTCCCCATCCGATGTTCTGATTGAAACCGCTTTTATCAAAGCCTCATAATCATGGTTTGTTTTTTTATTTCGCAACACATATTCCCCTGCAAATAATTTTCCGCTTTTGGTTTTTTGTTGCCATTCGTTATATATGCTTTCATCATCAAAAAGCATTAAGCTCCACTCCGCTCCGATAGCTTTCTCATATGGTACACCCGTTAGTTCAAGCCATTTATCATTTACAAAATCAATTTTCCCGGCTGCATCTGTATGAAATTTCCCAATGGGGCTCATTTTTGCAAAAAGACGAAAGCGTTCCTCCTGTATCTGTAATTTTCGGGTGGCCTTGTTTCGTATATGAATAATGATTCCAACAAGGCAAATATCTCCGAACTCAATTGTTCTTACTTTAACATCATCATGTTCATTTGAAAAAAAAGAACCGGCAACCAACAAAACTGTAGCTACAACCCATAGCTTCAATGCTGCTTCGTTTGTTCTAATCCATAATCCAAGTGCTACCAGCGCAACATAATATGGCTGACTTGTGACGATATCCACGGCAAATAATACTCCGCCTACAGCTAAAACGCTGAGAAGAAAAAACCATTTTACTTTTAAATGTTGCATCAATACGCACTAGATTCTGCCCGTGCTGCACATGATTGTGCCTATCCCATTAATCGCTCTTAATTCTCTACTTTTTCCTTTGTCCAAAATTAAAAAAAACTGCCCTCACAGGCTACTGACCAATATCAATTTAAACAATGACTTTAATCATTCCTGCGTCTTTAATAGATAGCTAAATTCGCCCCCGCATAACACCGCAAACAACTAGAATAAAAGGGACCCTTTTTGAAGTAAAAAGTTCTTGCCACAGTGCACTTATCAGATGTTCCCCTCAGCAAAAAGAGGGATATATCCGGTTGTTAAAAGTGTTTAAACCTGAATAGTTGAAAGTCTTTTCTGCCGCAGATTCTTTGTTCATATCGTTGAAATAATTACTTGTTGCCATGAAAAAGATTTTACTAATAGAGGACAATCCTGAAATGCTGGAAAATACCAAAGCCATTCTTGAACTGGCCAATTACCAAGTAATAACAGCCACAAACGGAAAGGAGGGTTTGGATGCGGCCGAGAGTTCCATCCCAGATATAATTATATGCGATGTAATGATGCCCGAACTTGACGGGTATGGTACACTTTACCTTCTTTCCAAAAACCAGACTACCCAAAATATTCCATTTATATTTTTAACAGCAAAAGCCGAACGAAGCGATTACCGCAAGGGGATGGAGTTGGGTGCCGATGATTATATCACTAAACCATTTAGCAATATTGAACTGCTGAATGCGGTAGATAGCCGGCTGAAAAAAACCGAATCGTTGAAAAAAGAATTTGAACAAAACGAAGCCGGCTTGCATGATTTTATTAGCGATGCCCGAAAGGTTTGGGATTTGAACAAACTATCGGAAGAGTGGGATGTAAAAAGGGTGCCTAAAAAAGCAAGTATTTACAAAGAAGGCGAATATCCCAGAGGTATTTTCTTTATTAAAAAAGGGAAGGTTAAAGTGTATAAAACACATGAACTGGGAAAAGAATTAATAATAAGTTTGAATAAAGAAGGAGACTTTTTAGGGTATCTCGCCCTGATGGAAGAATCCGTTTATACCGATTCGGCCGAGGCAATGGATGATACCGAAATAAGTTTTATGCCAAAAGATGATTTCTTTGCACTAGTTTTCCAAAATAGGGATTTGTCTCAAAAATTTATAAAAATGCTATCCGGAAATTTGGCCGAAAAAGAAGAACAACTCATCAGGCTTGCCTATACCTCGGTTAGAAAACGGGTGGCCGAAGCCTTGCTCACGGTTTATAAAAGTTACAAAACAGATGAGAAACAATTTACCACCGATATTTCGCGCGAAAATCTCGCCAATCTGGCCGGAACGGCAAAAGAAACGGTGATCCGTACTTTAAGCGACTTTAAAGATGAGGGCCTGATTGAAATAAATGGAAGTGGTATAGTGCTTATTGATTATAAACGTCTTTCAGCTATGAAAAATTGACGTTGTGTCTTTCTAAACTACCTGCATGAAACGTTCATTCCGTGTCACTATTACTTTACTTAATGATTTCCATCAGCATAACACATGACACATATCATTGGCCAATTGTAGCCTAAACACTACCTTGCATGTATAAACAACAGGTTATGAAAATTAACATTCAATTCAACCATGCCCGTCCTCATGATGGATTACGCGATTTAATTACCCAAAAAGTTGCTAAACTTAGCCACTTTAACGAGCACATTCTTGCCTGCGATGTTCACTTTTTATTGGACAACGCTACGGAAGCTGAAGACAAAATTTGTGAAATTAAACTCATCGTTCCGGGCAATGATTTTTTTGCCAAGCAAAAAGCGGTGTCTTTTGAAGAAGCGGCCACCCGCGCTGTAACTGCACTCGAGCGTCAAATGGAAAAACGAAAAGCAACCCATAGTTAGCATTTATTTTAGTCAAAGAATTTATACCAATTAAAATAAAATGCGGGTTGGAAAACATTTCCCAACCCGTCTTTTGTTTTCAAAGCAAGTACAGGGATTTTAAAATACTTTAATTTCTTTTTTGGCTTGAATCGGGGTAGGTTCTTTTTTAGGAACCGAGAGCTTCAAAATACCATCCTGATACGTGGCATCTATTTTATCGGCCAACACACTATCAGGTAACAAAAACGAACGACTGAACCCGCTGTACGAAAATTCCCTTCTGCGGTAATTCTCTTTTTCTTCCCTTTTTTCTTCCTTTTTCTCGGCACTGATGGTTAGGTAATTGTTTTCAACTTCAATTTTGAAGTCTTTTTTTTCCAACCCGGGAGCCGCAAGTTCAATTCTAAAATCCTTTCCGTTCTCAATGACGTTGGCCGATGGTACTCTGGCTTCAAGATCGCCCCACTTAAGTAAATTGTTTCCAAGGTTAAAAAAATCATTCCCAAAGAACCTGTCCTTTTCAAAAAAATCACTCACCAGCGAAGGGAGAGTGTTTTCATTTTTTTTTGCTGCGATTGTCATAATGTTAATTTTTAAAAGTTAAACCATCAAAAATTGCGAATACAAAATTAACTCTGTAGTAAAACATCCGGCAATGATGCCGCTCACCTTAAGTGGTGATGTTCGTCATCGCATTCCTGTATTGATTAATGTTCAAAGCGGTCGGGTTCATTTTTTTTCTGAAAATATTGCAGCAAAGCAACCACAACGCTTATAGGCAAAAAATGTTCAATTAAAATAATCAGCCGGCTGATATATCCCGGAATCGCTACTGCCTTTCCTTTAAGCATGGCATTGTAACCATATCGGGCCACCATATCTGCATCGGCCAGCCATTTATTCCGGTTTAACCACGAATCATCGCTACCCAGTATTTTTTGAAAATTAGTTTTAGTAGGCCCCGGGCAAAGTGCCGTAAGTGTTACCCCACTACCTTTTACCTCCTGTGCTACTGCCCGGGTAAATGACAGAATGAATGATTTACTGGCATAGTACACCGCCATATAAGGTCCAGGCTGAAAAGCGGCTGTTGAAGCTACATTTAAAATTTTCCCCTCGTGCACCTGTAACATTTTTTGGAGTAGCAGCTTAGTTAATCGGGTAAGCGTAATTATATGCAACTGCATGAGCGCAAGTTCCTGCTTCCAGTCGGTTTCGGCAAAGGCACCTTTCACACCAAAGCCTGCATTGTTAATCAACACATCAACCTTCATATCCTTTAGATGTTCAAACAACTGTTCAGCGGCACCATCAACTGCCAAATCTATTACATAAGATTCCACAATGCTCCCAAAGCGATATTCCAGTGTGTGCTGGACGTGCAACAATTTTTCACTGTCCTTGTCCACCAATAAAAGGCGGTACGCATCTGCCGCAAGCAATAACGCTAACTCATAGCCTATGCCATCGGCAGCACCTGTTATCACAGCTGTTTTTGTCATGACATTACTCAAATAACTGGGAACAAAGTACGTATTATTAATTGAGTCGCACTATGCGGACGGTCAGCAAACTGACTACCGGGAAGCAAGAAACTGACAACAAACCTGTCGGTGAGCTTATATTTTATCGAACTTAGCGGTAAAGTGCCTGAGGAATGGGGGCTCGTAAGTGATTTTTAATCCCGTTTTTTGCTCACGCATTTCCAAAATATCATCAAACACGTCAATTACAAAGTCAATATGGCTTTGGGTGTACACGCGCCTTGGAATGGCTAAGCGCACCAGTTCATTTTTGGCTGGAATAAGCTTGCCTTGTTCATCATATTTACCAAACATCACCGAGCCTACTTCTACACAACGAATGCCGCCCTTTTGATATAAATCACATACCAGCATTTGGCCGGGATACTGCTCTACGGGTATTTGAGGATACAATTTTTTTGAGTCAATGTAAACAGCATGCCCGCCAATAGGCCAAACCACCGGGATACCTTTATTTCGCAAGTGTTCGCCCAGATAAGCTGTTGAACGGATGCGGTAGTGCAGGTAATCGGCATCAAACACTTCCTGCAATCCAATAGCAATGGCTTCCATATCGCGACCCGTGAGTCCGCCATAGGTGGCAAACCCCTCGGAGATTATCAATAAATTGGTACATTTCCTTGCTAGATATTCATTTTTCACTGCCAGAATACCGCCCATATTTACGAGTGCATCTTTTTTGGCACTCATCATAAACGCATCGCCAAGCCTTAATAGTTCCTGTGCTATTTCCTTGTATGTTTTGTTTTCATATCCCTTTTCGCGATGTTTAATAAAGTAGGAATTCTCAGCTACCCTGCATCCGTCAATCACCAGCAATACTCCATGTTCATCACAAATGCTTCGTACCTCTTTCATATTACCCATGCTCACCGGCTGCCCGCCTGCCGAGTTATTGGTTACCGTCATAATTACGGCTCCTATGCGAGACGAACCATACTCCTTCAGCAGTTTGCGCAGTTGTCCGGTATCTATATCACCTTTAAACGGAAGATCGAGCTCGGGGTCGTAGGCCTCTGGCGGTAAAATATCAAATGCCTGCGCTCCGGTAAATTCAATATTGGCGCGGGTGGTATCAAAATGGGTATTGCTTATAAACACTTTGTCTTTCCCCCCCAGAATTCCATACAAAATACGTTCAGCGGCACGCCCCTGATGAGTTGGTAAAATATAGGGCATCCCACACAGGTCTTTTACTACGGCTTCAAAATGCTCCCAGCTATGTGCCCCGGCATACGATTCATCGCCTATCATCATTCCCGCCCACTGGTGGTCACTCATGGCACTTGTTCCACTATCGGTGAGCAGATCAATAAACACATCGGCTGAACGAATGAGAAAAGGATTGTATCCGGTTTTTTTGAGTATTTCTTGGCGGTAAGCTTCGGTGGTTACTTTTAACGGTTCTACCATTTTTATGCGAAACGGCTCGGCAAGGGTACGCTCTTTTTTGAGTTGTGTCATTACATACTTCTTTAAGCCTGCAAGTACCATACAAGCGCTGGTTTAATAAATGATAATAGTCAGGTCTGGAATTGACTTAACTCATAAGCTCATGGCGTATGCTGTAGTGCAACTCTAAATTTTTCAATAATTAACCCATTTTCCCATTGATGCAAAGTAAAGCGCAAACGTGTAGCCTTTTGCAAAGTATTTCTCAGTACTATGTCATGATAAACAGGAGAAACTTCTGATTCGTTCAGATAACGTAACATAAACACCTTCTCCGTTCCTATTAAGTTATCCTTTTCAAATAATTCCACCTGCAGGTAGGCATCCGTATTGTGGAGCTTGCTTTTCAGTTTTCCGGTAAGGAGCAAGCAACGCATTTGCCGCTTTTCTGCATTAGGAATTTGTACTTCGTATAGTTGATTCGGTACTGGATGTTGCCAGTTGCCAAGCGAATCAGTCAGGCTACATTCAGTACATGGCTTACTCACCTTGTCAGCTAAAAACCGATACTTTTCTCCCGTTCTTAAGAACACCTTCCAATAGACTTCTTTAGTCATATTACTCGGGTGAATAATGTTCATCCGGTATTGTATGGTTTGAAAAATATTTAAAAAGATGAAAATCGAAATGAATAAATATGCCCCAGTCTGCCAGTAACCTTTCGTTAATCCTCCTAATCCCACCAGCAGCAGCAGCCCATGAATGCCATATGATTCAACAAAAGGCCGTTGCCCGAATGTGGCTCCATAATGCCAATAGCTCCACGAAGAAATGACATAAATATTGAGTACTATAAAAAAAGTGAGCAAATATTTTCCTAAATACTTCAGACAAAAAACACGAAACAATCCAAACAAGGAAAACAAGGCTATGGGCGTGTACACCCACCAGCCTTTCTGATAACTGAATAATACCTGGGCGATATGTGGGTTATCGAATTCGAATTTAGCTGTTGTGTAAGCATCAACCCACCAATGATAAGTTTGCCAGTACCATACCATAGGTTGTAAAGAAATAATTGCAACAAATAAGAGCATGGCGAACAAAATTGACCTGTAATTGCGGTTTATAAAATTAAGTGTTGCACATTCCCTCATGAAAAACGGAACAGTCAGTACAACTACTAAATTACTTGGCCGTATAAGGGCTACAAATGCGATTCCCGCTGAAGCCTTCAACCAATTGCTCACAACTGATGATTCATGAATGCCCACTAAGCCGTAAAAAAAAACACTGAACGCCCAAAAAGAAAATACATGCGAATAACTTGCATAAAGAGTAGCATACATGAGCAAATTGGTGCCCCATACCATGGCCAGTAAAACAATGATGCGGTGGCTGGTCTGTTCCGAAAAACGTTTGAAAACCAAACTTAGTAACCATATAGCCCAGCAGAAATAAAATAAGCTGCCAAGTAAAACACCAATTTGATAAGGCATAGAAAAGCCATCAACGGGCAAAGCCGCCAGTACAGCTGCTTCATGACTAAGTAGAAAGAATGGGAGCAATAACACGGCCTCTCCAACAAAATACTGATTCACTTTTTCTCCATGCGCTTCTCGTATAAATTCATGTACTGGTTGATAATTCTCTCTGAAAACAGATAGAAATTTGTAATCTGCGTCATGGTAAATAAATAAAGCTGGCAGGTAGCTGTAGTATCCCACTCCGTCTCCGGTTATGATAGTATTTCCTGCTTTATGTTGAAAAGAAAATGCAAACAAAACAACTGATGCACATAAAACAAAAACAAAGCGTTTTTGAATAAAATGTATCAGCATATTCATGCGCTATATCAGGATGCCTGCAACGATGTTTTCAGATGGGTAAGCATATCGGTGGTCATGGCTGCTAAATCGTAGTTGGGTTTCCAGCCCCAGTGCGCACGGGCTTCGGCATCATTGATACTTTGCGGCCACGAGTCGGCAATTTGCTGACGCGAATCGGGCTTATAGGTAATGCTGAATCCGGGAATATGTTTGGCTATCTCTGCCGCAATTTCTTTGGGCGAAAAACTCATGCCTGCCAAATTATAGCTGCTGCGTATTTTTACTTTGGCAGCTTCACTTTCCATAATACCTATGGTTGCTTTAAGCGCATCGGGCATATACAGCATAGGGAGCGTGGTGTTTTCGGAAAGAAAACATTCATACATCCCTTTTTTTAGTGCTTCATGGTATATATGTACCGAGTAGTCGGTGGTGCCTCCGCCCGGTGCCGATTTGTATCCGATTAATCCGGGATAACGCAGGCTGCGAACATCTACCCCGTATTTCTGGTGGTAATATTGGCAATAGCGCTCACCGGTTTGTTTGCTGATGCCGTAAATAGTATTTGGCTCCATCACGGTGTATTGCGGGGTAAGCAACCGTGGCGTGGAGGAACCAAACACTGCAATGGAACTTGGCCAGTACACTTTTTTTATCAGCCTTTCTTTGGCGGCATCCAGTACCAGAAACAGGCTGTCCATATTCAGTTGCCAGGCAAATTTAGGATTCTTTTCTGCCGTAGCCGATAGTAAAGCGGCCAGCAAATACACCTGCGTGATGCCATGTGTTTTTACAATTTCATGAAAACGCTGCGGGTTTAAAATATCCAACTGCTCAAAGGGGCCATCTAATTCAAAAAAATCGGGCTTGCGCAAATCAGAAGCTACTACGTGGCTGCTTCCATAAATTTTTCTGAGTTCTGTGATTAACTCTGTTCCAATCTGACCGGACGAACCTACTACCAAAATTTTTTCCTGCATGATGCGATGTCTCCTGTTTTTGTGAAGACCTACAAAATTAAGAAATCCCGAACGGAATAAAAGCGTCTTTTTTATTGCCCCTAACGCCCTGAACGATGCCTGATTCGAAACATTACCGCCTCACCACCACTTTTTGTTTAGCCACGCTAACACCATTTTGTTCAATCAGTAGTTGATACAACCCCGCTGCCAGATTGGACACATCAAAACTTTGGGTATTGGTGCTACGTGATTGATGGTTGGAGGTAAATGATTCTGCCTGTCATATCAACAGCTTTGATGGCGCAGTTGGTGTTTTGTGTGCTGCATTGCACGTGCAAAAGTGTATCCGTTGGATTGGTAGTGTACGATATTGGTAGTGTTCCAATTTACACCCAGTTCGATAAACGGGGTACTTACACTCTGAACAGTTGAAACAGGTTGCTGAATCGGGTGTAGTGAATGGGCGGGTCTCGCAAAAATTACTTTATTATGCCCACATTTTTTCTTTTCGGTTGCTAAGCAATATGGCTGAAATGATGAGCAGCAGCGTCATTCCTGACATAAGCCAGCCTATCCAGTCGCCATGCAGGGCATAAAAGGTCATCTTATCATTGGTAACTATGGTTGATTTAATAACTGCAGGTTGCCACCAGGCGGTAGATTGCGTGCGGTTGCCGAGTTGGTCAATAAAACAAGAGGTTCCGGTATTGGCACTTCGGGCAATGCCTCTGCGCAATTCAATGGCTCGCAACGAAGCATACGCACAATGTTGTTTATATCCGTCACTGTCTTTCCACCATCCATCGTTGGTGACAAGGAAAATAAGATTTGCCCCTTTACGTACATAGCTGCTTACGTAATCTCCAAACACCGATTCATAACAAATAACCGGTGCAATAATTTCCTTCCCATTGGTAAACACCGATGATTCACTTTGAGTACCCAGCGAACCGGAAGTTCCACCCAAATCAATGGCCAGATTTCCAAGCAACCCGAAAAGTTTTGGGTAAGGCATATGTTCAACACCCGGAACTAATTTTACTTTATGGTAGAATTGGATGGAATCTTTCAAATTTACCAGCACAGCCGAATTGAATGAATCGTACCAAACTCTCTGTGATTTGGAGTAGCGCGCGGTAATGGTTTTTTTGGTTGAGTCGGGGTAGGGCCTGAAAGTTTCGGCACCGCTCACTATGGTGAGGGAAGGATATTTTTGTAAAAACTCCCTCATACGATATACCATTGGGCAATGTTCCGCATCGTTCACCGGAATGTATTCGGTAATGGCGGTTTCAGGCAACACGAGGTAGTTAGTCTGGCTATCGAGATACAGAGAGGCATGTTGCAGCATATTGTTTAGTTGCAATGCCGGGTCCATCGAAAATTTTTCATTGTATGGGTCAATAGAAGGTTGAACAATTACCACCTCCACCCCACGGCCGCTTGTTGTGTAATTGGCCGCCATGTTTAATGAAATAATGTATGGAAAAAAAACCGAAACAATAAGGCCTCCGATAAGCGAGAGTTTTCGTTTAGTGCTGTGGGTGGTTGAAACATCTGCCAATTGGTACAGCAGGTAATTGGTCCATAAAATCCATACACTGCCCCCAAGCGTTCCGGTATATTCATACCATTGAATCCAATCGGTGTTATTGGCAAAAGCATTTCCAAGCGTAAGCCAGGGCCAGGCAAGTTCCCAGTTGTAATGAAAAAACTCAAAACAAATCCAGGGTGCTATAAAGGCAATTGCTTCAAGCGAGGCAGGTAGTTTTTTTCGCAGCCACTGATACGTGAGCAGTGGCAGTGGCATGAGCAACCCATTGACAATAAAACTGGCTGATATAGCCCCAAGGTAGGCACCGGTATCCCCGGCTTGTGCAGCATGCCTTATCCAAAAAGTACATAGCATATTCCATACTACTATGCCCATATAGGTGTAAAGGAACAGGTGTAACCGGCTCCGTGAAGGGTTTTGGGTTTCGATTGTTTTTACGAGAAACAGCAGGGGGGCAAAAGCGAAAAAACTAATCCAGCCCAACTGATGAGGTGGCCAGGCCAGCCAAAGCAGGATGCCAGCCGAAAGCGAAAGTGTAAAATAGCGTAACTCTTTGGTTACTTTCATGGGGTGCAAGATACAAGGGTTAAGGCAAATGACGAAAGCGCAGCACTATATAATCACCGGATTTTGTTTTGGACCGACTTGCTCAAGAGGCGGCATGGTGGATAAAAAAACGAATTTAGCGTATTGGATAATCAAAAAAGTTCTCACCTTCATGCTTGTATTGTTTCCATTAATCACCTAAAAAATAAAAATATGAACACAAACAAAATTGTAATCGGAACATTGGTGGGAGGAGTTGTTTTCTTCCTGCTCGGGTTTTTAATTTATGGCTTGTTACTGGCTGATTTTATGGCGGCCAATTCCAACCCTTGTGTGATGCTCAAAATGGAGGAAATGATTTGGTGGGCACTTATTGCAAGCAACCTGGTGATGGCTTTCTTTCTGTCGTTAATTTTTAGCTGGACAGGAACAAATACCATTGGAGGCGGAATGGGAAAAGGAGCGATGGTAGGCTTTATCACTGGTCTTGGATTTGATTTAGGAATGTATGCTACCAGCACCATGATGAACAGTCCGGGTGCAATTATGGCGGATGTGGCTGCTTCGGCCGTGATGTGTGCCGTAACCGGAGCAGCCATTGGAATGGTGATGGGCATGGGTAAAAAGGCAGCAGCTTAGTTTAACAGCAATTTATTATCCGGACAGTGGTTCTTCCTCATTGTCCGGATTTTTTTAAGTTATTTCTGACTGTGGCCGCTTGTTACCACCACAAATTCCCAGCTATCCGCAGTTTATTCGCATTGTTCATGAGATTGCTCACCCGCATTGGCAGGACAGGACTAAATTGCAACTACGGATTTTAAAATCTCTATTAACCCACACCAAAATGTGTTTTGCAAAATCACCCTTTAGGGTAAAATAATTAATACAACCTATTGTTTGTTGTTACGAAAATTTATAAGGTAACCTTGACTAAGCAAAACCCGCTGCTATGAGCCATATAGAACTCCCCCCTGCTCCCTACCTCCCTTAGCCTACATTGCAAAAAAGAAAGCGAATTAAACAAACTGCCGCCAGCTACCACTACAGGCAAGCAAACTTTAGGGTGCTTAATAAACGGGAAGGCGTTTATAGGTGATGGCTGGTTCGCGGAATATACCACGATGCAATGGTTGAAATTGAAGTTAAAAATATTGTAGATGGTGATTTGTATTTTCGTACTGAAGGCATCATCACTAAACCGGGGGATTATGTGATACCTTATACGCCTTCTGTTAAAAATTTATTTGAATTCTTAGGTGATGATGACTACACCTCGAGATATACCCCCAGCGGCTACGCTTTTCTCCGCATCACCCGATTAGACTCGGTGCAACATTATATAGCAGGGCAGTTTGATTTTACCTTGTTCAATTCAAGTGGTACGGCCAGTGTGCATGTAAGCAATGGCCGTTTCGATTTAAAATATGCGCCATAGTTTTTTATTTTTTACAATCTAACTTTTATGAAAACAACCATCCGATTTATCTTACTTGGTTTGCTTTTTTGCCTGGGTGCAAAAAATACCCAAGCGTTTGCATGATGTACCCTGGCACACGCAAAGCCCTTACTAAACCAATACCTGTTTTATAGTTGCTCCTGCAATAGCCGCCAGCGATGAAAATACGGTAAGTTTTGTTTTTAAGGAAAACTTTTATATAAGCAACGATACCCGCACCGTAGATCATTTGGAAGTAGACTTTGGCAATGGAACCAACCATATACTGGCATGGGGCGATACCATACTATTGAGTTTGATTCAACTTACACCGATGGCATCAGCTTAGAACTGTTTTTTACCGATGAAAGTTTTTTGTCAAGCCATTTTACCATGGGGCAAGTAAAGAAGCGGCATTAAATCTGGCAGTATGATTGTATCAAGCACCGATTGAACAAAATGGCGTTTACTTGGTTAAAAAAAGTGGAGGTTAGCAGGTAATATTTCGAGTACATCTGTAATGGGTTAATCTACTTGTTTAAACAACTGGTGTATAGGCAGAGTACCTGTAAGGTATCATTGGTATTATTTTTTGCCTTCCACCACCACTACAAATTCGCCCCTTGGTTCGTGTTGTGTAAAATGTAGCAGCAGTTCGGCAACGGTTCCATTAATGGTGTCTTCAAATTTTTTGGTGAGTTCACGCGATACGGAAATTTGTCGGTCGGGTCCGCAAAACTCCAGCAGTTGCTCCAGCAGTTTAATGAGCCGGTGAGGCGATTCATACAGCACCGTGGTGCGAGGGTCGCTGGCTATTTGTTGCACCGCAGTTTGCCTTCCTTTTTTTTGCGGCAAGAAACCTGTATACACAAATTCATCGCAGGGCAATCCGGATTTAAGTAAGGCAGGGACAAAGGCTGTAGCACCAGGTAATGCCTCTACCGGAATTTGATTACGTACGCACTCGCGAATAAGTAAAAAGCCGGGATCTGAAATACCCGGAGTGCCGGCATCGGTTACCAGTGCTATACTTTTTTCTTCCTGCAGCAGGCTGATTATTTTTTGCAATACCTGATGTTCATTGTGCGAATGATAACTCATCAGTTTATTTTCAATCTGAAAATGTTTGAGCAGCACCCCTGTGGTTCGGGTATCTTCGGCTAAAATAAGATCCGCCTCTTTCAGAATTCGCAGCGCTCGTAGGGTAATGTCTTCAAGATTTCCGATGGGCGTAGGAACGATATACAGCCTGCTTACGGGCATTGGGTATCAATGATTACGTAAAACGAAATTTTTACCAAGGTATACTTTTCTTACCAGTTCGTCTTCGGCCAATTGCCTTGCACTTCCTTCGCGCAGAATTGCTCCTTCAAAAAGGAGGTAAGTTCGATCAGTGATAGAAAGGGTTTCATCCACATTGTGGTCGGTAATCAGGATGCCGATATTTTTTGCTTTTAGTTTGTAGATAATGCTTTGAATATCTTCAACGGCAATGGGGTCAACACCGGCAAAGGGTTCATCGAGTAAAATAAATTTAGGATCTACGGCCAATGCACGGGCAATTTCTGTGCGTCTTCGCTCACCTCCTGAAAGTACTTTGCCGTTGCTTTTTCTTACTTTGTGCAGGCTAAATTCATCCAACAACGCCTCCAGTTTATCTTTTTGTTCGGCTTTGGTCATGTTAGTCATTTCCATCACTGACAAAATGTTTTCTTCCACCGTAAGTGTTCTAAAAACCGAAGCTTCCTGAGGCAGATAACCTACTCCTTTTTGGGCACGCTTATACATAGGAAGGCTTGTGATATCTTCTTCATCAAGAAAAATGCTTCCCGCATCAGGTTTAATCAAACCTACCACCATGTAAAAGGAAGTGGTTTTTCCGGCACCGTTCGGCCCGAGTAAGCCCACTATTTCGCCCTGCTTTACATTAAACGTAACATCATTTACAACGGTACGTTTTTTATAACGTTTAACTATGTTGGCTGCTCTTAGTATCATTTATCTCTGGTCGGCAAATTTGATATCTTTTACATTTAGCTGCAGGGAGACCGAATCGTTGAAATGATTTTCCTCCAGCGTATAACAGATATCAAATGAAACTCCGGTAGCAATGCGGTCGAAGTGATGTGCCTGTCCAAAGGCAATTCCTTTCATTGGTTTGTGCAGCGATTCCTGCATCAGAGAAAGTCTCAGGTGGTTTTCCCCCACAATACTTCCATAGCCGTTATCCCAAACATTGCGGGTCATAAAAACGGGGTTCATATTTCCCGGACCGAATGGTGCAAATTGTTTAAGGATTCCCATAAATTTTGCATTAATGCAGCGCATGGGCAATTCAATATCATATTCTACTTCTGGAGCCATCGATTTTTCTGCGATGGTTTCGGCTACAATCTTTTCAAAGCGTTCAATAAATTCAGGTACATTTTCCAGTTTCATGGTGAGGCCTGCCGCATGGGTGTGCCCCCCAAACTGCTCAAGCAAATCGCTACATGTTTCAACGGCATGGTATAAATCAAATCCGGGTACCGAGCGTGCACTTCCGGTAGCCATTCCGTTTGATTCGGTAAGAACTACCGTGGGGCGGTGATATTTTTCAATGAGTCTCGAAGCCACTATTCCAATTACACCTTTATGCCATGCAGGATTAAACACCACGGTGCTTTTGCGATGCAACATTTCTTTGCTGTTGCTTATAACCGCTAAAGCCTGCTCGGTAATATTGGTATCAAAACTTCTTCGTTCGTCATTATGTACATTTATGAGTTCGGCAAAATTTTTCGCTTCAATAGGGCATTTGGTGAGCATGAGCCTTACCGAGTCTTTGGCATCGGCAATACGACCTGCGGCATTAATCCTGGGCCCGATGCTAAACACCACATCGCTCACGGTTAGGTCCATTTTTTTGGTTGAATATTCAAGCAAAGCCCTCAGCCCGTTATTTGGCATTTCACTTAATTTCTTTAGTCCGAAATAAGTGAGTACCCTGTTTTCGTCTACAATAGGAACTATATCGGCCGAAATACTTACGGCTACTAAATCCAGGCATTCCTGTGCCTTTTCTTCGGGTAAATTATTTTTGATAGAGTATCCCTGAATAAGTTTGTAACCAATGCCACAACCCGAGAGTTCCTTGAATGGATAGTTGCAGTTAATTTGTTTTGGATTAAGAATAGCCGTGGCATCAGGCACTTCCTCACCCGGGTGGTGATGGTCGCAAATAATAAATTCTACTCCTTTTTCTTTGGCATATTCTACATGTGCAATGGATTTAATGCCGCAGTCAAGGGCTATAATCAGGGAGTATCCGTTTTCTATTGCCCAGTCAATTCCTTTATAGGAGATTCCATATCCCTCTGCATAGCGATCTGGGATATAAAAATCCATATGTTCATAGATGCTGTTAAAAAAAGCAAAAACGGTAGTTACCGCTGTGGTGCCATCTACATCGTAATCCCCATAAATCAGTATTTTTTCTTTTGCAGCCATGGCTTGCTCAATGCGCAAAATGGCTTTTTCCATGTCTTTCATCAGAAATGGATCGTGTAACTGATGGAGTGACGGTCGGAAAAAAGCCCGGGCTCTGTCAAAAGTATCAATATGGCGTTGCAGTAGCAGGTTGGCGAACACGGTATTGATATTAAGCTCTTTCGATAGTCTTTCAGATGCAGTTTTATCAACGGCTTCCTTGGCCACCCATCTTTTTGAGAATAGTATCTGTTCTTTATCTCCCATTTTTACAAACATAGTAAATAGCATCAAGCTAAAAAACCTGTATTTGTCCTTCGGTCAATAATTCTACTTCAGCCAAAGCATTTACCAAATAGGTACGCTTTCCATAAACTTCTTTGCATTCAAACCGGGTACGAAGTAAAGATCCTTTTTTCAGAATCAATTGTTGTTTGGTTCTAAGCAAGAAAACACTACCCGGTGGTATTTGTTCCAGCCTAAGTTTAGCGTGTTGGGGCACATCATACCGGTGCAAAACCCGGAGCAGGTGCTGGTCGCTACAGGTGCCGGCAGCCGGATTGTGTAAATATTTCTGAAGTGCCTTGTTGATATCATCCGGGAAAATATTGGCTTGAAAAAACGGACTCATCAAGTCTCTGAATTCCTGTTTCCATTCTGTGCCATGTGGTTGAATAAGGTTTCGGTGTTTTTCAAATGCTGTAAGGTGAGCCATTTCATGCACAAAGGTGATGAGAAAGGCGAATGGATTAAGGTTATGGTTTACACTAATGCGGTGGCCTTTGCCGCCCCAAGGGCTTTGGTAGTCGCCCAGTTTGCTGCTCCGTTCACGGGTAATACGTAACTGTACTTTATGGACTACAATCCAGTTTACACAAAGGTCAACCGACTCTTCGGGAATATATTTTTTCAGGGTTTGTGCCAGGTGTTGATTCACGGTAAACAATGCTACTGCAAAAATGCGATGCCTATTTTACAAGTTAAGCAAGAGATTTCAACACGCAAGAAAAGGTTATACGTTTATCCTTGTTCCGGTAAATTGTCGTACGGTTTTCATAATCGAAGGGATATCATAACCACACTCGGTATACAATTCAGGTTGTTCACCATGTTCAATAACAGCATCGGGCATTCCAAGTATTTTTACCTCGGCTTTATAGCCGTGGTAAGCCATAAATTCAAGCACGGCACTTCCCATTCCACCCACAATAGTTCCGTCTTCAACCGTTACCACTTTAGTAAATTTGGCAAATACTTTATGAAGAAGTGCTTCGTCAATGGGTTTCACAAAACGTAAATCATAAACAGCCGTAGAGATGCCTTCAACTTCAAGTTTTGTTGCTGCTTCAAGCGCAAAATTTCCTACATGACCAATGCTTAAAATGGCTACCTCGTCTCCGTCTTTTATTTGACGGCCTTTTCCTATTTCTATTTCTTTAAACGGTGTTTTCCAATTGGTCATTACTCCGTTTCCTCTTGGGTAGCGAATACTAAAAGGGTTTGTTATTTTATCGAGCTGAGCCGTGTACATCAGGTTGCGAAGCTCTTCTTCGTTCATGGGAGCCGATACAATCATATTTGGCACACAGCGCATAAACGGAATATCCAATGCACCATGATGAGTAGGCCCATCTGCTCCTGCCAGTCCTGCCCGATCCATGCACAAAATCACCTTGATGTTTTGAATCGCTACATCATGCACCACCTGATCGTAGGCGCGTTGCATAAATGAAGAGTAGATATTACAAAAGGGCACCATTCCCTGTGTAGCTAATCCGGCTGAAAATGTTACTGCATGTTGTTCGGCAATACCTACATCAAAAGCACGATCAGGCATTACTTTCATCATAATATTCATGGACGAACCGGAAGGCATGGCCGGGGTTATACCTACAATTTTTTTATTCTTATCAGCAAGCTCAACCAGGGTATGACCAAATACATCCTGATATTTGGGTGGCTGTGGCTTATCCGGTGATTTTTTAACAATTTCTCCGGTAACTTTATCAAATAGTCCGGGGGCGTGCCATTTGGTTTGCTCTTTTTCGGCAGGGGCATATCCTTTTCCTTTCACTGTTACACAATGAAGCAATTTGGGGCCTGGAATATTTTTCAGATCCTTTAATAACTTTACCAGATGGGTTACATCATGCCCGTCAACCGGACCGAAATAACGAAACTTGAGTGACTCGAATAAATTGCTTTGACGCAGTAACCCGGATTTAAGGGTACTCTGAATCTTGGAGATAATTTCTTGCGAAACATGTCCTACTTTGTTTAGCCTTTCCAAAGCTTTCCACACATCATCTTTAAATCTGTTGTAGGTAGGAGAGGTAGTAATATCGGTTAAGTATTCTTTCAGCGCCCCCACATTTGGGTCAATACTCATGCAATTATCATTCAGTACTACCAAAAGGTTGCTGTTTTCTACTCCTGCGTGGTTCAGTCCTTCAAATGCCAAACCGGCAGTCATGGCACCATCGCCTATCACGGCCACGTGCTGACGGTTTATTTCTCCTTTTAAGCGCGAGGCAACAGCCATACCCAAGGCGGCTGAAATTGAAGTGGACGAATGTCCTACACCAAAGGCATCGTATTCGCTCTCGGAGCGTTTCGGAAATCCGGAGATGCCATTGTACACCCGATTGGTATGAAAGGAATTTCTTCGGCCAGTAAGCATTTTGTGTCCATAAGCCTGATGACCGACATCCCATATAAGTTGATCATGCGGGGTGTTTAATACATAATGCAGTGCAACGGTAAGTTCCACTACTCCTAAGCTGGCACTGAAGTGTCCGCCATATACAGATACTGTATCAATAATGAACTGGCGCAGGTCGTTACACACATTAACCAGATCCCCTTCATTTACTTTCTTAAGGTCGGAAGGGTATTGGATTGGGGCTAGGTATTTACCTGGTTTTATTTCCATATCGGTGTAAACGAATAATGACTCAAATAGTTCATTTGGGCAAAAATACTATTTGACAGGCATATTATCAAAACACACTTAACTACACATAAATACATTTGCTACAATATTTGTGACAGTTAAGTATGGGCACACTACGCATTGACTGAAGCAGCTTAGCCAAACTGGCCAAGGGAGTTTGCCTAGTGAACATATGCATTTGGAATGGTATTATTGAGTAGAAGTTAGTGGAGCTGAGGTATGAGTAAAAGGCTTCATTATAACACAACAAAAAAGTTATTGTTCCAGTAGATCGGCTAAGGAGTTGTTGAACGTATTGGCATATTCGGCCACTGTTCCGAAATCAACTCCGTTAATGGCAATGTGGTTTCCTTTCACTTCGCCCAGTTTACTGAATGTAGTTCCTGATTTTTTCAATTCATTTTCAAAAGCGGTTACATTTTCAGATTTTACACTCACCACCACGCGACTTTGTGCTTCACCAAAAAGTAAGGCATCGTTACGAAAGCTGTTGGTGTCAACGTGAATGTTAACGCCCAATCCGCGAGGCATACCTGATTCGAGTAACGTGATAAACAAACCGCCTTCACTCGTATCGTGTGCCGATTGTATCAACTCTTTTTTAATCACATTCAATACAGCCTGCTGTACGTTGTATTCTTTATCCAAATCAAAATAAGGAGCCGGACTTTGTTGCACGCCATGCACGTTGACTAAGTACTGTGATGAAGCAATATCGTTCTGGTGTTCTCCGATTAAATACACCACATCTCCCGCTTGTTTAAAGTCGAGCGTCATGTGCTTGCGGTTGTTGCCAATCAATCCTACCATGCCAATGGTTGGTGTAGGAAACACCGCATTATCATCACTGCTCTGGTTGTAGAAACTTACGTTACCACCGGTTACAGGCGTACCTAATTTTGTGCAGGCTTTGCCCATGCCTTTAATGGCGTGTACAAAAGTGTAGTACACCTCAGGGTTGTATGGATTACCAAAATTCAAACAGTTGGTAACACCTGCAGGTTCGCCACCGGCACACACAATGTTGCGGGCTGCTTCACACACGGCAATGGCCGCACCCGCTTCAGGGTTGGCATATACATAACGTGAGTTGCAATCTACACTCATGGCAATACTCATGTCACTGTTGCGCACTTTTACCACGGCTGCATCACTTGGGGCATTGGTAGTTTGATTCACCGTGCCCACCATTGAATCGTATTGATTGTACACCCACTTGCGGGAACAGATGTTGGGGTTAGCGGCTAATTTTTTGGCAATGCTGATGGCCTCCGTCATGTTGCAATCCGCAACAGTGTTCTGGTCGAACTTCGCAATTTCTGCAAAGTATTTCGGCTCGGTATATTCACGGTGGTATACCGGAGCACCTCCGCCCAATACCAATGATTCACCCGGTATATCGGCCACCAGTTCATTGTTCATGTAATATTGCACACGCGCAGTATCGGTTACCTCGCCAATAATGGCCCAGGTAAGATCCCACTTATCAAATATTTTTTCTACTGCTTTTTCTTGCCCTTTTTTCACAATCACCAGCATGCGTTCCTGCGATTCGCTCAGCAGAATTTCCCAGTCTTTCATTCCTTCCTGACGCATGGGCACTTTATCCAACCACACTTTCATACCCGTTCCGCTTTTGGCGCTCATCTCACTGGTAGAGCAGGTAATACCTGCCGCACCCATGTCTTGCATACCAACTACCGCATCGGTATCTAATAATTCTAAACTTGCTTCCAGAATCAATTTTTCCCAGAACGGATCGCCCACCTGTACTGATGGCAAATCTTTGGCAGAGTCTTCTGTAATATCTTTCGAAGCAAAGGCCGCTCCGTGAATACCGTCTTTACCGGTAGAAGAACCAAAAATGTAAACGGGATTGCCCACGCCTTCAGCAATGGCCGAAACCGTTTTGCCTACTTTGGCAATGCCTACGCTCATGGCATTTACCAAAGGATTGATGTTGTAACAATCGTCAAAATATACTTCGCCACCTACGGTGGGAATGCCAAAAGAGTTGCCGTAATCGCCAATACCCTTTACCACACCTTTTACTAACCAGCGGGTGCGTTCGTTATTGATATTACCAAAACGCAGGGAGTTGAGGTTGGCAATGGGACGGGCTCCCATGGAAAAAATATCGCGGTTTATACCACCCACACCGGTAGCAGCACCCTGAAAAGGTTCCAATGCTGAAGGGTGGTTGTGTGATTCAATTTTAAAGGCACAGGCCAGTCCGTTGCCAATGTCAATGAGCCCGGCATTTTCTTCTCCGGCCTCGGCCAGGAGTTTATCTCCTTTGCGGGGCAATGTTTTGAGCCACACAATAGAATTTTTGTACGAGCAGTGCTCACTCCACATCACCGAGTAAATACTCAGCTCAGTAAAATTGGGTAAACGGCCCAGTATTTCTTTGATTTTTTCGAATTCTTCTTCCCGAAGACCCAATTGTTTGGCTTGTTCAACAGTGGCCAGTTGTTTTTGTGAAACGTGCTCAGTCACAGTATATAAGATTATGAGTAAGGCGCAAAGGTAAGCAACTTTTATGGCAGGAGGAAAAAAGTGGAGAAGTTGTTTTTAGGGGAGTGGGAAAGTGGAGAAATTGTTTTTGAGTGAGTGGGAAGTGGCTGGCGAGGACAGCAAAATCTATTAAATCCTTAGCCGCAGAAGCCGCAGACTAAGAATTTAATAGAATGGTCTCAAAATTAACTTGCCAATTAAGTATTAAATTAATCTTTCAATTAATTTAGGTAACGGATACAAGAAAGTCCAAAGAATTGCTAAAATATTTAACAGGTAAAATGCCAGCATTAAAACTTTTGTTTGTAGAGGCTTTTCCTTGGCTGTATTCTCATTAAAAAGAAACTGGTAAATAAACTTTTCAAAGTAATACACGATTAAGACTGATGCAACTAATGCTAGATAAGGCTTATGGTATTTATAAAATAAACCAGGGGTTGATGAAAACCAAAAGTTAATTACAATTACGGCTGCAATCAAACCGTATCTAGCAAACTTAAAGATTGAAATGTTAATTGTTTTCATAGACGAATATATTTTAAAATTAGTCACATGAAGCTGATTCTTTTTGAAGCCAAATTTGTTTTATTTGTTGAAGTTGAATTAATGAACCCCCTGGCGGTACGCAATCAGGGTAGGCAGCATCAACGGCATCAACACAGTACATTAATGCTACGCCACACAGTCCTAGAACAACTCCCCAGCCTGGTCCAGCAAGAGCAGAAGCAAGGCCACAGGTAACAAAATTTGCAGTACAACTATTTAAACCCGCGGTATACCCGTTGCAATTTAGAATCGGTGCATGTGTATCTATTCCCATATCAAGCACTAAACGGTATGCAAGGTAATCTTGTGCTAAAGTATTGCTAGATAATTCACTTTGAAGTGTAGCATCGGCCTCAACAAATAATTATAGATTATCAATTGCACTATATACTCCACTAAGAGATTCTATTTGCGAAATTTGGTACTTTTTTATTGAATCAGACTCTGATGATTGAAGAATGTCCTTTAGTTGACAATAATTGGCTTGAGATAAAGTTGTGATTGCTTCAAAAACATCAATTATTTTCTCACTCACAATATTTATTGATGTTGAGTCAATGCTGCTGCTTGAAGATGAGAAATTCTTTGGATAATCTGTTGTGTCAGGTTTCAGGGATTGTGATGAATCATCTTTGCATGAGAAATTAGTTATTACAAAAGTTGTAATAATTGCGAGTTTAATAAGTCTTTTTTTCATATTGTTTAAAATTTGTTTCTACAAACAAAAACAAAAACAAAAACAAAAACAAAAACAAATTTTTTTCATCTTGGTCTGCGTCCCCGCCAACCTCACCGTTACGTACTCTTAGAAAACCATTTCACCACATAATACACCGGTACACCGCTCAATACAATAAACAATCCCGGGTAAGTAAAATCGGGTTTGTACATCAGTAAGCTGATACAAATAAACAGGGCAAGTAAAATGTACACCACCGGCACCACCGGGTAGCCCCATACTTTGTAGGGTCGTATGGCATCAGGTTGTTTTTTGCGCAGAATAAAAACGCCAAGTACAGTTAGAATGTAAAACAGCAATACAGCAAACACCACGTAGTCGAGCAAATCGCCATAGGAGCCTGAGAGGGTGAGGGCGCTGGTCCATACAGCCTGCATGATCAAAGCAGATTGTGGTGATTGTTGTGCGTTGAGTTTTTTGGCTTGCGGTAAAAACAGTCCGTCCAATGCCATGGCATAATAGACACGTCCACCTGAAAGCGTTAACCCGTTGATGCATCCAAAGGTGGAAATCATAATCAAAGCCGCCATCAGGTACATACCTGTTTCGCCAAATACAGTTTGCAGTAAAAGCGTGCCTACCCTGTCTGACGGAGCATGTTGAATGGCCTCAAACGGCAATGCTTTTAAGTACACTACATTGATAAAAAAGTACAGACTAAGCACCAGTAGGTTCCGGCAATAAGCGATAAGGGAAGATTGCGTTCGGGTTTATCAATTTCACTTCCGGTAAAGGTAACATTGTTCCAGGCATCGGCTGAGAAAATGGAACCTACCAGCGCCACACTAAAAATGCTCCAGAAACCAACCGATGAAAAATCGAGCGGCAGACTCCAGTCGGGTTGTTGTGCGGTATGGGTGCTGATGTACCACACACCGGCAATAATCATAAAAGCAATGGCTCCTATTTTAGTTACCGTAAAAATATTTTGCACCAGTGCTCCGCTTTTCACACTTCTGAAATTCGAAAATGTAAGCATCCATACGATGATGATAGCAAGCACCTGTTGTGTTTGGATGTTTAATGAGCCTATACTGAAGAGTACGTTGGTATCAGAAATGGCCGGGAAAAACACCCCGCTGAATTTAGCAAATGCCACACCTACGGCCGCGATGGTTCCGGTTTGAATCACGGTGAACAAAGTCCAACCATAGAGAAAGCCAAAGAGTTTTCCGTAAGCTTCGCGCAGGTACACGTATTGTCCACCTG
>JAGVLJ010000004.1 GCA_020049855.1 Bacteroidia bacterium | reverse complement strand
CAGGGCGAAAACGGTCGCTTACTCCTTTCATAATCCGTTGCCTGACATCATAGCCTTCGTTTTTAAGTGAATTAAAATAGGCAATTAGTACAATTCCGTTAAGTACCGCCACCCCAAATAAAGCGATAAACCCTACCCCGGCCGAAATACTGAACGGCATATCACGCAACCATAGTGAAACTACTCCTCCAAAAGTAGCCAATGGAATGGCTGTAAATATCAGCAATGTTTGTTTTACCGAATTAAAACTTAAAAACAACAAAAAGAAAATAACCAATAACGCAATAGGCAGCACCACAGCTAGTCTGTCTTTGGCGTGTTGAAGGTTTTCAAACTGACCTCCATAAGTAAGGTAATACCCCGATGGCAACTGAAGTTTTGATTCAAGAATTCCCTGAATTTCTTCAACCACGCTTTGAACATCGCGCTCACGCACATTAAATCCTACACTAATTTTCCGCTTGGTATCATCCCTGCCAATCTCGGCAGGACCTTTTATCACTTCAATTTTGGCCAATTCCTTCAAGGGTACTTGAATTCCCTGCCCACTGGTTATATAAAGATTTTTAAAATCTTCCATATGGTCGCGAAACCGATCTTCAAATTTCACCAACAAATCAAATCCTTGTTCATTTTCGAAAATTACCCCTGCTTTACGACCAGCAAAGGCTGTTTCGATATACTTATTTACAATATTCACCGAAATCCCGTAGGATGCAAGCTGTGATCTGTCATAGGTAATTTGTATCTGAGGAAGCCCCGTGAGCTTTTGTGCCTGCACATCTTTAACGCCTTTCACGTTTTGAATTAACCCAGCGATTTCCTCAGCCTTTGTGCTAAGCATATCCAGACTTTTTCCGTATAACTTTACCACTACATCGGTTTTGGCATTGGTCATTAATTCATTAAATCGCATTTGTATAGGCTGCTGTAAAGAGAATGCCACACCAGGTATTTCTTCAAGCACCTTTTCAATAGCTGCATCCAATTCAACTTTATTTGTTGCCTTCTTCCATTCCTCACGTGGCTTCAACACAATAATCACATCCATCGCCTCAATGGGCATTGGGTCGGTAGGAATTTCGGAGGTGCCTATTTTAGCTACCACCGTTTTTATTTCGGCAGGAAATTCAGTTAGCAATTTTTTCTCAACTGTCTTTGAAACTTCAATGCTTTGCGTAAGAGATGACCCCGGAATCAATCTTGTTTCAAGGGCATAGTCTCCCTCATCAAGTGTAGGCAAGAACTCTCCGCCCATGGTACTGAATAAAATAAATGACCCAACCATCAAAACCAAACACGTTAGGATTACCTTTATCCGGTTGTGCAAAAAAAATTCAACAACCGGCAAATAAGATTTACGCAAACGGCTAATTAGTCGGTCGGCAAATGTTTCTTTTTCCTCGTGATCAAATTTTAGCACCAAAGCACTCATCATTGGTACATAGGTAAGCGAGAGGAGAAATGCACCGATGATAGCAAATGAAACCGTCATTGCCATTGGTTTAAACATTTTCCCCTCAATACCAGTTAAAGCCAATATAGGCATATATACAATCAAAATAATAATCTGCCCGAAGGCTGCACTGCTCATAATTTCACCGGCACCTTTACGTACTGTTTCTTCAAACTGAAGGCGGGTTTCAAATCTTCCAATATGGTGCAGTCGTTCATTAATTTTGCGTACTACTATCTCTACAATAATTACCGCCCCGTCTACAATTAAACCAAAGTCAATAGCACCCAAACTCATTAAATTACCTGATACACCAAACAGCCCCATCATGCCAATAGCAAACAACATGGACAGCGGAATTACCGAAGCTACTAATAGTCCGGCACGAATATTTCCCAGCAATAAAATGAGCACAAGAATTACTATCAATCCTCCCTCAATTAAATTTTGACTCACCGTATTAATTGCCTTTTTCACCAACACTTCTCTATCTAAAAAAGGTTCAACAATCAACCCTTTAGGGAGGGTTTTCTGTAATTCTGTAATCCGCACCTTCACTCTATCAATAACACTTGAAGAATTTTCTCCCTTTAGCATTAGGATAATTCCTCCTACCACTTCTCCTTTACCATCCTGAGTCATGGCGCCATACCTGTTAGCGTGCGAAAGTTCAACAGATCCGATATCCTTAATAAGAACAGGTATTCCGTTTACACTGCGCACGACAGTGTTCCCAATATCTTCGGTGGTTTCGGCCATTCCAATTCCTCTGATGAAATAAGCCTTGTCTTCTTTTTCGATATACGAAGCTCCTGTATTGCTGCTTCCGCTTTCGAGTGCGGCATACACCTCTTCAAGGCTTATATGCAATGATTGCAACAGCTGAGGATTAACTCTTACATGGTATTGTTTCATGTATCCGCCAAATGAACTCACATCGGCTACACCGGCTACACGAAGTAATTCACGCTTGAGTTGCCAATCCTGAATTGTGCGTAAGTCATAAAGCGACCAAGTTGAATCGTTTTTATTTTCAGGCCGGATTACATACTGAAAAATTTCACTTAATCCCGTACTCACCGGAGCAAGTTCAGGGATTCCCACTCCAGCAGGAATATTTCCCTCGGCTGACTTTAAACGCTCGCTTACCTGTGCCCTTGCCCAATAAACATCAGTTGCATCATCAAAAACTAATGTAACAACCGAAAGCCCGAAACGCGAAATAGACCGTGTTTCTTCAAGCCCAGGTATATTGGCTGTAGCAACCTCAATCGGATAGGTAATGAACTTCTCTATCTCCAGTGAAGCCAGATTAGGGCTTTGGGTAATTACCTGTACCTGATTATTGGTAATATCGGGAACTGCATCAATAGGAAGGGATACGAATGAACTGATGCCCCATCCTATTAAGCAGAGCACTCCAAAAATAACTAACAATTTATTACGGATACTGAATCCGATAATATGATTTAACATACACTACGATTTAAGAATAAAAAATGGTGTCCGACAAAATGTCGAGCACAAAACAAACAGTTCTAATTCTTAAACTCGTGGAGGCTGAAAAATCGAATTTTGGGTACTAAAAAAATAAATGGGCTGTGCATACTCAGCCTGAATAAACCTAGTTTCCGGCATCACGGCTAATGGAATCCCACTTTCGCAACAAGTGTACACCACCACTAACGGACAACTATGAAAAAACGGCAGATCCTTATGCTCGTCCTTTTTTGATTGTTCCGTTTGGTCAACATAATGAGTTATCAGAAAGTCTATAAAACTTAGAGAATCAGTTGTGCGGTCATGATCAAAATAGTGCTTCACCAAAGCAGGCACCTTCACTAATTCATGTATACCATTATTAGGAAGCATGCCTGCTCCCATCATAAATACTGAAATAAAAAATAAAAATGCCCTTTTCAAGCTGCAAATATAAAAGAAAAATGACTTAATTAACAGCCATCACCTTGCCAGTATTTGCTTAAATGGCAGTTACCTGAATAAATTGCTTTATAATTTTATCCATTTGCCCCCAATTATTCCTTGTTTAATAAGAATATTGTTGCAATTGCCTAGTTTCTTTTATTTAAGTCAATGATTCACGTCCAATCACTCACCAATTCAATTACCGCGAAAAAATACAATCCCATTTATGTTCAACGCGGACAAAATCTGCATTTGTGCAATTTGAGCTATATAACAAAAGAAAATCGAACAGACGCTACCCGCATCAGGGAAAAATTGTTGCAGAAACCAACCTGTAAGGGATAAAATAAACCTTACAAGCTATTTTCAGCGCTCTCCTATTTGCTGCCGCCACATAGCATAGTAAAGCCCCTTCTCAGCAAGTAAATCCTGATGTTTTCCGGTTTCAATGATGTTCCCTCTTTCCAATACATAAATCCTATCGGCATGCATTACGGTTGAAAGTCTATGTGCAATCATTACCGTGATATGTTCGTCTCCCTTAGTTACCTCTCTAATTGTAGAACTTATTTCTTCCTCAGTTAACGAATCAAGTGCTGAAGTAGCTTCGTCAAATACTAATAATTTGGGCTTACGCAACAAAGCTCTGGCAATCGATAATCGTTGCTTTTCCCCTCCTGAAACCTTCATTCCACCTTCGCCTATTACGCTGTTAATCCCACTGTCACTTCGTTCCAACAAGTTCTGACATGCTGCCTTATTTAAGGCATCTATCATTTCAACATCGGTTGCCTGAGGATTCACAAATAAAAGATTCTCTTTGATGGAACCCGAGAATAATTGCGTGTCCTGCGTCACAAAACCAATTTGTGTGCGCAGTTCGTTAAGGTTGATATCTACTGCCTTTTCACTATTATAAAAAATGGTGCCTTCCTGCGGCTGGTACAACCCCACCAGCAATTTTACCAACGTTGTTTTTCCTGAACCCGATGGCCCAACAAAAGCAATTGTTTCACCTTTGACAACCGTAAAACTAATATGTTCAATAGCTTTGGCGTCTGCTGTTTTATGCTTAAATCCAACCTCATCGAAACGAAGGGATTCAATAGTGCCAATTGACTTAGGTGATACAGGAACCGGCTCTGCAGGAAGTCCCATAATCCGTTCGAAATTATTTAAAGACGATTCGGCCTCACGATAACTTAGTATTACGTTGCCAATTTCCTGTAAAGGGCCAAAAATAAAAAAAGAATAAAACTGCAACGTCATTAACTGTCCCAGCGATACCTTATCTTTAAACAACATGAACATGAGCAAAAATAAAATACTTTGACGGAGTAAATTAACAAAGGTTCCCTGCACAAAACTGATACTTCTAATGTCCCGAACTTTTTTAAGTTCAAGTTTTAAAATTTTCATCGTGGAATCATTCAGGCGTACAATTTCCTGAGAAGTGAGGCCAAGACTTTTAACAAGTTCAATATTGCGCAAACTTTCGGTGGTGTTACCGGCCAATATATTTGTTTCACGCACAATTTTTTTCTGAACTATTTTGATTTTTTTCGAGAGTATATTTGTAATAACTGCCAGTAATCCTGAAGCAATAAAGTAGATAGGAATAAGCCACATGTACACACTTAGGGAATAAATTATTACGAACACCAAACCAACCAGAGTAGTAAAAAAAACATTGATAAAATTAGTAATAAACTTCTCTGAATCGCTGCGCACTTTTTGCAATACATTCAACGTTTCTCCACTTCGCTGGTCTTCAAACTCCTGAAATTGCAACCCCAATGAATGACGTAAACCATCAGTATAAATAGCTGCTCCGAATTTTTGAATAATCAAGTTAAGCGTATAATCCTGAAATGCTTTGGCTATTCGGCTCACCATGGCCACACCTATGGCAGCAGCAATTAACATTCCAACCCCTTGTACAAAATCGAATTCGGTATACTGATGCGGTTTATTAGCAAATCGGTCGATAATTTTTCCATAAATATAAGGATCGAGCAGGGAAAATACTTGATTTATGGAAGCAAGGGCAAGGGCAAGAACTACCAGTTTTCTGTACCTGTCAAGGTAATGAAGAAGAATTTTCATGATACAAAGGTGATGCTGCAAAGGAAATGCATTTTATTGGATTGAAGAAATAAATATAATCGCGAAACAAACGTAAAACAGAGATGCAACATAAGGTTTAGCGTATCAGTGTTTTTAGATCATTAGCAAATCTTAAGGAGAAAATTCTTGCCCCTTTGCTGTTGAGGTGGGTAAAATTATAAAAGAGTTCCCTTTGGGTACTTAGAGAGTCAGTGGAATAGTCAATAAAATAGTTTTTCGCACCAGCAAGTTTCTTCCATGTAGCTGCTAATTTTTCTCCGTTGCTAATTCTATCGTTCATTCCCTGCTCCACTGGAGGAGAAAGCAGGATGACTTTTATCCCTTTATCGTTATATAATGAAATAATTTCTCTGAAATAAGAAATCAATGTATCGTTTACGGGAATATGGAGCGAATGGTTCTGTACATAACGCAGGGACTCATCATTAAAGTGAAAATCATTTACCGGCAAAAAACCATCTGGTTTTGTGGCATGGGGTTTTGTCCCGGTTCGCTCTTTATGCCCTTCATGTGATAAACGGTAAAAGTGGCCATCGTAAACTGTAAGCGGATATAACGGAATGTACCTCATTTTGTTTACCAGCATCGGGTCAATGCCAACAAGGCTATTATATATGGCTTCGTTGCCAAGATGGGCGTAAAAGTTAAATGCCTCATACAGCAGATTGCGCGTTATCAGTTCAAAAGGGGTATTCACAAAAACAACGTATTTGCATTTGGTTGTATACGAAACAAATTCTTCAGCCAGTCCCCGGTATTGTTGAAACGATACTCCACTTAAACCCATATTAACTGTGGTCATTCCCGTGTGGGAGGCAATAAGTGAATCATCCAGTTGCACCAAAGCTACGGATGATCCAAAAATCATCAGTTCAGGATCAATCTGACGATTCATTAACATGTTTATTTTACCCGACTCCCCATGCGTATTGCAACGGACTCCCCACTCAACGTAATATTGAATGCAGCATAGTGACAACACAAGCAGGGAAATAAAAGCAGCAGATTGCAATAATTGATTTTTGTTCATCAAAATTGAAAATAAATAAACACCTGATTTTCGAATTTACCCTTAAAAATAATAAGAAAAATAAGCAGGTAATATACTCCCCAGCGCAGCCATATAGGTTTATCGGATAACATATGACGGATACTATGGTGGCGTTGAAGTAAATGTACACATTCCAGAATAACAATGGCCGCAAGGCAGTTGTACAACTCAGCGTCAGAAATACCCAATGAAGACACTCCTTGCCACGTCCAGTCTTGGGATAAGTGGGTTAATATATACCAGGCTTTATCAAATGTTTCTACTCTAAAAAAAATCCACGCCACTGTAACTAATACAAATGTTGCAGCTATGTTTAATGCCTTGCTTAACCAGAAAACAGAACTTATTCCAACAAATTCTTCGGCCGATGAACGGAATTTTTTAGTACTAATTCCAAAAATCTGGTAAATGGCATGTAGTGCTCCCCAGATTATAAAATTCCAGCTCGCACCATGCCACAATCCACTAATGAGAAATGTGATGAAAATATTGTAATACCAACGCCACTTTACCGCGCGATTGCCACCTAACGGAATATAGAGGTAATCTTTAAACCAGGTAGAAAGCGAAATATGCCACCTTCGCCAAAACTCGCCTATATTTTTAGCAAAATACGGACGGTTAAAATTATCCATCAGTTTAAAGCCCATCACCTGAGCCGAACCAATAGCCATATCACTATATCCTGAAAAATCGCAGTAAATCTGAAAGGAAAAAAACACTGCGGCAATAGAAAGTGTAAGCCCGTTGGCTTGTCCTGGGTCTTTATATATATGATCAACCACTACCGATAACCTGTCGGCCACTACTACCTTTTTAAAAAGCCCCCAAAGCATTAGCTTCAATCCATCAGTTACACGTGTATAGTCAAATTTATGTTCGATGTAAAACTGGTGTAGTATATTCTGGGGTCGTTCTATGGGGCCAGCTACCAGTTGCGGATAAAACATAACATAGAGGGCATAAACTCCAAAATGCCTTTCCGCCTTTTGATTTCCCCGATACACTTCAATAGTGTAACTCATTGCCTGAAACGTATGAAAGGAAAGTCCAATTGGTAAGAGAATGGATAAAGCAGGAATTGGGTTTTGTGCGTGTACCAACCCACACAATGCCGTTATATTATCGTTCAGAAAATTATAGTACTTAAAAACAGCAAGTACCCCGATATTTGCCACAAGGCTGGCAATTAAAAACCATTGCTTCTTTTTGCCTTCTGTTTTTTCAATCCAAATTCCGGCAAAATAATCAACTATAATGGTGAAGCCCAGTATTAGAATATACTTTGGCACAAAAGCCATATAGAAGTAACAACTGGTCATTAATAACAAAAACCACCTGTATCTATGAGGAATGGTAAAGAACATCCCTGTAACAAGGATAAAGAAAATTAGAAATTCAAAGGAATTAAACAGCATGTGCCTTGATGATACAAATCAAACCAAAGCCTAAGTAAAAACAAAGTTCTGCCTTTTAAAGCATGGCAGTCCGTTTCCACTTTTTACGAAAAGGATAGACTTAACCTTGTCTCATTTTAACCTATTTCCCGTTTTGATTCAATTTAAATAGCAAATTCCCATTATTGTTCAAAATTTAAAATAAAAGCCATTTTTGGGACTAATGAACAATTTAGAGAATATGTAAATTAATTAAAATCAATACATTGAAAAATTAATAAGTGAATGGCATAGATATTTCAATATGGCTGTCACCTTCAAAAAATAATAAAATGAAAACAAATTTTACGTTCACAATTGTAGCTTTATTACTTACTATTTTAGGCTCCACTTCAAATGCAGCCACCCGAGTTGCCACTACTAATGGAGACTTTTCATCAAGTTCAACCTGGGGTGGTTTTACCCCGGCAGCGGGAGATTCCATAGTAATTCCGAGCGGAATAACAGTTACCGTTAGCTCCTCTATTGATTTTCGGTCAGGAAGCGCAACCAGAATAAATATAGTTGGCGGTACTTTGCAAATGGATAACGGGAAAAAAATGCGCTTGTCTGCAGGTTCTTATGTAAATCTTGCAACCAATAGTGCTAAGATTACCCATGGTGGAGGCGGAAATAACACCAATATACAAGTTAATGGTGCTATTGTTTGGTCAGCCAATATTTCTTCGGGTACAGCAGGCCCGGTTACATATCCGTCCGTAACCCTTCCTGTAAAACTTGCCTCATTCAATGCTACTCCAATGGACAGATTTGTTTCAATCATGTGGACTACGGCCGAAGAAATTAATAATAACTACTTTGAAGTACAACGCTCAACTGATATGGTAAACTTTACTATCATCGGCCAAGTGAAAGGACAAGGCACTACCATGAATTTAACTAATTACACCTTACTTGATGAGTCGCCTTTGACCGGAACCGCATACTACCGCTTAGTTCAGGTTGATTTTGACGGAACCTCTACCATTTCTAAAAGTGTAGCAGTTACCGCTCAAGGGGCTATCTCACTTTCTATCTACCCAAATCCTTCAACAGGAGTGGTATATGCCGGTTTAACATCCGAATCCGCTGATGGAATTTATTCTGTGCATCTACTTGTAACCGACATGACGGGAAGGATAGTAGCACAAAAAACAGTAAGCGAATTGATTCCTGCTACGAAAATAAATATACTTGACGGAACTGAAAAGTTAGAGGCAGGATTTTATTCAGTAACTATTACAAGCATAACAAGTACACAAACGTTGAAACTGCAACTACTCAACTAAAGTTATTCATAAGCAGGAGATATAATTATAAAAGTAAAGAACTGTTCCGAGGTGCATAAGGGACAGTTCTTTCTTTTCACACATACAACTGCTCAAAAATTACATCGGTGTACTCTACAAAAAACGATCGCCCTTCCAAAGCAAGTTCAGTCTGTTCAAACACAGAACGAGCTTCATCAAGCAGCAAATTTAAATTACTGTATCTGGCCGAAAAATGACCTATGATTAATTTTTTTACTCCTGCGGCTCTGGCCATTTTACCTGCCTGCAAGGCGGTGGTATGAAATGTTTCAACGGCTCGCTCAGCCAGTTCGTGTAAAAAAGTTGATTCATGGTATAATAAATCAACCCCCTGTATGTACTCTGTAAAGGATAAATCGAAAATGGTATCTGAAAAGTAAGCATAGGAACGTGAGGGTAAGGGATCGAGGGTAAGCACTTCATTTTTTATTACCTTCCCTTCAGGTGTAAGAAAATCTTCACCAGCCTTCAGCATATCGTAACAGGCAAATGGAATTTTATAAAAAACACATTGTTCACTGTTAATTTTTCGCTCAAGTTCTTTCTCTCTAAATACAAATGCACACGTGTGAATGCGGTGTCTAATAGGAATACTTTGCACAGTAAGTTCATCATTTTCCCAGATTATTTCTGATTTGGTGCTACTGGTTTCAAAAAAATGAATCTTAAACCGTAGTCTGGTTTGCGAATGTTGAAACTGTACATCTATAATCTCTTTTAACCCCGGGGGCCCCGCAATGAATAAGTCGTTTTCGCGATGGTGAAAATTCATGGTATATAACAAAGCCGATAATCCAAGATAGTGATCGGCATGGAGGTGGCTTATAAAAATATGGTTAAGTCGATTATACTTCAACTTATACCGCAGCATTTGTATCTGAGTGCCTTCTCCGCAATCAACCAACATGCAATAATCGCGTAAGTTTAAGTATTGGGCACTCGGATGCCTGTTGGTGGTAGGGGTAGCCGAACTGCTGCCTAAAATAGTTACCTCAAATGGCATTAGTCAGTACGCAGAATTTTAGTTCGGAATGCTTTTTCATCCATTTCTAATGAGAGAATATACGCCCCTGGCGTTAACCCTGCCATATTGAGTGTTGGTTGATTTAAGCCAATGGTGAGTTCAACATTTTGTTGTATCCTCAACTGCCCTGTAAGATCAAAGACCTTTAAGGTTGCCGTTTGTTTTTTATAGGAGAGAAACTTGAGCGTGGTACTTGATGTAAAAGGATTCGGAACTACCTGTATCCTTCCATCTTTCCATAATGCCCACAGGTCTTTTACTCCAACAGCTTGATCAATGGTAAGGTCGAGCGAACTGGTAAATGTTTGATAAACGGGGGGTACAAACGGAATTCCTGATTTTAACTTTACTTTTACAGTTACGTCTAAAGAATAGTTCCCGGCCGATCCTATAGGTGCATTGAAAGTGAGCAACGCGCATCCTATGCTATTTCCTTTATAAGCGCATTCGGGCTTATTACATTCCACATTTACGGCAGCTGGCCCACCTACTACCGAAAGAATATATAACGAATCCACAGTAAGGCTCATGGTATCTTTGGGTATTTTAAATTGCATCACCTGCGAGTAAGGTTTTCCCTCAATGCCCTTGGGAAGCGTCTTTGGATAAACCCCATTGTACATAATACTTAGGTCGGGCGTACATTGAGCCACTATCAGATGTGATAACAACATGCACATAGTTACGAGGGAACACTTTTTCATTTGGTGTTAATTTAAAAATTAAAGTTCAGTATCAGGATCGAGAAAGTGGCGCTCCAACTGTTCCATAAAGGCAAAGTCAATGGCCTCCACATCGGTTGGAATGAGGGTAAAATCGGAATCTTTCAGTTCTTGAAAAATGTTTTCCTGCAATTCGGTTAAAATAAGCATCCCGTTTTGGTCGCGCAGGCTTTTCTCCACTTCCTTAAGCATAATATACCCATCTTCGGTGCAAAGAAAAACTGAAGACATATTCAGAATGACAAATTTATTGGCGTTTGCAAGGTTCTTCATCAGTTCCTGTTTAAACGGCTTGCCTGTTTCTGCGTCAAGTTTCTCCGACTGCAATTTCACAAGGGTATGATGTTCTTGTTTATCAATCGTGTATTTCATGGTTCAAATTTTCTAAAAAAACGTGAGAATCGGAGCGTAATTTAGCGGCAAAAAACAAGACGAGCAAAAAGTTTGAATAAATTGCTAACCAGATAACCATGACAAAAACTGCTTTAATCACCGGAGCTTCGGCCGGAATCGGAGAAGCCACTGCCCACCTGCTGGCCGCCAGCGGATACCGTCTTATACTTAATGCCCGAAGGGTTGAAAGGATACAAAAACTATCCGAAGTACTTTTCAAAACCCACGGTACGCAATGCCTCCTTGTTCCATTTGACGTGCGCCACCGCAATAAGGTAGAACAGGCTATATCCCAGCTCCCCCAGAACTGGAAAGCCATTGATGTGTTGGTAAACAATGCCGGGCTTGCCTCGGGACTTGCCCCCATTGAAAGTGGTGACGTTGACGACTGGGAGGTAATGATTGATACCAATATCAAAGGCCTTTTATTTGTATCGAGGCAGGTAATCCCCTTAATGATAAACCACGGTAGTGGACATATCATAAATATTGGTTCGATTGCCGGAAAAGAAGTGTATGCCAACGGAAATGTGTACTGTAGCACCAAACATGCAGTAGATGCACTTAATCGCGCCATGCGTATTGATCTGGCAAAATACCCCATAAAAGTCTCAGCCGTGCACCCCGGAGCCGTAGAAACCGAATTCTCCATTGTACGTTTTAAGGGTGATGCCGAACGGGCTAAAAAAGTGTATGAGGGCTTTGAAAATCTGGTGGCGGCCGATATTGCCGATGCTATTGGGTATATCCTTTCGCGACCGCCTCATGTAAACATCAATGACCTTATTATCATGCCTACCGCCCAACCTTGTGCCGGAGTAATTCACCGTAAGTCCTGATTGATGAAACGCGTGGTAGCTCTTTTTCTGCCACCATTCACTGACAGGCAGGAGCTCGATAAAAATAAATGAACAGCAGCCCAAAGTTTACAAGACCTCTACCAAGATATGCCTATGCCTCCTCGGCACAAGCCAATCTTTCTATCGATTCTGACAGTTTTTTACCTTATTTCATTAAAATTCCTTAATCTTGATTAAGAATTAAAGGTTATGAAAGTACTGTTAAAGATGATTCTTATGTGCAGCATTCCGTTGTTGTGTGCCTGCCCAGTTCCTCGAAACAATGAACCCCCGCTTACCAAATACCGCCCTTTGTTAATGCAACGCACAGAACTGAATCAATCGGTGATGATGCAGGCTCCGCGAGCCATGACCAATCCCGGGAAAATATTTTACAAAGACGGTTACATTTTAATTACCGAGCGTTATCAGGGCATTCACTTAATTGATAACCGTAACCCTGCTGTTCCGGTGAAAGTGGGATTTTTGCGCATACCCGGCTGCAATGATATTGCCATAAAAGGCCAGATTTTATATGCAGATAATGCTACCGATTTGCTGAGTATAAATTTTAGCAACCCGCAAACACCCGCTGTTATAAACCGTAAGGAGAATGTTTTTCCCGAACCTGTTCCACCCGATTTGGGGAGAATACCCAAGCAATATGTAAAAGAAAACCGCCCCGGCAATATGATACTTGTAGGATGGATAACTAATCAATGATAGGCATGAAAAATTACAGCTATTTATACCTGCTCCTTGCAACTACTCTTTTAGCCGCTTGCAGTAAAGAGGACAGCCTGAGTACCGCAGGCATCAATGGCGATGTGAACCTGGCCGGCTCCATGGCCCGCTTTGCCATTGCCGGAAAAACGATGTATTGCGTAACCGAAAGCACCCTGAATATTTATGACCTTACTAATCCGTCAGCACCCGTTTACGTCAGTAAATTTACCCTTCAAAACGGAGGAGTAGAAACTATTTTTGCCCGCGACTCGGTTACGCTGTTTATTGGCACCACCACGGGCATGTACATACTTGACGTGAGCAATGCGGCATTCCCCTCCATTCATACTCAATACGCACATGTGCGCAGTTGCGACCCCGTAGTAGCCGACAACCAATACGCCTATGTTACCCTTCGCTCCGACAACGTAACCTGCGGCCGCGGATTGGATCAACTGGAGGTAATTGACATAAGAATGCTAAGCAATCCCATGCTCAAAAAAACGTATATGATGGTAAGCCCAAAGGGACTGGCCATACAAAACAACCGCTTGATGGTGTGTGATGGCGGACTAAAAGTATTTGACAAAACAAATCCAGAAAACCTCATTTACCTGAGCGGATACGAAGGAAATATAACCGATATTATCCCATTAGACAGCACCATGATTACTGTAGGTGCTGACGGGTTTAAGCAATTCAGATTAATTAATGATTCACTCTCCTTTGTTAGTGCGCTCAACTGATATGAAACACCTGTTTTGCCTTATTTTAATAATTGCCACGACAACTTTTTGCAATGCTCAGAGAAAAAAAAATCCGGTAGCAGATACCATTGGTGCAAT
>JAGVLJ010000027.1 GCA_020049855.1 Bacteroidia bacterium | reverse complement strand
ATAAAAACTTTTCAGGTTTAATGACTGGTTGACGAAACGCACCTGAAATGGTTCACAACCTATGCTATCAAGTAAATCAAACTTAGGAACAGGCCCCTGAATTTTTATATAATTATTCTTTGTTATTGTACTTTGACATCCTAACAAATTCACTCCTTTCAACCAAATCGTAAAGCCGTCAGATGCCAAGCTACCGGAATTTTTACGGTACAGGTGATATATATCGGTTCCCGAAGTTACAATTGAATCCCCATCTCCAAAACTCCAGGTATAAATCACATCGGCAGGGCCAGTTACTTTAAAGTTTGCCAGTGCCGGAGCGCATTTTTTTAAGGTATCACTGGTTGTAAAATTAACATTAAGAGATTTTATATAAACCCAATCGGTATCGCGGTCTATACATCCAAGCAATGTATCATAAGCTTCCATGATAACACGGGTAAAACCCGTATCTGTAAATTCTATTTCAGGGGCAAAAGCAGTATCCTCAGGTAAAAATTTCAGAATAGGTTTATCTGAAATCCATTTATAGGTATGATGTTGACCATAGCTTAAATTAGATGCTGTAACTTTTGTTCCCATACACCCACTGTCGGGTAAATCAATAATTGCTTTACGCAGTAAATTAATGGCATTTTGCGAATAATAAAACTTGCTGCAATTATCTGAATTGGTTACTCGTACAGAAACATCATACACCTGAGGCCTAAAAATATGCATATAGCTTGTATCACCTGTGGTATTATAATAATAATTAGCACTGTCTTTATTATTGGCAATAAAAGTATCAATTTGCAGCCGCCAAAAGTATCTTATTGAATTATTTCCCGGATTGCCAAAATGATAATTGTAGTTGGTAGTTGTAGTGATAGGTTCAGCATATGGTAAACAGCCGGGCGGAACGTTTAGTACTACATCAACATCGCTTATTTTTAGAATTGTATCAAGTCTGGTTGTATCTGCACATTTGCCACCGCCATCATGCAACACAAGCCGTGCATTATACCTTCCGGGAGAAGAAAACGCGACTGAAGTATTAAATGGCGAAATGCCAGGAGAAATTCCCTGAGCAGTAACTATAATTGATGGATTCGTTTCATGCGTAAAAGTCCAATCTGCAGTCATTCTGGATTTGTTGGCCGGAGTTACCAGTACCTGTGAACCCAAATTAACGGGTATTCCCACACAATATGCACCGGCAAATGTATTTTTTATTCCCCCTTTATATCTAATTAGATGAATTGCCGAGTCTTTTCTAAGCGTATCGGCACATTGTCCGCTGTAGGTAATCAATGTAAGGTCAAAAAAACCGGTATCATTATAGGTATAACGAAATATTTCACCTGTTCCGGTTCTGAGGGTATCTGTGCTGTCCCTGTTCCACAACATCCATTTATACTTAATGGTATCAGAGGAAAACGGAAACACATCTTGTAAAAAATCTATTTCCCGTTCTGCACAAGCTACCGTGTCAAATTTGGCCATTGCTTTGGGTTTTGTAATTTTAATAAAATTTGTGCCTTGGGAAATATGCCTGCATTTACCGGGTATATCAGTAACCAAATTGACTGTATAAAAACCGGGATTTTTAATAATGAATTCAGCTGATAACTGATTGTTTGATGAATCAATCAGATTCCCTTTGCTGTCCTTGAGCAGCCATTTAAAAATTTTATTCGGTGTAATGGTAGAAGTGTTAATAAGGTGAACCGTATCCGGGACAACGCAACTGACATTATCCGGAGAACTGTAGCCATTGTTAACTTCAATGGCATTGTGCAATTTAGTGGTGGAAAGAAAGCATCCGTTTTTGTAAGAATCAAGCCTTACCGAGTAAATGTCGGCTGTATAGAAATAAACATCAACTGTATCCTTTTTCTTGGTAGTATCCGTTGCCACTATCAAATTGCCTCCACCACCCGTAAAACTCCAAAAGAAACTTGCCCCAGCACCCACAGGGCTGGTGGATGTATTAATAAGAGTTGTGAGCTTACCCGCACAATTCACCGAATCGTACAGAACAAAATTTGGCTTTGTGGTATCTTCCGCATAAATAGAAAATGTTTGCATTTTGGTATACACACAACTATCGGACATTTTAATAGTGACAGTGACATTATAACTTCCAGAAGTCATAAACGTAATATTTTGCGGGTTAGCTCCTGTGGCGGTAGATGGAGTAGCCCCCGGAAATTGCCAACTATAACTCACAATCTGTCGCGAAGGCTGATTGGTACTCAATGAAAAGTTGGAGATAATTGGTTTGCATCCCTGTGTTTTGGAAGAATTAATAGTGATGCTGGGTACATAATTTACTACTACTGCTGAATCAAACATTTTTAGAAATGGACACCCAAACGCATCGTAAACTTTAACACCAATATGTTTTACTCCGGGAATAAAAAATAAATACCGGAGGGAGTCTCCTTTGTTTTGAAGATTCTGTGCCTCTACAATCCAGTCTATTCTGTTAAAGCCCTGTTTTGTATTTCGCAACAATACCGAATCACTGCCATTACATAATTTCGGTTTATCAACCACCAAATTAGGTGTATCGGGCAAATGAATATTTACATAAGCACTTTTAGTAACGACACAAGTTCCCATACTTGGTATGGTAGCTTCCATTTCAACAGTGTAAAGCCCCTTTTTTGTGAATATATACGAGATGGTATCGCTACCACTAATGGTTGAAGCACCAAACTTCCAAATGAAAGTTGTACCTACAGGCACGCCTACGGCATTAAAATTTAACATTGCAGGAGCACAGGCCATTGTGGTAGGTGCAGTAAAATCAACTCCGATGCATTGCGATAAAACACGACCCGGTATAAGCATACCAAATACCACGAAGAAGTAAACCCTTTCTTTTAGCAGTTTCAATTTACAGTTGAACGGCACGGCCATTCCTTAAATATGCCTCTAAATTAGGATAATAGACTATAACAACCTAATAAATTCCAGATGTTTTTTTTGAAATATTTTTTTATTAGCCTACAAGTAAGTATGAAAGTGTAACTTGCTAATTAGACAATATGGCAAGAATAGAATTACATTTTCCTGAACCAGTTATATTTACAACAAATATAATGGTTTCCGTTATGGATATTAACTACGGAAATCATCTTGGTAACGACCGGGTACTTGGCTACCTGCACGAAGCAAGAATTCGATTTTTTGAATCGTTGGGCTACCTAGAATCCGATATTGAAGGAGTAAGCCTTATTCAGGCTGATACCGCAGTGGTATATCAATCTGAGGCATTTTATAAAGACCATATCCAAATCAATATAGGGCTTGGTGATTTTAGCCGAGCTGGTTTTGAATTGTATTACCAACTTTACAACCTTACTCAGCAAAAGAAAACTTCGCTTGCCAAAACCGGAATGGTTTGTTTTGATTACAGAGAAAGAAAAGTAAAATCAGTTCCAGAAAAATTCAGGCTTGCCTGCGAAAAATTAAAAGCCACACAACTATGAGCAGTGCAATTCCATTGGCCGAACGCATGCGCCCGCAAACACTGGATGCCTGTGTTGGACAAAAACATTTGCTCGGGAAGGAATCCTTACTGCGAAAGTCTATTGATAATAAGGCGGTAGTTTCAATGATTTTTTGGGGCCCGCCAGGAGTAGGAAAAACCACCCTCTCTTACTTAATTGCTCAACAATTAGGGCTGCCCATTCATATGTTGAGTGCTATTAGTTCGGGGGTTCAGGATCTACGTCAGGTAATTGAAAAATCCAAACAAGAAGGCAAATCTGTTTTATTCATTGACGAAATTCATCGGTTTAACAAAAGTCAGCAGGACGCATTACTTGGTGCTGTAGAGAAAGGAATTGTATTACTCATTGGAGCCACTACCGAAAATCCGTCTTTCGAAGTAAACTCTGCCCTATTATCTCGTTGCCATGTGTACATTTTGAAAGAGCTTGAGCGCGCTGATTTGGAAGAAATTCTTCACGCGGCCATTAGCAGAGATGAAGAACTTTGTAAACGAAAAATACAAGTGGAGGAAACCGAAGCTTTACTTCTATTCTCAGGTGGAGATGCACGCAAATTGCTCAATCTGCTCGAATTATTAGTGAATGCACAAAGCAATGGAACTGTAACCATAAATAATAAATACGTAGAAAATTACCTTCAAAAGCGGATAGCTGTTTACGATAAGAAAGGGGAGCAGCATTATGATATTATTTCGGCATTTATAAAATCAATAAGAGGTAGCGATCCAAATGCGGCAGTGTATTGGCTGGCTCGCATGCTTGATGGTGGAGAAGATATTAAGTTTATAGCCCGTAGAATGGTAATTCTTGCCTCGGAAGACATTGGAAATGCCAACCCGAATGCCTTGTTACTCGCAACAAACTGTTTTCAGGCCATCGCCATGATTGGCCTTCCTGAGGGAAGAATTATTCTTTCACAGACTGCAGTTTACCTGGCGTGCAGCAATAAAAGCAATGCGTCTTATTTGGCCATTGAAGAAGCCTATGCTGCATTGCATAAAAATGGAGAACTTCCGGTTCCATTACACTTGCGAAATGCCCCAACCAAACTAATGAATGAACTTGATTACGGGAAAAATTATAAATACGCCCACTCGTATGCAGGTAATTTTACTGACCTCGAATTTTTACCGGAAAAACTTAGTGGAACCAAATTTTACGAGCCGGGGAATAATGTGAGAGAAAATGAGTTGAGGCAACTCCTTAAAAAACTTTGGAAAGATAAATACGGCTATTAGCCTCCTTTCAATCCAAAACTATCGGCATCTTTCCATGCCGGAAATTGCGAACGGTAAATGGACATTTCCTCAAAACTTAGCTTGGCTTCTATCAAGCATTCATCATGCGCTGAATAAGCCACACGCGCACCTTTTGGATCAACTACCAAACTGTTGCCCGAGTAGTAAATCCCATTTCCATCTTGGCCTACCCTGTTTACACCCGCCACATAACATTGATTTTCGATAGCCCTTGCCTCAATCAATTTAATCCAATGTTCTTTCCTCCGCTCTGGCCAGTTAGCTACAAACAGGATAAGGTTGGCTTCGGGGTGGCAACACCAAACCGGAAAACGTAAATCATAACAAATCATTGGAACAATATTCCACCCTTTATAGCTTAGCTTCAGTTGTGTAGTTCCAAATGAGTAATGGTTATTTTCTTCACCCATTCGAAATAGATGTTTTTTATCATAGGTAAAACAAATACCATCGGGTTGCATCCAAATAAAACGGTTATAGTATTTTCCTCCGTCCTTCATCATTACACTTCCACAAATTACCGAGCCTGTAACTTTTGCTTGCATCTGCATCCAATAAGTGGTTTCCGCATTAGGTGCTTCGGCAAATAATTCTGGACGCATACTGAAACCGGTCGTAAACATTTCAGGCAGAATAATGATATCGGGCGAAGAAGTAATATACTTAATTTTTGTAGCCAGCATAGCCAGATTAGCTTCGCGGTTTTCCTAGTGCAGGGAGGTTTGTATACAGCAAATTGTTAGATCCTGCATAGTCTCTCAGCCGCTTTCTCAAGCGTTTCATTCGTTTTGGCAAAACAAAATCGCAATACATGGTCGTCTGTTCCCTGCCGATAAAATACCGAAACGGGAATTGAAGCTACACCAAATTCTTTGGTAAGCCGTAGAGCAAAATCGCGGTCATGTTCCTTAGTAATTTTATCGTAGATGGCTGACTGGAAATACGAACCGCCACAGGGAAGTAATTTAAGTTTGGAACCCTTCAGCAGTTTGCGGAAATAGTCGCGTTTCTCCTGATAAAACAGAGAGAGTTCAAGGTAAGCGTTTTTATCCTCTATATAATCTGCGAGTGCATATTGAATGGGTGTATTGGCGCTGAATACCATAAACTGATATACCTTTCTGAACTCCAACATGAGTTTTTCCGGAGCCAGGCAATAACCCATTTTCCAACCGGTACTGTGATAGGTTTTTCCGAAGGAGGAAACAATCATGCTACGTTCGGCCAGCTTGGGATAACGCGCCACACTTTGGTGTTCAACCCCGTCAAAAATAATATGTTCGTATACCTCATCACTCAACACAATGATGTCAGTTTTATCAACGATTTTCTCCAGTTTCTGCATATCAGCAGCAGTAAATACGGCACCTGATGGATTGTGAGGTGTATTGATGATAATCATCCGGGTACGGAAGTTCACTAATTTTTTCAGGCCGTTCCAATCAATCTTATAATCCGGAGCACGTAATTCGTAGGTAATGGGCTTACCCCCGCTTAACTCAATAGCCGGGATATACGAATCATAAGCCGGTTCAATCACAATCACTTCATCTCCTTCACGTACTACGGCTGTTATAGCCGCATACAAGGCACAGGTGCCACCGGGTGTAATGGTAATTTCTTTTTCGGGATCGTATTTGGCTGAATACAACTCTTCAGTCTTAGCAGCAATTTTTTCACGCAAACTAATAATGCCGGGCATAGGTGCATATTGATTCATCCCTTTTTTCATATACGAATGAATTAAATCAATTAATCTGGGCGACACCGGAAAATCAGGAAACCCCTGTGCAAGATTAATTGCGTTATGCTCATTAGCCAATGCACTCATAATGGTAAAAATGGTAGTTCCTGTTGTGGGTAATTTGCTGCTGACAGAACTTTGAAATTTGGGCATACCACGAATAAACAAAAAATAATGGATAGTAAAGGTATAAAAAGCGTGTTGTACAAAAAATAGTATTGAGTATCAGAAATAAAATTAACCCGGAATTACCGTCCGGACTAAGTAAATGTTGAAGCAACCTTTTTAATAAGAATGATATCTTTGATTAAAACACCCTAATTCTGAAGTTTTACATAAAGTAGCTCCCGCGTTGTTTTTTGTACTTCTGTCTCTGTCAATAAAAGCACAAACCTACATTCCTTTACCTGAAAACAATACCGAATGGCAGATACATATGAACAATGTGGACTCTGGTACAAATACCGGAAGCTCTTGCTTCTATTGCACTCATACAGCAGGTGACATCTTGTTGAATGGTATAAAATACACTAAGCTGATACGCTAAACCATATCTCAACGACAGCATCTTATCTGGGAGCCATTCGTAATGATACGAATGAACACACAGTATATTATGTTCCTGTTAACTCTGCCAGTAAACTCCTGCTTTACGATTTCCGTTTGACCTCAAGAGACAGCCTAAAGTTTTATAATGGCAAAAAATACCCGATAACTAAGGTAAGTACATAAACTATTGCCGGCAAACAGAGAAAAGTGATTGAGATTCCTTCGGTGATGGATCTCTCGTTTGGTGTTGCGGCCTATAAAATAATTGAAGGAATAGGAGCAAACACCAGTTTATTTTTTGATTTAAATACGGATCCTGAGCCATTTCAAAGAGTCAATGGAGGAACGTACTTTATTAATGATTGTACGGCATGGACACTCCTGAGTCAGTATCAGTCTTGCATTTTTACTTCAATTACGAAGGCAAGCGTTACAAACAATCATTTACTTATTTATCCCAACCCGGCTAACAATTACTTAACTATAAAATTGTCCGGCTCAGTACGGGATTCTTGCCAACTTGAACTGGTGAATCTGTTTGGGAAAAGGTACTAGTGCAGAACATAGTGGCTAACCAGGCGAATGATATTCTATTACCTGCACATCTCCCAAATACCATCTGCTTTTACAGGATTATGTCAAATGCAACGGTGATTGAACAGGGAAAATTAGTATTGCAGTAAATTAAATTACATCTTTTCCGGAGCTGCAATACCCAACAAACGAAGGGAGGTTTTCACCACATTCCTGGTCATAGCTGAAAGCATCAAACGCAGGTTACGTTTTTGCTCATCCGTTTCTTTCAGAATGGTTAACTCGTGATAAAGCTTATTGTATGCCTTTACCAATTCATACGCATAATTAGCCATCACAGCCGGGCTCATTTCTTTACCTGCCAGTTCAACGGCTTCATTAAAACGATAAAGTGTGTAAATGAGCTCCTTTTCTTCCGATAAAAGCGAATGTGATTCGGGTACAACAGTATAAGCCGGAGCACTTCGCATCACTGATGAAATGCGTGCATAGGTGTATTGAATAAACGGACCGGTATTTCCCTGAAAGTCGATGCTTTCTTTCGGGTCGAACAGTAAACGTTTTTTGGGATCCACTTTTAAGAGAAAATACTTAAGTGCCCCCTGCCCTATTTGCTCATATAATTCACTTAGTTGCTCCTGAGTAAATCCTTCTGTTTTGCCTAACTCCTTCGTAATTTTTTCAGATGTGTGGTGTAATTCATCCAATAAATCATCCGCATCAACCACGGTTCCCTCTCTTGATTTCATTTTACCGCTCGGTAAATCTACCATTCCATAACTAAGGTGATATACTCCATAAGCATACACCTTACCCAGATGTTTCAGAATTAACTGCAACACCTTAAAATGATAATCCTGTTCGTTTCCTACTACGTACACCGAACGATCCATTTTGTATTCATCATACTTCATCTGGGCTGTTCCTATATCCTGCGTGATGTACACCGAAGTTCCGTCTGAACGTTGCAACAATTTATGATCAAGTCCGTCTGCCGTAAGGTCAATCCAGATGGAGCCATCTTCCTTCTGATAAAACGCTCCCTGCTGCAACCCTTCCTGCACGGCTTTTTTCCCGAGCAAATACGTATTCGACTCGTAATAAAATTTATCAAAGTTTACTCCAAGCCTTTTGTAGGTCAATTCAAATCCCTCGTACACCCAGCCATTCATCATTTTCCAGATGCGCAGGGTTTCTGCATCTCCCTGCTCCCATTTGAGCAAAAGCTCCTTGGCTCCTTTAATTAGCGGGGCTTCCTGCTCTGCATGCTCTTTTTCCATTCCACCACTCACTAATTGATCAATTTCTGCTTTATACGCTTTATCAAACTCCACGTAATATTTCCCTACTAAATGATCGCCTTTCATCCCTGACGACTGAGGCGTTTCTCCGTTTCCGAATTTCATCCAGGCCAGCATACTTTTACAGATGTGAATGCCCCGGTCGTTAATGAGATTGGCTTTAATAACCTCATAACCGTTGTAAGCTAAGATTTCTGCCACAGCATAGCCAAGCAAATTGTTTCGGATATGACCGAGGTGTAAAGGTTTATTGGTATTAGGTGAAGAATACTCCACCATTATTTTTTTATTTTTGGCTGACGATTTCCCAAAATCACTCAAGGCATAATTATCATTCAGGAATTTAACCCAAAACGAATCACCTATTTCAATGTTCAAAAATCCTTTAATGACATTGAATCCTGACACAAAAGCGAGTTCTTTTTTTAAAAACTCTCCGATATCATTGCCTGTTTGCTCCGGTTTTTTTTTACTCAGCTTTAAATAAGGAAACACAACAAAAGTGTAATCACCCACAAACTCTCTTTTGGTTTGCTCAATAACGGGTGCAGCGGGTGTATCAGTGTTATAAACTTCTTTAAAAGCCTTTTGTATTCCTTGTATCAGTTCTTGCTCAATACTCATTAAAAGTAGTCTATTTAAAAGGTGAATCAGGTTCTTTTGATATAGTTTTGTATACCATCTTATCAATAAAAGCAGGAAAAAATTTATTGAGCCAAACAGCTAATTTTCCCTGAGCAGTTAATATAATCGTTCTCCTGCGCTTTATAATGGCATTTGTAATGTTGGCGGCTACCTCCTCCGGTTGCATCAGTTTGCTTTCGTCCAGTGGCGTTTCGCTTTGCGATTTACCTTTGTTATTCAAAGCTGTATTACGAATATTGGAAGCCGTGTATCCCGGACAGGCAATTAACACATGCAACCCTTTTTTCATATTCTCACAGCGCAATGCCTCCAAAAATCCCTGTATTGCAAATTTGGAAGCGGAATAACCGGTTCTGCCCGGCAGCCCTTTATATCCGGCAATAGATGAAACCCCAACTACTGAACCTTTTTGCCTGAGTATATAAGGTAGAGCATATTTAGTGCAATACACCGTTCCCCAAAAATTGATATCCATTACCCTGCGAATCACATTGAGTTCGGTTTGTTCGAATATGGCCCGCATGGATATGCCTGCATTGTTTACCAATACATCAATAGTTCCAAACGTATTTATCGTTTCGTCAATAAGTGTTTTACAATCATCTTCTTTGGCTACATCACAACTTACAGGAATAACCTCGGCTCCCATGGCTTTGCATGCTTCGGCCACAGTTTTCAGTTTATCCATGCTTCGTGCAGCCAACACCAGTTTGCATTGATATGAGGCAAAGTCTAACGCACAAGCCTTCCCTATGCCTGATGAGGCTCCGGTAATGATGATAACTTTATTGCTTAAGCTACTCAATTGAACTCTATATTAATTAAAGGCAACAGACAATGGACGGTTGCCGGGGACCAGTAACGGCTTATTTCTTCCACTTAATAGAACAACCTACTGCCGGAATTTCAGGATAATCTACTTCAATTCCATCAAGGGCACTTTCAATGGCATCCTCCAGCCAAATGCGGGTAACCATGTTAGCATTTTCCCATGAATCATCAATAGCTCCTTTATACACCAACTCCCTTTTTGAATTAAACAAAAAAGCTTCGGGGGTTCGCTGGGCACCAAATGTTTTTGCCAATTGCTGGCTTTCATCATGCAGGTAACGGAAATTACGCTTCACTAAATCGAATTGTTTGGCCAGTTTAAGCATATTCTCATAAGAATCTTCCGGAAACTGGGCGGCATCATTTGGATTCACGGCAATAATTCCCAGATTATCGGCCTCAAATTTTTCAAGTAATTTCACCAGACGCGGCCAGTAAGCCTGCGAATATTTGCAGTGATTGCACGTAAAAACCACTACAAGTGCATAGCGGTCAGCATATTCAAACTGATTATGACGTTTTCCGTCTACCCCCAATAGGTCAAATGCTGGTAATTTATCTCCTAATTGCATAAATGCGTATTTAACGGTAATGTTGTAATTTGAAGGCGCAAATTACAACATTGCTTTTTGCAAATGAAATTAATTCAGGTTAGGAATAGAGTAACGGAACGTGATTTTCTTTATTTACCAAGAATCATTTACCAAAATGATAAGCAATGGGTAAGTCATTTAGACCGGGATATAAAAATGGTTTTTAACCGTGAGCGCAACGGTTACTTTAAACACGGAGAAGCTATTCGCTGGATACTTTATGATGAACAGAAAAGACCGATAGGCCGGGTAGCTGCTTTTATTGATCATGAAGCCAATATACGATCCGAAACTAAAGTTGGTGGTATGGGATTTTTTGAATGTATCAATGATATAGATGCAGCTTTCAGATTATTTGATGCATGTAGTGAATGGCTAAAACAAAAGAATATGCAGGTAATGGACGGGCCGATTAATTTTGGAGAACGTGACCGCTTTTGGGGGCTAATGATTGAAGGATTTAAAAATCCTTCTTACCTTGAAAATTACAATCCTCCGTATTACCTTAATTTTTTCAACTCTTATGGTTTTCAGAAATTTTTTGAGCAAACTACGAGCGAAGTATCAAAATCAGGATTTAGATACGAACGTTTTAAAAAAATTGCCGATAGGGTAAATGCAAATCCCGATATTCGGTTTAAGTCCCTGAATCCGGATCAAGCCGATATTTTTGCCGAAGATTTTTGTGCTATTTATAATGCTGCTTGGGGGCAACATGAAAATTTCAACCCACTCAGTAGCGCCTCGGTAAAATCGATTATGACCCAAATGCGCCACATAGTTATTCCCGAATTTGTTTGCTTTGCATACGTAAAAAATGAACCTGTAGGTTTTTTTATAAATATTTTGGAGGCGAATGAAATATTTAGACACTTGAACGGAAAATTACATTGGTTAAATAAACTTCGCTTTCTGTTTTACAGATACTTTCAAAAACCAACACGGCTTAAGGGAATTGTTTTCGGCATTAAACCAAATTTCCAACATCATGGAATTGAAACGGGCATGATCATGCATATTTATGAAGAAATATGTAAGAAACCGGGTGTGGAAAACTTTGAGCTGGCGTGGGTGGGCGATTTTAATCCTAAAATGCAATCGCTATTGCAAGCCCTTGGTTGCCGTACTATTAAGGTTCATGCTACCTTTAGAAAGTTATTACGCAGTGATATTGAGTTTAAAAGATATCAGCTAAAAAAATAGTTTATATTTTTTTTAGCTCACTTTTGCATATGAGGTTTGAATAGTTACCTTTGCACCCGCTCTCACAAATAACTAGTGTAGATAATGATTCCGTAGCTCAGCTGGTAGAGCATTACACTTTTAATGTAGGGGTCCTGGGTTCGAGTCCCAGCGGGATCACAAAAAAAGGAGTTGAACGTAAAAGTTTAACTCCTTTTTTATTTGGGCAAATAATCAAAAGAAAAGACACCGATTGAAGTCAACTCCTACTTTGCAAAAGCGAACTGCATATGGTAAGGCTATTTTCATAAATAAAACATGATATTACGTTTGCACAATTCATTTTTTGAGGCGGTTCATTTGCTCCCGCGTACCCAATAAAATTAATTTCATATTCTGCGAAAGTGGTAAATCAACTTCTGGATTAATGATGTAACTGCCATCTTCCGTTTTTAATCCAACTACATTTACACCTGTGGCATGTCGTATATTCAACTCTTTAATGGTGGATCCGTGCAGTGATTTTAAATCGCGCATACTTACTTCCTCAATATGAATGCTGGATCCGGATTGCCCGGTAACCAAACCAATAAATTCATTTACATCGGGGTTTATTACCAACGAGCCCATATATGCACCCCCAATCTTATCGGGCATTATTATATTGTTTGCACCGGCTCTTCGTAATTTGCTAACAGAAGTATCTAAGCTTGCACGGCTGATAATGAGAATGGATTTTGAAACCTCTCGTGCAGTAAGTACTACAAACACATTTTCAGAATCGGAAGGTAAGGTTGAAATAAGAGCGCGCCCACGTTCAACACCGGCTTCAATAAGCACATGTTCATTGGTTGCATCATCAATTATATAATGAAGGTTGTCCCCAAAACCGTGATCATCAAACGATGATTCTTCTTTTTCAATCACTACAAATGGAATTCCGTGCCTTTTAAGAGTAGCACACGCTTCTTTTCCATTGCGACCAAAACCACAAACCACTACGTGGTTATTTAGGCGTGCAATACGTTGTTTCATTTTATTTAAACGATAAAATTCGGCAAAATGCCCATCGAAAAAAAAACTGCTAATAGAACTGATTGCATAGGCAAAAACTCCCAAATTAACAATGATAAGTAAAATTGTAAAAACTCTCCCCGCGTCACTCAAAGGCTTCACCTCTCCATAACCAACGGTGGCTATGGTGGTCACCGTCATGAAAAGAGCCTCTAAGAAGGTATACCCCTCAATAAACATATAACCGACTGTTCCTGTAAAAATTACACCAAAAACAAGCAGGCTTGCATAAACGATCCGGGCTTTTAGTTGCTTAAACATACAACGCCTCAAAATTAACTGATTTGACGTGGCAAAAAATATTTTCGCAAATAGTTTTGCTATTAATTTTTATTGTGGGTACTTTCGTGGCATAGGAATTCGCAAGTAAGAATTATTCTTTAAAATAATATGGCAAGTAAAAGGCCTACACCTGCTCAGGCACAGGAAAAGCTCAACGAGCTCGGGTTGAAGATTACTCACCCGCGCATTGTTATTTACAATGTGCTGCTTAGTTTAGAAGACCATCCCACTGCCGAAATTATTTATAAGAGTATTCATAAACAAAATCCCAGTATTTCGCTCGGAACAGTTTATAAAACACTTGAAACGTTTGTGAACATCGGGCTTATTCACAAAGTAAAATCGGCCGAGGATAAAGTGCGCTACGATATTCGCACCGATACTCATCACCATTTGTATTGTACCAAAAGCGACCGTGTTATAGATTTCTATGATGAAGAGTTGAAACAATTAATTAATCGTTTCTTTGCAAAAAGATCAATTATCGGTTTTAAAATTGAGGAAGTAGCCCTGCAAATTACCGGTGAAGTATTAAACCATGATTTGGAGGAATTTGTGATAGATGGAAGTGAGCCTGTAGAAATAGAGGATGTAATGCAATCAAAACCACAAAAAGAAAAAGAACAAAAAAACCCTGACGAAAAAGCTAAATACAAAAAACAGGTGCAGGAGTCACCTGTTCCTCCAAATCAATTAAGTATTTTATAAAACTTTTAACCATAAGGAATTAAATATATGACCATGTTAGTAGGAAAAAAAGCCCCCACGTTCAACGCTTCGGCAGTAGTGAATGGAGGTGATTTTGTAGAGAATTTTTCATTAGAACAGTACATTGGGAAAAAGAATGTAGTATTCTATTTCTATCCGCTTGATTTTACGTTTGTGTGCCCTACCGAAATTATTGCCTTTCAAAAAAGACTTGCCGATTTTGAAGCCCGCAATGTGGCAGTGGTTGGTTGCTCTATCGACAGCAAACACACTCATTGGGCTTGGCTGCAAACCGAACAAAAAGATGGCGGAATTAAAGGCGTAAAATACCCGTTGGTAGCTGATGTGAACAAAACCATTGCTGCTAATTTTGGTGTGCTTGCCGGATATTACGATTACGATGAAAACGGGCAGTTGGTATTTAACAGCGACAAAGGAGACGATGCTGTTGCTTACCGCGGATTGTTTTTGATTGATAAAAACGGAATAGTTCGCCACCAGGTGGTGAACGACCTACCCCTTGGCCGCAGCGTTGACGAAGCCCTACGCATTGTTGACGCGCTCATGTTTAATGAAGAAAATGGAGAAGTGTGCCCTGCCGACTGGAATAAAGGTCAGGAAGGCTTAAAGGACACACACGAGGGAGTAGCCAGTTACCTTGCCAAGCATCAATAGTTTATATACATGCTTTTGTGTTTGGGTTTGATGAATCCACCCCGCCCCTTAAAAGGCGGGGTTTTTAATTTGCAAAATCATCACATGCTGTATCTTTTTACCAGTCAATTCTGTACAATATACCTGTGCTTTTGTTGGGCCCCATTCCCTGCATAGCCAATAGATACAAGTTGCCGTTTTCGTCTCGTCCCATCGAATTGAAATAGGTTTGATTGGGTAAAACGGGAAGGGAAACGGATTCCCGTGACCACATTGTTTGGCTGCCTGATTTGGATGGTTTCAGCACAAACAATTTTCCGGTCCAATCGGCAAAAAAGTATTGCCCCTGATGCAATTTATTCACTCCTCTGTAAACATAGCCTCCAATGATGCAAATACCCTCACTATGCGGATATTCGGCAATGGGTAAAATTAAACCGGCTTGCCTGCAGTTGACTTCGGGATTATAACAGTGTTTTCCTTCCATCACCCGCCATCCATAGTTTCCGCCTTTTGTAACTATATCTATTTCCTCGTAAGCATCCTGTCCTACATCGGCACAAAATAATCGCCCCGTATTATCATCAAATGAAAACTTCCACGGATTTCGCAAACCAAAGGCCCATATTTCGTCACGGCCCGGTTTATTCACAAAAGGGTTGTCGCCAGGAATAAGATAGCCTTTATCTGTATTCACATCAATGCGCAATATTTTACCCAATAAGTTTTCGGTATTTTGACCATTGCCTGAATTGCCATGCTTATCTCCGGCACCTCCTCCATCACCTGACCCAATGTATAAAAATCCATCCAACCCAAAAACAAGTTCTCCGCCATTGTGGTTCGATTCGGGTTGGGTTATTTCCAATATGATACGTTCGCTGTTTTTATCGGCCTTGTTTGCATCAGTGCTTAGTGTTTTATATTCTGCTATTACACTTTTGTGATTACTTCCGGGAATGGGGCTGCTGGCACTGTAGTACACATAAAACTTACGGTTGGTTTTATACTGCGGGTGAAAAGCCAGCCCCAATAATCCACGCTCACTGTAATCGTTTGTTTGCGGAATAAGTTTGTCCTGAACAGATAAAAAAGGTTCAGCCTGCAACACTCCGTTTTTAACTATACGAATACATCCGTTTTGTTCGCATATAAACAACCTCCCACTGCCATCATTAGCTGTAGTCATGGCAACAGGAGAGGTTAAACCTTCGCAAACTTTGATTAATTTTATGGTTGCTTCATTAGCCCGATAAGAGGAACATATTGTTCCAATTAATACCATGATGGTTAAGTAATTTCTTTTGAATTTATTCTTACTCATACTTGAACTTTTTTAGTGCTTTTGATTTTACAGCAGTAAATCCCACAACCAACAAGGTTATACATCCACCAAAGATGACCGAGGGCACGATTCCCATTAACCGTGCGGCAACGCCACTCTCAAAGGCACCTATTTCATTACTTGAACCAATAAACATGGTATTTACTGCCGACACCCGCCCGCGCATATGGTCGGGTGTTTGTAACTGCAAAATATTGCCTCGTACCACAACACTTACACTGTCAAAAGCTCCGCTCAAAAAGAGAAAAAACAGGGAAAGATAAAAATTGGTTGACACAGCAAAAGCAATCATGCACAACCCAAATCCTGCTACACACCAAAGCAATAGAGCACCCGGTTTTCCCTGTGGTTTGCGCAACGAGAGCCATAGCATAAGCATACTTGCACCGAGTGAAGGGGCTGCGCGCAGCAAACCTAATCCATCAGGTCCCACGTGCAAAATGGTATCCGCAAAAACAGGCAGCAATGCCACAGCACCTCCAAACAACACCGCAAATAAATCAAGCGACAAAGCGCTTAATATTACTTTATTTCGAAACACAAAACGGATACCCTCGGAAAGCCTGAAGCTAATGCTCTCGCCTGTTTCCATATATTTAACTGGTTTCGATCGTATTGAAAACAAACAACCCAATGCTGCCAAAGAAAAAATAACTACACTTGTGATAACAATGGTAATACCTGCCTCCAAATATAAATAACCGCCTATTGCCGGCCCAATGATAGAAGCCATTTGCCAAGAGGAACTGTTGATGGTAGAGGCAACAGTAAGGTGTTCGCGCTTTACCAGATTATGCAAAAAAGAAAAAGCCGTGGGCGCGTAAAACCCGCGTGCAAATCCGCTTACCAAAATAAACAAATACAAATACCTGACCTGCGTTAATACACTAAAACTTTCCTGCCCGCGAGGAAGTGTCACCCATAATATGCCAACGGAACTACTCAATAATACTCCAAGTGCCACGATAAGAATAGTCCGTTTATTATGTTTATCGGCCAAATGACCTGCATATAAAGCAATAGATAAGGCAGGAATGGCCTCGGCCAACCCAATTAATCCTAATGACAAGGGGTCATTGGTAAGTTTAAATATCTGCCAGCTTACCACAACATTTTGTATTTGTAAGGCGAACGTAAGCAGCACTCGGGCGCTTAAGAAAAAACGATATTCTTTGTTTTGAAAAACAGTGCACAACATTCAGGCTGCAAAATAGTCACTTCCAAACTGATTACTTTATTAAGTTTATTGCTTTAGCCGGAATTTTCGTTATTTTTTTTTGCAGGAGTGTTTTGGTAAAGTATATTGCACCCAAACATACCTAATACAACATGGTTCCGTTCCTTCACCGTCTTATCCATTCGTTAAATAACCAAAAAGGAGAAACTGCTTTTGTAATTAATGACAAAAGTTATTCTTATGCCACGCTTCAACAAGCGGTTCGATCGACAGGAATTTACTTAGCTGAACAAACCTCTAATGAGCAACGCATCGGAGTTTTACTGGATAACTCCATTGAAACGTATGCATCTGTTTTAGCTATATTGCTTAGTGGCAAAACGTACGTACCCATACATCCGGGTCACCCAGAAAATAAAAATATACAAATTATCATCCAGGCCGGATTAAAAACAGTGCTGGGAAATAAAAACCAGGCCGAAGAAGGTGCTTTCAATTTAGTTACCATAGTACAGCCTGAATTTAAAGCCGATGCCGACTATGAATTTAAAACGGACACCAATGATCAAACAGAAGCCTACATACTATTCACCTCAGGAACCACAGGAGTTCCCAAAGGTGTTCCAATTACCTACGAAAATATAGATGCCTTTTTATACGCATTTTTTGAAATTTTCAATGATTTAAAGCCAAGCGATAAATTTTTGCAAATGTTCGATCTCACTTTCGACTTATCCGTGATGTCATACCTTGCTCCATTATGCGTTGGGGCTTCGGTTTATACGTTACCTAATACCGGAGTAAAATACCTTAACATCTACACCACACTCGAAGATCAAAATATCACTTTTGCGCTCATGGTACCATCCATGATTCAATTGCTACAACCATATTTTGAAGAAATTAACCTCCCCGCCATGCGATATTCTCTTTTTTGTGGAGAAGCACTTCTTCAATCTACCGTAACACAATGGCAAAAGTGCATTCCAAATGCACAAATATGGAATGTATATGGGCCAACTGAAGCAACCATTTTTTGCACCGCCTATCATATTGCTAACAACAAAGTAAAGGCTTACAACGACATGGTGTGTATAGGTCATGAAATGATATCAACCCAATGCATAATCATTGATGAAAATCAAAATGAAATGGCAGATGGAGAAAAAGGAGAACTTTGTATCTCTGGCTCACAACTTACCAAGGGGTACTTAAACAATTCTGAAAAGAATAAAGAAGCCTTTTTTGAAAAAGACGGGATACGTTTTTACAAAACAGGTGATATCTGTTTCAGAGATCTCGATGGCGATTTTTCGTATTGCGGCAGATCGGATCATCAGGTAAAACTACAAGGCTTTAGGGTTGAACTGAGCGAAATTGAATTTTATGCAAAAAAATGTTTGCAAGGTGTAAATACAGTAGCAATTGTTAAAACAAATGATAAAAAGATTGATGAATTGCACCTTTTCACTGAACCCACCGGAACAACCGATGAGCAACTTCTGGATTTATTAAAAACCAGTTTACCCGCATACATGATTCCGCAATTTATTCATCGGGTTAATAGTTTTCCGTTAAATGCCAATGGAAAAACCGACCGCAAAGCACTGAGTGCACAATTATAAAAATGAACCCTCAAATTACAATTCAACAAGCCACCGCAACTGATAAAGAGTTTATTATTGAGAGTATTCTTGAGGCCGAAAAAAGCGGAACCTCTTTACTGAGTTATAGTGCCATATTTAACCTTTCGGAAAAAGAATTTATCGGCACCCTTAATAATATATTAGATGAAGACATTACCGGGCAGGAATTATGCCTATCCGGATTTTTGATTGCCAAAGTTGAGGGGAAAAATGCCTCAGCAATATGCTCTTGGGTAGAGGGCGAGGTAGGTCAAAGTAATATGCTTAAGGCGAATACCCTCATGTATTTTATAGGAAAAGAAAAATTTATTGCGGCATCTGAATCCATTATGTTACTGGATGAAGTATCTATACCAAGAGAAGAAGGCGCGATTCAGTTAGAATGTATTTACACCAAAAAAGAATTCAGAGGGTTGGGGCTGAGCAAAAAGCTGATTGCAGAGCATATTGCGGTACACAAAAAACGTAGGCCGGATATTAATAAGGCTCAGATTATTTTAATGGCCAATAATGATTCGGCAGTGAGTGCCTACGAAAAAGCAGGCTTTCATATTGCAATTAAAAAAAAAGCAAATAACCCAAACGTGAGCAATTTATTGCCCGGAAACAGTAAATTGCTCATGGAAAAAATAATCTAACCAAATGACACCAGAAGAAGTTTTAACCCATGTAACCGAAATTTTCAAAACCGTTTTGAAAAAAGAGCAGCTCCATTTAACCCCTGCAACCACCGCGGCTGATGTAGATGGTTGGGATTCGCTCACCCATGTAATGCTGATTGATGCGGTTGAAAATCACTATAAAATAAAATTTAAACTTAACGAAGTAATTAAATTCAACAACATAGGCGACTTGTGTGCCTGCATACTAAAAAAACTTCCGGCCTGAACTTTTTTGTTAAACCATGCTTTTTACCTCGTTCTCCTTTTTTCTTTTCCTTACAGTAATTTACCTGCTATATTGGTCGCTTCTAAAATCCAGAAAAGCACAAAATATAGTGTTGCTTTTCGGCAGCTACTTTTTTTATTGTGCTGCTGCGATGCCCCAAAACAAAATTGCCAAACTACTTTTTAACTTCAGGTTTGAAGAAGCATGGTTAAATGTGGCAAAAGGTTTCAACGAGCGGCATTACCATATTCTGCAATTATTCCTTTTGCTTTGGCTCAGTTCATCTTTTGCCTACCTTATGGGCATAGCGCTTGGAAAACAAAAAAAAGAAATCACACGCAAATGGCTCATGGTTTTAAGTGCAGTAGTGCATTTGGGCGTGCTGTGTTATTTTAAATATTTCAACTTTTTTGTTCAGTCATTTGTAGATGCAGCCAATACTTTGGGCTGGCAAATCCTCTTTTCGCCCGAACATATTTTACTTCCGCTTGCAATAAGTTTTTTCACTTTCCATGTGCTTGGGTACACCTTTGATGTATATCAGGAAACCTATGAACCGGCAGATGATTACGTGGATTTTATTACACATGTAGCTTTTTTCCCACAGTTGGTGGCAGGACCCATTGAACGGGCCGGCCACCTGCTTCCCCAATTTACCAACCCACGTAGCTTTAGTTGGAATAAAATGGAAAGCGGACTAAGCCAAATGCTTTGGGGATTTTTCAAAAAAACCGTTGTAGCCGATTCTATCGGAAAATTTGTAACCTACGTATATGCTAGCGATGCTTCCAGCGGTAGCAATATTATTTTAGCCACACTTGCATTTACGATTCAGATTTATTGCGACTTTTCGGGGTACTCGGATATTGCGCTTGGCTGCGCCCGACTATTAGGCTTCGACCTTCTGAAAAATTTTAACTTCCCCTATTTTGCTACTTCTTTAACCGAGTTTTGGCGAAGGTGGCACATTTCACTCAGTTCCTGGATTACAGATTATTTATATATGCCCATTTCATTCGGTAAACGAAGCTGGGGAAAATGGGGAATTGTTTATGCTGCCATTATCAGTTTTACATTAAGCGGCTTGTGGCATGGTGCCCAATGGACCGCAGTTATTTGGGGATTGATGCATGGAATTGTTTTAGGCTATGAAGTGCTTACGAAAGAAGTAAGAAAAAAATGGTCTCAGATAATTCCTCATGTAGTTTATTCGGTAGTTAGTGCTATTTTAGTTTGGCTATTTTGGGCGGCATCACAATTGGTATTTCGTTCGGGTAGCATTACCAAATTTCAAGCCCTTTGGTCGCGTATATGCAGCGAATCTTTGTTCACTATGCCGTATTTCTCTGCAGTGAAAGATGGATTGATGTGGGGAGGAGTACTTTTTCTTATAGAATGGATACAGCGTAAAAAAGACTATGGGCTTGATTTGCAAAATACTAACTACATGATTCGTTGGACAGCCTATGCCACTATCATAGTGGTTATTTTTTCGTCAGATAATTTGAACAATCAAAATGAATTCCTTTACTTTCAATTCTAAAATTTATATCAAATGAAACTATTACTACGTATTGTATTTGCTCTGGCAATAGTCGGGGGGCTTCTTTACTTTTTCTGGTACAAAAGCAAAGATTCAAACAGTGTTATCAGTGAAACCGTAAGCAGTGAAAAGGTTGATATGTCGGCAAGCAATGCTACCGAAGAATCAACTATGAATTATGAGTTAATTCCACGAGATGAAATTTATGATGACAACGACTCACTTGCACGCGCCACCCTTCAGGTAATTAAAGAGCGGTACAAAATGTATTTTGAAAATTTTGTAAAAAACTTGCGATCGTCCAATATTCAGGTAGTATTTTGTTGGCTCACCACCGAAATTGGGGATTCGGAAACCAAAGTTCAGAAGGTGGGTAAAAAATATATCAAAGAATTGTGTGCAGCCAACAACGTAATTTTCCTTGATTTCTCCGAAATTTTTATGCCATACAAGCCACAGGACATCACCTACATGCCGATTGACGGACACCTGCGTGAAAAAGGAGCCGAGTTAGTTGCTAATGCTATGGCTAAGGTGATTAAACAATATACCACCAGCAAAAGCACCCAAACTTTTCCTGACCAAGGTCGTCCGACCCTATTCGGTGATTTTGAACCAAACCTTGACGAAATACGTGATGGAGGAAAAAATCTTCCTTATCGAATTAAAACAAACAGTCAGGGATTACGCATGGATTACGACTTAACATTTCCAAAGAAAAAACAACGCGTATTGCTAATTGGCGACTCAGGATTCTTTTTCCCTTTTCTGGATAATGATAAAACCGGTACTGCTAAAATTCAGGCCATTTTCCCTGATAAAGAAATTGTGAATGCCGCCAACTGGGGCTACTCAATTGACGATTATGTAACGTTATGGGACGAACGCGCTAAGTACATTGAACCCGATATCGTATTGCTTCAATCAACCGGTGATGATATTGCCGATCAGTTCTTCTCTCACCGCTTAAAATACAGCCGCAATAAAGAAAACATCAAACCAACTGATATCGAAAAAGCATACTATAAACACTACTCAGATATGCAAATGGGTAAATAAATCTTACCTCACCCAAAAACTCCCGATTTGTAGTCGGGAGTTTTTTTATGCCCTTAAGGCTAAAAACTATAGGCCCGTTCTACCTTGCATACCCGTACATGGTACTGTTTGTACCATTCTTCTTTGCCTTTTTGTTGTGCAAAAACATGCGTGGCCTGCTGTTTCCAATTAAGTATTGCTTCTTCACTTTCCCAATAAGAAACAGTAATACCCATACCTGAGGCATCGCGGGCACTTTCAATGCTTATATATCCGGGCTGAGTTTTAGCCAACTCTACCAATTGTATTGACATGTCATCATACCCATCTTGTATATTGGTTCTGAGTGACGTGAAAATGACAGCGAAATAGGGTGGTTGTGGTGTTGTTGCTAATGTCATGGTAAGTATTCGTCAGGTTTCAATTGGATCTTGTTGGTGGTTTAACCGGCAGCAGAAAACTAAAATGGCAATCGGTAATTTTAGATTAACCTGCGGTGGTAATTAATTTGTCCTAAATGATAAGCAAGATGCCCTAAAAACATCAATAGATAAAATCGGGTGCTTTGTTTCCCGGCAAAGTCAAATGCAAATTCTTTATCCAGTGTTTCAGCAGACAGGGTGGCAAAAGTATGTGTTATTACTTCGCGGGCATTTTCCAATCCTGAAATCAACTCTGCCCTGCTCTTATCTGAATTAATAAATTCATTGTCCCTGTTTCGTATGTATCCTATATTGCCCAACGTAGCCCCAATAAAATGCAACAAACTACCGGTTAAATGCTGGCATAAACAACCTCCTGAATTATTGATACCCTCTTTTGTTTTCCATAATTCGGCATCGGTTTCATACTGCCCGATTTCCTTAATAAGTTTATTTATTTCTCGAACGTACAATTCGGTCATTTCTGCTTGTAACATGATTTCTATATTACGTATTTATTTTCAAACAAAAGGGCAAAAATTTCGTTACGCCAATTTCCTTCCTCAAAATTTTCATCCAAGATAAATTAGCATCAAATTTACTGCTCTTCTATCATAAAAAAATCAGATGTTAATGCTGTAGCAATAGATTCAGTTTTGCTCTAAATTAAACGGTAGAAATCGTACTGAAAAAATGGTGTTATCTCCACAAAAAGCACGTAGTTTTGTGTGTCCTTTTAGAGGGCTTAAGTTTTTCGTAAAGCAAGTATTTCTCACATCAATATATGCAACTAAACGTTTCGGATAATCCGCATAAACATCTTATCATTTGGCTGCTTACAGGTTGCCTGCTTATTTACCTCATGGTAATTATAGGAGGCATCACCCGCTTAACCCATTCCGGACTCTCTATGGTTGAATGGAGCCCCACAGGTTCGCTCCCTCCCATGAATGAGGCCGACTGGAATACCGAATTTACAAAGTACAAACAATCTCCGGAGTACCTGCTCATCAATCACCACTTTTCACTGGCTGATTTTAAAAACATTTACCTTTGGGAGTTTTATCACCGGTTCACCGGCAGGCTTATCGGAATTGTTTTTATTATTCCATTCATTTGGTTCATCGTTCGTAAGAAATTTCCGGAAGGATTTCTGAAAAAATCGTTGGTATTGCTTGCTTTGGGGGCATTGCAAGGTTTACTTGGGTGGTATATGGTAAAAAGCGGACTGGTAAAAAATCCGCATGTAAGTCACTATCGGTTGGCGGCTCATTTAATAACAGCCTTTACCACATTTGGTTTCACTTTTTGGTATGCATTAGATTTAGTATACCCCGAAAAACGAACTGAATCAACAGGATTTAAAAATTTAATCAGATTACTGCTTACCCTTGTTGTGATACAAATTACGTATGGTGCGTTTGTGGCCGGATTAAAAGCCGGATACATTTATCCTACCTTCCCTATGATGGGGAATGATTGGTTACCTGATGATGTCTGGTTGCTTCAGCCTGTTTGGAAAAATTTTGTAGAAGGCGCCATTGGTGTACAGTTTATACACCGTTGCTTAGCTTACGTGGTTACCCTTTGCGTAGTTGTCATTTACCTTAGAGCAAAAAATTCACCGGTGAATTTGCTCCAAAAAAAACTGGTAAACGCTTTACTGTTTATTGTTTTAATGCAATTCATGTTAGGTATGTTTACTTTATTAATGGGTGTTCCGGTAAGCCTTGCCAGTTTACATCAAACGGGGGCTTTCTTTTTGTTCTCCTGCACCCTGTTTTTACTTCACCGTACGTAAAAAATTATACCCTTCCGGCCCGGATATGCAATGGAAAACGCACCGGCATTACTCCCTTCCATAAAGGCCTTAGTGTGGGTAGTAATTTATCAACCGGATTAAACCCATTGGCCTTTATGAAATGTTGCACTGCCGACCATGAAGTTAGGTATCCATGCACGTGTTCAATATCCCAATGCACGTCCATACTTAAGGATGGCACAGATACCCCGGTAAAAGGAAAATTTATTGTGCAGTATCCCTGCTCTACCAGTTTTCGCTCCTCGTCCCAAAACGCCCCGATTGTTTCACTGTAAAAATGATGGTCAGTTTAACCGGTATATCCATTAGTAAGGGCAATGCAGCAAAACATATGCATTGGCCAATACATAGCAGGGCATAAGCACTGTTATTACCTGATAATTATCCCTGCAACTTTTCTGTTATGTAAGAAAACTTATTTCTTTCCCCGTTTATCAAACGAAAAGGTACGCGAAATATTAAACCCGTACCTGATATCTCCCTTGCTCCACTTTCCGGTAGTTTCGGCAATAAACTGTTGTTCTATCAGCCCAATGCTGTTGGTAAAATGTACCTGAAAAACGTGTCCTCCGGTTTCAATATCAAATCCGAACGCAAAAACATTACCATACACATTTTCGCTATTTCCATTAAGCAAGGGGTAGTACTCAACATTAAAGCGTGTACTTCGAGTAATTTTAATACTTCCGCCAACTCCGAGGGCAAAAATATCATTTGGATCTTTCGTATAAGTAACCAAATTTTTATGAATATGAGTAGGCATTAGTTGAACCGACAATAAGTCGTTTATTTTACGGGCAAAAAGTAACTGATTGATATAACTTAACTGTGAAGTAAGGTAATTGTTTCGGGTAGGATCCGTCCATTTTGCAGTTTTGGCAGCTACACTACCAAAATAAGTAAGCGTTATGGGCATCCCTCCTTCTTTCTGAGAAAGTATTTTATATTTTATATAGCTGTCAATTGTCTTATTTACGGTAGAACGACCAACTGCCACCATCAGATGATTGTTGATCCCATATTCAAATCCAAGACGTAAGGTAGCTCTATCTAATCCAAAAAACTCCTCAACTCCAGAATTTAAATTGCCAAAACGATGAGCAATTCGAAAGTCAAGATGCTTTTTAGCAATAAGCTCAGTAGTATGGCCACTAACCAATCTGGTAGACTTGAAAGTAGCATACACAAGTTTGGGTTCTTCCTTCGCTTTATTTTGCTCTAATTCGGCCAACATATCTTCCTGCGCCATTACAGGCAAGGAAAAAGCGAGAGTAAGGATGGTTATAATTTTCTGCATGTTCATTGCAAAGTTTAATTGTTTTTGGCTCCGTTGCTCACCCAATTTTGAATAATTGCGATGTCACAATCAGATAGTTTTGGTCTGTTTTTAGGCATAGCTGAAAAGCCAGATACCTGATTAATTGCACCGGTAAGATTACCTCGTACAGTTGCTGCCGATACTCCGGCATAGGTAGATAGATCCCACCCCGAAGGTGTTGCTCCATCATGGCATGCACTTCCCATACAGTTGGCATCAAGTATTTTCCTGACACGTACCGAATAAGTTGAATTAGTGGTATCGCATCGCCCAAAAGAATTAGGATACAATTCTTCTTCTTTATCGTAATAACAGGAACTGAACGCTGAAAAGCAAGCTGCAATCAATAGTATTTTAAGTATTTTCATTCAAAAATATTTTCTAGTTAATAGTGATACGCGCTGTGGTTACTCCATGGCAACTGTTGCAAGCTCCGGTGGTAAGGGAGGTGCTCATATATGCCGAAGTACCAAGTGCACTTCGTATATAGGGGAATAATGCCTCTCTAAAATCAATAATTTGATTTGTATAAAAATTCCCATTAGCATCGACCTCAATAACGTACTTCAACACTCCCTGTCCATTTGCTTTGGTATACAAATAAAGTGTTCCATTTGAATTAGGAGTAATTCCATCAGAATTAAAGATGCTCCCCCCAATATTCCATATTTGCTGTGTGTCAAAAAAAGTTACTGCTTGTCCACCCGATTTATGACACTCCATGCAATTTCTACCAAGATAATGGCTTTCACTATCTCCATGCCTGCTGAATACAGGGTTTTTAATAATTTCATCGTAATGCGAACAGGAAGAAATTCCTGAAACTATAAAAACTAACAACGCAATTATAGAAGCCCCTTTTTTATAAGTTATTTTATATTTCATTTATGTACAAATTAATGTTGCTTATATTTATAATTTGCAAACTTCATCATAAAAACACAGTCCAGAGAATTTGCTCTTCTCGGACGTTTGAATACATAACTGCAATAGTTAAAGATGCGAAACAGAAGGCGTAATGATATGTGGTGCGCGAAAGAATCATGTATGTATTTGCTTTTTATTTCCCGGCAAAAAATCCGTAAGTAAATTTTTGAAATCTTTTCTATGTAGTGGAGTAATTGAGTAGTAAGTCTCATTTAATCGCTTGTAGCTGAAGTAACAGGTGGGCGATAAATCTGGGTATTCTCATAAACTAATTTAACAATCCACTCCTTCGTAAAATTGTTATTTGAATTTAAACAATACCCATCTTCTCCCTTAATCGGACAATAACAATTTACCATAACGCAATTAGGTTGAGAAATATGTAGAATATTTGGGTCGAAACATACCTGAAACAGAAAGAATCTTTATCATCTCACATGCACATTTGCACGCAATTATTAACCATATCAATTTTTCAATCATTAAACTGACTTTTCCCATTTTTGATGCAAAAAAAGCTATCTTTTGAAATAGTTTGTATCATTGATCTAAAAAAATATATCAATTATCGCTATCTTCCAAAGTCAATTGTTCTTTCTCAATTTATGCTCCTGTACTATATCCAAATGGCAAAAATAGAAATCAAATTTTAAATAAAAACAAACTTTAAATAGTTGCTTCATGCCAATATTCCTGCTTCAAAATCAGTCCGGGTCGTTTTGAAATTGGAAGGGGAAATGCAATGTATCCAACGGCAATATGGTGGCAAATGCAAAAAGCATTTTGACAAAATAATGCGATCGTTAAATAAAGGCTCACTTATAGCTCTGTGCATTTGCCAACGTGATTCACTTACTTCAGTTTCCACATAACAATATGGGAAATATGCGAGTAGGAAAACTTGAAAATCCGTTTAGCCTAAGCCAGAATGGTATCACTACAACGCAAATAATCGCAATTTATCCGCTAAGTTATTTTCGTCACAACCGAAACAATTTAAGTTACGGATTCCGGAAATTGAAGAACGCTTCTGCTGGCAAATCTAAATACCATACCCTCTTTTATTTCGTTAATCTAGGTCAGATTAGGATTGGGCGAAATGACGGCAATAAAGTAATGTTTACTCTTAGCAATGGTCATAATCACGTAGATATAATTATATGCAAATATGTTCATATATTTGCATTAAGGTTTATGGTATTCAATCAACAAAAGCTCGAGAAAGCGGCATTCATCCTTAAAACCATTGCTCACCCTACAAGATTGGCAATTATTAAATGTTTGCAGAAAACCGACCAATTGTCAGTAAGCGGATTGGTAGAATTAACCGGATGCGAGCAATCATTGCTTTCCCACCACCTATCTAATATGAAGCTAAAGGGACTTTTAACCTCGGTTAAATCAGGGAATAATATGCTTTATAGCCTGAAGGAAAAAAATCTGTTACAGGTACTCAAGTGTATTGACAAATGTGATTGCCTTATGAGTTGATTTTTTTGGCACAATATATGAACACATGTTCATATATAAATATTAATAACAATCAAAAAAATTAATTGATATATATCATATTTAAGATACTAAATAATATAAGAAAATTTGAACAATAAATTAATTTAGGTAACCTATGTATATTCAACAACTTTACACCAATTGTCTTGCGGAAGCCGCCTACTATATTGAATCAAATGGCGAAGCTGCCATCATAGATCCGCTAAGAGAAACTACCCCATATATAGAATTAGCCAAACAAAGAGGTACGAGAATAAAATACATTTTTGAGACACATTTTCATGCCGACTTTGTATCAGGCCATATTGATCTGGCAAAAAAAACTGGAGCTCAAATAATCTATGGCCCTACAGCCATAGCCGCATACAACATATACGTTGCCAAAGATGAAGAGAATTTCCCGTTAGGAAATATTACCCTTAAATTATTACATACGCCAGGACATACAACTGAGTCGAGCTGTATTTTATTACAAGATGAAAACACTAAAGCTTATGCCGTGTTTACCGGAGATACGCTTTTTGTTGGAGATGTGGGCCGTCCGGATTTAGCTGTTAAATCAAACCTGACAAAAGAAGATTTAGCCGCCATGCTGTATGATTCGATTCATGCGAAATTAATGCCGCTACCCGATGATGTTATTGTTTACCCTGGGCATGGAGCCGGGTCGGCATGCGGAAAAAATATTGGAAAAGAAACTACCAGCACCATTGGCCATCAACGTAAACAAAACTATGCATTATGCTGCCAGACAAAAGATGAATTTGTTGCCGCTGTCACCTCAGGACTGGAAGAACCTCCTACCTATTTTTTCATTGATGCGGCAATCAACAAAAAGGGATATGACAATATTGACGAGGTGATGTCGCGTAATGCAGTTGCCCTTTCCATTGCCCAGTTTGAGAGCGAAATGCTCAAAGAAACAATAGTGCTGGATACCCGAAATACTAATACTTTTGAAAAAGGATTTATTCCCGGTTCTATCAATATCGGATTAGACGGCCAATATGCAGTGTGGGTAGGCTCTTTGCTTGATCACGGGGTTCCCATTCTTATTGTATCCGACAACGGCAAAGAAAAAGAAGCTATTCTGCGGTTAGCCAGAGTGGGTTATGAGCATGTTTACGGATACCTTGAAGGTGGATTTGAGGCCTGGGCTAACGCAGGAAAAACAGTTGATACCATAAACAGTATCGAAGCTTCTATGCTGGAGCATTCACTAAATACAAGAACCCATAAAATTATTGATGTGCGCAACAAAACAGAATGGGCTAGCGGGGTGCTTGCAGGTGCTGAATTAATACCACTAGCCAAGCTAGAACGTCATATTAGTTTACTAGATAAAGAGGTAACTTACCTAATTCATTGTGCCGGAGGATACCGCTCTATGATGGCAGCTTCGATTTTAAAAAAACATGGATTTAAGCATATCATTAATGTACAGGGCGGGATAACCAAAATTAAAGAGCACGGGTTTATGCTGGTAATTCCCGAGGAGGTATAGATGAAAAAAATTACAGATAGAAACATTTGGGTTTATATCGGGTTAATTACCGGTGCAGCAGCAGGTTTCTTTTATTGGAAATTTGTTGGTTGTTCTGATGGCTCTTGTATGATAATTTCTAACCCATATATTAGCACGGCTTACGGAGCTATTATGGGTGGAATGGCATTTAGTTTAGTGAAAAAGGAAAAAACAAAAGATAACTAATCATGGCTTCATTTAACGAATTGGTTAATGATAAAATACCCGTACTGGTTGATTTCTCTGCCGAGTGGTGCGGCCCTTGCAAAACGATGGCTCCTATTCTGGAAGATACGGCCAAAAGCATGGGCGATACAGTTCGAATCATCAAAGTAGATGTGGACAAAAATCCGAAGGCAGCAGCTGCCTATCAAATTCAGGGAGTCCCTACGCTTATTTTGTTCAAAGCGGGTCGAATACTTTGGCGTCAATCCGGTGTAATTCCAACAAACCAGCTTATTAAAACCATTCAGAGTAAAATAAGCAGTAATTAACCCACTATGCAAACTTCACATGTAGTACAAACACATTATACCGATGGAATGTCGTTCGAATCAGTAATAAACAATCATTCCATTATTCTTGATATAGATGAAGCCGGAGGGGGAAGCGATAAAGGCCCCACTCCCAAGCCACTCATTTTATCGGCACTTGGAGGGTGCACAGGAATTGATGTAGTCTCCATATTGAATAAAATGCATGTACCTTATAGTAATTTTACTATTATAGTAAACGGGACTTTAAGTGACGAACATCCGAAAGTGTACACGCATATTCACATCAAGTACGTGATTAGCCTGAACTCGGCAGATCAGGAAAAAATGATGAAAGCAGTGAATCTATCGCTTGATAAATACTGTGGAGTAAGCGCAATGCTAAAAAAAGTGTGCCCGGTTACTTCTGAAATTATTTACCGATGAACAACTAGTCAATTTCCATTTGTAAGGGAAAAAGCCCGGCCAAATGCTGGGCTTTTAAGCATAAAATTCGATGGTTTATTTAACCCGTTCAACATACTGACCAGTTCGGGTGTCAATTTTAACTTTTTCTCCTGCATTACAAAAAAGAGGTACCATAATTTCGGCACCAGTTTCGGTAGTGGCAGGTTTCAACGTGTTAGTAGCTGTATCTCCTCTTACCCCAGGCTCGGTATATGTAATTTCCATAATCACAAAAGTGGGAGGCTCAGCAGTAATGGCTGTATCTCCTTCAAAAGCCACTTTTACAATCATCTCCTCTTTCATCAGTTTGGCCGCATCACCAAGTAGTGTTTCGTCAATGTAAACCTGGTCAAAAGTTTCCAAATCCATCATCACCAAACTTGTACCATCCTTATACAAATATTGCATTTCTTTAAACTCAACCCGAACAAACTCTATATCCTCACCTGCACGATAACGGTGTTCCATTTGTTTACCCGATTTAACATTTCTAAGTTTTACCTGATAGAATGCTCTTAAGTTTCCTGGAGTACGATGAATGTATTCTAATACCTGACATAATTCACCATTGTGGCGTATAAACGCTCCGTTTGAAAGATCAGCAGTAGTTGCCATAAATTTTAAAATGCAATTAGTGGGCGAAAATAGCTAAATCAGAGATAAAAGAAAATATTACCTGATAAGTGTAACACTTCCTTTAAACATATCTTTTCTTCCCCTTCGCCCTTCGCAATAAATAAAATAATAGTATTCACCAGATGCAGCTTCGTTCAATTTTGAATTTCCATCCCACCAATCATCACCTTTCCAATCATATACCCTTTGCCCCCAGCGGTTGTATATCTCTCCCTTTATTGATATGTACCCCCAATAATCAGGTTGAAAGAAATCATTGATTCCATCGCCATCAGGAGTAAACACGTTAGGAATACGGATGTAGTATAATTGCTCAATTACGTGAATATTATCGAAAATAAGCGAATCTTTACATCCCAGTGTATTCTCAACGATAAGCTTCACAATATACTTACCGGGAAACTCGTAGGTGTAAGTAGGGCTAAAATCCGTTGACTTACCTATCCCATCTCCAAATGTCCAATTGTATTTTGTCGCTCCCGTTGACATGTTTGTAAAAATAACGGTGAGCGGTTCAATTTTGCTTGTATCAGATGGGGTAAAAAGTGCGCGAGGTTTTGGATAAACCACCACGAAAGCCTTCAACGTATCGAAAATACATTTTTGATTTTGTACCAGTACCCAATAATTGGACGTGATGGCCGGAGTAACAAAAATACTTTTGGCAGTATCTCCGGTATTCCATCTAAAGTTGGTTCCTACCAATACCTTTAATTCAACCGTTGTTCCTTCGCAAATCGTGTCTCCTTCGCCTATATTCAGCAAGGGTCTGTTCAACACTGTTATGTCAACTGAATCAGAAGCCGGACATCCTCCCGATACAAGTAGTCCGGTTACATAATACCGAATACTTTTTAACGGACTGCTTATAGGATTTGCAATATTTGAGTCACTTAATGCCAATGAGGTGTTCCACCTGAAAATAACCGCGCCTGAGGCTTCCATTTGCACCGATTGCCCCTCGCAAATTACGGTATCAATACCGGCATCCACCACTGGTACCTCGCGGATAGTTATCGGATAAAAAACAGTATCCCCTGCACAACCTGCCGAGTTTGTTTCAATCAACATCACCCGCCCGTTACCCTTGCCTCCCCAATTCACAATTACGGTGGAGCCGATAGTAGTTCCGGAAATAACTCCGCCTTCAACAAACCATTTATAAGTAGAGCCCACAACAGGAGTAACTTTATAATTTACTCCATTTGTTTTTTCGCATGGCTGCTGATCGCCTGTTATGCTCACGGGCAAAGGCCTTGAATACACATTTACTACCACTGTATCGTAGGTAATACATCCTCCGATTACCAAAGAGCCTGCTACAATATACTTGGTAGTAACAACAGGACTTGCAAAAGGATTTGGCAGGGTAGCAGACGATAAGGTAGGGTCGGCATTCCATGTATAAATAACAGCACCCGAAGCATTCAACTGTACCGGAGCACCTGGATCGCATGATTTTAAATCTAAGCCTGCATTGGTAATCGGCTTTGGTCGTATGGTAATGCTTAAATAGGTGGTATCGCCAATACATCCTGCAGCACTTTTTTCTACCACATAAAGTTGACCTGTTCCCGAACTGCCCCAATTTACATTCACTTGTGCCGTATTATTACCGGCTGTAATGACCCCTCCGGTAATACCCCAAAAATAAATAGTTCCGTTGGGGCCAGAAGGAATGGAATAAGTGCTTCCCACATCACCGGTGCAGGGAATAATATCGCCACTCATGGTTTTGGCAAGTGGTTTTGCCTCTACGGTAACGGTGATGGTATTATTAATTCCAACACAACCTTTTGCATTTGTTTCTACAACTGTTACAGTGCCGATAGTTGATGTGGAAGGCCAGTTGACTCGTATGGCAGAGGTATTTTGCCCCGATGCAATAGTTCCTCCGGTAACGATCCAAAAATAAGTTGAGCCTACTCTTGGGGTAATGGCATAAGGTTCATTGTTAATGGGGGCACAAATAAATTTATTTCCCGTTATAGAATTAGCACCTACAAAGGGATCCACCTTAACACTATAATTGATGGTTGAAACTTTTGGCGGACAGCCATTATCCCGTGCCTGAACGGTGATAATATATGGAGCTGCACGTACGGAACTACAGGCAGGTGTCCAGCAAAACTGAGAAGTTGCTGTTAAAAATCCTGCTGTATCCCGTAAAATTGCTTTCGGTCCGGTATAACCTCCTGTTCCGTCAAGTATATCCCCGAAACTGGTAATATAAACACTATCCTGATTATCGGTAAATGTAATGGGAAAGCAGGTAGTTTCTCCAGCAATTACGGTTGGGTTAGTATTACCGCTTCCGTTGGCTCCTGAAAGATTAGCCGGTGGATTTGGCGGGCAATTAAGAACAAGTAAAATCACATCTCGTCTTACAGCTCCCAAATAAACTCCGTTTCTATACTCTTTCACTTCAATGGCTACCGAATAATTTCCTGCCGATGGTGCTTTAAAATCACAAAGGCCAGTTGCTGCATTAATATTTGCTACGCCTGTAACACCAAAAGGTTGTGCTGCATTAAAACCCGTATTATAAGTGACTCCATTAAAAGGATAACTTAAAGTGGGAGGTACTCCAATGCTGTTGTATGGATCAGGGCTTCCTGAACTAGCACCGGTGTAAGGACGCACTATGGAGTACACCAAACTATCTCCGTCAGTATCAGTTGCCGCATTGGCTACCTGAGCCAAATCATTTGCACAAATATAAGGTGCAGGAATTCCCACGAACGATGGAGAATTATTCCTATATGTGCTATTTGGAATAAAGGTGGAGTAGGTAGCCCCCATTAAATCGGCAATATTTACCTGACCGCTGGTACGGCAACATCTTACCCAGGTTACGATATAACCGGTTGTCGATGGTTTAGGAACAGTAATGTTTACTTCATATATAGCCTGCTCAATTCCAATATTGGGTGTGAATGAACAACCACTTCCGCCCGATGGAGGAGTAACATCCTTTTTAGAAATCCAGTTTACCTGATAATCGGATACGTAAGCCTTTGATGCATCATTTTTATGAACGCCAATGGTGATCGGATTATCAAATTGCGTAGCTGATGATTTATCTCTGTACAGCACCAAACGTACTTTATAAGTTTGGGTTGAGGCATTTTCCGATACGTAGGTATAACTCATACTTCCGCCCAAAATATGGGAAGCATATACAAGTGGTGAGCAGAAAAAGACTGTGAGTAAGGAAGCTATTTTAAGCAGGCGCATGTAGTTGACTATTACAAAATCTATGACCGTTTCACCAATGCAAACGTTGCATTATACTCGCAATATACTGCAAATAGGTTACAAAACACTACCTGTGAGTTTTTTACATAAATCCGAGCTGAAGTTTGGCAGCTTCACTCATCATATCCTGTGTCCAGGGCGGGTCAAATACCACATTCACCTCCACCTCCTGAACCCCTTCAATGGCAGACAGTTTCTCTTTTATTTCGGTAGGCATACTTTGGGCGGCCGGGCAAAATGGAGAGGTCAATGACATGATAACTTCTATTCGTAGATCGTTAGATACTTTTACCTCGTAGATAAGCCCTAGTTCATAAATATTTACAGGAATTTCAGGATCATAAACCGTTTGAATTACCTGTATTGCCTCTTCCTGCACCTGAATCCATGTTTTAGCCAGTTTATCCGGATGTTGCTGTTTTAACTCTTCACTCATACTCAAAGTTGTTTAGCTTTAAATGCCAGTGCGTAATATTTCATTTGTTTAATCATGCTCGCAAAACCATTGCTTCGTTGCGATCCTATCATACGGCTCATACCTATTTTCTCAATAAAATATAAATCCGAATTCAATATATCATCGGGGGTGCGTTGGTTCCAAACAGTAATTAATAAACTGATGAGTCCCTTGGTAATTTCCGTATTGCTATCGGCTTCAAAATGCACTTTCCCATTTTGTACCTGAGGATATAGCCACACCTTGCTCTGACATCCTTTTACCAGATACTCTTCGGTTTTGTGCGATTCATCCATTGCCGGTAGTTTATGGCCCAGTTCCATCAGGTAAAACAGTGTACTTTCCATGTCTCCCTCAAAAAGGGAAAAATCAGCTATGATCTCGTCTTGTGCTTCGATTATTGATTTCACTTATTTACCTGCTTTGTTAATCCATGCACCGCTTCCAGTAATACTTTTACTTCATCCAGGGTATTGTACACGGCAAACGAAGCACGAACGGTTCCTTCCACCCCAAAACGTTTCATCAGGGGTTGCGTACAATGATGCCCGGTGCGCACGGCAATCCCTTTTGCATCCATCAACATGCCCGTATCAAACGGATGCTGGCCTTTAATTAAAAATGATTGTACCGAAACTTTATTGGCAGCCGTCCCGATGAGCTGAATGGTATGGCCGAATTTCGTTAACCCATCGGTAAACGCTAGGAGTAACTCCTTTTCGTGCGCGGCTATCTTTTCTTTACCTGTTTCGTTCACAAATTCCAGGGCATATTTAAAAGCAATCACATCGGCAATATTGGGTGTGCCGGCTTCAAATTTATAGGGAAGTTCATTCCAGGTAGATTGCTCAAAGGTTACCTCTTTAATCATCTCTCCCCCGCCCTGGTAAGGTGGCATCTGCTGCAATAGCTCACGCTTTCCGTACAACACACCCACTCCGGTGGGACCATATACTTTATGCGCGCTGAATACAAAAAAATCGCAACCCAAATCCTGCACATCAATAGGAATATGAGAGGTAGCCTGTGCCCCATCTATCAATACCTTTGCTCCTGCTGCATGTGATTTTGCGATGATTTCTTTTACGGGATTGATGGTGCCCAAAGCATTAGAAGCATACACCACCGCTACCATTTTTGTTTTAGGTGAAAGCAATTTTTCAAATTCGTCCATCACCAACTCCCCTGCTTCGTTCATCGGAATTACCCTGAGCGTGGCTCCTTTTTCTTCACTGATTAATTGCCACGGCACAATATTGCTGTGGTGTTCCATGCCGCTAATGAGTACCTCGTCCCCTACTTTCAGTTTGCTTCGTCCCCACGATTGAGCCACCAGATTAATTCCTTCCGTAGTGCCTTTGGTAAAAATACATTCCTCCACTTCACTGGCATGGATGAATTCTTTTACCGTGTGCCTGGAGGCTTCATAATATTCGGTAGCCCGTGCCGCAAGGGTGTGTGCCGCCCTGTGAATATTGGCATTATCGGATTGGTAATAGTGGCCTAGGGCTTTAAGTACGGATATTGGTTTTTGGGTGGTGGCCGCATTATCTAAATAAATAAGCGGTTTGCCATTTACCTGCTGATGCAATACCGGAAATAAAGTTCTTATCTTTTCTATATCTAACCGGCCTATGACTGAAGGATTGGTCATGATTTACAAAGTGGCGATTCTGTTTTCAATAAGGTGAATAAGCCCCGCTTTCACGGCTTCGTCATCAATCATTTCCAGTACTTCGGCTGCAAAGGCCTGCATCAATAATGTTTTGGCAACGTCTACGCCTATTCCTCTTGAGCGAAGGTAAAACAGCGCCTCTTCATCAATTTGCCCGGTGGTAGCCCCATGCGAACATTTTACATCATCCGCAAAAATTTCTAGTTGTGGTTTTGTATTTACTATGGCTTCGTCAGAAAGAAGCACGTTGCCGTTTCGCTGGTAAGCATTGGTTTTTTGTGCGTCTTTACGCACCATCACTTTTCCGTTAAACACAGCCTGTCCGTTGCTTCCCACCACTCCTTTGTATAACTCGTTGCTGTAACAATGAGGCATGGCATGATCAACCAGCGTATGGTTATCAATCAAACTATCTTTTCCGGTAAGGTAAAGGCCGTTTAAATACGTGGTGGTATTTTGATCGTTAAGGTAAAATTGCAACGTATTTCTGACTAATGCCCCTTGCGTAGTTACGGTAAGGGTATTAACCGTTGAGTCGCGTTCCTGTACTATACGTGTAAAATCAACGCGCGAGGCATGTGCTGCTTCGTGTTGCAATTTGTAGTAATTTAATTTTGCATTTGCCCCCACATGCACTTCGGTAACGCAATTGGTAAAACTTTGATACTGTCCAAAACTTAAAGCTACTTCCAGCACCTGCACCGATGCATGCTCTTCGAGCAGTAAAATGGTGCGGGGTTGAATAAATGGCGCAGCTGTTTCGGCTTCGGTAATATGGTATACAATTACCGGATGTTTTACCTGCGCGTTTTTGGGAACATGAATCAGTAACCCATCCAGCAAAAAGGCAGTATTTAATGCGGTTAAGGCATCGTTGGTATAAGGAGCGTATTGTGAAAAATGGGCAGTGAGCAGTTCGCTTTTTTCCATTCGCAACTTAGCAATGGAGTGAATTCCTATCGATGAAACATCATCAATAATTGTTGAATATTCGGTGCTGTAAAATCCATTTACAAACACCACAATATTGGCGGGTATATCGGCAAACGGACGTTGATTAAAAAAATCTTCTGGAAGAAACGAAGCCCTGGCCAATTCATATTGTTGATTTAAAATCTGTCCAAGGTTGGTATATTTCCACTCTTCATGGCGCATAGTAGGAAACCCCAACTCGTTGAAACGGTCGAACGCCTCCTTACGAATACAATTTATCGGAGCACTTACCTCCCCATTTAACTGCGATTGAAAATGTTTCATCTCAGCAGCTAAAAAATCGTTCATATCATTGGCAGCAACAGTACTCATGGTTATGCTGTTTCAGCCTCCTTCACTTCTTCTTTAATCCAGTCGTATCCTTTGGCTTCAAGTTCCATAGCCAGTTCTTTACCGCCCGATTTTACAATACGCCCCTGATAGAGCACGTGCACAAAATCGGGAACTATATAATCAAGCAAACGCTGGTAATGGGTAATCACAATAGTAGCATTATCCTTATTGCGCAAAGCATTTACCCCATTTGCAACCAAACGCAATGCATCGATATCCAAACCTGAATCCGTTTCGTCTAAGATTGCCAGCTTGGGTTCAAGCATGGCCATCTGAAAAATCTCATTGCGCTTTTTTTCTCCTCCTGAAAAACCTTCGTTTAAGGAACGGCTCAATAAGGTTTGGTCAATTTCTACCTGTTTCATTTTTGCCTTCATCAGGTTTAAAAATTCAACTGCTCCCAGTGCTTCCTGCCCGCGATATTTACGTACTTCATTTACGGCCGTTTTAATAAAATTGGTAGTACTCACTCCCGGAATCTCAACCGGATATTGAAATGCCATAAAAACACCCTCGCGAGCCCGCTCTTCAGGAGCCATCTCCAACAGGTTTTTCCCGTTTAATATTACCTCGCCACCGGATACTTCATACTCAGCTCGTCCGGCCAATACGGATGAAAGGGTGCTTTTACCCGAACCGTTCGGCCCCATAATAGCATGCACCTCTCCTGCTTTTATCTCTAAGTTAATTCCTTTCAGAATCTCCTTTTCTTCAATTCCGGCCTTTAAATTTTTTATTGATAACATATCACGTATAATTCCGTTTAACTAATTTTTTACCCAACCGATCCCTCTAAACTTACCGCCAAAAGTTTTTGTGCTTCCACAGCAAATTCCATTGGTAATTGGTTTAACACCTCACGGCAATATCCATTTACAATAAGCCCTACTGCATCCTCGGTTGCAATACCCCGCTGATTGCAATAAAAAATTTGGTCTTCACCAATTTTGGAGGTTGTGGCTTCGTGCTCTACCTGTGCCGACTGATTGGCCACTTCAATATAAGGGAAAGTATGTGCCCCGCATTTATCGCCCAGCAACAACGAATCGCATTGGGTAAAGTTACGTGCATTGACGGCCTTCTTATTCACTTTCACTAATCCCCGGTAAGAGTTGTGACTAAACCCTGCCGAAACGCCCTTGGAAACAATTTTACTTCGGGTATTTTTGCCTAAATGAATCATTTTACTTCCGGTATCGGCTTGTTGATAATTATTGGTAACCGCCACCGAATAAAACTCTCCAATAGAATAGTCACCTTTTAAAATACAACTCGGATATTTCCAGGTAACAGCCGAGCCGGTTTCTACCTGTGTCCAGCTTATTTTGGAATGATTGCCCAAACAGGCTCCGCGTTTGGTAACGAAATTATAAATTCCCCCTTTGCCGTTTTTATCTCCCGGATACCAGTTTTGCACCGTTGAGTACTTAATCTCGGCATGATCCATAGTAATTAACTCTACCACGGCCGCGTGCAATTGGTTTTCATCGCGCATGGGGGCGGTGCAGCCCTCCAGGTAACTTACGTAGCTGCTGTCATCGGCCACAATTAAGGTGCGCTCAAACTGCCCCGTGTTCTCGGCATTGATACGGAAATATGTACTCAATTCCATTGGACAACGTACCCCTTTAGGGATATACACAAACGAGCCATCACTAAATACTGCTGCATTTAAAGCGGCAAAATAATTATCGGTATAAGGTACTACCGAACCAAGGTATTTTTTTACCAACTCCGGATGAGTTTCAATAGCCTCGCTCATTGAGCAAAAAATCACTCCTGCTTCGTGCAACTTTTCCTTAAAAGTGGTGGCAATGGAAACCGAATCAAACACGGCATCTACGGCTACTCCCGACAAACGTTTTTGCTCATCGAGCGAGATGCCTAATTTTTCAAATGTTTTGCGCAGTTCAGGGTCAATTTCATCCAGACTATTGTACTTCTTCCTTTCTTTAGGAGCCGCATAAAAAATGATGTCCTGATAATTGATTTTAGGATAAGAAACGTTTTGCCAGTTGGGCTCCTCCATTTTTAACCAATAGCGAAAAGCTTTCAGACGCCATTCGAGCATAAACTCCGGCTCTTTCTTTTTGGCCGAAATAAAGCGTACTATGTCTTCATTTAGGCCTTTGGGAGCCGTATCCATTTCAATATTAGTAACAAAGCCGTACTTGTACTCGCTGTTGGTTACCTCATCTAATATTCCCAGATTATCAGCCATTTGTTTGCTATATTTGGATTAATTAAACACCATTAATCAGGCAAAAATAAGTCAATCAAACGGAATTGAAAAGACTTATTTTGAATTAATCTAAATAAGTACAATCTTCCGGTAAAATAGTTTTAAGTCAGGACAGAAAAGTTTGGGATTCGTATTGGGTGTACCGGGTTATCTCTATTTCTTGGCATTAGTTTATCCCGAATGGGTCGGGGTCGGAAGAACTTGCTACAACATGGTTTTTCTGTATTCAAACAATAAGCTCTAATTTTGGAACTGGCAACATGTCCGTGTGGTTGGCTTGCACTCGCAGCACGCGAGCGAAGGCAGTAATTTTACTACTAAGATGGAATAGGCAGATGCAATCTTGATTTATTTGATCGCACAGGCTACAATCCTGCGAGAGCGAGGGATATGAATTTTTACTCTTTTTGCCCTTTTACTTTGTCGGTTTTATTCCGTTATCTTGCTTCCCCGCTTCAATGTTTGCTAAATGAAACTTTCGCTCTCTTTGCTTATGTGTTGCCTTATCGGTGTGGTGCTAAGCTACTGTTGGGTAGACTACACGCGCCAGTTACCCTCTGGCGATGAGATAGTGAGTGTGCTGAGTGCGGTCGGTAACCAACAAACGTATGAAGAGGTGATTACCGACTGGCAACAACACAGACGGGTGGTGCTGGTTTCTGATTGGCAAAAGTTGCTTCAGCCACAGGAGTATGCATTAAAACACATCTCCCCCGATTTAGGGAATCTGGATATTCACCCCCCTTTGTATTTTTGGCTGTTACATTTTTGTTTGCTTTTTTTCTCCTCCCCGCTTGCCGCAGGTTTATTGCTAAATGCCTGTTTACACCTGCTGGCCGCTTTGGGGTTATATCATCTTACAAAAGCGTTAAACCTGAGCAAAGGCACTTTTGCAGGTATCCTTATCTATTGGGTATTTAGTCCGGCTATTATAGGCGTGGGATTTTACACCCGCCAGTATGAATTGCTTAGCTGCACAGGTATTTATTCGAGTCTGTTTTTTTTATATTACCTAAGGGAACAAAAAACAGGTTACCTTATTTTATTTTTTGCCACTGTGTTGGCCGGTATGCTTACCCAATACCTTTTCATTTTTCACTCCCTCATCTATGTGGTGTATACGGCACTTATTCATAAAAACGCCAAACAATCCTTAGTGATTACGGCAGTATGTGCAGTTGCCTTTTTTTGTGTCACCCGCATTCAGCCGGGCATTTGGGATCAGTTTAATGAACAAAGCACGCGGGTAAACGGATTTCATATAACCGAGTTACCGGCACGAATTGGTAAAATTGTGGTGTGTTTTGTACAAGTATGGTTTCCGGTATTCAGCTTTAAAATGTGGCTGCTGCAACTGCCGCGATGGATGCCTGCGCTTTTGCTGGTAGGCGGTGGCATTGCGGGGGCTTGGTTTCTGAAAAAAGTAAAATGGGAACTATTAATCCAAAGGATTCAATTACTAAGGAAGCAAATGGCCTTTGAGCACTGGATGTTTATCTTCAGTTTGGGAATTATATGTGGCCCTTACCTGTTGTTTAAAACTACGTTCCACTCCATGGCATCGCAGTACCTCATGCTGGTATATCCGTTTTTTCTGCTGGTGCTTATTCCCGTGATAGAGAAATCAAAGCAACTTATGTACCTGCTTACCGGAATGGTGATTTTTGGCTGGGCACTGCAATTGTACTTATTTAACGCAAGGCAACAAAAACTCATCCCATTGGTTCAAGATGCACAAAAAGCCAATTTGATTGTGTTAACCTCTAAAGACCGAAGAGGCTTTTTACGGTTTCTTCCCTACCTGCCGCCATCGCAAAAAGTGCTGTTTGATGAGTTGGCAACCCCATGCACGTATGCAAGCGTGGGAAATGTGTTTTTTATTTCAGCCAAGCCTTTAACCAACCTGAATGCAAATCTAAAAAATCAATATGCCGAATATGATTTAACTGACGGTTTATCATTTTACACCTGCCGCACCAACACGATTATATGTATCGGAGACAAATGAACAAAAAAATATTTTTACTGAACTTTATTTTTAATTTTAGGAATGGTTTGAAGGTAGGCATAAATACCTTTTACCTCAGTATCGCTTAATCCGCTGTGTGGGATCATAGGATAACGCAGCATTGTTCCGTCACGTTTTTTACCATGTTTAACTGCATCAATAAATTGCTGTTCGGTATATCCGCCAATCCCTGTTTCGTCAAAAGTGATATTGGCCGATGGCACCACAGCACCTGCCATATTCAATAATGGATTCCCCCCACCGCAATAGCCTTCAGATTTGGTTGGCTCCAGAACATTCATGGTTTTAAAATCTTTAGAGTGGCAGGCAAAGCAAGCAATTTGTCCGTCAACAATGTACTTCCCTAAAACCACAGCATCATTTGTATCGGGTCGCAAAATAGGTTTTTCAGGAAAAGGCAAAGGTTTAAATGCAACAGTGCATAAAAACTTAGTTAAAAAAGAAGGTTCACTTTCCGGTGCTTCCTGTTCAGAGGCCGCTAAAGCAGGAGAATCCGACCGAAGCCACGCAATGATATCTTTTAAATCTTCATCGGCCACCAATGGAAATTTTGGCATATAAGGTGGCAGATACTGCCCGTTGGGTCTTAAACCGGTGCGCAGTAAATAATAAATTTGCCCGTCAGTCCAGTTCCCAATTCCTTTATCCCTGTGCGAAGTGATGTTTTTTGAATAGATAGCTCCGAATTCTTTAGGTACATCTTTTAACAGTTTTCCTGTAAGCACCCCGTCATCGGCCGCGTGACACTGAATACATAACATTGAAGCAATGCGTTGTCCGTTGGTTACCCGCTCCGGTGTTACATCTACTTTCATTTCAATGTTATTGACTTCATAGTTGGGAATACCTCTAACGAAAATAAATGCAGCACCACCTGCCATTAAGGTAAGTACAATTCCAAGTAGGATACTTATCCATTTTAAAGTCAGCTTCATAAAGTGAGGTTATTTTGGAATTAAAGTTAATGATAAAAATCTGAAAAAACTTTTTTGAGCCTTTTAATCAACCTTAATAGGATTAGAATTAACTTGCACAATAGTGAAAAGAATTATAGTTGTATATTTTTTCTGCATGGGATTGAGTGCCTTTGCCCAAACAAATTACCATATTATTTTTAAAGATAAAGGAGACACCAGTATAAGTAAGCCATCAGATTTTTTATCGGCTCGTTCCATACTACGCAGGCAATGGCAGCATATTCAGGTTACTTACTCTGATTATCCAGTTTGCCGGAATTACCTGACAAAACTGGGCGCTTTGGGTATAAAACCAATTATCGTCTCCAAATGGTTTAACATGATAACAGCAGTTTTAACTACCGAGCAATACGCAGCAACTATTTGCTTGCCTTTTGTTGAAAAGGTAGAGCCAGTAAAAGCTGGTGGAGGAACCTGCATTACGCTGGAGAAACAAACAGACCCTTTCATTCCAGATTATTATGGGGTACCTTGGTACAGACATCAGTTGCGCATTACTCATACCGATGTATTAAATGCAAACAGGTATAGAGGTGAGGGAAAAATAATTGCCGTAATGGATGACGGGTTTATGAATATTGATAAGATTAAGGCATTCAAACACCTGTTTACTGAAAATAAAATCTTGGCCGTTTATGATTTTGTAAACAATGATTCTGATGTTTATTCCGATGGCTCCCATGGTACTTTGGTATTATCAAATATAGCTGCAATTGCTGATAACGCCTTATATGGAGGAGCGTATAATGCCTCATTTATTTTGTGCCGAACGGAAAATAATGCTATTGAATCGAGGCAGGAAGAAGAAAACTGGCTAATGGCGGCTGAATATGCAGATAGTATCGGAGCCGATGTGTTCAGTACTTCCTTAGGATATTCAAAAGGCATGACAGATTCGTTAGAAGATTACAGCTATGCAGATATGGATGGTAATACCACGATTATAACCCGTGCGGCTGACATGGCTGCCTCGAAGGGAATTTTAGTAATAAATGCGGCAGGAAATGAGGGTTCGGGCAATTGGAAATATATTACAGCCCCAAGCGATGGAGATAGTGTATTGGCAGTAGGTGCAGTAGACAGTATTGGTATAAAAACAAACTTCAGTAGTGTAGGCCCCAGTTCTGACGGAAGGTTAAAACCTGAATTGGTAACCAGAGGGGGCAGAAATTATATTGTAGGAACTGATGGAAACATATATCAGGGGAGTGGAACTTCATTTGCATGCCCGTTAATAAGTGCTTTGGCTACATCTTTATGGAGCAGCAAGCCCGAAGCCACTGCATGGCAAATTCGTGAAGCATTAATTCAGTCGGCACATCAATACAATAGCCCCGACACCTTATTAGGATATGGTATTCCTGACGCACGAACAGCCTTTTTTCTACTGCATGGATATTATTTACCTGAGCCGGTTGATTCATCAGAATTAAATCATAATGGAGTCGGGATATATCCAAATCCTGCTCACAATACAATTCGTATTGTATTTGAGAATCGCTACCTGCTGAAAGAAGTAAATGTAACTATTTACGATTTATACGGAAGAAAGATTAAAGCAGGCATGGTTGAATTAGCTACCGATTACAATGAATATTTCCTCCTTTTTTCGGTAAACGGAATGAACACAGGTGTTTATTACATTTCGCTCACAACTGCCAATGATATTCAACTGTATCAACTTAAACTACTCATACAGTGAAATAAATTACGCAAAAAATTCTATCAGGGCAAATTCGCCCAAACTCTGGAATTAGTCAATAGTGAATATCACAGTTTGGTTTTAATCAGGGGAGTTGTTAATCGGGATAAAACTTTTATCTTTGCCGCACTGTAAAGGTATCGTGGCCGAGTGGCTAGGCAGAGCTCTGCAAAAGCTCCTACAGCAGTTCGAATCTGCTCGATACCTCTAGCCCAGGTGGTGAAATTGGTAGACACGCCATCTTGAGGGGGTGGTGCCTTTACTGGTGTAGGAGTTCGAGTCTCCTCCTGGGCACAAAAAAGGCTTCTGGTAATCAGAAGCCTTTTTTATTTTCCGCTATTCTATTCTAACGAACAACCAGCTTAACAATAACTAAAAAAGGACTGCACCTTTTTTGGTCGCAGTCCTCTCTATCAAAAGGTTAAAACCTTATTCTTCTATAATTCCGGTTTTGTCTTTATAGGGAGATTTCACGCTAACAATAATGCTGTTCTTCTTTAACAAGGTTTTTTTTTGCCTTGAAACGGTTTTGTTCAACCTGTTTTTTCTTTTTAATCTGGTGGTTGCCATGGTAATCAAAAAATTAAGGCTGCAAATATAAGCATCTTATTTTTAATATCAACCCCTCTAAAAACTTTCTTATTGAACCGTAAGCGTGATGGTTTTCTGGGTAATATTCCCATCCTTATCGGTTACAGAAAAAATCCATTTCTCGGTGCCTGTCTGGCTGCGGGTTTTTATTCGAAGTTCTTTTGCGTAGTATCCAGTTTCGGCTGCGGTCATAAAATAAGTGAAATAATTGGCAGCAAGAGCCCCGTCATACAATACCGAGATATTAAAGCTTTTTAAATCATCTTCTTTACGGGTAGCAATGGCTCCGATAATCACACTGTCGTCAACCAATACGGTTTTCTCAGCAAAAGTGTATCCTACTCCCATATTAAATGACAAATCGGGCGGCACGCGTTCGTCCTCTTCTTTTTTGCAGGAAGACAACAGAATTACAGATGCTGCAACAAATACAGCCATAAATTGATCAATTGATTTTATTTTCATCTTTAATGTTTATTTTTTCTTATTGTTAATGGATAATATAAATTGAAGGAGATGTTGCGCCCCACATTGTAAATACCAAAATACTTAAACCGGGACAGATGATCGTAATAAACCTGATTAAACAAATTATTGCCGGTGAGTGAGCAACTAATGTTGCGGACTCCCGAATGCAGGGTGTACGCAATAACCGAATTAACAAGATAATACCCTTTGGTACGGGTTTCAAAAGCCGATGGTTTGTTTTGCGCCTCCACATTTACGCAGGAAATTTTAAACTGAAGTGAAGCCTTTTTTGTTTTCTTCAGCTGCACTTTTACTTCACCAGTAAATCGGTTAGCCGGTATATAAGGCAGGTAGTTTCCATTGTCGGATTTCCCAACCACAGTACTGAACGAGCCATGAAATCCCAACCAGGAAATACGATATGGATTATAATCGGCAGAAAATTCTCCACCCTGCAACAGGGCATTATCCTGCCTGTATTCATAAATATCAAATCCTATGTATTGATTACCTGTAGGAGCTAAATAAATATAATTAAGGAACCGATTGCTGAAAATACTTGCCTCAAAAGCCAATTGCCCGTGCTCGTAGTTTAACGAAAAATCAAAGCTTAGATTTTGCTCATAGGCTAAATCCATGCGTCCAAGTTCCCAGCGAATTGTTCCTTCACGCAATCCGTTTGACGAAAGTTCGGCAAGATTTGGTGTTCTGTATCCGGTAGAAGTATTTAGTTTAATATTCCAGTTGTTGTGCATAACCAAACTGCTTCCAAAAGAGGCATTCCATGCTGCATACGCATTGTTCAATGGCTGAATATTATTGATTCCGCCAAAAGTGAAATTTTTAGTAGCAAAACTTTGGATGGTGGAAAGGTCATAGCGCAGGCCGGTTTCTACATTGAGCATTTCGCCAGCACGTTTGGCATACACCACTCCGGCAAGTTCCGTAAGATTGGCATCAGGTATTATCACTCTGGCTCCAGCATTGCGGTTGGTTTGTGTATTACTATGCACCCCGGCTGAAAGCTCCCAGTTGTTTCCCATTTTTTCTACCCACATAGCATTAAGGGCAAAACTGTTTAATTGCATATTGATGGCAACGCGTTTACCGCCTTCCTGCTCCTGACGGTTGTTTAAATGTATACCTGCATTTAGTTTAATAGTTGAATGCCCGTTTAGCAACAGAGTATTTTGCGAACTTAACACCTGAAAATACACCGTGTGGTGGGGCATATCAAAACTGCGGCTAAGTCGGGCATCAGGTTTTTCGTTCAGTTGGGCAGCTTCCATAATAAAACCAAAATTACTGTTGGCAGCCATCAGATTATTTACCGAAACCCATTTTTTACCAGTGAATCCCCAGGTACTTTTATACACAAAATTAGTGAAGCGCGAATTAAGTACACGTTTGCCGTTTCCATCAGTATAATCTGCATGCGACTCTACTCCTCCCCTCAACCGCCAATATGATTTTTAGTTACTTTTTTTGACTCCGAAATCGTAAGCACCACCAAGTGTGTTTGAGAAAATTCGGGTTGAAAAATCAGTAACCGTTTTGCCAAAAGGGGCAGGCTTTTCTTCTATAATATTCAACACACCCCCCATTGCCTGAGAACCGTAGATTAATGAAGCCGGACCTTTAATCACTTCTACCCTGTCAATGCCAATATCTCCAAGACCCAATCCGTGTTCGTCTTGCCATTGCTGGTTATCAAAACGCAACCCCATCATCACCGTTTGAATCCTGTTTCCTGAAAGGCCTCTGATAATGGGTTTGCTAATACCTGGGCCTGTTCCCAGCTGACTAACTCCCGGCAGTTTTCCAATGGCATCACTCAGGTTAAAACTTCCTTGTTTCCTTATTTCAGCAAGTGAAAGTTGTTCAATAGCGTATGGAGTTTGTTTATTCAATGAACTGTAATTGCCATACACCACCACCTCTTCCATTTCAAATCCGGTAACTTCTAAGCTTACATGCAATTGCAGGTTCTTATCCAAACTTATCCTTTTTACTTTTGTTTCAAACCCGATAGCGCTAAACTGAATTGTGAACATGCCAGATGGAATATTGGTAAACTCATATTCGCCCAGAGAGTCGCAGGCCGTAATCCGGTTTAATTCATAAATAAACACATATACCTGCACATTCTTACTACCAGCACACTCCACCCTTCCCGAAAGTTTATGCTGAGCTTCCACGCTAAAGCCAATCAGGCAAACGATTAATAAAAAAAGCAATTTAAACTTCACTAAAAATTGGCTCGTAAAGCAACTACTACATTGCGTCCTGAAGCACTAAATCCTGAAGCGAAATAACGGTAGTGGGTATCGAGCATATTTTCTAAGGCAACCTGTGCACGAATGAATTTATTAATGCTGTATTCAGTACGCAAATTAAATGTAACCCAACCCGGCATTCCCTGAGGTGTAGCATAACTTTCATTATCCTCAGCTCCTAGTCGATAATCTTTAATAAACTTCCATCCTGAATAGCGCACAAAAAATTCTCCTCTGAATTTTTTCTTTTTCAGCACAAATGAACTTTGCCCATAAACAGGGGGTATATGATCAAGCGGAGTAAGTGTGTCTTTTCCGTTGGATGTTTTATCGTTCAACCTGCCATAGGTATAAGTAAGTGAATGTGACATGGAAAACGAAGGAGTGAGTTCCGATTCTACATTCAAAGTAAATCCGGTTATATAAGCATTGCGTTTGTTTTGGTTGGCCTGCACCGCTGTTAATTTTCCATTGTACATAATAGAATCCTGCCCGTTGAGTTGATAAGGTGCTGTAATGATAATATTACTAAATGATGAAAAATATGTGTTTAATTCAACTAAGGTAGCGTGATTGAATTCTTTGGCAATAGTAATTTCACCGCTAGTCACATATTCAGGCTTCAATCGTCCGTTTGGAACCACCAGTACCGAACCCGGTTTTGAATCAAAAAACTTGGTTACATCGTCTAAATTACCCGCCCTGAAACCTGTAGCTGCCAACACAACCAATCTCCAATCGTGCCCTGGCAAATACACCAATCCTATATTACCGTTAAGTGCCGAAAAATTATTATTTACATTAGAAAAAGGATATGGAAATACGGTAGTATCCTTAAATGTTGACTTAAGGCTGATACTGCTTAAACGAACACCGTCAGAAAGAATGAATTTCTTGTTTATTTCCCACCGGTGAGTAAAGTATGCTGCAAAAGAATTTTGTTTATTCCCACCATCAGGATAACGGCTTTTGGTATTCCACATTGAATCAGTAACTATATCTTTGTAATATCCGTTGGAATTTACATCGTTTGTCATTACCTCAACACCGTAACGCAATTCATGCTTTTCTCGAAGTTCTTTATTGAAATCAGCATTAATGGTAGTTACTTTTACCTCCTCGTCAAGATAACGTTTATTGGTTTTGTTAAAACTACGGTCAATACGAGACTCCTTTATGTTTTGAGTTGCCAGGGTGATACGAGCCGATTTAAAAAACATATTTTCTTTTTTATATTCAGCCGATACTGATGCAAAAAATCGGGTTTGCGGGCCATAGTACCACTCGGCATACTTCAACTTTCCTCCACTCATCTCAGTCAACCTATCGTATCTGGGTACATCAGATGAATTGGAGTATTGAATATTCACTATAAAATCAAGGTCATTGTTTACCTTGTACAAAAACTTTTGCATGATATCATATTGCGAATAACCAGAGCCTTTTTGTACACTTGAATCGGAATTAACCATCATGCTATCCTTGCCATTGATACGAACGGCATAATACTTCCGAGACCCGAAGGTAAGGTAAGCCGGATTTTTATTCATCCCGGAGCGCAAGTCACCAAAATCTTTTATGGTAAAAGTTGTGAACGAGGCGATTTTTTTCCAGCCAATATTCAATGAAACATTGCCTGTTTTTTCCTGATTTGCGCTTGAATACCGGGTAAAAGCCGAACCAGTTACAAGCATTTTATCTCCTGTTGAAAGTTGTGGTTTTTTAGTGTAAAAATGCATCACGCCTCCCAACGCATCGCTTCCATACATTACTGAACCAGGACCAAACATCACCTCAACCCTGTCAAGTACATTGGGGTCTATTGTAATTACATTTTGCAAATGACCGCCCCTATAAATGGCATTGTTCATACGCACTCCGTCAACCACCATCAATACTCGATTCGACTCAAATCCGCGTAAAACGGGACTTCCCCCACCCTGCTGACTCATTTGCATAAATACCTTTCCGGTTTGCACCAGCATGTCAGCCGATGTTTGCGGATTACCCTGCTGAATATTACCAGAACCGATGATTTGAATTTGTTGCGGAATATCCGATTTTTTCTCTGCCGTTTTATTGGCTGAAAAAACCAGCTCATTTAAATGATAGGCACTTTCATCCAAATTCACTACTCCCGCATTTTTTAAAATAACAGCATACTTCATAAATGCTGTTTTATACCCAAATAAGAAAAACGAAAGATGAGCAGAAGTATCAATAGTGAGAAAAGTAACAATCCCTCTCGCATCAGTAGTACCGATAATATTACCTGAGTTATCAGCATTTGAGTAACTCACTACCACTCCCTCTAATGGGGTTTGAGTAACTTTATCTCTCACTTTGATGGTTTGCTGGGCGTAGGAAACACCTACTGTCACCATAAAAAACAATATATGTATATATAATTTATGCATTAGTTTTAAAATTAATGTAACAAAAAAAAGCACGGCAGAATAATCCACCGATTTGTAAAATAAAAAAAGGATGCTGCTAAAATTTAACTAATAACTTCGGGAGGGTTGGCTGGGAGCTGAATATAGCCGGGTAAGAAATCAGCAAAAGTGCTGACAAAATAATCTTGCTGAATCAATGTCTCAATAAAATTCAATTCCTGAATGTCCAATGGAATATAATCCTTAAGTAAGGATTTAAGTATCTGTTTACCATTTTTTGAAGTTGCAGTTTCATCTATCAATTGCTGCAAACAAGCCAGTAACTTGTCCTCTTGTTTATCTTTTACACAATAGAACCAGATACCATCCTCCTGTTCAACCATTGAAATAATATCGTACATTTCTCCATGTAACTTAAACTCATTCGTCTGAACAAACACCAGATTACTTTTTCCGGAGGACAAAGATTTTTTTGACTCCTTCACTATCTTTAATTCCGGAAATGCCTGCATGTTTAGCCTAATCATTGTTACTTGCTTTTTTAATTGACTCCGCATTACCTTCACTATCATGTAGTATCCGGCAATGTTATAAATCATAACCAACAACAATAAAAAAGCTGAAAAACGCTTCATCAATGACAAATATAATAGAAAGTTTAAAATCTTTTACCCAATTCAACTATTTCAAGCTCTTTAGGACGCGATTTATCAATAGTGAAGCGCAAAAGGGTGCGTACCTGATGAAATCCTATTATACCTGAAGCCCCCGGATTCAGATGCAAATGATTAAATCCTATATCAAAGATCACTTTTAAAATATGAGAATGGCCACAAACCACAATTCCCGGTTTATGAACCTGAATTAATTTTTTAACCCTTGTAGTATATTTCCCAGGATATCCTGCAATATGGGTAATCAATACTTTTATACCCTCACATTCAAACAAATTATTCTCGGGGTAGCTGATTCGTAACTCCCTCCCATCAATATTTCCCCATACACCACGCACTTTTTTTAATGCCTTTAACTTATCCGAAATATCAATAGTACCCCAATCGCCAGCGTGCCATACCTCATCACATTCGCTCAAATAATTTAAGATGTTCTGGTCTAAATATCCATGTGTATCTGAAACAACTCCTATTCTTTTCACGTGTATCGCATAATTTCATTTCAAAAATGCAGCTTTCTTTCATAGTTTTGAAAACATTAAATAGTATGACTGAAGTAATTGTTGCCTTAACCGTGATTGTGAGTCTGATTGGTTTTTCCAATTACAGGATTAACAGTGAACTTATCTTTAACCCCTACGTAACAAGAGTTAGAAAAGAGTGGTATAGGTTTTTCTCTTGTTCCCTGTTACATGCCGATTTTTTACATCTGGCAGTAAATATGTGGGTGCTTTTCTCTTTCGGAAGAAGTTTGGAATATTATTACGAAGCCTATTTTGGCAGCAAATCAGGCTTTATGTTTATTTTACTTTACATAAGTAGTGTGGTTGCAGCCAACATTTCTACATATATTAAGTATCATCATAATCCTTCGTATAATTCGCTTGGAGCATCAGGTGGAGTTTCGGCCATAGTATTTGCCTCTATTTTATTCGACCCGCTGAATAAGATAATTATTTTCCCCATTCCATTTCCTATTCCGCTTATTGTATTCGGAATAGGTTACCTGATTTACTCATGGTGGATGGGAAAACGCAGCACAGGAGATAATATTAATCATGAAGCGCACTTTTACGGCTCGGTACAGGGTATCTTATTTACCATTGTTTTTAAGCCGGAAATAGGACGCGATTTTTTAATTCACCTTGGAATAATTCAATAAGTTTAAAACAACATTCCGATTCGAATAACCCAACTGCTTGGGTAAGGTGTAGTATTAGGATCATAATTAAGGTTATAAAGTACCATAATGTATGGCCCTCTGAAATTGTCGAAAGAGGAAATATATCCGGCACCGATTAACGGGCTATTCACCCACACCCTACGTTCGGTATTTGATTTAACATCATAAAGAGAATAGTTTAAGGTCTCGTACTCAGCATTTAAAAATAGTCCTTCGTATACAGAATACCTTCCTATCGCACTCATTCCATAAATATTATATGAAATTTTTGCACCGTTGCTTTGTTTTTCACTTTGATAAATATAGGTCCCACTCACCCCGGTAAAAAGCTTCCCATTAAATACATATCCCACAATAGGAGTTAACTGAATATAAGTGTATGTTCCAAATGCGGCACTGAAATTACCTCCCATCCGAATGTTTTTCCAAAAAGACAATTCATCCGAACTTTTTGCGGGAGTGGTGGAACCCGTTTTATTAGAAGGTGGAGGTGTTCCTTTATTCTTCATTTTTTCTTGTGCCGATGCCCCTATGTAGGCGGCAAGCATAAAAAAAACTGCGATGTACTTTCTCATGATTGACTTAAAAACTTATTGCAAATATCTACATTCCTACATTAAAATAACGAAAGAAAGCATAAAAACGCACAATAAGGTTTAATTTTGCAAAATTTTTAAATCATTTCACTAATGAAAAAAGTTCATAATTTCAGTGCCGGTCCGGCCATTTTACCCCAATCTGCCATTGATGCCTCTATTGAAGCACTTCAAGATTTTTCGGGTACAGGTTTATCCCTGATAGAAGTTTCACACCGAAGCAAAGAATACGAAGCGGTAGTAAATGAAGCAACGCAATTAGTAAAAGAAATATTAAACCTCTCGGACGAGTACGGGATTGTTTTTATGCAAGGTGGAGCCAGCCTTCAGTTTGATATGATTCCCTACAATTTTTTAGATGAAGGAGAAACTGCAGCCTATTTAAATACCGGAGTATGGGCTGGAAGAGCCATTAAAGAGGCCAGAATTTTTGGGAATGTAAACGTAGTAGCGAGCAGCGAGGACAAAAATTTCTCGTATATCCCAAAAGGCTTCAACATTCCTTCCGATTCAAAATATTTTCATTGCACGTCAAACAATACCATTTACGGAACCGAATTATTTAGTTTCCCTGAAACAAATGTTCCTGTTATCTGCGATATGAGTTCCGATATTTTCAGCAGGCCATTTGATGCATCAAAGTTTGATATGATTTATGCCGGTGCTCAAAAAAATATGGGCCCCGCAGGAACTACACTGGTAATTGTAAAAAAAGATATGTTGGGTAAAGGCAAACGCAAGTTACCGGCCATGCTAGATTATAAACTTCATATTGATAACGGATCAATGTACAATACCCCATCGGTATTTGCCATTTTTGTATGCATGCACACGTTGAGATGGGTAAAGTCTATCGGTTTAACTGAAATGGCAAAACGTAACAAAGCCAAAGCCGACTTGCTATATGCTGAAATTGATCGTAACACCTTGTTCAAAGGAACTGTGGTGCATGAAGATCGTTCCCGGATGAATGTAAACTTTGTACTTACCGACAAATCAATGGAAGAAGAATTCTTAAAATTATGCAAAGACCATAATTTAAGCGGCCTTAAAGGGCATCGCTCTGTTGGAGGACTAAGAGCATCGTTATACAACGCATTACCAATAGATAGCGTACAGGTACTGGTAGATACCATGAAAGAATTTGAACAATTAAAAATTAAACAAGGAGCAGCAAACAGCTAAACGAACTTTATGATTAAGATATTAGCCAATGATGGCATTGACACAAACGGAAAAAGACTACTGGAAGAAGCAGGATTTACGGTAGATTCTGAAAAAGTAGCACAGGACAAACTGGCCGTAGTACTAAAAAATTACGATGCCGTTTTGGTGCGCAGCGCTACCAAAATCAGAAAAGATATTATGGATGCTTGTCCGAATCTAAAAGTAATTGGCAGAGGCGGTGTGGGTCTTGATAATATTGATGTAGAATACGCCAAACAAAAGGGAATTAAAGTTATTAATACTCCGGCCTCCTCGTCTGTTTCGGTTGCTGAACTGGTTTTTGCACATTTGTATTCTGGAGCCCGCTTTTTACAAATTACCAACAGGGTGATGCCGGAACACGCCCGTGAAGAATTTAATAACCTAAAAAAGGCAGCCTCAAATGGTATTGAACTAAAGGGCAAGACTATGGGCGTTATGGGATTTGGTCGCATAGGACAGGAAGTGGCCAAAATTGCCATTGGATTAGGAATGAAGGTACTTGCCTTTGACCCTTATATTGACAAAGCAGATATAGCCATTTACCTACCAGCACTTGGAGATGATTACCGGATAAAACATACCATAAGACCTGTTTCGAAAGAAGAAATTCTGAAAAACAGTGATTTCATTACTTTTCATGTTCCCTTTAATGAAGGAGATAAACCCGTTATAGGAGCAGCAGAACTTGCCACTATGAAAAAAGGTGTAGGTCTTGTAAACTGTGCACGTGGCGGAGTGATTGATGAAAAGGAATTGCTGAACGCACTTGATAGCGGGCAGGTAGCTTTTGCAGGTCTTGATGTATTTGAAAAAGAGCCGCCCGTATTTCAGGATATTTTAAAACATCCGCATGTATCATTAAGTCCGCATGTGGGGGGATCAACCAAAGAGGCACAAAATCGTATCGGAATTGAACTGGCCGAGAAACTAATTCTGGAATTTAAGAAATAGTACTTTGGCCGATATAAGACCTTTCCGGGCACTTCGTCCTAACAAAGAGTTCGTTGATCAAGTTTCAGCACCATTGCTAGATGCTACCAGCAAAGTTACCTCATGGGCTTTGATGGAAAAAAATCCACTCTCGTACCTGCACGTGGTAAAACCACACCTTCATTTTAACGGGGAAAAGAAAAATCCTGCAAAACATTTTCCTTTAGGGATGGAGTACCTGCAACGGTTTATGAATGAAAAAATTTTAGTGCAGGACACAAAACCATCGTATTACATTTATCAGTGCATCAAAGGAAGTCGTTCTTACACCGGCATCATTGCGGCAGCATCTGTTGATGAATACAACAACAACAGAATAATGAAGCATGAGAACACGCTCACCGAAAAACAGCAGGAAATACTAGAACACATCAGTTTTTTTAAAAATATCGGAAGTCCGGTTTTGCTTACTTTCCCGGATAGTGACCTTATTGATGAATTGATAGAACAGGTAATCGCTTTAAAACCCGAATATAGTTTTATAAGTGACGATTCGCTTAAACATAACCTGTGGGTAATTAATGATGAAGAAACGCTGAAACTTATTACTGAAGATTTTGCTCGGTTTAACAAATTATATATTGCTGACGGGCATCATCGAACTGCCGGAGCGGCAGCTTATGCCGAGCAGCACCGTAAGGCAAACCCCCAATTTACCGGTAATGAATACTATAATTTTTTTCCGGTTTGTTTGGTTCCTTTTTCAAAACTGCATATCTACGAATACCATCGCCTCATTAAGGATTCAAGAGTATATGAACCTGATTTTCTTCCTAAAGTAGAGCAATATTTTTATACAACCCCATGCGGAAACTTACCTTTTCAACCATTAAAAAAAACAGAATTCGGACTGTACTTCAATAATCATGCATTTCAGTTAAAACTTAAACCTGAGTTTAAATCAGGCCTCAGTGGGGTTCTGGAGAATTTGGATGTGAGCATTACCGAAGAATTTTTGCTTAAACGAGTTTTTGAGATTGAAGATAGCAAAACCGACCCAAGGCTCTCATTTATTGATGGAAGCAAAGGAATAAAAAATGTGCAGGACATAGTAAGCAAACACGATGTTGATATTGCAATAACCCTATTCCCTACTTCTGTAAATGAAGTAATTGAAGTGGCAGAAAAAAATATGATCATGCCGCCAAAATCAACATGGGTAGAACCAAAAATGCGTACAGGACTCATTATTTACACCGAGCAATAATTAAATGAAACGGAAATTGTTGTACCTCCTCCGTCTGTTTGTTTTCTGGCAGTTTTTTTTTCAGGTAAACAGAGTAATTTTTGTTTTATATAACCACGATAAATTTACATCATGCAGCAAAAGTGAAATTTTTTACGCATTTTTTCACGCATGGCCGCTTGATTTTTCTGCAGCTTGCTACCTGCTCGCTGTTCCGTTTTTAATTACCTTAGCCAGTAACTATATTCATTTATTACATATAACTAAAGCCCTTTCGGCATATAACTATGTTATGCTTGCGCTGTTGTCTGTCATAAATCTAACCGATACCGCCTTGTATCATGAATGGGGATATAAGCTAAACGCCTACGCGGTTTCATTTACCCGATATCCAAAGGAAGTAATAGCCTCAATGAATAGTATTTCTTACCTTCTGATTCTGTCAATTATAATCACTATGATTACTGTGTTTGGAATCTTGTTGCGCAAAACAGTTCATTTGCACGATTATCCGCTAAAGAATAATGTAATTACCGGAGTAAAAAGTCATTTAAAAGCCGCAGCCGTTTTTTTGACTACCCTTTTTCTTATTTTTACCGGAATAAGGGGTGGCTTAGGAGTAGTGCCCATCAATCAAAGTGCTGTTTTTTTTTCCGGTAAGCCCATTCTAAATCATACCGCACTAAACACTGGCTGGAACCTGATGAACAGCTATGTGAATGCAGGAAAAACCAGCACACGTAATCCGTATCAATATCTTAAACCTGAAGAAGCAAAGTATATTGTTGAAGAATTATATAAAAGCACCAATACCTTCCCTTCCATTCTTGGAACAAGTACCCCGAATATTCTTTTTATTATATTAGAAAGCTGGACAGCAGATGTGATTGAATATTTGGGAGGAGAAGCGGGGCTAACTGACGGTTTTAAAAAAGCATCTGAAGAGGGGTTGTTATTTTCAAATATTTATGCCAATGGCGACAGAACCGACAAAGGATTAGTAGCCATTTTAAGTGCCTACCCCGCACAAACACAAACCTCCATTATCACCCAAGCCGAAAAAATGGAAAAACTTCCATCCGTAATCGTTCCATTCCTTAATACAGGATACCAAACATCCTTTTATTATGGAGGTGAATCAAATTTTGCAAATATGAAAGCGTATCTTTTCCATTGCGGATTTACTAAAATAATTGACAAAAAGGCCTTTGAAGATAAAGATATGAATTCGAAATGGGGCGCTCATGACGGAGTGGTTTTTTCTCGTTTATTAACTGATTTAAACAGCGAAAAAAGACCTTTTGTGTATGCCATTCTTTCACTTAGCAGCCATGAGCCGTTTGAAATTCCGTTTCCATCAAAAATTAAATCTGATAAAGAAACCGATTTATTCCGAAATGCAATTTGGTACAGCGACCAGTGCCTTCATCATTTCTTAATTGAAGCAAAACAGCAAGCATGGTATAAAAATACCCTTATTGTTATGGTAGCCGACCACGGACATCGCTTGCCCAAAAATTACGCTGACCTGAGTGTACCGGGTAAATTCAGAATTCCGGTTTTGTTTACCGGAGGTGCACTTGATAGCGACTACCGGGGAAAAGTATGTACTAAAACAGGGAATCAAACCGACCTAGCAAAAACCATACTTGATCAGGTAAAAATACCTGTTACTACTCCATCGTTTGCGTGGAGTAAAAACCTGCTCGACAGTAGCAGTAAGGACTTTGCTTTTTACTCTTTTAATGATGGAATAGGATGGGTTTACAAGGGAGAGCAATTAGTTTTCGACAATATATCAAAACAAATTACCTATCCTTATACAAAAACTAAAGCCGATAGCACTAGGGCAAAAATGAAAATAGGTCAGGCCTATCTTCAATATTTTTATCAAGATTACACAAAAAAGCAGTAAGTGATTTTCTCAAAATTTTCTTATTTTCACAGGATATTTGAAAAGATTATTTTATTGAAAAAGATAAGGTGGATAATCAGCTTATTGTTGCTGGTATACGTGTGTTTATGGTTTAGCGGAAACAGCTATATAGCCAAAGCGCTCGTATATGCAACTGCCGATATTGACGATTACCACATTTTTGATAACCGAAAAATAAAAGCAGGCTTCCCGCAACCTTGGCCAATCAGTTATTCATATAATCAGCTTCAACTTTCACAAAGCCAATACAACTATTTCAAAGAGTTAGGTACCATTGCCATAGTGGTCATAAAAAACGATTCTTTGCTATTTGAATCGTACTATGACGGATACGATACCAATTCGTATTCGGGTTCATTTTCGGTAGCCAAAAGCGTAGTTGGAATGTTAACCGGAATTGCTCTTCAAGAGGGGAAAATAAAAAATATTGATGAGCCGGTAAGTCATTATTTGCCCATGTTTTCAAAGGGAGAAAAAAGCAAAATCACTATTCGTCATTTATTAACCATGAGTTCAGGACTCAATTTTACCGAATCATACATTACTCCGTTTGCCAATAGTACCGAAGCTTATTATGGAACAAATCTCAAAGCATTAATCAAAGGACTGAAAGTAACTAAACCTCCGGGTACGCAATTCAGGTATAAAAGTGGAGATACACAAATTTTGCAAATGATTCTTGAGAAAGCTACTGGTATGCGACTGAGTGAATATTTCTCCCAAAAATTATGGATTCCTTTGGGGGCTGAACAGGATGCGTTGTGGAGTTTAGATCATACCGGTGGAGTAGAAAAAGCGTATTGCTGTATTAATTCAAATGCTCGCGACTTTGCCCGGTTGGGTAATCTTGTTTTGCATAAAGGAACGTGGAAAACACATCAACTTTTAGATAGTAACTTTATTGAACAAATGGTTACCCCAAACATGATTACCGATATAAATGGAGAGGCGTGCAGCTATTATGGCCTCCACTGGTGGATTACCAAACATAAAAATCATCAGGTTTATTACGCCCGTGGAATTTTAGGACAATACATAATTGTTGTTCCTGATGAACAATTGGTTATTGTGAGATTAGGCACCGACAGGGGAGCCAAAATGGGAAACCACTTTGAAGATACCTTCCGGTTAATTGAATCTTTTTCAAATTAAGGCACGTAAATTGCCAGTAGGAGTTTCCATTTCAACGGTTATATTTGAATAAATAATCACATATATGAATACATTTAAAGTTACAACCCTTTTATCCGTATTAATTATTGCCTCATCGTTCACTGCCAATACAAATGAATTGAAATGGCTGGGCTGGAATGAAGGATATGACTTAGCCAAAAAGAAAAATAAGATCGCGGTGGTAGATGTGTACACCGATTGGTGCGGGTGGTGTAAAGTGATGGATCGCGAAACATTTGCGAAGCCGGAAGTTATTGATTTAATAAATAAAGAATTTGTTCCAGTTAAATTTAACCCCGAAGCTCAAGGCTCATATACCTTTAATGGAAAACAATACACCGGATCTGAATTGGCTGCTTTGATTTCAAATAATCAATTATCCGGCTATCCTTCCACTGTATTTTATTTTCCTAAAACAAATGAATTTAAAATGGAAGTAGGATTCAAAAATCCGCAGGCCTTTACCGAGATTTTAAATGATATGGTAAAATACAAAGCCTCGGCAGCAGCCAAGAAAAAATAAAGCTACTCAAATTAACGCTGACTTTCTCTGTTTTACGCGTAATTTAATTTAAGTTAATTTAAAAATATTGAAAGTTTCCATTTCAAATCTAAAGCAGGATATACCTGCCAGTATTGCAGTATTCTTTGTAGCTATTCCACTGTGCCTGGGTATCGCCCATGCCTCGGGAGCCCCGTTAATGTCGGGATTAGTCTCGGGAGCCATCGGAGGAATTGTAGTTGGCCTCCTGAGTAAATCGCAATTAAGCGTAAGCGGGCCGGCTGCGGGCTTAACAGCTATCGTGTTGTCGTCAATTGCACAGTTACAAACATTTGAATTGTTTCTGGTAGCTGTTTTTATAGCCGGAATACTTCAGGTTCTTTTTGGAATACTTAAACTGGGTATTGTTGCTAATTATATTCCCAATAGTGTAATTAAAGGAATGCTTTCAGCCATAGGAGTATTGTTAATCCTAAAGCAATTTCCACATATGGTAGGATACGATATTGAAGAGATGGGGGTTGAGGAATTTATCACAACACAGGAAGACCTGAATAAGACCTATCAGGAGGCACACAGCCACGAATCCAATTCCTTTACCATTCTATTGCATACCATCCAACACATCAATATAGGTGTATTCATCATAGGATTGGTTTCCTTAACTTTCTTGATTTTATGGGATAAATTTATTGGCAAAAAAGTAAAAGCTATTCCTGGCTCATTAGTAGTTGTGATTATCGGTATTTTTCTAAATATACTTCTCACTGCCATTGCTCACTTTAATCTAAACACTGACCATTTGGTGAATATTCCTGCCATCCAATCATTGGCCGATTTTCATGGAAATACTTTTTACCCTGATTGGAATGCCCTAACCAACCCACTCGTTTTTAAAATTGCTGTTACCATTGCACTGGTTGCCTCAATTGAAACCTTATTATCAATAGAGGCGATTGATAAACTGGACCCGCACAGCAGGCATACTCCACCTAACCGAGAACTTATTGCACAGGGAATTGGTAATGCAGGAAGCGCATTATTTGGCGGCTTGCCCTTGACAGCTGTAATAGTAAGAGGTTCGGTAAATATTACAGCTGGAGCGCAATCCAAATCATCAACTATTTTGCATGGAATATGGATAGTATTTGCTGCAGTGTTTTTTGCCGGATTCATTAATAAGATTCCGTTGGCTAGCCTTGCATCCATTTTAGTCTATACCGGCTACAAGCTGGTTGACCCTTCTGCCTTCAAAATCTATTTTAAAAAAGGATTTGATCAGCTTATACCATTTGCAGTAACTATCCTTGCTATTATCCTCAGCGATCTGCTTATTGGAGTATTAATTGGTATTGGAATAGGCTTTATTTTCATTGTAAGAAATAATTACCTATCTCCTGTTTTTAAAGTAACCAACATGGGTATAAGAACAAGAATTGCACTTGGAGAAAATGTTACTTTTTTGCACAAGAACCGATTGCTAAAAGAGTTTGCTAAAATAAAAGACGGCTCTATTGTAGAGGTTGACGCATCACGCACATTATTTATAGATAAAGACGTGCTGGACTGCATCAACGAATTTAAAGAGGAATGTAAGGAACGGAATATTAATGTTTTTTTGGGAGGAATAAGTATGGAGAAAAATAAACTCGAAGTAAAAGAACATATGCAAAAGTCGTATGAAAGACTTTTGAAAGGAAATAACAATTGGGTAGAGAAAAAAACAAAAGAAGACCCCGATTACTTTGCCCGACAGGTAGAAGGACAGGCTCCCGAATATTTATTTATCGGATGTTCCGATAGTAGGGTTCCTGCCAATGAAATTACCGGAACCGAGCCCGGAGAAATGTTTGTACATCGCAATATTGCTAACCTTGTGGTGAACACAGATATCAACCTCATGTCAGTTGTTCAATATTCAGTTGAAGTGCTTAATGTAAAACATATTATTGTTTGCGGTCATTACGGCTGTGGCGGTATTAAGGCAGCCATGGAAACCGAGCCTCACGGATTAATTGATAAATGGCTTAGAAATATTAAAGACGTGCACCGCTTACATCAGCACGAGGTTGATGGGATTCTTGACCCTGAACAAAAGCTGAGAAGAATGGTTGAGCTATCGGTAAGGGAGCAAATTTATAACCTTATGAAAACGTCTTTTATTCAACGTAACCGCAAGCAATACGGATTTCCAGATTTACATGGCTGGGCCTACGATATAAGCAATGGAAAAGTAATAGACTTAAAAGTAAATGAAGAAAGTGAATTTAAGGAATTTGAAAAAATCTACAAACTGTATTGATTAAATTCCTTTCGTATAAGCAAGTAATTTTGCTTTCACCGCATCACTTGCCGGAGCCAGAGGCAGGCGAACTCCTCCAGAGCAAAGACCCAAAACTTCTAAAATAACTTTTATCCCTCCTGGTGAACCATCGGCAAAAATTTGCTTCATTGCATCAAGCAGCTCGTAGTGGTGGAAAAGTGCATTGCTAAAATCGCCCCCCAATGCCATACGTACCATAGTTGAGAACTTTAAGGGATATGCATTGGCAATAACTGAAATTACCCCCTGCATACCAATGCTGATGAAAGGTAAAGTATAAGCATCATCGCCCGAAATAACCAGAAAATCATTTGGCTTGTTTTTGATGATGTCCATGCACTGGTCAAAATTGCCCGAAGCCTCTTTTATCGCTACAAAATTTTTGAAATCATGCGCCAGTCTCAGAGTGGTTTCGGACATTATATTTGCTCCGGTACGACCCGGAACATTGTATAAAATAATGGGTTTATCCGTACTTTCTGCAACAGCTTTATAATGTAAATAAATGCCTTGCTGATTTGGCTTATTGTAGTATGGACTTACTGATAAAATACCCGCATACCCGGTGAAATCAAAATGGGCAATACTATCAGTCACCTCCCTTGTATTATTTCCCCCAATACCTGCCACCAACGGTATACGCCCTGCCGCTTTCTCAGCAAAGAAGGAATAAATTTTCTCCTTCTCCTCTTTGGTAAGTGTTACACTTTCTCCGGTAGTGCCCAATACAACCAGATACTCCACATTACCAATAACCAGGTGGTTAATTATTTTCTCCAACGCAAAAAAATCAATTTCGCCTGCAGGTGTAAATGGTGTTACCACAGCTACACCGGTTCCTGTAAATAATGCTGCCATGTTTATACAGATTTAATATATCGATCTACTTGTTTTATCAAAAAAGAAAGGTTATTGTCATTACCGGTATCAATCAGCAGGTCATAATACAATTTGTTATGCGGATGATATTTACCTACTCGTAACTGTGCATGCGACAACCCTGAAATAGCCTCAAGCCACAATACACGGTCGGTATATAAATTCAACAAAAAATCAAATTCTTCATGAACAAACCGTCCTACCGATTCCATGGCAGGTACGTAATTCCACTTAAGGTGCTTTAACCAAAAATATTCCGTATTGGCTAAAAATTTGTACTTAAACGGAAGTTCTTTTTCATTTACAAATCCTAATTGAAATACTTTCTTTCCCTGAGCGCGCAATTGAAGGGTGTACTCCTGCACCAGTTTAATATCGTCATCATTACTCGCATTATAAACGATGCCGATATAGGTGGAATCTGCAAAACTTTTGGTTTTACGCAAAAAATGCTGCGAGCGTATATCGCTATCTATAGCTATTCTTCCCAAACGTTTTTTTATATCTTCAATAAATTTCATTTTACCAGCTCAAAAAACTCCTGTTCAGTAATAATTTTAACATTTAACTCTTCTGCCTTCTTTAATTTTTCAGGCCCCATTTTATCTCCGGCCACAAGATAATCCAGTTTTGCTGAAACGCTACTTACATTTCTTCCACCGTTGGCTTCGATCAACTTCTTTAAATCATCACGACTTATTGAAAATGTACCGGAAACAAGAAAACTTTTCCCTGCTAATTTATCACTGCGCTCAAATCCTTCTTCGTCCTTTACTTCAAACCGTAGTCCTGAATTCAGTAGTGACCGAACCATACAACGGTTCTTATCATCTGCAAAAAAACGAATTACCTGCTCCCCTATTTTATCGCCTATTTCGTTTACACTTAGTAACTCCTCGGGTGTGGCATTCATTAGCGAATCAATAGTTCTGAAATGTTGCGCCAGCTTTTTGGCTACCGTTTCACCTACCATTCGAATCCCCATTGCAAACAATACCCGCTCAAATGGAACTTGCTTTGAATCTTCAATTCCCTTCAAAATATTCATTACTGATTTTTCCTGTAAACTCCGTTTTTTGAAATTTCCCTCATCTCCTATTGTAAATTCCAATCCTAGTAGTTGTTCCCTGGTGAGCTTATACAAATCAGCGTAATTTTTTATGAGTCCTTTGTCAAATAATCCGTTTATGGTTTCAGTACCCAAACTGTCAATATTCATAGCCCTTCTGCCAATAAAATGCTCTATCTTTCCTTTTAGCTGAGGTGGACAGGCATATTCATTTAAACAATAGTGAACAGCCTCTCCTTCCTTCCGTACCAATTCACTTCCACATTCAGGACAATGCGTGGCATAGGAGATTTTAGCTGCAGTGAGAGCCCTTTTTGTTAAATCCACTCCGGTAATCTTCGGAATAATTTCTCCTCCCTTTTCTACAAAAACAATATCCGACTCGTGTAAGTCAAGGCGCTCTATTTCATCGGCATTATACAAACTTGCCCGCTTTACCGTGGTGCCTGCAAGCAAAACGGGCTTTAAATTAGCAACGGGCGTAATAGCTCCGGTTCTCCCCACCTGATAAGTTACTTTAAGCAGTTGGGTAGTGGCACTTTGCGCCTTGAATTTATAAGAAATGGCCCATCGCGGGTTTTTAGCCGTAAAGCCTAATTCCTGTTGTTGTGCATAGTTGTTTACTTTAATTACTATTCCATCAATATCGTAACTTAATTGGTCACGGTGCTTGTCATAGTAGTGAATATATTCCATCACCGCAGCAATGGAACTGCATTTTTTATAATGATCGGAAACTTTAAAACCCCAGGAAGCTGCTTTTTTAAGGCTGTCGAAATGGGTTTCGGCAATGGGTTCGTTACAATATAAAAAATAAAGAAAACAATCTAATTTACGTTTTGCAACCTCAGCCGAATTTTGAAGTTTCATGGAGCCGGATGCGAAATTGCGCGGGTTTTTATAAAGCTGTTCTGCAATTTCTTCTTCATCAAACCCTTTCTCCCTTAGTTCGGCTGCAAGTTTTTGGTTTAGTTTTTCAAAGTTGGGCCGCTGAATAAAAACTTCTCCACGAATTTCAAATTCTTCAGGATAATCGCCAGGAGGTAATGTTAAAGGTACGCTACGAATAGTTTTTACATTGGTTGTCACATCGTCTCCCTGCGTCCCGTCACCTCGTGTTAAAGCCTGTACCAATTCTCCGTTTTTATAGGTTAGGCTAATAGCAAGCCCGTCAAACTTTAATTCGGCCACGTACTCAAATTTATCGCCAATGGCCTTGCGGATACGGTTATCAAATTCGGTTAATTCTTCCTCACTGTAGGTATTCCCAAGTGAAAGCATGGGATATTTATGTTTTACTGTTTTAAATTCTTTGGTAATATCGCCACCTACCCTTTGTGTGGGTGAATTTGGAGAAGCTAAACCTGGAAAAGCTCTTTCCAGTTCAATCAATTCATCAAGTAATTGATCAAAGTCGTAATCGCTGATGAGTGGTTTATCTAAAACATAATAGTGATAATTGTGACGGTTTATTTCCGTACTTAAAAATTGAATCCGTTGTTGAGCCGCAGCAAAATCCATAAGGCCGCAAGTTATATAAATGCCTGAATGAAGCCAAGTGCAGAGAACTTAGTTTTTTTCTTCATATTTGTAGGTATGCGATTGGCTAAAAACAAACTCGTAGCAACAATAATTTTTACATTTTCCGGCATTCATGCACTTTTAGCACAAAGTGCCTTTGTGCCCACCGGAAGCGAAACCTACCACTTCATAGATCGATTTGAAATAAAGAATGGGCAACTAAGCGACAGTTTACATACCTCGGTAAAGCCTTACCGAAGGGATCAGATTGTAGCCTTGATGAACGAATTAGACAGCACTGTAAATTGGTCTCCCAAAGATGAATTTAACAAAAGCTATCTGCTTTCCGATAATTTTGATTTTACTAAATCAAGCGAGGCTGGCAGCAATAAAACATTCCCCTTACTTCGTTCATTATACACCGAGAAACCTTTTATGCTCTCGTATTATGATGAAAATTTTGAGGTTTATGCCAATCCGGTTTTTGATTTTAACGTTGGAATAACCTCGTCCACCATTGGTTCAAAATCTATTTATACCAATACGCGGGGGGCTGAAATACGTGGCTCCATCGCAAAAAAAATAGGTTTTTATACTCTGGTTACCGAAAATCAAACCCGCCTCCCATACTATATTGATCAACGGGTAGATTCAACCAAGTCACTTCCCGGTATAGGCTTTCTAAAAGGTTTTGGAGTAAACGGGTACGATTACCTGCTAGCAAGAGGGTACGTTACGTTCAGTGCGATTAAGTTTATTAATTTTCAATTTGGCCACGACCGTAATTTTATTGGTAACGGAATACGCTCTATGATTCTTTCCGACTTTGCCCGAGAGTATTTATTTTTAAAAGTGAACACACAGGTATGGAAGTTTAATTACCAAAACATGTTCATGGAACTTTTTAACGGCACCAGCTTTTCGGGAGGCAGTTCCCTTGTTGGGAAAAAATATGCAGCCCACCATCATATCAGTATCAATATCGCCAAAAATTTTAACCTCGGTCTTTCTGAAACAATTATTTTCTCCCGCAGCGATTCGGTAGGCACTTCGGGATTTGATTTCAATTACCTGAATCCAATTATTTTTTACCGCTCGGTGGAACAAAACCTCAATAGTTCCGATAATGCAATGGTTGGGTTAGATTTTAAATGGAATTTCCTTCGCCACTTTTCATTTTACGGCCAGGTATTGCTTGATGAATTTGTGATCAGTGAGCTCCGTTCAGGGAGTGGATGGTGGGCTAATAAATTCGGATTGCAGGGCGGAATTAAATACATTGATATAGCCAATATTTCGAACCTCGACTTGCAGCTAGAAACAAATTACGGTCGCCCATTCTTATATACACACTTTAAAGTTTCGCAAAATTTTTCTCATTACGGCCAGCAATTAGCACATCCGCTGGGAGCAAATTTTTACGAAATGCTGGGAGTAGTGCGTTATCAACCATTGAATCGCCTGAGTATAAAGGCGAGCATTGCTTATTCGGTTACCGGATTAGATACTGCCGGAATAAATCTGGGACAAAATATTTTTAAAAATTATAATACACGTTACCAGGAATATGGAAACCGTACCGGGCAGGGAGATAAAACTACCATTACCTATATTGATTTTTACCTGAGTTATATGCTAAAGCACAACCTGTTTCTGTGGAGCTCTGCCACCTTGCGTTCGGCAAATAGTGTGAGCGGACTGAATAACGCCTATGAAACCTGGATTAGTTTAGGTGTAAGATTAAACTTTCAACAGAAAATGTTTCTGTTCTGAGTAGAAAATTACACTCTCATTTATTAGAAGTGTGTTAGCGATTTTTAATAATTTAAGAGCAGGAAAGCATCCGGGTATTTAGTTCCATTAACATATATTATATAAGTCCTAGTGCAAAGAAAAATGCCAGTTCCCAAAAGGATGTTGCTATTTTCCCTTACCCCCCTTTGCAACGTACAGTTATTTTGCTGGTCTATTATTCAGAATTCATTATAAATAAAGGCTAAGAAAGCTGATAAAATTTTTATCAGAATTATGGAAAACCCTATGCAAAAAGAAGGTTTTCCCTCTTGCTTAGATGATAGAAAATGACATTATTTTGAATAAAATTTAAAAGATAACAAAGGACAAGTAAAAACTAAAATATAGTAGGCGTTACTAAAAACGTACCTCTGTACTAAAACCGCGAAATTTTACACGTAGAGGGCAGTTTGAAGTGATGCACCCTGACAGGGTGTGTTCTTCTTCTGTTCAGTTCTACGTGGGTGCTTCGCGGTACCTTGTGCAGACTGTCAGTTGGGGTTCACGCCCTTTCTGTTTTGGGACTTTTTTCGTATATTGCTATTTACTAAATACAACTAATAATGAAACGGCTGTTCGCTTTTCTTCTTCTTTCTTTAACTTTCCAGGGGTAAGCACAGTCTTACGGGGTCGGAAAACACTTATTCGTTATCCCGGTAGCTGTACATGTGTTTTATGACGGAAATACTGCTGCAACTAATATATCGCAGGCACAAATTGAAAACCAGATAAACGTTTTGAATAATAAATCTGATACCATAGGAATACGTTTTTGTCAGTAATTACAAATCTGCTTGGACAAAAGGTTGCGACTATTGAAAACAATACCTTTAAGCAATCAGGCGTACATAAATTTACCTTTAACTCAAGTCGATTGAATGAAGGAATTTATTTTATTAACTTTACGGCTGGTTCATTTATCCAAACCCAAAATGTTGTATTGATAAGATAATGGGGTTCTCAAACAGAAATACTGGGTGTCCTGACAAATGTTGGGATGCCCGTTTTACTCTACCGAATCATATTTCTCCAATAGTTTCAAAAACACATCAAAATCCTTGGGATAAGGCGCAGTATAAATGTGCTCCTCTCCTTTCAATTCAAAATGTATCTGATAGGCATGCAGGGCTACCCGTTTCATCATGGGTTCTTCGTTACTCCATTTGCCAACTTTAAACTTACGTTTAATGGAGGACAACATAGGCTTTTTGCCTCCGTACAATTCATCACCCACAATAGGAAAATTTTGCGAAGCCAGGTGTACGCGTATTTGATGCAAACGCCCACTAAGAGGCTGACAACCCACCAAGGTAAAATGCCCGAAGAATTTAAGTGATTGAAAAATAGTAAAGGCTTCTTTTCCCTTATTGTAATCAACAACTGCAACTCCTTTAGCCGTAGTATGTAAAGGAAGTTTTACTTCTAATTCATTAAACTCGGCATGGTCGGCCACTACGGCATGATAAAGTTTGCCTACGTTTCTATTTTCTAATTGTATGGCAATTTCACGGTATGCTTCCTGATTTTTGGCTATGATAAGCACCCCGCTCGTCTCCTTATCCAACCTGTGGCAAAGGCTGGCAGTAGCGCAATATTTTTTGGCCATACTTACAATGCTTGCGCTTTCGGCATTTCGTTCATCAAGTGAAGAAATAAAAGCTGGCTTATTTATGATAATAAGGTCGTCATCCTCATGAATAATAATTTCAGGAAAACGGGAAATTTTAATTGGCTTAGCTTCCATATTATGAAGCCGCAAATTAAACATTAAAACATAAAGGTAGTTATTTTATCGCCCGGCTGGGCTTTTTTAAGTGTAAACGCAAAAGTAGATCCGATTCCTACTTTGCTGCGTACGTTAATAACTTGGTTGTGTGCTTCAATAATATGCTTTACAATGGCTAAACCCAAACCTGTTCCTCCGGCATCGCGCGAACGACTTTTATCTACCCTGTAAAAACGCTCAAATAACCGGGGTAAGTGTTCCTGCTCTATTCCATCTCCGTTATCCGAAATTTCAATCAGGATATTCTCGTCCATATCATAATAAGCCGAGGTGGTAACTCCGGCCTCTTTCCCGTATTTAATAGAATTTACCACCAAATTTACAATGACCTGCCGAATACGATATTTATCTGCATACACAAAAAAGGGCTGATTACATCCGTCCTTTATGGTAAGAGAAATACCTCGTTCCTTTGATCGGTATTCCAATTGTTCATACACATCTTTTACCAAGGCATTGATATCAAAACGCTCATATTCCATATGTAATTCGCCAGCCTCCAATTGTGAAATCGAAATTAAGTCCTCAACCAAATCACACAGGCGATCGGCACTACGGGCGGCTTTTTTCAAGAATTTCATATTCACTTCAGGGTCTTCCAGTGCTCCGTCAATCAACGTATGAATATATCCCTGAATATTGAAGATGGGGGTTTTTAATTCGTGGGATACATTTCCAATAAATTCCTTTCGGAAATCAGCCAGCTTTTTTAAATGGTCTATTTCGTCCTTTTTGTCCTTTGCCCAAGTAATTACTTCCTGATTAACCTCTGAAATAGGGTCTGAGTCCCAATCAGAATTTTTGAAAATTTTGTTTACACTATTATACTTCTGTGTTTTTAAACTATGAATAGTTTTGTAAATAAGTTTTATTTTACGGTAAATAAAATACTCTAGAGCATAATAGATAAGCAGATAGGAAAGTATTAAACTGGTAACAAAAATTAAAATTGAGTCACTCCAGTTAAAATCAGTAGCGATAAGAGTGAAAACTCCTATACAAAAAGAAAGAAGAGCAGAAGTAACTAATGAAACAACCTTTGGGGTTGGATTACGAATCATATTTCAAATTTATAGCCAACACCTTTAACCGTACTAATGTACTCGTCTCCTAATTTTTCCCTTATTTTACGAATATGAACATCAATGGTTCTATCTACAACAAGCACATCTTCTCCCCAAATTTTTTCCAATATGCTTTCTCGGGTAAACACTTTACCGGGTTTGCCGGCAAGTAAAAAAAGTAACTCAAATTCTTTTTTAGCTAATTGAATTTTTTCTTCGCCCCTATAAACTAAAAAACTTTCCCTATCAATGATGATATTTCCTACCTGAATATGATCTTCCCTTTTGTCTTTTTCTTTTCTCCGGATAATTGCATTAATACGGCTTAGCAATACTCTGGGTTTAATGGGTTTGGCAATATAATCATCGGCTCCCGCGCTAAATCCGGCCAGTTCGGAATACTCTTCACTTCGGGCAGTTAAAAAAACGACAAACGTATTTTTAAGCTCAGTAATGGTGCGTATGGTTTTGCATGTTTCTATTCCGTCCAAAACAGGCATCATCACATCTAATAAAATTAAATCGGGTTTTTCGGTTTTTGCTTTGTCAATAGCTTCCTGACCATTGGTAGCCAACACTACATGATACCCCTCCCTTTTCAGATTATACTCAATGAACTCAAGAATATCCGGCTCATCATCTACTACCAAAATCTTATACCTGTTATTTACCATGTGTTATTTTTAATGCAACAGTAGGCGTAGTTGATGACTTCAAAATTAACAAATTGTTAAGTTAAAATTAATTAAACAATTCATCTAGCTTATTCTCAAGATATTTACCACGTAAATTTTTGGCAATAATTTTCCCTTCCTTATCGAGTAAAATGGTTGTTGGTATTGCATCAATATTGTATTTACTTATTACCGGGGAATTCCATTTTAGTAAATCGCTTACATGAATCCAACTGAGTTGATCGTCAGAAATTGCCTTTAACCAACTCTCCTTATCCGAATCGAGTGAAACACCATAAATCTCCAGTCCATCTTTTTTATATTTGTTATACAAGCGTAGGGTATTTGGATTTTCATCACGGCAAGGGCGACACCAGGAAGCCCAAAAATCAATAATCACATATTTTCCGCGTAACGAAGACAATGGAATAGGAATTCCTTCAGGATTGTTTAGTACAATTTCAGGTGCATACCTGCCTTCTTCGGTTTTCCTCAAATCTTCAACTCTGCGATGATTGGTTTGCACATATTTAGATTCGGGCATCAGCGGAAAATACTTCTTATCCATTCGGTCCCACATATCATACTTAACCGTTGGCTCTTGCTCATCAACCAAAAAATCCAGTGCAAAAAAAGCAATGATCGAATTGGGCACTGAATCCATAAACCTTACAACTGCCATTTTCTGACGCATACTTAAATCATAGTATTCGGCACTTATTTTCTTTTGAATAGAATCGGGCATAGTTTCAGAAGATGTGTATGTGCGGTATCGTTCTTTCATTGCATTTAATTCATCCAGAAAACTGTCGTTGGTTTTAATGAGTTCGCGCAACACTCTGTTATCTTCAGAGCCTGACACTTTGTAAGCCGTTAAATTATTGATATCAATTTCTAAAGTAATTTTAGTTGCAGTATCCAATACAACCGGAATTGAAAATTCTGCTCCTTTGATTGAATAAAAAGTTTTTTCCTTATTTGTTCCTTTAAGTTTAAACTCTCCATTTCTGTTCACCTCGGACGAATCAATAAAAATGAGTCCGCCCGAGGTAAGCTCCATGAGTGAAATACTACCGCTAGTATAGTTTTTTAAAAAACCTGTCACCTCAAATCCTTTTTTATCATCTTCGGTGGTTTTAGATTTACATGAGGCAAATAATGTCACACAACATGCTATTATATATATATGGGTGTTACCTATCTTCATATTTTTTCGTATTATTTTTCAAGTTCATCCCTCAGCAATTGGTTGGCAAGTTTTGGATCAGCCTTCCCTTTTGACAATTTCATAACCTCACCCATAAACAATCCGACCAGTGATTTCTTTCCCGCCTTGTACTCGGCAACTTTTTCGGGATATAGTTCCATTGCTTGTTTTATGAATGGAAATATAGAATCGGAATTGCTTTCCTGAATAAGGTTTAATTGCTCGGCAATTTCTAATGCCGACTTATGATGCTCATGCAGCATAGCCGGAAATATTTTTTGCGAAGCAACAGAATTACTTACTTTTCCCCCGTCAATAAGGCTAATCAATTCGGCAATTTTAGCAGGCTGAAGGATAAAATCTTTAATTTCAATGGCCTGTTCGTTCAGATACCCTTTCACACTTACCATTATCCAATTAGCTGCTGCTTTAATATTTCCAGTATGTTTTAGTACCTGTTCAAAATATTCGGCCACCTCTTTATTTTCCGTAAGAACAGATGCATCGTAATCACTTAGTTTATATAAATGTGTAAACTTCGCATAAAGTTCTTTGGGCAAAGCAGGCATCTGCGCTTTTACCCCATCAACAAATTCGCTGGTAATATATAATGGTGGTAAATCGGGGTCAGGAAAATACCTGTAGTCGGTGGCATCTTCTTTACTTCGCATTACAATGGTTAATCCTTTCACAGCTTCAAAGGTTCGGGTTTCTTTATAGATTTTCCCTCCGCTTTCCAATTCATCAATTTGCCGTTTAATTTCAAAATCAATAGCGCGTTGAACATTCCGGATAGAGTTCATGTTTTTTACCTCCACCCGGGTACCATATTCTTTGCTCCCTTTTTGCATAACCGAAATATTGGCATCACAACGCAAAGAACCTTCTTCCATATTTCCATCACAGATATCAAGGTAACGCAATAGCTTTCGTACCTCCGTAAGGTATAGATAGGCCTCTTCGCCTGTTTTAATATCAGGCATAGTTACCATTTCTACCAAAGCTACTCCTGCCCTGTTTAAATCAATCAACGAATCAAACACATCCTGATCGTGCATGCTTTTCCCTGAGTCCTCTTCCATATGAATTCGCTGCAACCTGATATCCTTTTCGCTGCTATCTTTCAATTTAATCCGAATACTTCCCCCTGTACAAACAGGTGTTCTGTCCTGTGTGATTTGATACCCCTTAGGCAAATCGGCATAGAAATAATT
>JAGVLJ010000083.1 GCA_020049855.1 Bacteroidia bacterium | reverse complement strand
CAACAGAGTATAGTAAATAATAGTTTTAAAATACATAAAAACAGGAGTAAATAAAAAAGGCCGTAGCAAAATTGTTTCGGCCTTTTTTATTCAAATACTAGACTTATTTACTTGGCAAAATTAACGGCACGTTTTTCACGAATCACAGTAATCTTTATTTGTCCGGGGTAAGTCATTTCTTTTTGAATGCGGGTAGCCAAATCAAACGAAAGCACATCGGCCTGTTCATCGGTTATCTTTTCGCTTTCTACAATTACACGCAATTCACGTCCGGCCTGAATAGCAAATGATTTTTCGACACCAGGGTAAGAGAGCGCCATTGCTTCGAGGTCTTTTAAACGTTTAATATAATTCTCTACGTCCTCTCTACGTGCACCTGGGCGCGAACCTGAAATGGCATCACACGCCTGAATTACGGGTGCAATAAGGCAATTCATTTCAATTTCATCGTGGTGGGCACCAATGGCATTTACCACTTCTGGATGTTCTTTATATTTTTCGGCCAATTGCATCCCCAGCAATGCATGTGGTGTTTCAGGATTATCATCCGGAACTTTCCCGATATCGTGCAGTAGCCCGGCACGTTTAGCCAGTTTCACGTTTAAGCCCATTTCAGCAGCCATTGTGGCACAAAGATTGGCCACTTCGCGCGAGTGCTGCAACAGGTTTTGTCCATACGAAGAACGGTACCTCATGCGGCCTACCATGCGCACCAGTTCGGGGTGTAGGCCATGAATGCCCATATCAATACAAACCCGCTCTCCTATTTCTACTATTTCTTCTTCAATTTGCTTTTTCACTTTAGTAACCACTTCTTCAATTCGAGCCGGATGAATACGGCCATCTGTTACGAGTCGGTGTAATGAAAGACGGGCAATCTCTCTTCGAATGGGGTCGAAGCCTGAAAGAATAATTGCTTCGGGAGTATCATCCACAATAATTTCAATTCCGGTGGCGGCTTCCAGTGCACGAATATTTCGTCCTTCACGACCAATGATGCGACCCTTCATTTCATCGCTTTCAATATGGAAAACGGAGACGGAATTCTCGATAGCCTGCTCTGCTGCCGTGCGTTGAATGGTTTGGATAACAATTTTCTTAGCATCTTTTACTGCGGTAAGTTTGGCTTCGTCCACAATATCTTTAGCCATTACCATAGCCTGCGTACGAGCTTCGTCTTTCAAGGCTTCAATCATTTGAGCCTTGGCTTCCTCGGCACTCATCCCAGCAACCTTTTCGAGCGTTTTAATTTGGGATTGGAGTGCTTTGTCTAATTCCTCCTTTTTGTGATTTACAGCTTCCACCTGACGGGAGTACTGCTCTTTCAATTTCTCCAGCTCATTTTCTTTTCGCTGGGTGTTTTCCATTTTCTGATTAAGGCTTTGTTCTTTTTGCTTAATTCTACCTTCGGCTTGAGTGAGGTGATTGTTTTTAGCGTTCACTTCTTTTTCATGCTCCGCTTTAAGCTGCATGAAACGCTCCTTTGCCTGTAGTTCTTTGTCTTTGCGAATCACCTCGGCCTTGGCTTCGGCTTCTGCAATAATGCTGGATGCTTTCCCTTTTTGCTGATTACCGGCAACGAACCAGGTAATCAACGCTCCTATGGCTGCAGCAGCAACAATTAATACAATTTCTAAAATTCCCATCTTCTCCTTTTTCTATTTAAAATTTAACATAAGGCATAAACCATGAGCCAGATGAAGGGAGAAAAGCGTAATGAGATAAAATTCAGATTTCGATATCGCGCAACGACTCACCAAGTCTTGTTATAGCTTCGGCCACTCGATGGTCTTCAACAGGTTGAATGTCTTTGATGCTCAAATTTTCAGTGGCCAGTTCAAGTGCGCACATGGCAAGTACGTCTTGTTTATCTTTTACGGAAAAATGTTCAAAGTATTCTTTCACCCGTTGGTTAATCATGTTAGCAGCTTCCCTCACCCGTGCTTCGTCTGCGGTGGCAATCTTGAGCGGGTAATGGCGGTCGGCAATATTAACTTTTATCTGTAATTCACTCATTTTGTTGTACGTCTTCTCAGTCGCTTAACAATCTGATGCATGTATCGATTTCCCTGATATACTGATTGATTAGCCTTTTATGCTCCTTCACATCGGTATGAGACAGAGTTATCGCATTTGCAAGTTTACTGATTTTATTCGTTTCTTCCAGTTCCTTATTAGCATTTTTTTGTGTGTCTAATTCCGACTCTAATTTAGCCAACTTTATTTCAAGATTCTGAATTTTAGATTGTTCTGATTCCAGCAGTTGTTTCAGCCTTTTAATCTTTTGTTGAATTTCGGCTAATTGGTCAAGCAGGACTTTGCTCATTGCCTTATTTCTACGTTCAATTGTTTACGATAATTCTCTACCAGTTTTTGCATCACTTTATCTACCTGTTCGCTTGTGAGGGTTTTTTCCGTATCCTGCAAAATAAAGCTGATGGCATACGATTTTTTTCCTTCCGGAAGTTTATTTCCCTCATACACATCAAACAAATCTACTGCTCGAAGAAGTTTACGCTCGGTTTCGCGGGCAATGCGTTCAAGGTCGGCAAATTTTACCTGCTTATCAATTAACATAGACAAATCTCTGCGCACTTCCGGATATTTAGGTACGGGGATTACCATCGTGGTACTTGATAACTCTGCACGGCACATGATATCCCAGTTAAGGTCGGCATAAAAAACCGGTGTTTCAATATCATATTTTTTTGCCAAAACGGTTGAAACCATCCCGTATTCACCTATAACCTCACCTGCCCGCAATAATTTGGTACAGTTGGTTAAACAGGATGAATCTTTATACACCAACTCGTAGTCGAAAATTCCGGCTTTGGCTAACAATTCTTTTACAATTGCTTTAAGGTAATAGTAGCTTACGTCAACTGCCGGTGTAGTCCAGTTAGGGTGATTTTGTTTACCCGTAATCCAAATGGCCATGTGGCTTTTTTCGGTATACCTATCGGTTTCTTTATGGTAAGTTTTACCAAATTCGTAAATTTTTAAATCAGCCTGTTTGCGGTTGTTGTTGTATTGAATGGTTTGTAACCCGTAGAACAACATTGTTTGCCTAAGTACATCGAGTTCGTTGCTAAGCGGATTAAGTAAGGCTACCAATGATTTTTTTTCTGCTTCCGTATAATTAGCCGATGAGGTAAGACTAAATCCATAAATTTCGTTAAAGCCGCTGTGCGAAAGAAAACTTCCCATACGCGAACGAAACCGGAAAAATTTTTCTTCGTCAGTAACCGATATGCACGAACGAATGGAACCAGGAATATCAATTTTATTGTACCCGTAAATACGCATTATTTCCTCCGAAATATCTACATCCCGGGTAACATCTACCCGATAAGCCGGCACAGTCAATACCCATTGGTCTTTGTTTTCTCCAATGTTTATATTTATGTCAAGCCGATTTAATATGGCTTTAATCTCATGTTCGGGGATTTCTTTTCCTGCCAGTTTGTAAAAACGGGTAAGATTAAACTGAACCTGATGTGCTGTTATTTTATCAGGATATATATCAACGATAGCAGAGGAAACTTCTCCTCCGGCCAATTCCATGATTAGGTGAACTGTAAGCTCCATGGCTTCAATAGTCAGATCGGGATCCGTTCCACGCTCATATCTAAATGACGCATCAGTACTTAATCCATGTGTTTTAGCTGCTTTGCGTATAGTAGCCGGATTAAAATAAGCACTTTCAATAAACACTTCGGTAGTTGTTTCGTTAATTCCCGAATGAAGACCGCCAAAAATACCGGCCATAGCCATTGGTTCATCGGCATTACATATCATCAATTCAAAGCCATGCAATTTGCGTTCAGTTTTATCGAGGGTGGTAAACAGCGTGCCTGCCTCAGCTTTTTTTACCACAATTTTATCACCTATTATTTTGTTTACATCAAATGCATGAATGGGCTGACCAATGCTATGCAAAACATAATTGGTGGCATCAACAATATTATTAATGGGGCATAGGCCAATTGCCTTTAGTCTGTTTTGCAACCAATCGGGCGATGGCTGTACCTTTACACCACTCACTACACAACCCGAATACCGCGGGCAAGCTTTGGCATCTTCAATAACTACTTCAATCTTTTTATGCCTCTTTGTATCGGGCAATTTTTTGCGCCATTCCTTAAGGGGTAAACTTTTCACCGCATGCATATCCCGTGCTACACCCAAGTGCGAAGCGGCATCACCTCTGTTTGGTGTTAATCCGATTTCAAAAACAGTATCGGCATATACGGGTAAAATTTGTGACAGTGGTATGCCCACTTTTGTTTCAGCGGGCAATATCATAATACCTGCATGACTCTGTCCTAAACCAATTTCATCTTCCGCACACAACATTCCTTCAGAAACCTCGCCTCTTATTTTACTTTTGGAAATTTTTAAAGGTTCGCCAGTAGTAGGATATAAGGTAGTGCCAACCAGCGCCACTGCTACTTTTTGCCCGGCTGCCACATTGGGGGCTCCACATACTATTTGTAAAGGGATACCTGTTCCTGTATTTACAGTAGTAACACGTAAACGGTCGGCATTTGGATGTTGCACACAAGTAAGTACCTCACCGGTAACCAAACCCTGCAAGCCCCCTTTTACCGAGGTGTATTCTTCAAAATGTTCTACTTCAAGTCCGCAGTTGGTTAGTACCTGTTCTATTTCCCGAGCCGAAAGTGTATTTTCTATAAAATCAGTAAGCCAATTAAGTGAAATCTTCATAAGGCAACGAAATTAAAGAATTTAGTTTGGTGGTTAAAGAAAGAAACACAACAAGATAAAACTATAATCTCCTGATTAAACGGCAAGTGCCGAAATTCTCCCGGTTTGCTGAATAATAACTGTATTATTGTAATCATCTAGGCAGATTAATACACCATCTGGTGCACAAGGGTTTTTCACAGAAAACATAACTTTAAACTTTCGTTAAACCCATTCGCAACAAAAGGTATTTATTCACCAATAAAGCGTATTTGATCATAGTACATGAAAAAGGGTGGCGTTAAATTTTACAACATTGAAAAGGGTTATGGTTTTATAACAGATTTAGAAACCAGTGCTGATATTTTCGTTCATCGGTCCGGACTAAAATCTCCGATTCGTCAAGGTGATAACGTTACTTTTGAAGTTGAAAAAGGGAAAAAAGGACTTACCGCAGTAAATGTTGAACGAGTTTAAGTCTCAACAAGGCGATCGATTTCATTTTACCTAACCCAATCAAAACATATGGAAGTTATTTTCAGGCCAAGTCAAAAAACATTTTTTGTTACATTGCGTAACAGAGTAAACGAGTATTTCAGTGCACACCATATATCGCAAGAGGGTAATTCAAAGCTCTACTCCAAAACATTCGTCATTACTACGTTATTAATTGCAAATTATGTGCTGCTGGTATTTTTCACTCCACCGCAAATTTGGATACAAATTGCTCTATGTGTTACCTTGGGAATTTTATTTGCCTTGGTAGGTTTTAATATGATGCACGATGGCTCTCATGGAAGTTATTCAGACAACAAGGCAGTAAATACCGCTATGGCTTACACCCTAAACGTACTAGGGGGAAATGCACTAATATGGCATCAAAAACATAATTTAAATCACCATACCTATACCAATATTGAGGATTTGGATGATGATATAGATTTGAAGCCCTTTTTACGACAGCATGCAGGGCAAAAAAAGAAATGGTTTCACCGATACCAGCACATTTATGCTTACCTGTTGTATGCGGCTACTTTTTTCTTTTGGGTTTACTTACGTGATTTTATTAAGTATTTCACCGGTAGGATTTCGAAAGATACCCCTATCAGGAAATGGACTATTGGAGAGCATTTTATTTTCTGGTTCTCGAAAATAGTTCACATAACTGTTTTCATCCTCATTCCCACTTGGCAGGTTGGCTTTATCCATTCACTAATCGGGTATGTGATTATGGCCTCCTTTCTAGGTTTCATTCTATCTGTTGTTTTTCAATTAGCTCATATTTTTGAATCAAGTTTTTTCCCGATGGCACCTCAGCAATACAAGCCAATGGATATAGAAACAGAATGGGCCGTGCATCAAATACGCACCACAGCCAATTTTGCGGCCGAAAGCAAAGTGCTGACCTGGATGCTTGGCGGACTAAACTACCAAATGGAGCATCATTTGTTCCCAAAAATAAGTCATGTACATTATCCAGCCATTCATCCAATTGTATTGGAAACATGCAATGAATTTGGAATAGATATTTTAGCCCATCCTACCCTAATGAGCGCACTGCGTTCGCACACACTTTACCTGAAACAAATAGGAAAAACCTAATCAGTGGTTTCCAAAGTTTTTCTCTCCTGCTTCAATACGAATTGGTAGCTGATTTTCTTTTGGGGGAATGGGGCAGTAATATCCGGTTGGATCATACACGCAATAGGGATTATACGCGTAATTAAAATCCAGATATACCTTTTCACTTTCAGGGATACGAAAATCGAGATACCTGCCTCCGCCATAGGTTTCTTTTCCATTTGTTAAATCCGTGAACGGAATAAAAAGATAATCCTCCTTCCCTTTCTGAGATACAATATCCGGGCTTTGATATACCGAAAGTTTGCACGCCACACCATTAACTGTAAAACTTAATTCGCCATACTTTACATACAGGTATGAAGTATCGTTGGTGGCAGGGAATGCGAAAGGTTTTTCCCCGGATACTCTTTTAAATTCGGCTTCTACTTTAAATACCTTGTTTTCGGGAAAATAATTAAGTCCAGTAAATGAACCAATTTCTTTTTTGGGAAGTGGGGAACTGTTCCACTCCCGAAAACTTTGATCTTTTTGGATACGATGTTCATCAAGGCTTAATTCTTTTGCCTCACCTTCAGGTTGCACAGAGCTACAGTACTTCAAAAAAACATAAATACAACCTAAAACAAAGCCAATTAATATAGTTTTATTTCGATACATATAGAATATATTTTATACTATCCTCCATAAACCATGTAATCAATTATGCGTGCCGACTATTTTCCATCAAGCATCTACTCCCTCTGTATATATGCGCTCAAAAAAAGTTGGCAGTACTATGGGCGCATCCTGCATATTGATCACAGGGCCTTTGGTTTCCCATATCGAAAAATAGTTGAAATTGGTAGATACCCGGTTACAAGAAACTTTTTTTCGTCCGGCCAATACCTGCCAAATAGAACCTGCTACTTTTTGATTAGATGCCCTTTTACACATAACTCCCCAAAGCCACCCCAGCCTTGCCCTCCCCTTTAAAATAGCTTGCAGTGTATATACGTTTCCCTGCGGATATACCTATTACTTGCATATTTTCAACGTTATTTTCTGGTCTAAAATTACACTTACGTCCATTAGTTAAAGTATTTTTTGAAAGCCTAAATATATTTCCGGCATTTATTCCGTTTACTACTTTCTGATATAAATCAAACACACGATACTACACCCTTTACGCTTACCCCCTGAATACTTTTACTTTTAAATTATCGGTAAAATTACACGACATTTTCACTCCTTAAATAGCATAATCAATTCCAACATTTCGGTCTTAATAAGCATTAAAAACCATTTTGCCTCAGTACTGGTTATTAAAGATATTGCATTTACCAATATCCGTGCTTATTTGCCAAAATCCGGTTTCCTATTTCGGAAAAGGAGACCTTGGAACTTATAAGCGCAGCATTATTCAATAAATTGTACCACAGGTCAAATAAAAAACCTAAAAAATTTATAGTTTAAAAATAGTCATAAATCTGCCGATAATTTTTCGCAAAAATATTGCTTAATATCGGCCTCGCTAGTATCATCACGCAAATAAACTTTGGAACCTAACTGGTAAATCCCCGAAAATTGTTCTATATCATTATCAGCCTCCTGTTCCTGAGCTAAAGCGATTGAGAACCAAGGCAAAGTTAAAAATATAAATAAATGCTTTCCCATTAAAATAACTGGTAACAGGGCACTAAGGTAATAATGCACCACCTATTTTAAAAATTCGTATTGTTTTAATCCTCCACACATAGCAGCAGATAAGATGATAGAAATATTCCCTCAACTATTCTATCTTTGCCCTATATGAAACTTTTACAAGGTAAAACAGCACTTATCACCGGTGCTTCCCGAGGAATTGGAAAAGGAATAGCAGAAAAACTGGCCGAGGCTGGTGCTAATATCGCCTTTACCTTCCTTAGTTCAGTAGATAAAGCAAATACTTTTCAATCGCACCTGACTTCCACTTATGGGGTAATTGCCATAGGATATCAAAGTGACGCATCCGTATTTGCCGATGCTGAAAAATTAGTAAATGATGTGCAAAGAGATTTTGGCACACTTGATATCTTAGTGAATAATGCCGGTATCACCCGTGATAACCTGCTGATGCGAATGACCGAAGATCAGTGGGACGAAGTAATGAATACCAACTTAAAATCGGCCTTTAACCTTACCAAGTTTGCCAGCAAACCCATGATGAAAAACCGCTGGGGCTCTATCATCAATATTACCTCCATAGTTGGTGTTTCCGGAAATACAGGGCAAGCCAACTATGCCGCATCAAAAGCTGGAATGATCGGATTTACCAAGTCCATTGCTAAAGAACTAGGGTCCCGAAATATTCGCAGCAATGCTATTGCTCCCGGATTTATTGAAACAGAAATGACAGAGCATCTAAAAGACGATGTGATAAAAGAATGGATCAATGATATTCCGTTGAAAAGAAGCGGAACTGCCCAGGATGTAGCAAATGTCGTTTTATTTTTAGCTTCCGAAATGTCATCCTTTGTTACAGGGCAGGTAATTCATGTATGTGGCGGACTTGAGATGTAGTTTTCTTTCTTAAAAAATCACATAAACTGTGCAACTGAGCACGCAACTTCCCTGGTATTATATTCCCTTTTGTTTGCTGTTTGCAGCGGCAGGTACCCGGCTGCTATATAAATCGCATCCCTTTGCCGGGGAGCAAACACACAAAAGACCGTGGTGGGTTTGGGTGTTAACTTTTTTTCGCTTTACTACACTTTTTGTACTGAGTTTTTTATTGCTCGAACCGCTTTTAAAATCTTACCTGCGCCATATTGAAAAGCCGATTATTATTATAGCTTCTGATGCGTCTGAATCCATATTAGCCAATAAAGATTCGGCCTACTACCGTACCCAATTAACAGATGCCATTAAAAAACTGGGCAATAAACTTAGGGAAAACTACCAGGTAGATTATTTTCAATTCGGACAAAAAGTAACCGATGGCATACCCTCCTCATTTAACGAAAAACAAACTAACCTATCAAATTTATTCAATGATCTATTTAACCGCTATGATAAGCAAAATGTAGGAGCCGTTTTATTGGCATCTGATGGCATTTATAATGAAGGCGAATATCCGCTGAACCAAGCCCAAAGACTGAGAGCTCCCATAATATGTGTGGCATTAGGTGATACCAATCCGCAACGAGATATAAAAATAAGTAGTGTACGACACAATCAACTGGCTTATTTAGGCAACTCATTTCCTTTGCTAATTGAAACGGAAGCCACTCATTGCACAGATGAACAATCAGTATTACAAGTAACTAAAAATGGCAAAAAGTTGTTTGAGAAAATACTCCACTTCACTCAACCCCGCGCATTCGGTACCGAGCAACTTTTTTTACAAGCTGATGAAAAAGGAATGCAGCATTATAAATTGAGTCTGAGCAGGATTAAAAACGAAATAAGTTACAGCAACAACGAATACGATGTTTTTATTGATGTACTTGATGGCAAACAAAAAATTTTGCTATTGGCTCAATGCCCTCATCCGGATTTGGGAGCCATCCTTTTCTGCATTGAAAGCAATTCCAACTACGAAGTAAAATTACAATACATCAGCGAAAATCCAAATCCCGATACGAAGCCTTACAGCCTGGTTATTATGCATCAGTTACCCGGTGGAAACCTGTCAGTACAACCCCTGCTCGACCAGTTGCAAAGTAAAAGAATTCCTACCCTTTTTGTTGCCGGCACTCAATCAAATATTCAAGCATTGAATGGGTGCGGTACTGGCTATGTTATAACCGGATTTAGAGGCATACACAACGATGCCGAGCCTGAGACACAATCATTGTTTGGTTTATTTGTGCTGGACGAATCGTTACAAAAAGCCGTTAACAAATTTCCCCCGCTCAAATCTCCTTTTGGATCTTATACCGCAAAAGGAAGTAATGAGATACTGATAAAACAACGACTTGGGGGTATAACAACCGATATGCCGCTGATTAGTTTTAACAAAATCGGTGAAACTAAAACCGGGATTATTTTTGGAGAAGGCTTATGGCGATGGAGGCTGGCCGATTACAAGCAAAACAATAGCCCACAGACGATAAATGAACTCTGGAGTAAAATGATTCAGTATCTTGCCGCCAAAGAAGATAAGCGTAACTTTAGGGTACATCACAGTAAAAAATACTTTGACGAGAATGAACATGTAACTTTTGAAGCCGAATTGTACAATAAAAGTTATGAATTAATCAATGAAGCAGATGTGATACTTGAACTAAAAAACAGGGAAGGAAAAACCTATTCATTCACTTTTTCGAAAACGGGGAAAAGTTATTTTCTTGATGCCGGGTTGCTTCCTGCTGGCTTATACAGCTACCAGGCTACCGTATTGGCAAACGGGAAAAATGAAAGGACGAGTGGCACTTTTTTAGTAAAACCTTTAGTGGCCGAGCTACTAAATACCCGGGCCGACCATCAACTACTTGCCAACTTAGCCGATGAAACAAAAGGAAAACTCTTTTACCCAAATCAACTTGACCAATTAGCTGAATTTATAAAAAGTAACGAAACCATTAAGCCGGTGGTTTACCACCAGGAGGAAATCATGGATTTAGTAAACCTAAAGAGCATATTTACGCTTATTCTCACCTTACTTTCTGTTGAATGGTTTATCCGTAAACGGAATGGAGCCTATTAAACCAACTCGGTAACTGAAGTACAAAGTTTTTTCTTCAACTTTAAGGATTATTCCCCTACTTTTGCCACATGAAACATTTCATAACATTTACAGGTCTTTATTTACTTTCATTGGCCGTTTTCTCTTTCTCAAAGATTGTTAAAGAAGAAAGTTTTCACACCTCCACTATCAAAAATATAACAGCAAGCAGTTCAGGTGGCAATTATACTATCAGTAAATATAGCGGAGATTCGATTGTGATACGGGTAAGTTTGGAGTGTAAAGACCTTGAAGCTTACAACAGCTTTACCATGAAATATATGGTGAACTTAACCAATACCTCAGGAAGCCTTAACCTTCGTACCGACAAAGTGCCATCAACAGCCGGAACACTTACTTACGAAATCTTCCTTCCATCCGATATTGCCTGCGATATAAGCAGCGAAAAAAGCAATATTTCGATAAAAGATTTAAAAGTTAACATTAAACTTAATGTAATAGATGGTGTATTATTTGCCGACAATCTTTCAGGTTCGCTTACTATAACCACAGAAAAAATGGATATAGATATTAAAAGTACGAATTTAGACGTGAGCATCAATACCAAAAATTCTTCTGTAAATTTTGCCGGCAAAGGAGGAAAACTTACCTTGATGAATGCTTCGGGCAAAAGCAAAATTACTCTTATCGGAGCAATGGAAATGGATGTACAAACCACCACCGGAGACATTAATATTTTACTGCCCAAACTAATTGATTGTAACCTGCAGGCAACTTCGGTAAAAAAGACGATTTTAATGAGTTTTGAGGATATTCTGATTAAAGGAACCGTTACGCCAAACAATCTGAAAGTAGCAGTAGGTAAAGGCGGCAACGAAATAAAATTTAATACGCAGGGGGGCGATCTTACCATCAGCAACGTAAATATGCTTAGTAAGTAATATTTGGGGGAGAGAGAGTACTGCCGGTATTACGTATTACCTTCGAGGCGGGGCGAAACGCATTTTGTAATCAACGTCAACTTTCCCTTTAGTAATATCGTTAAGTTTTCCTTTTATCAGTGTTTTTTTGAGCGGAGTAAGGTGGTCAATAAATAATACTCCGTTATTGTGATCGAATTCGTGCTGTATGATGCGGGCTTTCATACCCTCATATTCTTCTTCGTGGTATTCAAAATGCTCATCATAATACTTTATTCTAAGTTTTGATGGCCGCTTTACATGCTCATAAACTTTAGGAATGCTAAGACATCCCTCCTCTTTATCCCACTCGTCACCCGATTCCTCTATCTGAGCATTAATAAACACTTTTCTAAAATCACTAAACCCCTCACCAATCACCGAAGCATCGGTAATAAACAGCATAATCGGATGCCCCACCTGATGCGCGGCCAAACCTATTCCATCGGCATGAGCAAGGGTTTCAAACATGTTTTCTATCAGCTGTTTAAGTTTTGGGTAATCCTTATTGATTTGCTGCCCTTTTTTTCTCAGGAGCGGGTCGCCATAAGCTATAATTGGAAGAATCATGAAGCGCGTTTATTTTTTATTGGTACATTCTGCTGTCGAGGTAGCTTTGCAGAATGAGGGTTGCACTTACTTTATCCAACAGGCTTTTATCCTGACGGTCTTTTTTCTTTTTACCGGCATCAAGCAGGGTACGCTGTGCCATTTTTGAAGTGAAACGCTCATCCACACGTTCAACCGGAACAGCGGGGAAATTTTTGTGCAACAAAGATAAGAAATTTTCAACCAGCCGTGCCGATTGCGAATCAGAACCATCCATTTGCAAAGGTTTTCCCAATACAAATAAGACTACTTCCTCCCGTTCCAGATACTTTTTAAGGTACGTTATCACATCTTTTGAATGGATGGTATCGAGTGGGCCGGCTATCATTTGCAAGGGATCGGTTACTGCCAATCCAACCCGTTTGCTACCGTAATCAATTGCCATTATTCGTGCCATTATTTTTTCAGCATTATTCTAAAAGTGGTTCGTTTGTTGGGTTCTGAATGCTGTACAAAAATATGCCCCTTGTGGTAATCTTCAATAATTCTTTTAACAAGAGAAAGACCCAATCCCCAGCCTCGCTTTTTGGTAGTATACCCAGGAACAAATACCGTTTTAAACTTTGATTTAGGTATTCCTTTTCCTGTATCGGTTATATCTGTTATTAGGTAATTTTTATCTTCAAAAATGTGAAACAAAAGAGAGCCTTCTCCATTCATTGCATCAATGGCATTTTTGCATAAGTTTTCAATTACCCAGTCGAACAACGGAATATTCAAGAGAACACGCATTTCAGGGGCTGTTGATTTCAGCTCAAAATACACTTTGGATGAAGTGCGCTTTTGCAGGTAATTCATAGCATGTTCAATTACGGTAACCAAGTTATGATCCTCGAGTGCCGGAGCTGACCCGATTTTGGAAAAACGCTCGGTAATTACCTGCAACCTTTTCAGGTCTTTGTCTATTTCATAATAAATAGATAGATCGTCTTCCCTTGCGTTTTCTTTAAGCATATCCATCCAGGCCATCATAGAAGAAATGGGGGTACCCAATTGATGAGCCGTTTCGCGAGACATTCCTACCCATACCCTGTCTTGTTCCGATCTTCGGGAGGCACTGAAAGCAATATAAGAGACAAAAATAAACAGCGCAATAATGCTTAACTGAAAATACGGATAGTATTTCAACTGTGAAAGGAGAAGTGAATTCTTATACCAGATATAATTTTTCTGATTCCTGAAAAACTCAATTACAATAGGTTCGTGTTCATCCTTCATTATTTTCAATTGTTTTTTCAGGTAAGTGCTATCGTTTTCGCGCTCGGGGTCTAGGTTACGGTACGAGTTGATATTACCCTTTTCATCAGTAAGAATTACAGGAATAGTTACATTTTGTTGCTGAATATTGGAAAGGAAATTATTTACCTCTCCCATCAGTTTATCCAGACTAATATACTGATTAGAGTCAAGCTCCCGCAGCGAAGAAAAATCTTCCATAAAGCCGGTGCTCACAATTAATTTGGTTGCCTCGGCCCATTGCTCCACCTTTTTCTCCTCTTCGGCAGCCAGTTTTTTTACCAGCGAATTAGTGTACCAAAGCGAAAAAAAACCTATGGCCACGGCAAAGATAAAAAGGGAAATTTTCCAGTTGCGTTTACGCTCGTATTCGTTCATATCCTCTAAGCGGTAAAGATAACGGATTCCAGATAAATTAATTGTGCTTTACCTTTGCGAAACCTACATTTGCATATGCTCATCCAATTTCACCTTCGAAACGGTCAAACTGCAAAAGCCGATCTATCCCAACCCCACGACCTTTCGATTGCAACTACACAAGGAGAAAATTGTGTGAATGCCTTTCATATTGCCCCCCCCCGTTTTGAACCGTTTACGGTTGGTAGTTTTATAGGATCAGTGGCATTGGGCGGTACCTGCAATTGCGAAAACCTGCACATTAACCCACATGGAAACGGAACCCATACCGAATGTGTAGGCCATATCTCTGAAAAACGGGTAACTATTAACAGCATTCTTAAAAAATTTCATTGTATTGCCGAAATAGTAAGCGTGACTCCGCAACTTGCTCCTGATGGCGACCGCCTTATTTGCAAAGAACAACTAATGCAGGCTGTAAAATATAAAACGGATGCGCTTATTATTCGCACATTTCCCAACAACCTCGACAAATTACATGCACACTACTCGGGAACCAACCCTACTTATTTGCATCATGAAGCTGCGCGATGGATAAGACAACAGGGGTACATGCACCTGCTACTTGATTTGCCAAGTGTAGACCGCGAAGAAGACGGGGGTGAATTGCTTGCACATCACGCATTCTGGAATTTTCCGGCTGAAGCTGACGGGGGTAAACGTACCATTACCGAACTTATTTACGTGCCTGAATCGGTTGCCGATGGAATTTATTTATTGAATATACAAATTGCTTCACTTGAAACAGATGCCAGTCCGGCTAAACCTGTAGTATATGAACTTAGTTAAAAAAATCATCGCCATTTTATTTTTCACTTTACTCACCATTGCCGGAGCACAAGTTTCCTTTTCCATTCCGGGCATTGCTGTTCCGGTAACATTACAAACGCTGGGCATTTTAGGAGCCGGATTATTTTTAGCTCCTATGCCTGCCTTTTTAAGTATGCTCCTTTACCTTATTTCGGGGTTGTTTTTCCCAGTATTTGCCGGAAATACTTATGGCCCAAAAGTTTTTAGCGAAGCCACAGCAGGATACTTATTATTTTTCCCTATTGCTGCTATTTTCACTTCATTGATAAGTAAAAAATCTACCGATGCAAGAGAGGTATTTTTACTTGGGGTAATGGCTCACTTTGTTATCATTATTCCAGGAAATTTGTGGAGTGTAGTATTTAATTTCTCTACTGCCAATCAGCTACCCATAAATATCATGTGGTTATTGCCGGGTACTGTTATTAAATCGGGCGTACTTGCCTTAATGGTTCCCTTCGTGCAGAAAAAAATGGCAAGTTCAGGTTTGCCCTTATGAAGTGTGATCGCTTACTATTACCCATACCCCGTTTATCTTTCGAAACATTAAGGTAAAATAACCCCCTACATCACCCTTTGTTCGTTGCAAAATCCATTTACCCAAAACCCAGGCATCGGTTCCACTCCATGTTTTCATCTCCAGTAAAGTAAAGGTAAGTTTGCCCATAGTGGTCGTATCGGGGTAAGATTTCGTATAATTTTCAAGTATTTGTTTCCATCCGTAGGTAATTCCTGATTTTCCGATAAACTTAAGCGAATCCGATTTCCAATAACTTTCCATAAAACATGGAATATCCCCGTTGTTCCAGCAGATTTGTTGTTTGTTAAGTACAGCTTTAACCGCAGTCTCATCGGCTTGAGCCAATACAGTCCCTGCTTCTAATATAAGCAGAATAACCCCAAACTTACTTAAGTGTTTCAATAGCCACATTCAGTTGATTGAGAATAGTCAGGTTTATGAGTTGCAATTGGGTATTGATAGCCGCTGAATGCTCCCAAAGCACTTCCCCACCTTTTGCCTGAATAAAAAAGCAACTGGCATTTCGGTTATTGGTAAGATGCATATAAATCACCTTTTCGTCTTGTGTTTTAACCGCATTGTGCAGTTCGTCAGCATCCACAATCTTTACGTTAAATTTATATACGCTTTGAATTTTAGCAATATCAATTAGTTTTTCGCTGAGGTCTCTTTTCTCAATGTACAGCACTTTATCTTTAAAAGGCTTTACGTTTGTGTATAATGAATAAATGTCCTTTTTTTCGTTATCTGGATTAGCTTTCCAAACCAGAGTGTTTTGTAAAACCTGAACCATATTGTCAAACCTTGGCGCATATTCCCATAAGTCTTTGCGCACATATACCCAGGCCATCTCCTCCACATGTTTATAGCTTTGGTAAGGCTTGCCCCCCCGTAATACCCCAATTGAGCTCACATTGATATACCCATTGGTTGAAAGTATTTGCTCATCAAATGTGCGGATAAAATACAATCCGTTATTGTTAATTAGAATTTTATCAACCGTATCAATACCTACAAAACCATAGTTACAAAATGTCCAGTATTTTTTCATTGCCTCTTTGATAAGCGAGTTGTAAATTTTTGATGCATCATCCGATTCCTGTTTAAGAATCACGAATACCATACTTTTTTTAATGGCCAAAGCCTCCTTCTGGGTACATTGAGCCAACTGGGCCTTAGCACTAAAAGTGAAAAATGTGGTAATTAATAGGAGAAAAAGAAAGCTAATTTGTTTCATGATTAAGTTATTTTGTAGCATACAAATTTATCATTTTCCTACACTTTACATCATGCCTTTATTTTTAATCACCGGCAGAATAAGTTCCCTATTGTGCAATTGTTCTTCAAGTTTATGGTCAATAATATAGGCTAAAATAAGGTCGTTAACCAATCCCCGGTCTTGTGCCTGCTTGTAAGGTACCGTACTAAAAGTAACCAACTCATATTGCGATTTAAAATCATTGGGATAAAGTTCACACAATTTATGTTCAACCTGCTTTTTGTGCAGAAAAACTTTGTCGCCTACTTTTTCAGCCATCTCGGTATAATTAGCAATAGCTAAATCCGCAATTGCATCGGCATTGGGCTTACGTTGTTTTTGGTATTCATCAAATGCCTTATTCCAGTTGGGGTAATAGTTGCCAATACATTCATCCAGCACCATCACATCTTCAAAAGAACAATTCATTCCCTGACCAAAAAACGGAACTACGGCATGGGCTGCATCACCGGCTAAAGTAAGTCTGCCTCCATTTGACCACGGATAACAACGTACGGTAACCAGAGAAGAGGTTGGGTTAGTGAAAAAATCTTTTAGCAGTGAAGGCATTAGTGGAACAGCATCCGGAAATTCTTCATCAAAAAATTGTTTTACATCAGACTCTGTGTGCAACTTGCTAAAACTTTTTTCTCCTTCGAAGGGCATAAACAGGGTGCAGGTATAATCGCCAGAAGGATTTGGAAGAGCTATCATCATAAATGCACCACGGGGCCAAATATGCAATGCATTTTTCTCCATCATAAATTTTGCCCCTTGCCCGGGGGGAATAATCAGTTCTTTATACCCAACTGGCAAATACGATTGGGAATAATTAAACCTGTCGGTTGACTGCAAACGCGCCCGGGTAGCCGCAAAAGCCCCATCTGTGCCCACGATGCGGTCTGACGAAAATGTTTTTTTTGTTCCCCCTTCCATTTCAAAAGTGGCTAATCCCTGCTCGATATTTACATCAATACATTTGGCATTAAAATGAAGTGTAATATTTTCATAGGCATCGGCCAGCTCAAGTAATTGAATATTTAGTAATCCGCGCGAGACAGAATTGATAGCCTGCCCTTCTTTTCCGTAAGGCTGGTAATTTATTTCTCCGGTTCGGCTATGAATGGTGCGACCATACATGGGAATAGCTTCTTTCATAATTTCTTTATCAAGCCCCACCTGTTCCAATGCCTTGAGCCCACGTGTAGAAAGAGCCAGGTTAATGGATTTGCCTGCTGAAATCCGATTTTTACGCATATCAGGCCTGCGTTCAAAAAGATTTACTTCAAAGCCACGTTTAGCCATGCAAATGGAAAGCAACGACCCGGCTAATCCTCCGCCAATAATATTTATTTTTTCTGCCATGATTAGTTTAATGAGTTTTAAGGTAATTTTTAATAACCTGCATTAGTTGCCATACATCCTCGAATGAGTTGTATAGCGGTACCGGTGCCATTCGTATCACATCAGGTTCGCGCCAGTCGGCAATCACTCCGTTTTTGGTGAGGTGGTCAAATAATTTTCTTCCATCCTTTCCGGCCAGAATGGAAAGCTGTGCCCCACGTTGTTCAGGATCTTTGGGTGTAATCACATTTAACTGTTTTCCTTCTGGTAGTATTTGGTTCAGCTGGTCTATCAGAAACTCGAGATACCCTGTAAGTTTAACACTTTTGGCGCGCAGTGTTTGCATTCCAGCATTGTCAAAAATATCGAGAGAAGCTTTGTGAAGGGCCATGGGTAAAATTTGTGCATTGCTCAGTTGCCAACCTTCGGCACCTCGCATAGGTACAAATCCTTTTTGCATTTGAAAACGGGTGTGCTCATCGTGCCCCCACCAGCCGGCAAAACGCGGTAACTCCCGATTATCGGCATGACGCGCGTGAACAAAAACCCCCGAAGTGCCCCCTGGACCCGAATTAAGGTATTTGTAAGTACACCACACAGCAAAATCCACATCCCATTCATGTAACTGTAAGGGTAAATTTCCGGCAGCATGTGCCAAATCAAAACCTGCAGTAGCTCCTGCAGCATGAGCCGCCTGTGTAATTGCCTGCATATCGTAAGCCTGCCCGGTGTAATAATTCACTCCGCCCATCATTACCAAAGCCAGTTCATCTTTGTGCTGTTCAATAGTATCCAAAATATCTGCTGTTCGCAGTATGTGTTCTCCTGCACGAGGGGTCAACTCCACAATCACCTCCTCCGGATTTAATCCGTGAAAACGCGCCTGTGTTTCCATGGCATATTGGTCGGACGGAAATGCTCCGCCCTCCATAATAATTTTAAACCTTTTTTTATCGGGTCGGTAAAAGCTTACCATCATGAGGTGCAGATTAACGGTAAGGTTATTCATCACCACCACCTCCACCGGTTCAGCTCCAACTACCCGAGCCGTTTTTTCGGTCAAAAATTTATGGTAATGAAACCAGGGATTTTTCCCTTCAAAATGCCCTTCTACCCCAAAGGTGGCCCAGTCATTCAGTTCCTGCTCTACAGCAGCTTTGGCTGTAACCGGCTGTAACCCCAGCGAGTTACCGGTAAGGTAAATCACCTCCTTTCCATTGTGCTGCGGAAACAAAAATTGCTTGCGAAAGCGATGTAATGTATCGGCTTTGTCTTGCAGTTGTGCATAGTGCTGTGAATTCTGAAAATTACTCATTTCGGGCAAATTTAAGGGATTCCGACAATGTACCCAGTGATATTTATCAATCAAAACTCTGCCATATTTGGTTGCTAAGTTTGCTCCTTAGGTTGGTTTGCCTATTTTGCATCACAAATTCATGCAGGATGAAACAATTATTTCTTATTTTTCTTTTACTGCTAAGCATCACCTCTCTGGCGCAATTAGATAATGAACATCGTAACCACTATCTGACCGGTCTCACCCTTCCCGTTGAGAAAGTGGCGACAAATTTCCATACATCGCAGCTATTGGTAGAGGTACAAAACCCACAACCACCCGATGAAGTGTTGAGTAATTCGTTCCTCGAGGATAGAACAGATACCGTGACAATGACTAATGACCGGGAACAAATTTTAAAATTGCTGAAGTACAACAATACCATTACCGCCTGGTTTAATAAAAAAGTGCAGGAAGAAGGCGATTTTATGGTTTTAGAAATGCAAAAAAAAATCCCGCATCCTCAATTACATTTTTTCCGACTTTATATCATAGATTCAACCGGAAAAAACACCTTGGTATTTTATTTTGCTGTTGATTTGAGCACGGAAATGGCAGCCTATATTGCGTACCCCGAATACAAGGAAGTGAATCGGCTATTTACAAATACAAGCCAATGGAAAACGGCCGTAATAGGTCAAAAACACATTATTGATCCCCGAACTGAAAAAAAGCCCCATATGCCCGAAAAAAGCACTCTGATTTTCAAGGAATGTTACTTTTACTGTGGGGCTCTTTTCCCTGCTAATGAAGATCCGATGATGTATCCAAGCCATTCCATTTATGAAAAGAACTGGAATGCATTCAAGCAATTATTTCTGGAAACGTTTCCCTTTATGAAAATGGCACCGACTGACAAAGAAAAAGCCGCGTATCAAAGATGCTCCGTTCATTACCTGATTGTGCTTTAAGGGAAAGATTAATTTACGTCCTTATAGTCGGTTTCGTATAATTACTTCCGTGTGTACTGCGGGAAGTTTTTACCAGCCCAAAATCCAGGCAAACACCAGCGGAGCCACAATGGTGGCATCGCTTTCAACAATAAACTTGGGTGTATGAATATCCAGCTTACCCCAAGTAATTTTTTCATTGGGAACCGCACCTGAATAGGAGCCGTAAGATGTGGTACTGTCGCTAATTTGGCAGAAATAACCCCAGAATGGCACATCATGCCATTCGAGATCCTGATACATCATTGGCACTACGCAAATAGGAAAATCGCCTGCAATACCGCCACCAATCTGGAAAAAGCCTACGCCTTTACCTGAGGAGTTGGCCCGGTACCACTCACTAAGCCATACCATATATTCAATCCCGCTTTTCATAGTGGTAGCTTTTACATCTCCTTTAATCACATACGAAGCGAAAATATTCCCCATAGTGCTGTCTTCCCATCCAGGTACTACTATTGGTAAATTTTTTTGGGCTGCGGCTAGCATCCACGAATTTTTAGGGTCAATTTCGTAATACTGTTCCAACTCTCCGCTAAGCAAAATTTTATACATGTATTCATGCGGGAAATAGCGCTGTGAGTTGGCATCGGCATCTTTCCATATTTTATAAATATGTTTTTGCAGCCTCCGAAAAGCTTCTTCCTCCGGAATACAAGTGTCGGTTACGCGATTATAATGATTCTCGAGTAAATCCCACTCCTCCTTCGGACTCAAATCCCTGTAGTTTGGCACACGCTTATAGTGAGAGTGGGCTACAAGATTCATAATATCTTCTTCTAAATTTGCCCCCGTGCAACTGATAATATCCACTTTACCCTGTCGAATCATTTCGGCAAGTGATTTACCCAATTCAGCTGTGCTCATTGCACCTGCAAGGGTTACCATCATTTTACCTCCTTCTACCAGGTGAGCCTCGTACCCTTTTGCCGCATCTACTAAGGCTGCCGCGTTAAAATGTTTATAATGGGTTTCAATAAACTGCGAAATGGGTCCTTTGTTCATGGCTATAATATTTTGGGGCAAAAGTAGGAAAAAAGCAGTAGGTGAGGTGATTTTTTTACTTGAACCCAATGGTTGAAACATTATCTCAATTACAGAGAGAAACTTTATGGTTTAAACGTGTTTATCCTTCATTTCTATGTACTTTTGAAGTATTCAGCAGAAATGACTACTAAAAAAAGAAATCGGTTTATCCGCTTATGGAAACTCATTGGCCCCGGATTGGTAACCGGTGCCAGTGACGATGACCCTTCTGGTATAGCTACCTACTCGCAGGCAGGAGCAGCATATGGCCTATCAACATTATGGACCGCAATTGTTGCTTTTCCATTAATGGCTTCCATTCAGCAAATGTGTGCACGCATTGGCCTGGTTACTTCTCAGGGATTAACCGGTACTCTCAAAAAACATTATCCCAAACCCGTGCTTTATATTATGCTGTTATTCAGTTTTCCTGCTATCGTCATGAATATTGGAGCCGACATAGCCGGAATGGGGGCGGTAGGCAATTTGTTATTCCCATCTATTGACGCCATGTTTTTCAGCGTATTTTTTACACTGATGCTTCTGGGGCTTATTATATACCTGCCTTACCAGCGTATTGCATCTATACTTAAATATTTATGTATTGTAATGCTGGTATATTTTATCGTTCCGTTTTTATACCATCAGGATATCATGGAAATTCTTCAGGCCACCTTTATCCCCGCTATAAAATTCGACAAGAATTTTATAGCGATTCTGGTAGGAATTTTAGGCACCACTATTTCACCTTACCTTTTTTTCTGGCAGGCATCGGTAGAAGTGGAAGAAATGAAACACAAAAAGAAGCATCTGGTGGTAGACAAACGTATAATACATAACATGGAACAGGATGTTGACTTCGGTATGTCGTTTTCAGGTATTATAATGTATTTTATTATTCTCACCACCGGTACCGTATTATTTAACGGAGGCATACATCAAATTAACACAGTAGAGCAGGCGGCAATAGCCTTAAAACCGTTGGCAGGCAATTTGGCCTATTTGCTTTTTGCCGTGGGTGTAATTGGTACCGGATTAATTGCCATTCCGGTTTTAAGCGGATCGCTTTCCTATATTTTTGCCGAAACATTTGGGTGGGAGCAGGGGCTCGACAAAAAATTTCATGAAGCAAAAGGGTTCTATGTAATAATAGCTATTTCGCTTTTGTTAGGTCTTTCTATGAATTATATAGGCATCTCCCCTATTGATGCACTAATTTATACGGCCATTTTATATGGAATGACGGCTCCGGTTCTTATTGCTATTATCCTGCATATATCAAACAACAAAACCATTATGGGTAAGTTTGTAAACAAACGCAAAGCCAATATTATTGGTGCAACTGCGCTCGTTATAATGACGGCTGCTGCTACCCTGTTAGTTTACCTGCAGTTTAGCGAATAACTATTTTTTTTAGAAATGTTTAGGGGTATAGTCTATCCATGCAATTTGTAGAAATAGATACCGCAGGCGTGTACGACCAGAACGGAATCCTCGTTTAAGCTACCGATGTGATGGAGGCGGGCATCAGTGGAACCCTGCACCTTACCGTAAACAATTGCACCAGCACAATACATGAGATAAGGCTCACCGGAGAACTGGTGCAGGTAATGGCATCCGGAAGCCCGGTTACCGGGGTACTTACCATATTGGCCGGCAATACCACCCAGGTAAACTTTACCTTTAACAATGCCAGTGTGCAACACGAAGTAAGGGTGCTGAGCAAACTTACCAGCGGGGGCAGTTACCCCATTCGATAAGGAGAGCAATTTTATTTTCGGCTTGAGTCATAGTATTTCTTTGGTTATTTTTTACTGTAAAAATAACTACTCCTGTTAAACTACAATCATAGGGAGTAATATTTAATTGGTGGGATATTGAATTAGATAAGGCCTAAAAAGAATACATGATGCATAAACTTTGGACACTTTGATTTTTGAAAATCTGTACGCTCTGTTGTACGTAACAAAAAAATAGCCAATGAACATCAAGGGCTTCAAAATCAACTTGCGGTCCCGACAGGAATCGAACCTGTATCTTAAGTTCCGGAGACTTACGTAGTATCCATTCTACTACGGGACCTGATTTAAAAAATCAGCGGCAAAGATAAGGGAAGTTTACCAAGGTTTTTCTATTTGCCTCAACTCTCCGGGCACCATATTGCCAAGCAGTATTTTACCAAAACGCACCCGTATAAGCCTTACCGTAGGAAACCCCAGGGCTGCCGTCATTTTACGTACCTGCCTGTTTTTGCCCTCCAGTAACGTAATGGATAGCCATGCAGAAGATTTTTGCTGGTGTTTTAACAAATGAGGAACCCTAGTCACCACTGCCACGGGCTCTTGCAGCAACTTCACCACACACGGTTTGGTGAGATAAGTTTCTCCCCGTTGCTGAATGGATACTCCTTGCTGCCATTGGTCAATGTCATCAGTAGTGGGCACACCCACCACCTGCACCCAATATTCTTTCTCCAGTTTTTTAACCTGAAGGGTATCATGGTTAAACACCTTATCATTGGTAAGTAGAAGCAACCCTTCACTATCTTCATCTAAACGGCCAATGGCTTGTACGCCTTCAGCCACATCCAACACCTCTCGTAGCGTTTTCTTTTTGCGCTGGTCGGTACTCATCTGACTCAGAATTCCAGGAGGTTTGTAAAAGACGTAATAACATTTTTCAGTCACTGCAACATTTTCCTTCATGCACTTCCGCTAACCATACGTTATCGCTCACTGTTTCGATTGATTGAGGGGGCTCACTTTCTTTTTCAGCCACCTTACACCAATCGCATACCTCGCCCTCAGCAGCAAAACCACTTCCTTCGCATTGGGGACAAATATAGCCGCAGGTCATACTTATTAAAGATATACGGTTAAAGATGTGTGGTCTGCGAAGATACAAGGTTCAACGCAATATTTGCCTGTTCAGCGGTAGGCAGGGTGCCATCAATCCAGTGTATGGGTAGACCTTCACGTTCAAATTTACGAAACCAGGTCATTTGTCGTCTGGCAAATTGTTGAATAGCTATGGTAAGTTGAGTCTGCATTTCTGCATACGTAACTTGTCTTTTCAGGTATTCAACAATAAATTTATACTCCAGTCCATAACGTATCAGTTGTGCTGCGCCCACTCCGGTATTCAATAACGACTCAACTTCGTCAATTAATCCGTTTTGCAAGCGGTTCAGCAACCTTTCCTCGATGCGCTGTCTGCGTATCTCCCGTGGCAAATCAATACCCAGCACCAGTGGTTTTAATTTAGGCAAAGAGAGTTTAGCAAGAGAATGCTGATGAAGAAAAGTGGAAATCTCAATGGCTCTAATGATTCGTCTGGTAGTTGACAAATCGGCTTTTGAAGAGAAAGAGGTTGTACTTAACCCCTCTATGTGTTTCATCAATGCGTCCTTAGGCAATGTGGCCAATTGCATACGTAAAGCATCATTTACCGGAACCGAAGTGTACTCAAATTCCTTTAGCAACGCCTGAATATACAAAGCCGTGCCCCCGCATAACACTGGCAGCACCTTTTTTTGCTGTAACTGACTATATACGTTACTAAATATTTGCAGAAACGAATGTAGGTGAAATTCCGTTCCGGGTTCGGCCACATCAAGTAAATGCACAGGGATATTTTTCCCGTTTACAGTATATTCCGCATAATCTTTTCCGGTACCAATATTCATCCTGCGATACACCTGCCGCGAATCAATGCTAATGATAGCACCTGCCAGATTATGGGCAAGCCGAACAGCCAGCTTTGTTTTGCCGGAGGCCGTTGTACCTACCACCAGCATACAATTAAAACTACGCGAGTTCATGATACAAAGTTAATTAGTCTGACAACATAATGCTTAGTTTTTAAGTTCAATCCTTATTTTGCCAATATAAATTCCTTATAAAACCATGCAGTACAGCCCGATTCCGTATGTTAGCGTTTTCTACTTGCAATAGCTGTATATTGATAAATTGTATCCGAAGAAGCGCAGGACAGTAAAGCCAATAAACAGATAGCTTAAAAGCTCTTCTATAGGCCGCAAAAGATGTTACCTGCAACTATTGAAGCCATTCACGATGCTATTTTTGTTGCTGTAACGTGCGGATGAATGCAACATAGCAGAATAGCGCATTGTGTAGTTGCACCTATTGAAGTGCTGTTTATTATTAATCCATGTACATTCGTAATAAGCATTTAAGCACTAATAAGCACAATCCAAATTTACCGATTCTTAGTTCTGTGCCATTTTTCGCTTGAACTTAACACTAGGCAGGAGAAGTAACAAGCATAATACAAAACCAAATAATATATAATATAAAGAACGGTGCAACTAATTTGCCCAATAGTTAAAATTACAGTTAAATTAAAAAATGTTACCAAAAAACAGAGTTAGGGGGGAACTCCCTCTTCTAAAAAAATAAGTGGATTGATTACCCCCATCGCCCACCCGGATTGATGAATGGCAACGCCTAATTTGATAAAGGAAGGGTGAATTATTAGACAAAAATGATAATATTTGCAAAGTGCAGACCAAAGTGGACATTAAAAAACAGTACGCAAAGGCATTTGAATTTTTAGTAAATTCAAACAACCAGCCTACCAATGCCTCGTCAGAATTTTACTTGGCTAAAAAAGTAACGGAGCCGCATGGAACCGCAGTAAGTTTAACAGCCAAATTTATTGCTGATTTATTGATCGGCAAACCTGCCTACCTGCATTTTGTTTATGTTCCAACAGACAGACAATCCATACTAACGGTAGATAACCAATATATTTACATCGCAAAGGCAGGGAATCCGCCTATCGTTTTTACTGAACTTAGTTGTACCCAGCCTTTCGGCTCTGAGCGCATCTTTTTTATAGTACGCACGGCCGGGTTAGGTAATATTCCGTTTGTGATACAGAATGGAGCGAAAGCGATAACTATTCACTCCAACTCGGCCATAGCTGCGGGGAGATTTAAACAGGAAATAGAACATTTAGAAAAGAATATTCCAATTACAACCGTTTCGAAAAAATAAAATTATGGTTAAACATATTGTATGCTGGAGGCTGAAAGATGAAGCCAACGGAATGAACAAAGAAGCCAATGCCCGAAGCATTAAAGAAAGCCTGGAAGCACTGCATGGGCAAATTCACGGGTTAATAAAGATTGAGGTTGGAATAGATTTTCTTCATTCTCCCGAATCAATGGATATTGTGCTCTATTCAGAATTTGAAAACAAGGCTGCTTTGGATTTTTACCAGCAACACCCATTGCATAAAGCCATCATGCCCTTTATTGGCGAAGCAAGAAGTGAACGAAGGGTAGTAGATTACGAGGTATAATCTATCACATACCAATTATAGTTTCTAGTTGGCCTAATAGAAAAGGATAAGCTAAGGGGTAAAATTGTTTTAAATAAAATAGTTCAATCACGCAAAAACAAATAAAAAAAGAAATTGTGGTCAACGAATTTTGAAGGCGTTTTTATTCTCTTGAATTATCTGGCAAGAAGTGCAATGTAAGGATAAGCATTATTTAAGAATAAAATGTAAAACAATTTAAAGCAGGGAGTAAACTTACACTCCAAGCACAGCTTTCAATTTTGGATACCCACTTCGGCTTAAAGGCACTTTTGCCCCCGATTTTAGTACGGCCAAATGGTGCTCATTATCGGGTGATTCAATGCGAGTAATTTGAGCTAATTGTAAAATAAATGAACGGTGAACCCGTACAAACAAATTTGAGTCGAGTACCTGTTCAAAATAAGCCATCGTCTTTTTCTTCAAAAACGAGCCATCAGCGGTGTGAATGCGTACGTAATCATCGTCAGCCTCAAAAAAATGAATTTCGTTAACCGGTATAATGCGAATTTTACTTCCCGTTTTAATTACCACCCGCTGCGACTGCTCTGGTTGGATGGCTGCTTCCTCAATTACAGCTTTAGTTGTTGAGGCAGTTGTTTTTTTGTGGCTGTATTGTTCTTTCCATTTTTGTATGGCTTTATCAAAACGATCTTTGCTAAATGGTTTTAATAAATAATCAATGGCATGTGATTCAAATGCTTTTAAGGCATACTCATCAAAAGCCGTGGTGAATATAACCGAAGGTGGCTCGTCAATTAACTCCAGCATTTCAAATCCGTTAATTTTAGGCATTTGAATATCCAGAAGAATTAAATCGGGCTGATGTTGCTGAATGGCTTTCACACCTTGAAAACCATCATTACACTCCGCTACAATTTCCATATTGGAATAATCCTGTAAATACTCGCGCACCAATATTCGAGCCAACGGTTCATCATCAATTAATATTACACGTATCATAGTACCGGAATTTTAATAGTTGTAGTAAAAAGGTTATCGGCTGCACCGGCCTGTATCAAATCATTTCGGGCATAGAGCAAATATAACCTGCGTTGTGCAGAACTTAATCCAAAACCTGTACCCGATTTTGGAGTTGCTGTTTCGGGATCAAACGGATTAGTAACTTTAATTATAAGGTAACCAGTTTCAATAGTTGCCATTACCTTAATGGTGATGGTATCGGTAGTATCATATAACCCGAATTTAATCGAGTTTTCTACCACAGGTTGCAAAATAAGGTGCGGTAATTTAATGTGTTTACAGGTCTCTGCACAAACTAATTCGGTGTGCAACCTGTGACCGAAACGTACTTTTTCAATATCAAGATACAGGCGCAGATGACTTAATTCTTCCTCCAGCGTTACCAGTTGTTGCTCTTCTTTTCGCAGCGTTCCGCGCAAAAAATCTGAAAGTTGTTGAATCATGTGGCGAGCCTCTTCGGGCCTATTGCCCACCAAAGCACTGATGGAGTTTAAACTATTGAACAAAAAATGAGGTTGCAATTGCTGACGCAGTTTACTCAGCTCGGCATCTTTTACCAGTTGCTGCTGGGTGGTGGTGCGTGCTCTTTCCTCCTGCTGCTCCATAAAATAATATACCAGCCAATTAAGCAGCGACACAAACGAAATCATGAGAAAATTATAACAAAAACGCAACGGCCAAATACGATGCAAAAAATGAACATACATTACTTCGTTCCCAAAAAAACGAGATAAAACAGCCGTTTCGCCAATGGTTAACGCAACGGCCAACACCACTACCCAAACGCGCAGATAAAAATAATTTTGCGTGCGCGGACGGTAAGATTTCATTGCATAAAACATGGCCACTCCTACTAAAGCTAATGAAATCGTATCAATAAAGGCTTCGGCTACTGCATTTTTAAGAGGAAATCCGGCATACAAAATGAGCCATGCGGTAATACCCGACCATATAGCCCACCAAAAAAGATAAGGCCAAATTATTTTCCCTTTTGTAAATTCAGTTGGCAATTCTTATAGCCTCCTGTACAATGTGATTGTTTTTAAACTCAAGCTCAGATGCCCTGCTTTTTACAAAATGAATATAAGCATGAGGTTCTTCTGTTTCGTGAATATGCGAGCACAATTCCATTCCGTCTATCCAATTTTCTATGTGTTGCAATAGGGCGACATCAACAAATTCCCATTTCACCTTATCATTGGTTTGCTCTTCATGACGTATCCCCAACAATCGAGCTTTTAAGAATGCTTCCTGCAAAGAAGGTGACTGCACCAAACGCATTTGTTCATCAAATTGCGCCAGCGAAGCTTTTTCTGCCTTAATATAAAATACTAGTTTGGCAAGGTACCAGTTCATAAAATAAGAAGGTTAAATATAACTTTATTAATAACTATTTATCTCAATGCCTCCGAACACCGAGGTTCCCTTTATAAGCAACACTTTATTTTCGGCAGTTATCGGCTCTTTGTACACAGGCCTTTTATCCTCAACCCCTCCAAAAACAGCCGTCATATCGGTTTGAATTTCCCAATGCGAAGGCACCACTATATTGGTTCCGCCAAAAACCTGAGTCACCTCCAGAATTGCCTTCCCGGTAAAATCGGCTTGCGAAAAGTTAATTTCAGCTCCACCCATAAAACAGGTAATCTCCCCGTCCTTAAAATTTTTGGAGATGATATGTTTTTTCACTCCCCCAAATACCGAGGTTGATTCAAAATGATCATCGGATGTATATGTTTCAGCAGCACTATCGCAATACTCCTTGCGTTTCATCCATCGTTCCCAGCTTTTAAATTTACTTTTATGCCTGCGGGGTGTTAACATCATTACCATCCCTACCGATATAATAACTACTGGCCACAACATAGGCCCTATATTAAACTCAGGATAAAAATCATCTATCAAAAAAAGCATCCCTATAAGAACAGGAATCATCCATCCACGCGTTTGAAAACCATGCTTGGCACCGGTATATAATCCTACAACAATTAACAACATTTCCCAGGTAAATAACCATACGGGCAATGCCACTCCCATTTGTCGGGCCAGCAAGACTCCCCCAATAATAACAAGCAAAAAGCCCCCCATTACCCTTCCATAGCGGCTGCGCTGCTGCCAAATTTCCCATTGTTCACGGTACTGATCCCGCATATTTGTTGGTTCCATTTTATAAAATTTATAGGTGCAAAACTAAGTAGGCTTTTTAATACCGCCATACCCGATGCAGCCGAATGAGCCGCAAAGGGTGCCAAATGCAGATAATAAAGGTTAAACGGGAAGATATATACCCCGTCTTGTAAACCAGCAATTTAAATTTAGTTGATATTGCTAACTATTTATTTTGTCAATTATCTTTGCCGCGTGGCAACTAAAAATACACCCGCAAGTAAAACATACGAAGAAACTCCATTGGCATTTAACCTAAATACATTGGCAAAACTGTATATAGGTATTCAAAGCCGACAGTTTAATGAGCTTGACATTGACCGCTATTTTTTTGTGCTCAGCCTTATAATAAAACACAAAAATGCTACGCAACAATGTCTCTCCAATTGTTTAACAATTGACAAAGCCAGTATGGTGCGCATCATAGACTACCTCACCGAAAACGGCTATGTAAAGCGTGAGTTAAACCCAAACGACCGGAGGGAGTATATCATTGTTCCAACAGCCAGAGCCGAGAAATTATATCCCAAACTTGTTAAATCCTTCAGGCAAAATAACGAAGCCGCATTTGAAGGCTTTACCAAAACAGAGAAAGAAACATTTTACGCCATGCTTGAACGGATGTTTCAAAATTTAAGTGGCTTACCTGCCGATAAGTATTTTATTAAATACGTTAAAACAGAAAAAAAGAAACGACATGAAAAATAAATGGATACGCTGGATCTTGCTGTTGGGTGTCATTACCGCATTGGCACTTCCAAAACTGATGCAAAAGAAAGACCCCGCAATAGCCGGAGGTAAAGGCATTACAGGATCATCAGTCCCTATTCCCGTAACGGGAGCACTGGTACGCAGCCAAACCTTGTCCAATACACTTCATACCACAGGTACCCTACTGGCAAATGAAGAAGTAGAATTGCAATGTGAAGCCAGCGGAAAAGTGATCGCCATTTATTTTGCAGAAGGCAAACCCGTTCGAAAAGGTGAGTTGCTTCTTAAAACCAATGACGCTGAACTTCAAGCAGCACTAAAAAAAGCTGAATCACGAATGAAGCTAGCCACAGATATGGAGCGCAGGGAAAAAGAACTTCTGCAAAAAGAAGGCATCAGCCAAGCAGAATACGATATTGCACGTAATGACCTGAATGCCGCAACTGCCGAAATGATACTACTGAAAGTACAAATACGCAAAACCGAAATTGTGGCACCATTTGACGGAATTATCGGATTAAAATATATTAGCGAAGGAGCCTTTGTAACTCCCAATTCAAAAATTGCCTCGCTGCAAAATGTAAGCAGTATAAAAATAGAATTTGCAATACCCGAACAATATATTTCGCGCGTTCACAACGGTACCCGCATTCGCTTTACCACACCAGGAACAGATAACGCATATGAAGCAACCGTTTATGCAATTGAACCTAAAATTGATCCGCTGACGCGTAACATATCTCTGCGTGCAAAATGCGCCAATGACACAAAACTTTTTCCGGGTTCCTTTGCTTCAGTTGATGTAATACTTGATGATATCAAAAATACCCTGATGGTTCCTACCGAAGCAATTGTTCCGGTTTTAAAAGGACAAAAAATTTATGTAATAAAAACCGATTCGGTAATTGAACAAAAAGTTGAAACCGGCATACGTACTTCTAACCTTATTCAAATAAAAAATGGCCTGTCGGACGGAGACACGATTGCTATCACCGCATTGATGCAGTTGAAAAAAGGGAGCAAAGTAAAACTTATCAATATTAAATAAGATGAGTTTAAGCACAACCAGTATAAATCGACCAGTGCTCGCTACGGTGATGTCAATTCTCATCGTGTTATTTGGCATAATTGGTTACTCTTTTCTGGGTGTTCGAGAATATCCTTCCATCGACCCCCCCATAATTAATGTGCGCACAGCCTACACCGGTGCAAGTGCCGAGGTAATTGAATCTCAGGTAACCGAGCCCCTCGAAAAATCCATTAACGGAATTGCCGGAATTCGATCCATTGCGTCAGCGAGTAATTTGGGGACTTCTCAAATAACCGTTGAGTTTAATCTGGATGCAAATTTAGAAGAAGCCGCCAATGATGTGCGAGACAAAGTATCACAGGCAGTACGTCAGTTGCCGCAAGATATAGATGCCCCCCCTGTGGTATCAAAAGCCGATGCCAACTCTGATGCCATTATTTCCATGACCGTACGCAGCAGTACCAGAAATCAGTTACAGTTAAATGATTATGCTGAGAACGTATTGCTCGAAAAATTGCAAACCATTCCCGGAGTAAGCACCATTCAGGTGTGGGGACAAAAACGTTATGCCATGCGCATTTGGATGGATCCCGGTAAATTGGCTTCGTTCGGATTAACTCCATTGGATATTAAGTCGGCTCTTGACAAAGAAAATATAGAATTACCCGGTGGGAAAATTGAAGGAAACACTACTGAACTTACAGTACGAACCATGGGAAAATTCGTTACCGAAGAGGATTTCAATAACCTCATCATCCGATCGGACGGAACACATGCCATAAAACTGCGTGATATAGGCGTGGCCATGCTTGGAGCCGAAAATGAAGAGACGATATTGAAAGGAAACGGAACTCCGATGATTGGTTTGGGCGTAGTACCTCAACCGGGAGCCAACTATATTGATATTGCCAATGAGTTTCATAAACGAATGGCAAAAATTGAAAAGGAAAAACCCGATGATATTGAACTGAATATAGCACTCGACAATACCCAGTTTATACGCTCATCCATCACCGAAGTACAAGAAACCTTGCTCATTGCCTTTTTGCTCGTAGTACTCATCATCTACTTATTCTTCCGCGACTGGCTGATTGCCATTCGCCCACTCATAGATATTCCTGTTTCATTAATTGGAGCATTTTTTATTATGTATCTGGCGGGTTTTTCAATTAATGTACTCACCATGCTGGCTATTGTGATGGCAACAGGTTTAGTAGTAGATGATGGGATTGTGGTAACCGAGAACATTTTCAAAAAAATTGAAGGTGGTTTATCGGTGCGCGAAGCCGCCATTAAGGGCAGCAATGAAATTTTCTTTGCCGTAGTATCTACTTCCATCACGCTGGCCATTGTGTTTTTGCCAATCATTTTTTTGCAAGGATTTGTAGGACGACTGTTTCGTGAATTTGGTGTAGTGGTGGCAGGAGCAGTTTTAATTTCGGCCTTTGTTTCACTTTCACTTACTCCCATGCTAAACGTATTGCTCAACCGCAAGCAGCATAAGCATACCAAATTTTACGAAATGACTGAACCGTTTTTTGTGAAACTGAATTTGGTTTACCATCGCTCATTAGAAAGTTTTCTCAAAAAACGCTGGCAGGCACTCCTCATCGTTTTGGCTGCATTTGGTTTGATAGTAATATTGTTTAAAACCATTAAGTCTGAACTGTCGCCATTAGATGACCGAAGTGTGTTGCGGTTAACGGCATCGGCCCCCGAGGGTTCATCGTACGAGT
>JAGVLJ010000045.1 GCA_020049855.1 Bacteroidia bacterium | reverse complement strand
TACTTTAGAACGCTCATGCATACGAATTTTGTTGCAAGGCATTTTTGTTGCTCCCATTTTTGTACTAAGTTTGAATAAACCCTACTGCGCATACGGGTAAACCTCAAACCAAGAGGATGCCGAAAACCTGCTAGAGTAGGCAAACGTTTAATTTAAACGAAAATGAAAAAATTAGTTTTCACTATCTCATTCGCCTTTATCACTGTAATGATGTATTCGTGCAAAGAGTCCGACTCTCTTACACCGGGAATTTCACAAAACAACAATACCAATCCTCCCATAAAATTAACCTCTAATTGGGGAATTCATCGCACTTGGGATAAAACAAAGGGAGATTGTTTCATCCCAGCGTCAAACTGCTATGATGATATTGTTGTAAGACCCAAAGTAATGCAAGACCTGATTGCTGTATCTGCGGGTGGACCTTCGGCTGTTCAAAACTATTTTCTAGGTTCCGAATGGACTGAGCCCTTTCCGGATTTAGTGTTACCCGAAAATCAACAATGTTTATCAAACTTACAATCCGGCAACTACTTCATGATAGTAGTGAATAACTCGAATACCGGTGTAAATTATTTCGAAATAAGGTTAAACGGCTCGAATCCTGAGGACGAACCAACCTATGTTTTCCCAGTAGCTCAACAATAAACATTTAAAGATAACGGTTGCGTTCTGTTATCGCGCAACCGTTATCTCAAATCCAATGAAAAATATTCATATATATATTTTGTTTCTTTTCATAGGTTGTTCAACATTACCTACTCCAATTGATGGTACAACCTTACCATATGCTGAAATTGAAATCCCAATTAAAAACAACCCGAATACGCATATTATTTATAAGCCTTTGGGACCTGAAGATTCCATTTGCGGATTTTATTTTATGGAAAGAACAGATAGCATTTTATACAAATTTGATGTCAACAAAAATAAAGTGGCGGGCACCTATATACTATCGCCAATGTTCGGAAGGCTGGACGATTTTACCATAGACAATGATACAATTTACGCATTAAAGTACCCTTATGGAGAAATCATCATACAAAACATTCATGATCCAGCTACCTGCCGAAGCTTCAATTATGATTCCCCAGAATATGTGTTAGGATTTAGTATTAATAAAAAAGGAACGTCAATTTTTGTACAGTCGTTCCCTCAGGAGGTACTTAATTCTCCTGAAAAAGTAATTAATTATTATAAAAAGCCGATTGATAACAGCATTTCTTTGAAAAAAGGCAAAGTTGAAATAATTAAGTCATTTGCTCCTTTTCCACCAATATACTGTGAAGGTAAAAATACCGATTGCCTACATGGAATCCGTTGCATTACAGATTCCAATATTTTATACTCCTATGATTACTCAGAAAATCTCGATATTTACTCCTTAAATGGAGAAAAAAAATCAAATTCAGTTCCCTTTTCAGGAAAACACTTTTTTTTGCCCCCCGATTTTGATTCCGGAAAAATTCAAGATCTTAATTATGGATATGATTATTGGAACAAAACAGCTGCTTTTGTTGAACTCCAATATAATCCATGGAGAAAAGAACTTTACCGCATTTTAAACCATAAATCATCCTCTTTTTCGAAACTCCCATCAAGCAAACCATGGTCGCTACTGATTGGCTCACCTGAAAAAGGCCCAAAATACGAAATCGAATACCCGCCATTTAAGTATAAAAACTATTATATTATTCCAACAAGAACAGGCTATGTTTTACCCCGTCTGTCTGACAGCAAAAAAGATACTTCTAATATTAAACTCCATGTCTTTACGTTTTATTAAAATTATTCTTTCAATCGCTGGCATTAATCTAATTCTTTGTACAGAAAAGCATCCCTATTCATCAGCGGAAAAAATACTGAATACATATTGTCCTTTAGATAAAATTGATGACAACTCTCTTGTTATTTTCCATTCAGAACAAGTGGGATGTACCGGATGTCGGAACCATATGAAAAACAAATTCCTTAAACTTCAGCATGCCAAAAAAATTTATACCCTGACTAATTCTATTAGCATCCCGCCAAATCCCCCTCATCTGCTTTACGATTCACTTGACCTTATGGACAAGACTGACCTTGGCTTCATAAATCCTACCCTGTTTGTTAAAAAAGGAAATTCACTTCAATTTCTTATTGAAAGCAATCCTAACAATGAAGACAGTATTGATCAAATTATAATGAAATATGAGTAGCATTTTATCTACTAAATAATGTGTTGTATAGATACATATTTTGCTGCCCCGTTTTTGTTGTTCTCCTTTTTGTTGTACGTTTGAATAAACCCTACTGCGCATACGGGTACACCTCAAACCAAGGGGATGCCGAAAACCTGACAGAGTAGGCGATGTTTAATTTTTTGTTTTATGAAATTTATAAAGATTATTTTTACTCTCTCCCTATTGTTATTCTTAGCGCCAACCAGTAATGCCGAAAGAATAAAAATAACAAAGAAAAATGGGGGCTGTTCAGGTTATGATAAGGTTGAGGAAACTCATGACATAACCAACAAAAATAACACTCTTTTTTGTAGCGATCCTGGAAACGCTCAATGTGCATGGAATTACCCACCTATTGTAACTACTTCATCAGGGGTTATTGTTCATTTGTTAGATATCCAAAATTATATTGAAGAACAAATTCAGTCTGGTATACTAACTGGAACAGTTATATGGGGAACTTCTGGTGAAGTTACTGCTGTTTGGACTGAAGGACTCTCTACAATTAATGGATATGAATATACACTTGTGATTTATGTTAATGAATCGCCTCTTACTAATTAAATGCACTCAGATTTTCTCTAAAATACACAGTAAACTAATACTTTACTGTGTATTTTTCACTTCTTGTTTATTCCTTCTCAAAATTGATGGGAAAGCACAAATCTTTAATCCCTATGCAACCTTTGTAACCCATGTGCACGGAGATTATAAAATCACGTCCTGTATAATAAAAAATATATTCTATTTTACCACTACCGAATGTGAAAACGGAAAATTTACCCTATATGCTTTTGACACAAAAAGCCTAAAAAAGAAAAAATACAACTTAAATAATTTCAGAACATCTTTAACAATACGAAGCATTTGTATAGTTAATGACACCTTAATGTTGGCAAACAAAGACTCAATATTTATTTTCACTAAACAATCAAAAGGTTTCGTTCTATTTGAATCCATTTCAACTCCAAAAGGGTATGATTTTTTGTTGAATAGTGGGAATAAAATATTCTTAGAACGATTATATAATTACCATCCATTAGATGCCAGTAATCATTTTGGCATCGTAAGATTTGACTATCGAAAAAGAGTGTTTTCGGATAGTTTGGTATTTCCATACCCAGGAATTGAATTCTCACATCTTGTTAATCGATGGGTAAGTTCGACAAAAACGAACATTTTCGTTGCATTAACCACCCAAAATAAAGTTCTTGTCGTTAACCATAATTTGAGAATTGTAGATACAATATCCTTAAATAAGAACATAGAGGATTGTTTAGGTAATACAAATGCAGTAGGCAATCCTACAAAGACGAATATCTTATCTTTAATGTCACGAGACACGACATGCGAAAGAATAGAAAAAATATTTGCCTTAAATGACAGCACCTTACTAATTTCTTCAATCTTCCCTAAATCTAACAAAAGGTTTCGAAAAACTAACATAGTACAGAAAGTAAACTCGAAATGGGTCTTGATATCATCACAGATATTTCCAAATGAATACACAGATTCTGAGAATATTTCACTGAGCACTTTTCGGCCTAATCTTTCCTACAGCTTGAAAATAGAAAGTAATGATAATGTTTTCGTTTATACCCTTAATGGGCAATACATGCCGAAAAAGAAAATGAACTATTTGGACTACAAAATAGGATTCGATAAATTTTATAACAAAAAAGAACCGAAATATCGAATTATAATGTACCATGTTATTTACCAATAGAAAATTAATTTTATTCCTGTTTTTTATCATTTCACTTCTTGCCGTAAAAGCACAACAGAAGGATATTTTTTTTGATTTATATACAAAGGAAGGTAAGAAAATTAATATCAAAATAAAAAAAGAAACCGTGTTGATATTTCAGAACTCTAAAAGTTGCATCAGTTGCTTTCATCAGATAAGTAATTCTATACCTCCAAATATAAAAATTATTGTTGTATCATTAACAGATTCGTCATCAATTAGCAGAACTGCACTTTACCGAAAAAACAAGAAACTATTTCCAGATTGTGAGTCCTATTTCACCTATTGTCAAAAACAAAACACAGGCCAATGCCTAAACAATTTATTTGACAGTTTGAATGTTGATCTAACTCCTGCAATCCTTGTTTTTAATAGTTCTTCCATATCTTCTTTTTTACTTACAAAGAACTCTTTAATGAGACAGGGGAATTAATGCTTGATGAGGTAAAAAAACTTGGAATAAAATAGTTTACCCAATTATAATAAATATTCGAATTATATTATCCCAACTTTGCACTAAGTTTGAATAAACCCTACTGCGCATACGGGTAACCCTCAAACCCAGGGGATGCCGAAAACCTGTTAGAGTAGGCGCATGTTTAATTACATTTTATGAAAATATTAAACCTTAGATTGGTATCATGCCTATTGCTTGTTTTACTTTATGCCTGCAAAAAAACAGAGGTAACAGATGCGGGTGCTAAGCTAATTAACAACCATTATAACTCCTCCTACTCCACAGATCAAATAACAGCAATTGCAGATGGATTTCATTTCACTCTCAATTCAGATGGATCCCAGCACACAAACAACCCCGACATTAACCCTGGAGCTCCATCAATCCCGATAATAAAAATATGGCAAAGAAGGTTTGACTGCCACCGTATTGGAATATGTGAGTTTTTTCCTGACCCGATTCCCCCAAGAGATTCCATTCTTCATTATCAAGCATTTTTAAATGAAGTGAACGCGTTAGATCCAGCCAGAGAAGTCATTATTCCGTTAGTATTAAATTCCCAACAAACGAATTTCGAACCCATAGTTCTTTATCTTACCGAAGAGCCGGATTCAACAATACCAGAGGAGGCACTGGAATTTATAGTTGATGAAGATATGATTTGTCAGATAAATTATTCAGGATTTACCTATGTAAAAGTGCCAGCAGGTACTTATATTTACAATCCTAATTTAGGTGCTTTTGGTGGATATTCAATTCCTTTGATCGGGTACAATTAAATATGAAGTGGTTAGTGTGCATATTGATTTTGTTTGCCGGTTGCGGGATTAACCCTACCTACCGAAAATTAGATCTGCAACAAAAAACAATATGCACACCTGCCACAATTACAGACTCACTAAGAAACGATAGCATTTACTCCCTTACTTACGCAGACTTTAAAACTCTGGTCTTTAAATCTAACAAACCATACCACTTATACATTTCGTATACCTATTGGTGCCACTCAGTTAAATTCAACTTCCCAAGTTTACTTAGTTTGGATACAATCTCCAATCTACAAACGTATTTTGTTACACCTGACGATTGGTATTATCTGAACCAATATAAAAATTATTTATACTGGCAAAACTATCATAATCCAACTTTTATACTGAATATTCATGCTTACGGAAACAAATTTAACCCACATAAAAGATTCTCCAGGTTTAAGAGAGAATTTTGTTTAGATTGTAAAGAAGTATCAGGCTTCCCATCATTGATGTTATTTGACAAAAATTGCAACTTAATTTTCAAAGATAATGGCAATTTTAGGCCCGACTTACTTGTACAAATCAAAAATCTGATAAGTACCCCTTAAAATATCGGAAGTCCCTAATTGCTATTTTATCATGAAGCAGCTGCATATTTTAATCATTATTTTGGCAAGTAGCAGTTGTACACCGCTTGCCAAAATGATAATTGGGTATAAAAAACCGACTGTAATTAAGCAATCAGGAGATAACAAATTCGGCCGTGCGTTGTAAACTTAACGACTATCCTGTTTATTCACTCGACAGTTCTTATTCAGCTTACCTTAAATCGGTTTATGTTACCGACCATAGTTATAGCAGAAAAAATCTTAACCAGTTTATTATGGTGATGTACTTCAAAAATGATTCACTTATCTCACTAATCAACAATTGCATGGTTCCCGGGTTCCCAAATTTGCAATGGAATAAGTATGGGTCATTTGATTCGCTGCCACCCAAAACACTTTATGCCGATACGTTGTTTAACAAAATCAGGCTTTCAGAACTTAACAAATGCTTAATTCCTATTGAGCGGCCGATCCGATTAAACAATACTGGTGAATTTCTAGTACTTTTCGCGAATCATGTATTTAAACGGCAATCGAAACGAATTATTAAACTGATAAAGAAAAAATATGCCTCTCCAACTTTGCCATTAGTTATAATTAATAATGACAATTTCCTTTTTCAATATCAGCAAAAAACCTGGTAAGGAAAAAATTTATTTACTCATCAAATGCATAAACTGGCGGTCGGTGAGCACTTCGTATCCGCTGGTTGGTAAATCAAAAAAAGATTTATTGATTTCCTTTGGCTCTACTTTAATAGCTGTGTACTCTTGTTCTATATTTCCTTGTTTCACGGTATAGCGCATCAGCATGCCATGCAGCCCTTCAAAGTTTAACTCATAACAAAAGTCAGGTGAACCTAAGTAATCGCAATACCATATTTCGGTTTGCTCCGTGGTATTATCAAGGTACAGGGTAGTAACCTTAGCCTTTTTACACAGATATCCGGCAATAGTTGTGGTATCGTCTGTTTTTTCAATAAACACTTTGGGATGTGGTTGTGAAGGATCAAGTCCGGGTCGTTGCACCAAAATTTTTCTGTTGCTTACATGTGCTATTATGGCAATGTCCTTATTGCGCGCATTGATAATTGTTTTGGAATACGATGCCGATGTGCTCACCTCGCTGCACATCATGTGGTACCGGAAAGTAACAGTCATTTGCAAAGGCAAAACAGTGTACAGCTTTCGCATTTCAGGTGTGAGTTTGGGATACATTACCGCATAGGTAATAATGCCCTGCTCTACGGGTGCGGGTGGTTGTGGCACCGATGCCGAAATAAATACCAACGGGGTTATAAGCAACAAAAAATATTTTACCATGTTAACTTCTCTTTATTTAAAAAGGCTGCAATTCCTTTTTTGCAATCGTCAGTAGCCCTGGCTGCGGCATTCATTTTTGCTGCATACATCAGGGCTTCGTCTAAGGTGCTGTCCTGCACACCTGCTATCATTTCCTTTACCGTTTTCAAGGATTGTGCCGAGGCTGTTTTACATAGTCGCTCGGCAAAAGCTTTCACCTCATTTTCTATTGCATCGGCCGGTTTTACAAAATTCACCAGCCCGTAGTTTTGTGCCTTTTCAGCTGAAAAAATATCTCCGGTCAATAAAATTTCTCTTGCCTTCCCCTCGCCTATTTTACGAATGAGAAACACCATGACAATAGCGGGGATAAATCCTATTTTAACTTCGGTGTAAGCAAAGGTTGATTCGGGGGTAGCAAAACTAAAATCGCACACCGTGGCTAATCCGCAACCTCCCGCCATGGCAGGTCCTTCAATTTGGGCAATCACCACTTTTGACGACAGGTGAATCATTCTAAACAATTCCATCAGGTGTTGTGAATCCTGCAGGTTTTCGTCATAGGTATTTGTTTGCAACGATTGCAGGTAACTTAAATCGGCTCCGGCACAAAACGCGTCTCCGTTCGCCTTTAGCACAATCAGTTTACAATTGTCATTTGCTTCGGCCTGCTTAAAGGTTTCTTTTATTTCTCCCACAAAAGCTGCATTCATGGCATTGCGTTTTTCAGGGCGATTCAGCGTAATGTAACCAACCCTGTTTTCGCTGTGATATAAAACCATTTTATCCATATCAGTTTTTTATTTGAAACGCCCCTTGCTCTGCCACATCATAGACGGCCATTTGGTAATTGGCTGCATGTTGTTTCAGGAACTTAATCTTGCGCGCCTTGTTGCTGCTGTCAAAGATAAGTTGTTCGGGGCTAAACCGCTGTTTCAGGAGAGCTAAATCAACAAAAGGATTGTTGCTGAGAATCACATAATCTACATCGTCAGGCGGCCAAAGCTCCCATGACTGCTTTCCGTTTATCCATAAAATTCGTTTACCCGCTACCTGTTGAACGGTGGAATTACCTCCCGGATATGGCTCGATCATTTTGAGTTGGCCTATTCCGTTTTCCCACCAGTGATGAATAATGTAAAAGCGCAGGGCGGCTTCATCTTTTTGCAAAAAACTATCGGTAACTAAACTGCCGTTAAAGCCCGTAAATGTACCAATAGCACTGTGACCCGGAACATAGTACACAATTAGCTCCTGCTGATTGTACTGACCATATTTCTCATATCCGTTTATACAAAGCAAAACCAACCCAAGTGCTAATGTTAATCGCAACTGCCATACCATTTTCACAATAACAAATGCAGTGAGCGATGCCAGAAGAACATAGAGCAAAATAGTTTCGAAAATACTTATGGAAACACCGTTGATGGTAGCAAAAGGCAATCGGTCAATTTGCTCTACCAGGTAATTGGTGAATTTAATTCCGTAAAAAACAATATTTCCCAGTAAAACTGCGGCCTGCTGCCAAAAACTCAGCGAAATTAATCCCAGACCCACATACAAAATAATAGTAGTAAGCGGAATGATGATAAGGTTGGAAAAAATAAAATAATTGGGGAACTGATGAAAATACAACAACCCCATTGGAAAAGTAGTAACCTGCGCTGCTACCGATACAGCTGTAACTTTCCAAATCATGTCTGCCATATAATTGCGAAACACAAGCAGGCGGTAAATTTTAGGTTGTATAAACACAATGCCCAAAACGGCCGCATACGAAAGTTGAAACCCCACGCTGGCCATAATGGTAGGTTTAACTAAAATCATAATAAAAGCCGAAGCCGCCAGTGTATTGTAAATACTGCTGTTGCGTTTTAACAACTGCCCTATGGTAATAAATGAAAACATAGTAGCGGCCCTCAAAATAGAAGGAGATAATCCGGCTACCAATGAATAACCCCATAGAAAAGTTACGATTAGAATGGCTTTAAGAATTGCCGTTTTGCGGGTTTTATCCATAAAGCTAAGCATCATGTTTAGCACCACGAAAATAATCCCCACGTGCATCCCGGAAACTGCAAGAACATGTAGCGTACCTGTATTGGAATACGATTGAATAAGGTCGGGGTCCAGCTCATCTACATAACCAAACACCAGTGCGGTGCTCACGGCTGCTTCTTTACTTTCTTTTACATAGGTTTTAAACAAATGAATAAGCGAAGCCCGAATGCGGTAAGCAAATGCAAAAACAGTATATCCCTTATTACGCTGCAATACTTCATATCCTCCCGAAGGAATATAACACTGATGAAAAATATTGTTGAACAGCAGGTATCGCTTGTAGTTAAACTCGCCCGGATTGTGAGGGGGTGGCACTTCCTGTGCTTTAACGTTGCACAAAAGCACATCCCCGTATTTCAATTGGTCGCTAAGGGAATCACGCTGCAAGTATATCAGCATTTTACCCGTACTGCTTTGCCACCTATCCCCGGTATGTATTGCTGTTACCCGTGCCGTTAATTTTACACTCCGTGCTTTGATTACCGGAGCCTCAACAAGCTGCATGGTTTTATAATCCGACAATCGGTAACTGAAATGGGTTGGGTTGTTTAATTCATGGTATCGGTTGTGCAGCAAAAAACCAATTCCAAAAAACAAGAGCATAATCAATACCCCTGTTAACAGTTCCAGTTTTTTGCTCACTGCCTTTTGCAAATACAAATGGAATAACAGGTAAACAAACAGCATCGCAAAAGTGATGGCAAATACCACCTGAGCAGGGAATGCTTCAAAAACAGAACATAAAATTCCGCCTATAAAAGGGAGCAGCAATCTCCCAAACGGTGCCTGATGCCAGAAATTCATTGCTTCAATTTAACAAATCAATTGCTATTTTCGCAAACACAATATCTTACTTATGTACGAAATAATCATCAATACCCATTACACCATGCGCTGGATTGTGCTGGTGATGGCTGTAATTACCCTGTATCAATCGTGGACGGGATGGATGGGCAACAAACCATTTTCGGCTACCGATAATAAAATAGGGACGTTTTTTGTAGCCTCGCTGCACCTGCAATTGGTGCTGGGGCTTATCCTGTATTTTACCAGCCCGGCCATTCAGCAGGCGTTGGCCGATTTTGGCGGAAGCATGAAAAATGCCGAGCACCGGCTGCGCATGATGGAGCATCCGCTGCTGGCTATTATAGCAGTAACGCTGGCGCAAATTGGCCGCATTAAATCAAAGAAAGCCGCTACCGATTTGGAGAAACATAAAAAGGCGGCCGTGTTTTTTACTCTTGCCCTTTTACTCATCCTTCTTAGAATGCCTAAGTGGTTGTAATCAATCCTGCTTTGATTCGATATCGTAGGTAGTAAGGGTGCGGAATTGCTGCAGCCTGTCGAAAATGGCGCTTTGTGATAATTCCTTCAGGCGCTGTGTACCAAATTTTTCAACGCAATAAGAAGCCATTGCTGAGCCGTACATAATGGCGCGTTTCATATTCTCAAACGAGATATCTCCGGTTTTAGCCAAGTAACCAATAAATCCTCCTGCAAACGTATCTCCGGCTCCGGTGGGGTCAAATACATCTTCGAGAGGAAGAGCCGGTGCAAAGAAGATTTCTTTATCCCCGAATAAGAGTGCCCCATGCTCTCCTTTTTTTATAATCAGGGTATGAGGCCCCATGCTGCGAATTTTAGCTGCCGCTTTCACCAGCGAGTATTCGCCTGAAAGCTGACGGGCTTCTTCGTCATTAATGGTGAGTACATCTACCATTGAAATGGTTTTGCACAAGTCGGCCATAGCTATTTCCATCCAAAAATTCATGGTATCCATTACTATCAGTTTTGGCTTGCGGTGCAGGCGTTCAATTACCGTTTGCTGGACTTTCGGACTAAGGTTTCCAAGCATCAAAAAGTCGGCTCCCTGATAGGTTCCGGGAATAACCGGATCAAAATCTCCCAATACATTCAGCTCGGTTACCAATGTGTCGCGGCTGTTCATATCATTATGATACTTTCCGCTCCAGAAAAAACTTTTCTGTCCGGCTTTTATCTGCAAACCATCGGTATTTACTCCGCGTTTTTTAAATTCCTGAATGTCCTCCTGCGGAAAGTCATCGCCCACTACAGCCACCAGATTAATATCGTTGGTGAAATAAGAAGCTGAAAGCGAAATATAAGTGGCTGCGCCTCCTACAATTTTATCTGTTTTTCCAAAAGGGGTTTCTATGGCATCAAAGGCCACACTGCCCACTACTAAAAGACTCATATCGTTGCTATTTGGTTAGTAATTACGTACTTATTTTATTTCTCAAAAAAATTCGGGCAAATATTGCAGTTTTACGTGGTATAACCTAATATTGCACTCCTTTTAAGGAAAAACTCCTCGATAGCTCAGCTGGTTAGAGTCCCGAAGCGTTCCTCTCGGGATTAATCACGGGGTTAAAAAGGTAATCGTTCTTACAAAAAATATTGAATACAAAACTCCTCGATAGCTCAGCTGGTTAGAGTCCCGAAGCGTTCCTTTCGGGATTAATCACGGGGTTAAAAAGGTAATCGTTCTT
>JAGVLJ010000082.1 GCA_020049855.1 Bacteroidia bacterium | reverse complement strand
TGGCTGGCTGGCTAATGGCAAAGCCATAATTGGTAACCTCTATGGATGGTATGCCGATTATCAGAATGGAGTGTTTGAGTTGTCTGGAGGAGACCAAATTCTCTCAACAGAGGGAAACCATATAAGCATACTGGTGGATCAATATCAAATCAATAAGAAAGGTACTTATTTAATTTCTGTAGCAAAAAAGATTGGCAGTAATACCTATTTTTCCGCCCAGTTCAATTCTATTCTACCAAGCTACGAATCAATTTTTACCGACCATGGTTATGCCACCATCAATATTTATAGACTTGATACCATTAATTATTATATGGCCGGAACATTTGCTTTTACAGTTTACAGCCAGTTTGGTGATTCGCTCATGATCACCGATGGCCGTTTTGATTTTAAATACCACTAAATTAAAATTTATGAAACAACTGATATTATTATCTATTATAGCTATTTGTTTTGTTAAAACCTCCCCCCCAAGCTATCTGTAGTTTGTAACTACGGATTTCCAAAATAAAAAGCTTCTAACTTTTAGTTCTTCCATTTGATGGGAGAATAAAATGAGTTTACCTTTGCCGCACAAGAAAGCATGAAGAGGTAAATGAGTAACGCATTCCATTTTAAACAATTTACCGTGGAGCAAGACCGTTGTGCCATGAAAGTGGGAACGGATGGGGTGTTGCTTGGTTGCTTTGTGAAGGAGCAATCAGAACCGCTCCGGGTATTGGATATTGGCTCGGGTACCGGTTTGCTGGCTTTGATGATGGCTCAAAAATTTAAACAGGCAGCCATTAAGGCTATAGAAATAGACGCAGATGCGGCCAAACAGGCCAGCAGTAATTTTAACAACTCGCTATGGCCTGATCGGTTAACCATTTCTCATCAATCATTTCAGCAATTTTATTCAGTGACAACGGAGCCATTTGATTTGATTATTTGCAATCCTCCCTTTTTTAAAGAAGCCAATCGCACCAAAGGAAACAATGCACAGCATCCGGACAGTCAAAGGGGCCAAGCCCGTTTTGCCAACTACCTTCCGTTTGAGGAGTTGCTGCATGGAGTGAAACAATTGCTGAGGGTGGAGGGGAGTTTTTATATAGTACTTCCCGTGCAGGAGGCACAAGTATTTAAATCTTTAGCCGGAGAGGCCGGGTTGTATCTTAATGCATATACGGAGGTAACCGGAAGGGAAGGGGCCACACCTAATCGCTGCCTCATGAAATGGAATAAACAACCGGAGCCTGTTCAAAAAACTTCCCTGCTCATGTACCATCATGACACCCGACCTACAGACGAATACATCGCTTTTACCCGTGATTTTTATTTATGGAAAAAATATGACGATCATCCTTTACTCAAATGGTAAAAACGACTTTTGGGATGTACCGCAAGTACGTCATGCGGGAGCGGGGGTATATTGTCAATTTTTTTCATGGTTAAATCAAACAATTGATAACCATTTTTTATAAGCAACTCTCCGGGTATCGTTTGCTGATTGGATTCAAATACCACTACCGGCTTAAATTGTGCAATAACTTTTTCGGCTCCTTTTAGTACCTGTGTTTCGTAACCGTCTACATCAATTTTAATCAGGTGGCAGGCGCTAAGTTGATGTGACAAAAAAAAGTGATCGAGTGTTGTTTCCTGAACAGAAATGGTTTGTACGGCTTTTTTGTTTGCTAATGCAAGCCGGTTTGCCGTTTCGTAATACAAATTCAAATCACTGTTGCTTACCGTATCACCTAATGATAGTTGAAAGCAAGTAGCCTGCTGCAGGTGATTTTGGGTTATGTTTTTCTTCAGCCGGTTAAAAACTTCCGGATGCGGTTCAAACGAAAAAACTTTTCCGTTGGTGGAAATGGTTTGAGCAAAATAACAACTTAGAAAACCATTGCTGGCACCCGCATCAATAACGATGGCTTCCCGGAAATCCGGAAATCCTAAAAGTGTCAAAACCGCATCAATAATATGTTTTTCTATTCCTTTGTGTTGTGCCTGTACGGCTACTTTTACAGGGGCTTCAAATTGAAAATTGACCGAATGGATGGCCGACTGAATGCGTACGGTCTGCGTAAGCTCTTGGCTATACTGGCGCAAAAGCATATTTCTGATTGGTTGCAACAGCCTGCTTGCACCCAGTTGTTGAATAAAACGATCGGGTAACCATCGATATAAAAAAGCCACTAGGTTAGTACGCATATCCGGTAAACAAATATGACGAAAATAATATGGGTAGCCTAATTTGAATGGTATATTTGAACCAAGAAATGAATGATGCTGAAAATATATTTTAATCCCGGATGCAGTAAATGCCAAACGGCTTTGCAAATGCTGGATGATAATGGTGAACCTTTTGAAGCGGTCAATTACCTGGAGCATCCGCCTTCACCGGGTGAGTTAAAAGGGCTCACGGATGACCTTGGGATTAAACCCGAAGAATTAGTACGCAAAAAGGAACCACTTTTCGAAAGTCAATTTGCGGGTAAAACGTTTACTGATACCGAATGGCTCGAATTGATGTCGGCTAACCCTATTTTGATTGAACGCCCGATTGTGATAAAAGACGGTAAAGCGGTGATTGGCCGGCCACCGGAAAAAATTCGCTCTCTGCTTAATTAAGAATTTTAAATTCAGTTCTGCGGTTCATGGCTCTCCCTTTTTCGGTAGTGTTTTCCGCAATCGGTTGAGCGTCTCCATATCCTTTGGCAGTTAAACGCTCTTTGGTAATTCCGTTCGCAATAAGGAAGTCCATTACTGCTTTGGCTCTGTTTTGTGAAAGGACGATATTACTTTGTTTATTCCCTTGCGTATCGGTGTGGCCGCTCAGTTCAATTTTAAGTGTTGGGTTGGCGTTTAAAAAGGCGACCAGTTTATTCAGCTCCGCTTTCGATTCGGGTTTTAAATCATATTTATCTGTATCGAAGAACACATTTTTAAGCACCACACTTTGTCCGGCTTTAATGGGTTTAAGCGGAATTTCCATCACATACGGCTCATTGTTTTTAGGCTCTTTCAAAGAAAAATTTTCTGAATAAAACAGGTAACCGTTTTTCGAGACATTCAGGGCATAATTTTTATTTAGCGGAAGACAAATTAAAAATTCTCCGGTAACTTTATTTGAATACGATTCAATGACCGGTTTGCCGGTTTCCAAATCAATCAATTCAACTTTTGCATCTAATTTTTTCGCTTTATTACCATCTTCAAAAACCACTGCCTTCAGGTAATTGGTTTTTTGAGGTTGCATGTTCTGAGGTAGCTTAAAATAATAAATATCAAAACCGCCTTTACCATCTTTCAGTTTGTCGGAGACGTAATAAGCGTATTCGCCATCACCCGAGATGGAAAGGGTTAATTCGTTGCCGGAAGTGTTGATGGGATATCCCAGGTTTACAGGTTCGCCCCATTCACCATCGGGTTGTCTGCGGCTTACATACAAATCAACCCCGCCAATAGAAGGATGGCCGTCAGAATTAAAATAGAGGGTATTATTGTCTTTGGCTATGCAGGGGTTTTGATCCCTTCCGGGGGTATTTATTTTAGGTCCCAGATTTTTTGGTTCCGACCATTTGCCATTGGCGTAAGTACTTTCAAACAAATCAATTTCCCCAAATCCACCGTCTCTGTTGCTCGCAAAGTACAGGGTTTTTCCATCAAACGAAATGGAGGGTTGTGATTCCCACTCGCGGGTATTTACAGGAGCACCTAATTTTACGGGTGGGGCCCACCTGTCGCCATCCAGAAATGTGAAATAAATATTGCAGTCAGAACTGCGGCCACCGCCTGTGCAGCGTGTAAAAAATAAAATACTTCCGTCACTGCTGAAAAAAGGTTGCCCTTCATTCTCCGGAGTGTTAATGGGAGGGCCAAAGTTTCGGGCTTTTCCCCATGCGCCATTTACTTTTTGACTCACATAAAAATCTTCGTGCATGGTTTGTTGAAGGCGCATTTTGTCGTCTATACTCAGGTTACCAAAATTGCCCATGTTCACGCTGTCCTTGTCAATAAGCAGTCGGGTAAAAATGAGTTTGTCTCCATCCATAGTAATGCCCGGGGTATATTCGTCTCTGAAACTATTTACATTTTCGCCAAGGTTTATAGGGGTGAAAGATACCGGATTTTTTATTGCCTGAATCGAAAACTCACAGCTTTTAATAATCCTTCGCACTTTCATATTTCGTTGCGGATTATTTTCGCGGTACTGCAAGTAATTTTTCCCGGCCTTAATAGCTTTTTCATATTCTGAATTCATGTAAGTTTCTTCGGCCAGAAAATAATAAGCCAGAAAAAAGCCCGCATTTACCGAAATAATTTTTTCATACTGGTTGATAGATATATTTCGGTTTCCTTTTAAGCTGTTGAGTTCGGCCGCCAGCAAAAGGGCATCTATGTAATTAGAATCTGCCTTAAGAGCTTTGCCAACTTCTACGAGCGCTTTGTCAAATTCATCAACCTGATATAAACCCATGGCCTCTTTAAAATAGCCGGTCGCTTTTTTTGAAGTACTTTCTCCTGACGGAAGCGTTGGCATTTGGGCACGGGCAGCAGTGGTAAAAAACAAAACTGCTAAAAGGGTGAGTATGCCGGAAGGTAAGCGAAGCATAGATTTGGGTTTATTGGGTTTACTATTTACAAACAGCCTGCCATTATGGGATTTGCAGGTATTTGTGTGTTTGAAGGGAAATGTTCCATTGTGGGTGTGTTTTTATATATTCAACGATATAAGGCATCATTTCATTTCGTTTATCCCACTCGGGTTGAAGGTATAGCTTGCATTTAGCCGAAACTTTTGCGGCATGATGTTGTGCCCACTCAAAATCGGATTTATTAAAAACAACTATTTTTAATTCATCTGCTTTAAGCAAAACGTCATCAACAGGGGCTTTAAATTTTTTGGGAGAAACCGTAACCCAGTCGAAAGTTTCGCCATGCATGGCATGTGCCCCCGAAGTTTCGATATGTACGCGGCATCCTTCTTTTTGCAGTTGTGTAGTAAGAAAGGTAAGGTTGTGCATCAATGGTTCGCCACCGGTTATCACTACCATTTTTGACGGGTGTTTGCCGGCTTTCCGCACCAATTCATCAACTGGCACCATTGGATGAAGCGTGGCATCCCAGCTTTCCTTTACATCACACCACACGCAGCCCACATCGCACCCCCCTAAGCGAATAAAATAAGCGGCATGACCGGAATAGGCACCTTCGCCCTGAATGGTATAAAACTGTTCCATTACAGGAAGTGTAGCCGTTGAAATTCCGTTGCTCATTGTTTTAAAACGGAAAGGTTTACATTAATAACGGTTTTTCACTCCGTTAAGGGTATTAAGCATAAGACCTAAGCGGGTCATTGGCCCAACACCACCCGGTACAGGGGTAATATAGCTGCATTTGGGAGCTACTTCATCGTAGGCCACATCGCCTTTGAGTACATATCCTTTTGGATTTGACGGATCATCCACTCGGGTAATACCCACATCAATTACCACTGCCCCCTCTTTTACCATATTGGCTTTTAAAAATTGTGGAATACCTAGCGCAGCAATAATTATATCGGCATCACGGGTAAATTTTTCCAGACTTTTTGTTTTGCTGTGGCAAACGGTAACTGTGCAGTTTTTTTGTAGCATTAGAGCACTCATGGGCTTACCCACAATATCGCTACGGCCAAGAATTACGCAGTGTTTGCCTGTTGTTTCTATTTGATAGTGCTCAATCATTTTTATAATACCAAACGGTGTAGCAGGTAAAAAACAGGGGAGACCCTTGAACATTAATCCCACATTCATCGGGTGAAATCCGTCTACATCTTTTTTCCAGCTAATGGTCTCTGTAATTTTCTTTTCGTTGATATGTTTTGGCAGTGGTAACTGAACAATAAGCCCGTCAATATCGGGGTTGTTGTTTATTTTTTCTACTTCGTTAAGTAATTCAACCTCTGTCATGGTCTCATGGAATCGCAATACGGTGGAATCGAAACCTACTTCGTGACAATCTTTTTCTTTGGCATTCACGTACGTCATGCTGGCTCCGTTGCTTCCTACTAAAATAGCGGCCAAATGAGGTGTTTTTTTTCCTTCGGCCTTTAGTTTTTGTACTTCAGTTTTAATTTCTTCTTTTAGCAATTTGGCTGTTTTATTACCATCCAAAATCTGTGTTGCCTGTTGTGTTGTCATACCAAATATGTTTTGTGATTTTAATCGAGTTTTAATACCGCCATAAATGCTGATTGAGGAATCTCTACGGAACCCACCTGTTTCATGCGTTTTTTACCTTCCTTTTGTTTTTCCAACAACTTGCGCTTACGAGAAATATCGCCACCATAGCATTTTGCTGTTACATCTTTACGCATCGCTTTAATTGTTTCCCTTGCAATTACTTTTGCTCCTATAGATGCCTGAACCGGAATCTCAAACTGGTGCATTGGAATGAGTTCTTTTAATTTTTCGCAGATACGTTTTCCCCAGTCGTAGGCGCGGTCGCGGTGAATAATGGCTGACAACGCATCTACAATATCTTTATTGAGCAATATATCTAGTTTAACCAAATCTGATTCGCGGTAACCAATAGGATGGTAGTCAAAAGAGGCATACCCGCGTGAAATGCTTTTGAGTTTGTCAAAAAAATCAAATACTACTTCGGCCAACGGCATTTCAAAGGTCATTTCTACCCTGTCGGTAGTTAGGTAAGTTTGATTTTTAAGAATACCCCGTTTGTTTAAACAAAGCGACATAATAGCACCAATATATTCGGTGCGGGTAATTATTTGCGCGGTAATGTAAGGCTCTTCTGTATGGTCAATATGATTAGGATCGGGAAGTTCAGAAGGATTATTTACTACCAGCATCTCGCCTTTCTTGGTATAACAATGATACGATACGTTGGGCACAGTGGTAATAACGGTCATTCCAAATTCGCGCTCCAACCGTTCCTGAATAATTTCCATGTGAAGCATACCCAAAAATCCGCAACGGAACCCAAATCCTAGTGCAGCCGAAGACTCCGGTTCAAAAGAAAGCGAGGCATCATTGAGTTGCAGTTTTCCCATTGATTCGCGTAATTCTTCAAAGTCATCGGTATCTACCGGATAAATTCCTGCAAACACCATAGGTTTTACGTCTTCAAAACCTTTAATAGCTTCTATACATGGTCTTTCAAGGTGTGTTATGGTATCACCTACCTTTACTTCCTTTGCTTCTTTTATCCCGGTAATAATGTACCCTACATCGCCTGCCGAAACCACATCGCGCGGTGATTTCTCCAACCGTAATATTCCGACTTCATCGGCTAGGTAATCTTTATCTGTAGCCACAAATTTGATTTTATCACCTTTGGCTACTTTTCCGTCAAATACTCGGAAGTAGGCAATAATGCCTCGGTACGAATCAAACATGGAGTCGAAAATCAATGCCTTAAGTGGGGCATCGGGATTTCCTTTAGGGGCAGGCACCCTGTGCACAATGGCTTTTAATATTTCATGTACTCCATCTCCGGTTTTTCCGCTGGCGCGTAAAATGTCTTCATATTTGCAGCCAATAAGGTCAACAATCTGGTCGCTTACTTCCTCCGGCATTGAACTTGGCAAATCTATTTTATTCAGAACTGGGATTATTTCTAAACCTTGATCAATGGCTAAGTATAAATTAGAAATAGTTTGTGCTTGTATTCCCTGCGAGGAGTCTACAATTAACAAAGCCCCATCACAAGCAGCAATTGATCGGGAAACTTCGTATGAGAAGTCCACGTGTCCAGGGGTGTCGATCAGATTTAATATATAGTCTTGTCCATCCATCTGATAATTCATTTGAATGGCGTGGCTTTTAATGGTAATACCTCTTTCTCGTTCCAAATCCATGTCATCAAGTACCTGTGCTTGTAGATCACGTTTACTAACCGTATGGGTATATTCCAATAAACGGTCGGCTAATGTACTCTTACCATGGTCGATATGGGCAATAATGCAAAAGTTACGAATATGCTTCATTTGGTGCGAAGATAACGCAAACCAGTGGGGAAATAAAGGAATAAAAGTGCGTGAAAAAATTGGTTACAACTTGGTAACCTTGCGGGTGTATTTGGTAAAAGTACCGTTTTGCTGCCGGGTAGTTATTTCCATAAAATAAACTCCGGCAGGTAACTGTTTCAAATCAAGTTCAAGGTGATTATTAGTTCCATCCACCTGAAGATTAAATTTCAGGTCCATCTCTTTTCCTATCAGGTTCAGAAATCTTATCTCAACGGTAGCAAGCGAGTTTTTACTTACCAGATCTAATTGAAGATTTCCTTTGAATGGATTAGGATATAAGGTGATTTGGATATCATTGTCAATGGGTGAATTGGTGCATGGCGCGGTTAATTCGTGCGCCAAAACATCGTTACAGGTTAATGCCGACCAAGCGAGAAACGCAATTAAAAAGCATGGTATTGTTTTTAACATCAACACAAAGATAATAGAGGGATCTTGATTTTCAATGGGCAGGTGGATAAAATACGATATTGTACGATTTGTTGGACAGCTGCTTAGGCCGAAGCTCGTTTTAAGCGATCATTTATTGCATTTCCAAGTCCTTCATCTGGAACTGGCTCTGCTAAAATTAGTGTTGAATCGGTTTTGTCGGCCTCCCTAAGTACTTTAAAAATATTGTGAGCAGCTTCGTGCAAATCACCTTTCTCTGAAAGTACAAACATTTTTTGCGGAGGTATATCCAAGTATTTTTTGCTGAAAGTAATCAGGGTATAATTTTCGTTTTTATACAACTTACGCAATTTATCTATGTCACCAAGAATCAATTTCTTTTGCGGTGCATAATGTGAAGCTAATTGTCCGGGAGATAACGGGGTAATGGATGTATGATGGCTTATTCGTTCAATCTTTCCTATTATTCGTTCAATGTCCTCTACCGGTACTCCCCCAAACCGAACTATCGTTGGAGTGTCATGAGCAAAAGAAAGAATACTGGACTCAACACCCACTTCACACCATCCTCCATTTAGAATATAAGGTATTTTATCGCCCAATTGCTCAAGCACATGTTCAGGGGTGGTAGGGCTTATATATCCGAAAGGATTAGCACTGGGTGCAGCGAGTGGGAAATCTATCGCGCTGAGTAAATCAAGAGTGAGTGGATGGTTTGGAATACGGATACCAACAAAGGGTTGCCCTGCAGTTACTATATCTGGAATAGATTCTTTTCGTTTTACAAGCAATGTTAATGGGCCGGGCCAAAATTCAGCTGCCAGTTCAAAAATTCTATGGTCGGTAAGATGAGCATATTGACTTGCTTGTTCTATTGACTGGCAATGTACAATGAGCGGGTTAAAAGACGGTCGGTTTTTAACAGCAAATATTTTGCTTACTGCGGTTTCATTAAGTGCATTTGCGGCCAGCCCGTAAACCGTTTCTGTTGGAATGGCAACCAGTTCCCCGCTTCTCAGCAAATATGCTGCATGGGCGATATTTGTATCAATACGTGCCAATGTTAGTCGTTCATTTCTGAACGTTTAAGGCTGTATTTGTCTATTTTGTTATATAAGTGGCTACGTTGAATGTCAATTTCGATAGCTGTTTTGGCTACGTTCCAACCGTTCTTTTTTAGTTTCTCTTCAATAAAAATCCGCTCTACATGGTCTTTGAATTCTTGTAGTTTGTCAAACTTTTCAAAGATACTTTGGGCATTTGAGTTTTTTGACTTGGGGTTTGAGTAACTCAATACATCCTCTTCGGTAATTTTTTGACCGCCTAAAATAACCAACCTCTCTACCACATTTCGCAATTCACGAATATTACCACTCCAGTTTATTTTTTTGAGTTCCTGCAATGCGCCTTGTGTGAAATTTTTTCTTGAAACCCCATTGTCTTCACACACTTCTTTCAAAAAACGTTCGGCCAGTAACGGAATATCATCATCCCGTTCGTTTAGCGATGGCAGGTGAATTAAAATAACGCTTAAGCGATGGTACAAATCCATACGGAAATTTCCACGGTCAATTTCTTGTAATAAATCCTTATTGGTGGCGGCAATCACTCGCACATTCACCTCAATATCTTTATCGCCTCCAACACGGGTAATTTTATTTTCTTGCAATGCCCTAAGTACTTTGGCTTGTGCCGAAAGACTCATATCGCCAATTTCGTCTAGAAAAAGAGTACCTCCATTTGCCTGTTCAAATTTACCGATCCGTTGTTTGATGGCCGAAGTAAAAGAGCCTTTTTCGTGACCAAACAATTCACTCTCTATTAACTCTGAAGGGATAGCTGCACAGTTTACTTCAATGATCTGGTTTTTGGCACGATTGCTTTTTTCATGAATCCATCGAGCCACTAATTCTTTTCCGGTTCCGTTTTCGCCCGTAATTAATACTCGGGCATCGGTAGGGGCTACCTTTTCAATAGTTTCATTTATTTTCTGAATAGCAGGCGAGTCGCCAATAATTTCACGCGTTTTGGTTACTTTACGTTTTAGCACTTTGGTTTCAACCACCAAAGAGCCTTTATCAACGGCATTACGCAGCGTAATAAGGAGTCGATTTAAATCAGGTGGTTTAGAAATAAAATCAAATGCTCCTTTTTTGGTAGCTTCCACTGCCGTTTCGACCGTTCCATGGCCACTAATCATTACAAATGGGGTATCGGGCGAAATTTCCTGTGCCTTGGTAAGCACTTCCAATCCGTCCATCTTTGGCATTTTTATATCACACAGCACCACATCATACGATTCTTCGTTGAGTTTTTCCAGTGCCGAAGCACCATCCGAGGCTTCATCAATGGTGTAGCTTTCATACTCAAGAATTTCTTTCAGAGTATTGCGGATGCTTTTTTCGTCATCAATAATTAATACACGTGGCATAGCTTATTACTTTGAGGGCAAAGATTAGAATTTACCTGTCATATCCAAAAATCTATACAGTTTAATATCTAACAATATATACACACTACTGTCAAGTTTAGTTGAAATTAAATTAAATGAAAAATATGGGGAAGGGGAAAGGATATAAAAACTAAAAGCCCCTTGCAGACGCCCGGGGCCTTTAGTAAACCAAACTAAAACCTAACCTGAAAACAAAGGTAAGGTCAATTTTTATGTTAACCTAATATTGGCTTATGGATTTTATAAATTTTGGTTTTTTTACAAAACCGTGAAAAATCAGTTGAATGATTTGAAGAATCTTACATCTAAAGTAGTTATCGGTTTGTTTGGTAATTTAATCCGGTAAGTTACTTCCGGCAAATAGTACATCGATAACCTGATTTTCTGTTCGTTGGAAGTACTAATACATTCTCATGAGTCGGTCTGCCCAATTACTTACAAAATGTCAGCCTACTTTGACTTCTTGTGTTATGTGGATGGCTAAAAAATTCACCTGAAGTCGGGCGATGACATGTAATAAAATGAGTTCATTTTTTTTGATTGTTTTCATGCCTCAGAAGTAACCGTACATCTTTAGAAACTTGCTGCCATGTATAAGGGAAAAGGAGACGAAAGCCTCCTTTTCCCTTATAATTTAAATTACAGAATTGTAAGCCGGGTTCTGTTTCATCCGTTAAATTTAACGGGTATACCTGTCATTTATCTCGACCTCTCATCACTGAAAGGCTCTATCAGCTTACCCTCCGGGATTGGGCGAGCAGCCCTCAAGCCCCGGTTTATTTAGCCTTTCAACCCATAAGGTTTACCATGCGTTCGAAATCACTTTCGAAACCGGTGGGCTCTTACCCCACCTTTTCACCCTTGCTCCGAACGAATCGAAGCGGTTTATTTTCTGTGGCACTGTCTGTTTCCGGAATTAACCGGAACCTTCCCGTTAAGAAGTATGGTGCTCTATGTTGCCCGGACTTTCCTCCCCAGTTTACTGAGGCGACAAGCCATTCTGCCAAACAAAGATACGAATAAGCTCAGGAATTAGCCGATTTTTTAAAATAACCGATATTGTAAATAATAACCGATAGCAGCATGAGCAAGTAAGCCAGCAATTGATTGGTGCTTGCTTTTTCGTTGTAAATCCAAAAGGCTACAAAAAAATTCATCAACGGATTTATATACATTAAAAATCCGATAGTGCCGGAGGGAAGGCCATTTAGGCCGAATAGACTTAAAAGCAATGGAACAATGGTAAAGGCTACGGCCATTATCAATGTCATCCATAAAAGGTAAGCATCATATTGCAGGCCTATTTCGAATGTTGTAAAAACGACCGAAATAAATATCATGGAAATAGTGAGTTGAATCCAAAGGGTGATAAGACGGTTAAACTGTATCGTTTTTTTCTGGCTGATTATAAATAAAGCGTACGAGAGCGCAATAGCTACGCTGTACAGGGTATGTTCAACAGATACGGTACTCAGCAACACACAACTAACTATGCTTATGAATAGGGCAGTCCAATGTTGTGCCTTTACTTTTTCCTTTAGTACAATAAATGCGAGTAGAGCAGTGAGTACAGGGCAAATCATGTAAGCAAAAGAGGCAGTTTGGATATTAATGTTGTTTACGGTGTAGATATACAAAACCCAATTGATGCTCAACAGAAATCCTCCGCTAACAATATTGATTAAGGCACTTTTTTTTTCTTTAGGGCACAGCTTAAAAAAACTTTCCTTATAGGTGATTATTTCTTTACGCAAGAACAAGAGCATATAACCCGAAACACAAGCTAGAGCAAACACAATTCTGTAAAATAAGATTCTTGGTGCATCATAGCCTGAAAGAAGTTTAATAAACATGGGAAAAATACCCCAAATTAGATAGGCTGAGATAACGGCAGTCAGGTATTTGTTTTCTTTCATTTATTCTTTTGCCGATAGGGCTTTAACATAATTGTAAATAAGGGATTGAGATCTAACTATAGGTTGGTTGGCATTTCTTTTTACATAGCGGTTATTTTGCATCTTATCAATTATTCTTGCCTTGGTATTATCCAATAGCTGTATATTTATTATTTCTCTTATTTGGTTTCTGCAATTCCGGTCCAATACAGGAAAAGCAACCTCAATACGATTGTTTAGATTGCGTTGCATCCAGTCGGCTGATGAAAGGTAAATTTTCTCTTTCCCACCGTTGGCAAAAATAGATACTCTGGCATGCTCCAGATACCGATCAATAATGCTTATGACGTGAATGTTTTCACTGAGTTTTTTTACTCCTGGAACCAGTGCACACACCCCCCGAATAATCATTTCAATCTTTACTCCTGCTTTGCTTGCATCATAGAGTTTTTTAATAATCATTTCATCTACAAGCGAATTCATTTTTAAAACCATATAAGCCGGCTTTCCTTTTTTCGCATTTTTAATTTCCTGTTCAATTAGCCGCATAAATTCTGGTTTCATATCATGCGGAGCTACTAAAAGATGTTTGAATTTTAATGGTTTTTCGGGCTGCGATAAAAATGTAAACACACGGGCAACTTCTTCGGTAATTCGCTTGTTTTTGGTAAACAATCCATGGTCGCAATACAAACGGGCAGTAACACCATTATAATTTCCTGTTCCTAAATGAGCATATCTAACCACTTTATTATTTTCTTTTCGGTAAATAAGGCATACTTTACAATGTACTTTTTGTTTTGGCTTACCAAAAAAAACCTTAGCTCCTGCTTCCTGCAGTTTATTGGTCCAGTAAATATTATGTTCTTCATCAAAGCGTGCCTGTAATTCCATAAGCACGGTTACTTTTTTCCCGTTTTTTACAGCATTAATTAGTGCGTTGCACACATTTGATTGTTGAGCCACTCGGTAAAGCGTCATTTTTATTTCATTTACAAACGGATCAATTGCGGCTTCGCGCAAAAAGCGTATCATATAATCAAACGACTGATAGGGGTGATGCAAAATATAATCACGCTTTGAAATGGCATCAAACATTGACCTTGTATTTTCAAGTGATGCTACCGGGCTTTGTGGTTTGGATTCGTAATACAGATCAGTCTGACCCACTTTCGGGAAGTTCATAAAGTCTTTGAAATTGTGGTATCGCCCTCCCGGAATTAAACTTTGTTTATGAATACCTAATTTGAAGGTAATAAAGGCGAGTAAATCTCCCGGAATTTCTTCGTCATAAACAAACCTTACCGGTAATCCTTTTTTACGTTCTTTTAAACTGGCTTCTACTTTCTCAATAAAATTTTCAGTAAAGTCCTGCTCTATGGCCAACTCGGCATCACGTGTTAATTTTAGAGTATAGGCTTCAAATTTATCATATTCAAAAATGGAAAATATTTTATCTAGTGAGGTGCGAATGATATCGTCAAGCAGAATGATATGAATGTTTTTTTTCCCGGTTGAAGGAATAATATAAAAACGAGTGAGCACCCCAACCGGAAGTTCAATTAACGCATATTTTGGACGAAGCGAGCCGTTTTGTTTGCTCATTTTTATAGCCAGATAAATTGATTTATCCCGCAAAAAAGGAAACTCAGTTTTGGAATCTAGCAACAATGGAAATAAGTGTTGAGCTACAATGCTTTTAAAATACGACCTTACCAGATCCCTTTGGCGATTGTCGAGCGTTCGTTCATCTAAAATATGAATATTTTTATCTTCCAGTTCACTTCTTATTTGCGCGTATACATCCTGAAAGGTATTCTGTAATTTTACCGCCCGTTCAAGTATAAGTTCCAATATGGTTTCTGGATGTAACCGATAGGGACTGATGGAAACTCTTTTGGCTTTAATTGCCCTTCGTATGGATGCTACACGTACTCTGAAAAATTCATCCATGTTTGACGAAAAGATAGCCAGAAATTTTAACCGTTCCATGAGTGGAACATCAGGATCTTCCGCTTCCTGCAATACCCGCTCGTTGAACGAAAGCCAACTTAATTCACGATCTTTAATTAAAACTCCTTTGTACTCTTTTATCATTGGATAGGTAACATTTATGCATTTAATTGTTATTTACCCAGTTTTAATAAAATATAAACGGGCAAGTGATCACTGTATCCGCCCAGATACTTGCTGCCCACATAGGTGCGTAACGGTTGCCCTTTGTACTTTTCTTTCTGTTCAAGCATCCATTCCTGTTTGTAAATGGTAGCCGACCCCAACACATAACTTACTTTGCCTTTTACGGGCAGCATTGCGCCCGACACGATGAGTTGATCAAGTAGGCTCCATTCTTTTTTGTAATTATACGTGCCTTGTCCACGTTCCTTTAATACCGTCATGCAGTTATATAAGTTAGTTTTGGCCGATTGATCAGTAATGCTCTTGGCACCAAGAAAAATATTCATGCTGCTGTCCATAGGCTCATCATTAAAGTCGCCCATGATGACAATGTTTGCAGAAGCATTTGTTTTCAATACCGAATCTACACTGTTGCGCAACTGCGAGGCAACAAACTGGCGCTTATATCTTGACTCGGCTGTTCCTTCTCTTCTTGACGGAAAATGGTTGACATAGAAATGAATTATTTCTTTATTTGGGAGTTGCCCCTTTACATGCAAAATGTCGCGGGTGCGTTTCCACTCGGCATTTGGTAGTTCAAAGCGGATAAAATGACTGCTTAGCAGCGTAAATTTTTCGGTTTTGTATAGTAAGGCCACATCAATTCCTCTGGGGTCTGCTGATTCATAATGCACCAGGCCGTAATGCTGTTTTTGGGCTAATAACATGGAGACTAAATCAGTGAGTACTTTTTCATTTTCTACTTCACACAGCCCTATCACATCTGGTCCTTTGCTGTTACCTATGGCAAGAATTACTTTACAAAGGTTTTCCAGTTTTACCATATATCGGTCGCTTGTCCATTGTGCTTTAGCATTGGGCAAAAACTCACTATCATCCGTTTGAGGGTCATCAATAGTGTCGAACAGATTTTCTACGTTGTAAAAGGCAATTTGGTAATTTCCTTTTTGTGCCGAAACAAAAAAGCAGGTGAACAAATATAATGTGATAAAAACGGAAAACTTCATTCGAATAAATTAACAAATGGCACAAGTAGTTTGCTGCGAGCGAGTCATGTTTTACACGGCTACGTTGTATTCCCTTAGCGCTTCATTAAGGGAGGTTTTGGTGTCAGTTGAAGTTTTTCGCTGGCCAATTATCAAAGCGCAGGGTACTTGATATTTGCCAGCCGCAAAATTTTTGGTGTACGACCCCGGTATTACTACAGAGCGCTCCGGCACATATCCTTTCCACTCTGTAGGTTGACTTCCTGTTACATCAATTATTTTTGTGGAGAGCGTTAAGGTAACACCTGCACCTAAAACAGCTTCTTTGCCTACACGTACTCCCTCTACTACTATACAACGTGAGCCAATGAAGGCACCATCTTCAATAATTACAGGTGCAGCCTGTATAGGTTCCAATACTCCACCAATGCCTACCCCACCACTTAGGTGCACATGCTTGCCAATTTGGGCGCAACTACCCACGGTGGCCCAGGTATCTACCATGGTGCCTTCATCTACATATGCGCCAATATTTACATAACTTGGCATTAAAATAACTCCGGGAGATAGATATGCTCCGTATCTGGCTACCCCGTGCGGCACCACACGTACCCCCAAAGCTTCGTAATTATGTTTCAGTTCCATTTTATCATAAAATTCCATGGGCCCGGCTTCTAGTTTTTTCATGGGCTGAATAGGGAAGTATAAAATTACGGCTTTTTTAACCCATTCGTTTACCTGCCAGCCACCTGCAAACGGCTCGGCCACTCGCAAACGGCCTTTGTCCAACTCTTCTATTACGGCTCTTATTGTCTGTTGAACGGAGGTATCTTGTAAAAGCTTGCGGTCATTCCACGTTTTTTCTATTATTTCCTTATAGTTTTGCATGCTGATATTTTAGGCGCAAATTAGTAGAAAGTCTCTTTACCCATGAAGAAAACACAAAGAAGAAAACCACTCATTATCCAAAGAAATGCTACTCCTGATGATTTTGAGGGTATTATAAAATTATCCGAAATCTGTTTTAAGGGGTCGGAACCATGGAGCATGGATATGCTTCGCAGCCAATACATGATTTTTCCTGAAGGAATGCAGATTATTGAATACGAAGGGGAGATTGTAGGCTCGGCAACAAGCCTTATCATCAATTTTGATGAATACGATGACGACCATACCTGGAGAGAGATTTGTGAAAACGGATTTATTACCAACCACGACCCCGAGGGTGATACGCTTTATGGCATAGAAGCCATGGTGCATCCCGAATTTCAAGGACTTAAAATTGGACGCAGGTTGTACGAGATGCGCAGGGATTTATGTGTAAACAGTAACCTTAAACATATTCTTATAGGGGGACGTATTCCTAATTATCATTTATACTCCGAAGAATTTGGGGTGAGGGCTTATATAAAGCGGGTATTGGAGAAAAAAATTAAAGACCCCGTGCTCACCTTTCAGCTATCACATGGCTTCACCATTGAGCGCATAATAAAAGATTATTTGCCCGAGGATAAAGAATCGGAAGGGTATGCGGTATTGCTTGAATGGAACAACCTGGACTATACCCCTGAAACACGCGAAACCAGCGTGATGATGAAAAAGGTACGTATTTGCTGCATTCAATACGAGTTGCGTAAAATTATTTCTTTCGAAGATTTTGCACAGCAAAGTGAGTATTTTACGGATGTGGCCTCGAATTACAAATCGGATTTTGTGTTATTTCCCGAGTTGTTCACCACCCAATTGCTTTCACTGGTAGATTACAAAGGCATGAGCCCTGAAGACAGCATTAGGAAACTGGATGAATACACTGATGATTATATTAACCTTTTCTCACGCCTTTCGGTTGAGTACAATATCAATATTATTGCCGGTACGCATTTGCAGGTTGAAAATGATCACCTGTACAACATCAGCTACCTGTTTAAGCGCGATGGTACGTATGAAAAACAATACAAAATTCACATCACCAGCAACGAGGCTAAATGGTGGGGGGTGAGGCCGGGCAGTGAGATAAAAGTATTTAACACCGATTGCGGCAAAGTAGCCATCAATGTATGTTACGATATTGAGTTTCCGGAAGTGGCGCGCATAGCCTGCAACAAAGGGGCAAAAATTATTTTCGTTCCCTTCAGTACCGATGAAAAACACGGATACCTGAGGGTAAAACTTTGCTCACAGGCACGTGCCATAGAAAACCAGATTTATGTAGCCACAGCAGGTACCATCGGAAATATTCCTTCGGTTGAGAATATGGATATTAACTATGCTCAATCCGGAATTTATACACCCAGCGATTTTGCCTTTCCGCCAGATGCCATTGCAGGAGAATGTAATACCAATATTGAAACGGTAGTGATTGCCGATCTGGATTTAGCTGCTTTAGAACGTGCCCGCAACACAGGTACAGTTCAAAACTGGAAAGACCGCAGGCTGGATATGTATGAGGTGAATGAGTTGTAGTTATTTAGTTAAGATAGTATTGCTTTTTGAGGCAAACGGAAAATAAGTAAGACTTAAATTCAAGGTTATAAATCTGGGAGTAAGGGTCGTTTGATATGCAGTTGGGACTCCATTTTTATCAAGATTGAAGCTCATGCTTTGACTAATGAATGAATTAAGATCGTAATAGCCAGATATTCCAATATTAATAATTCGATTTTTTTTCGTTTTTATTATTTGGAATAATCCTATAGAAGCACTTAAATAATGATCACGTAAGGGGATATTAGCTCCAAAATAGTTAGAATTAAGGTAGCCACTATCACTCAAGCTAAACCTGTATTTTACTAACAAGGTGCTAAATTGAACAAAATTATACGTAGCACCTATGCTAACGTATTGTCTTCCCCACTTTTTTATCAGTTTAACTGGCCGGTTAACAGAAATAGGTATTCTGAAGTTTGTAAAAGATATTTTTTGTGAAACGAAAACGTCTGTGTTTGAGTAGTCTGTTTTATCAAATATAAGTGTGGAACTAAAGCTATTGATAAGAAAGCCTGTTTCAATAGAGACATTATTCACCATTTTATAGTTATACAGGTTTATTGACACAACCGGACCAACCATAAAACCTAAGTTGTATTTTTGATTAGAGAAGTGAGATGCATCAAAGTTTTTATTAGTTACCTGAGCGATATTCAACGTAGGGCTTATCGAAAGCCCTACGTTGAATATATTTTGTGCCTGTAAAGTTAAATAAGGTGACAGGCAAATAAGAGCAAAATATTTTTTTATCATTTAATGATAAACTTTCGATAATAAATTTTATCACCAACCTCAATTCCTACAAAATAAGCACCCTTAGTTAAATCGGTACAATCAATAGGAATAATTCCATTTGAATATTTATTAATTCTATTGATTTTTTTAACTGTTTTCCCTTCATAGCTTTTAAGGTAAATTTTTTTTATTTTTTCTTTCTGAAGCGTAATTTTCAAATTAACTATATCGGTTGTAGGGTTTGGGAACACAAAGTAGTCAAAATTTGTTAAATAGGTTGAGCTTATTTTTTCGTTTCCTGTTAAAAAAGTTTGAGGAACGCCATTTTCTGTTTCTCCACAATCTCCAGAAAACTCTACTTCAATGTTATCCATGTCAGTACTTTCGGGTAATATTATATTAAAGCTTGAGGCACTAAAAGTATATTTTTTTCCGTTGGTTAAAGGGATTTCCGTAATAATAAGATTTGAGGAGTTAAAATTCCCAGATAATGTAAGTTCTCCATTTGCCATAATTACTTTACCTTCCCAAATAACACTACTATCTATACTATCAATAAGAGAATCTGCAAGTGCAGTTTGAATGCGTAAAATGGCTACTGTATAGCCATTATAAATGCTTTCGCTGTTTTCAACAACTACGTAACCCTGTAAATCTGTTAATGATACCAATTTTGTTGATGAATTGAAAGTTACGCTTGAAGCGGTAATTTTATTTTCTTGGTAAGCTATCGGATCTTCTCTTGTTATGCTTTTGTTTAATGGAGGGCTCTTAAATTTATTTATTTCGTAACGAGAATTTTTACCTGCTTTCCAATAAAGGCAACCGTTTGTAACAGATCGGCCAATTCCTCCATAGTAATATGGAGGGAATGACCAAGCCCAGGAATAAGCAGAATCAGCACCATAGGTACAATTTGAACGTTTAATTACTGTTGCTTGAACACCATCGCAATTTTTTTGTCTGCTACTTGGGAGTTCGTTTCTGTCAAGGCTGGAGAGGGTTACTTCTGCTAGGTATTTAGCCCGCCACCAATAGCACTGGGGTCTGAGCTTAGCTTTCCAATCAGCATTTGATTCTAAATTAAATAGGAGGAGGAAGGTAAAGATGAAATTTAATTTTTTCATACGATATAGATTTAAAATGTTGCCTACTCTTTTAGGTTTTCGGCTTTCCCTAAAACAAATGCATAATAAAATATGGAAATTTAAAGATGTAATTTTTAATAAGTGATTTCCCAAAACTTGCATCCTTTAACTTCACATGCAGCAAGAAAAGGTTTTGATTAGAATCGGTGAAAAACTGAAAAGGTTACGTGTTGCAGCAGGCTACAAGAGCTATGAAACTTTTGCATGGGATCATAATCTGAACAGGATGCAATATTGGCGAATGGAAAAGGGTACTTATAATATTACCATTAAGAGCCTTGTCAAAGTATTAGATATACACAAAAATACGATTGAGGAGTTTTTTACTGAAAACCTCTAATACTTACTGCACCGGAATAAAATGTTTACTACGTTCTATCGTGTCACTACCTGATATTTCTTTCCACATTATCACAAAACGCTCGTCAAATAATTCGTACACCTGAAAATTGGCCGTTCCCAAACGAATGAATGATGCAGTACCCATAAACCCCCAGTTGCTCATTTCCGTAGGTGGTTCATTAAGGTAACAGTGCTGTGTACCCCAGGTGTATTTTAGATCTCCATTTACATAAAAAGTGAGGAGGTCATCGGTTTCACAACTGTCAATAAATTCTACCCTACCGTTTCGCGTATAAAAAAATGGCTTCCATGTTTTAGAACTGTTGTTGGTAAGCGATTTAGCAGGATCGGTAGAAAAAATAGGGCCTGAGTAGGGTATTGGTAATTTTCCAGGAGCATCGGTACGACATGCTGTGGTAAAAAGGAGTAAAATTAAACTTGCCGCTAAAATTGATTGAATTCGTGTTGACATTTATTGCGAAATACGTGTACTTGCTTTCTGGTTTTGATAACTTTTAGATAAATATGATGAATACAAGGTTGAAAAGATACGGATTTATTCTGGCCATGTTGTTTAGTCTGTGTTCGATGGCGCAAAACAAGTTGCTTACCGTTGAAGAGGCCGTTATGAAGGGACGAACCAGTTTGGCTCCCGCACGTTTAAACCAGTTAATGTGGGTTACAGGAGCCGATATGTTTACCTATGTGTTGAAAGTGGGTGATATGGAGAAATTAGTGCGCGGCAACGTGGCCAATACCAACGTAGATACTCTGCTTACTGTAGATGAGTTAAGCAAAGCCGTTTACAATGCCGATGCCGTGGCTCCGGCTTTTAAATCATTTCCGGCCATTACCTGGGTTTCACCTAAATCTTTCAGGATAGTACATAATCACACGGTTTTTCTCTATGATGTAGAGGGCAAAAGGTGCTACCTGATTAATAAATTTTTGAAAGATGCCGAGAATACCGATTTTGAAACTACCGGCAATGCCATGGCCTTTACATTGCAAAATAATTTGTTTGTGTATTTCTCCGACCAATCGGTATCGCAAACTTCATCTAATGATAATAAAGGCATTGTAAGCGGACAGGCCGTACACCGCAATGAGTTTGGTATTGTTAAAGGGACTTTTTGGTCGCCCAAAGGACGCTATATGGCCTTTTACCGCATGGACGAAACCATGGTTGACCAATATCCGATTATGGATCTTTCTAAAAAACCGGCTGGCGAGGAACTGATTCGTTACCCCATGGCAGGCAAAACCAGCCATCAGGTAAAAATTGGTGTGCTCGAGTCCTCATCAAAAACGGTGATTGATTTAAAAACCGGTTTACCATCCGACCAATACCTTACAAATGTGGCTTGGAGTCCCGATGAACGATTTGTGTATGTGGCCGTGCTGAACAGAGAACAAAATTACCTGAGATTAAATGAATACTCGGCCGAAACAGGAGATTTCATACGCACCATTTTTGAAGAAAAAAGTGAAAAATACGTAGAGCCCGAGCATCCCATGCTGTGGGTAAAAAAACACGATGATCAGTTTATTTGGCAAAGCGAACAGGACGGATACAATCATTTATACTTGTATAACAAAAGCGGTAAACTGATTCGTCAGTTAACCAAAGGTCAGTGGGTAGTAACCGATGTGATGGGTTTTGATGAAAGCGGAAGCCACGTGTTTATACAGGCTACGAAAGAAAGTGCCATTGAGCGCCACATTTACAAAGTAAACCTGAACAACGGAAAGTTAACTAAAATAAGTGCCAACGTGCCTGGCACACATACTGCATTGGTGAGTTCAAATGGAAAATACATACTTGATAGTTATTCAAGCACACTCATCCCACGCAACATTGATATCCTTACCACCGAGGGCAAACCTGTGCGCACTTTGCTCACTGCAAAAAATCCGTTGGCCGATTATAAATTACCCGAACTAAGCATTTTTACCATCAGGGCAGCTGACGGTGTTACCGATTTGTATTGCAGGATGTTAAAACCGATTGATTTTAGCCCGCAGAAAAAATATCCGGTGCTGGTGTATTTGTATGGTGGACCGCACCTGCAATTAGTTAGCAATACATTTATGGGTGGGGGTGATTTGTGGCTGGTGTATATGGCGCAACAGGGCTATGTTGTATTTACCGTTGATAACAGAGGCTCACGTAACCGGGGTCGCGATTTTGAACAGGCCACCCACCTGCGGTTGGGTACTAACGAAATGGCCGACCAATTGAAAGGAGTTGAATTTTTGCACTCACTAACCTTTGTAGATACCACCCGCATGGGCGTGTTTGGATGGAGTTTCGGTGGTTTTCTTACCACCACGCTTATGACCCGAAGTCCTGCCACCTTTAAAGCAGCTGTAGCAGGAGGGCCGGTAATTGACTGGAGTATGTACGAAGTGATGTACACCGAGCGCTACATGAGTATCCCGCAGGAAAATAAAAAGGGGTATGAAGAAGCCAACCTCCTGAATTATGTAAGTAACCTGAAAGGGAAATTGCTGTTAATTCACGGCACATCAGACGATGTGGTGGTGTGGCAGCACAGTTTAAAATACCTCGAGGAGTGCGTAAAAAAAAGCGTGCTGGTAGATTATCTGGTATATCCGGGGCATAAACACAACGTGCTTGGCCAGGACAGGGTTCATCTGATGAAAAAAATAACCCAATATTTTAATGAGCATTTGTAGTTGTTCAATTCACTAAAAATTGTAGTTTTGATAATTAAACTTATTTATTACCGCATATGATACTAACTGCTACTGCCATAGAAAAGGAGAACATAAAAGGGCTTAAATTTCCAAAAGGAGAGGTGCTTAAAACTCGTGAAGAAGTGATGCAGCGCAAAACCGATTTGCAGCGCGCCATGGTGCTGGGAAATACTGAACACGGAAAAATTCGAATTACGTTTGATACCGATGACGGAATAAAAGTGGTTGAAACTACTGTGTGGGCAGCCACCGAAACCGAGGTGAGCCTGAAAGGCGGGGTCAACATACCGCTGCATGCCATTTACAAGGTAAGTATTTAGCGTTTGGGTTATCCTGTTCCACCTGCATCAATACTGCTAAAAGCTACCTTAAACCGATTGCACGAATGAATATATTCCATAGGCGCAACCTCATCAAATAATTAACCACAAGGGCTTGCTTTTGCCAATTT
>JAGVLJ010000018.1 GCA_020049855.1 Bacteroidia bacterium | reverse complement strand
TAAAAAACCAATTGGAAACCGTGGGCACATTAAAAACTATCATTTCACAGATCCGCGAAGTGAAAGCCGGAGAAAGCATTGGCTACAGCCGAAAAGGAAAAGTGCAAAAGGATGCCCGCATTGCCGTGGTTGCTATTGGCTATGCCGATGGATTGGACAGGGGGCTGAGCAATGGTAAAGGGTATATGCTGGTAAAGGGGAAAAAGTCCCCGATAGTTGGTAATATTTGTATGGATATGACCATGCTGGATGTAAGCCAAATTGATTGCCGTGAAGGGGATGAAGTGGTTATATTCGGAAAAGGATTAGACATTAACGAACTCGCCCTTGCTGCCGATACCATCCCCTATGAATTAGTCACCGGCATTTCGCAACGGGTAAAACGGGTGTATTTTCAAGAGTAACGGTAGATTGGATGAGAACCAACCTACCACAAGATTAACACAAAATCAAAAAAACATAAACAACCTCCAATTACCTCTCACCTATCGGCTGGCGTCAATCCCGCTGGGGGACACCCGCAAAAGATATACTCCCAGTAGACAATTTTGGCCATGGAGAACTGGTTTGTTAGCCGGTTCGTACCGAGCAGCTACCCTTCTGTGCAATGCACCGGATTGAATAACCGTATTTGGTTAATGGATACCTTTGATAGGTTATAAGTTGCTGGGTAGCCCAATGCAGTAGTAAGTTAAATCTTCAAAGTTGGACTCTTTATTTGCATGTCCTGTTTCTGATGATGATGCCATGAGTGAAAAGGTTTTTAGTTATTGAAAAGTGGCTTAAATTATATTTCGCAAAGATAAATGAGTTTTTCTAAATGAAAAAAGTTTCGGTCAAACATTTTCAGGAGTGTGATTTTCAAATTTCATCAATTGCAAACTTGTGAGGATGACTACAAGCGTTACTCCAACATCTGCGGCTATGGCGAAAACTAAATTGCTGTAACCAACGAAAGCCAATGTGATAAAAATTAGTTTTACTCCTATTGCTCCAATGGTGTTGAATTTTATTCTGCGTAATGTTTTTTGTGAGAGCCGAATTAAAAACGGAATGAGTGAAAGTTTGTCGTTCATCAATGCAATGTTTGCGGTTTCTATTGCAGTGTCGCTTCCTGCTGCTCCCATTGCTATGCCTACGGTGCTTTGTGCTAATGCAGGTGCATCGTTTATTCCATCGCCTACCATTGCCACTTTACCATACTGTTGCAGTAGTTCTTTGATTTTTTCGGATTTGTTTTCGGGTAACATATTTCCAAATATTTTTTTTATGCCTACTTGTTGTGCTATGTAGTTTGCTGCTTTTTCACTGTCGCCTGTGAGCATTACAGGTTCAATGCCCATAGTTTCAATTTCTTTTAATGCTGCCGCACTGTCGGGTTTTATTTGATCCATCAAACCAATTACTCCCGCCACTCCATCACCAAAACTTACTACTACGCTTGTTTTTCCTTGTGCTGAAAGTTGCTCTACAATTTTTTCGGTTTCGTTATCGGTGTGCTGATGCTCTTTTATAAATTCCAATTTGCCTACATAAATTGTTTCGTCCTCACATACCAAACATTTTGCTGTTGCACCTTTGCCCATGATGCTTTTGAATGCTTCGGTTTTGTGCGGTTCAAATCCTTCTTTGTTGCTTGCATCAACGATGGCTTGTGCCAATGGATGTTCGGAAAATATTTCTGCTCCTGCTGTGCAAGCCAAAAGTTCTTCACGGCTTGTGCCGTTCAAAGGAAAAATATCTGAGACAATAGGATTGCCAAAAGTTATTGTTCGTGTTTTGTCTAATGCAATCGCTTTGATAGTTGCCAATGCTTCCAGATATTTTCCGCCTTTTACCAATGCCCCTTTTGAAGATGCGTTTCCGATAGCTGCATAAATGGCTACCGGTGTTGATATAACTAATGCACATGGACAAGCGATAACAAGCAATGTAATGGCTTGCTGTAACCAATGGTTAAAATCTAAATGAAAAATGAAAACAGGAACAACAAACAGAAGAACGGAAAGTGCAAGCATGGCGGGAGTGTAATATCTGGCAAATTGCTGAATGAATTTTTGCGTTTCGCTTTTGTTTGCTTGTGCTTCAAAAGTGAGTCGAACAATTTTTGAAAAAGTAGTGTCAACAGAAAGTTTGGTTGTCTTCACTTCAATAAAACCATTTTTGTTTAGGGTTCCTGCAAATAAAGTATCACCAATATATTTGTCTTTTGGGATGGGTTCACCGGTAATGGCTGCTTCGTCAACAGTGGTTTCTCCTGAAATAATTTTTCCATCAAGGGGTATCATTTCACCTGCTTTCACTTGTATAATTGTCCCGACTGCAATTTTATCAATAGCCACATTTGCATTTTCTGATTTTACAAAAGCTGTTTTCGGTGCTTTGCTTACTAATTCATCTAAAGCAGATTTGCTGTTGGCAATTCCGATTTCTTCCAATCGTTCTCCCAAAACAAATAGCACAACCAAAACTGCTGCTTCGGGAAATTCTTTTAAATAAAATGCTCCGATAACTGCAATGAGCATAAGTAAATTGATGTTGCTGAATTTGAGTTTGAAGATTGCTTTTACCCCGTTCCATAAAACATTGTAGCCAATTCCCAGAATGAATGTGGCGAAAACGAAAGGTGCATAAGGCATTGGTATATGAATGCCGATAATGGATAAAACTTCTAAGGCAACAACTATTGTGATTGCGAAAAGAAGAAAGAGAAATTTTTTGTCGTTGATTGGTAGTTTCATTTTTGAAATACTTTTTTGGGTGAATTAATTTATTCTTCTTCCTCCGCGTTTTTCATTTTCATTAAAAGGGTGTATGCACCTTTGATAACAAAAGTTTTATTGCTCATATCGGTGCTATCGGGGAAAGTGATTTGTGTAAACCCGTTTTCGGTATTTTGTGTAAGTACTTCCTGCATTTCATATTTTTTGTTTCCGGTTTCGATAAAAACATATTGCTTGTTTTCAAAGCGAACCAAGCCATCGTTTGGGATTACAAAAGCGTTGTTGGTGGCTACTTCCACTTCAGCATTCATATACATTCCGGGAATGAGGGCTTTGTCGTATTGCTCAAAATGGCATTGCACTTGAATGGTTCTTTCGGGTGTAACATCTTTGCCAATCAAAATAATTTCGCAGATGTATTTTTTGTCGGGGTTCGTATTGTTGTAAGCAAATATTTTTTGTCCGATGGAGATTTTATACAAATCTTTTTCAAAAATGGTGAGCGTTAAATGAATGTCGGCCGGATTTACCAGTTCAAACAGTACATCAGTTGGCATTACATATTTTCCAATATTCTGTTTTACCTGTGAAACAAAACCATCAATAGGTGAATAGACGTTTAGGCTTTTTGAAATGGAGTTTTCAGTTAATTTTTCTGGGTTAATGCTGATGAGTTTTAATTTTTCCTCTAAAGATTTAATCAACACTTTTTGCGAGACGTATTCCGTTTGTGCATTTTGAAAAACTTTGTCGCTGCTGGCTTTGCTTTGGTTCAATTCCATTTGCCGAAAATATTCAGCTTCAATAGAAGTGAACCTTGCTTTCGCAGTTAAATAATCTTGTTGCAACTGAATATATTGTTGGTCTTCCATTAGGGCAATCACTTCGCCTTTGCTGATGTGCATACCGGCAAGTAATTTGGTTGACTTTAAGTATCCACCCATTGGCACACTAACGGAAACCATATTTTGCGGAGGCACTTCAATTTTTCCATTCACTTTTAAAAGTGAAGAAATATTGCGTTGCTCAATTTTTCCTGTTTGTATTTCGGAGTTTTTTAATTGTGCATCGGTGAGTTTAACTGTGATTTCGCTTGCTGCTTCTTCGGTGCTTCCATCTACTGTATTTTTGCCCCCACAAGACGAAAGAATTGAAAATGCTATTGCTATAATGACGTATTTTGTCATGATTGAAATTTATTTAGAAGTTAAGAAATTGAGTTGAATAATAGTTTGATTAAGGTCTTTTACCGCATCGGTGTAATTGTTTTGAATAGAAATTGCGTTGTTGATAAGCATAGCCCATTCCAGATAATTTATGTCGCCATTTGCAAACTGATTATTGGCAGTTTTGGTAATGATGCTTGCATTTTGTAAGGCGGTGTCCTCAAAATATTTTACCGTTTGCAATTGCGTTTGATATTGTTTAAATGCAGCGTGATATTCGGTTTTTAGGATTTGTAACCCTAACTGATAATTATTTTCTGAAATGAACTGAAGTATTTTGCTCGAATTAATTTTTGCTTTTTGAGAACCAAAAAATAACGGCACGCCCACACCCAACTGAATGGACTGAAAACGACTAGCAGGCAAATAAAACTTATTATCGTTACCGGTTCCCTGAATACTTTGATTACTGTAACCTAAATTTAAGTTGGGTAACAGTTTGAATTTTTCTAATTGTCTATTCGCCAAGGAAATATTTTTTTGCTGCTGCAAAATATTTATTTTAGGATGGTTGCTCACTAAAGAGGAGTCAAGTGAAGCTGCAAAAATCAATTTCAGGTTTTCACTTGAAGGAATGAAAATGGTGGTAGTGTTTAACAACAATTGAAACTGAAGCTGGAAAATTTCAATACTGCTCTTTAACTGGGTAAGTTGAATTGCAATTTGTCCCCGCTGTGTTTCGGCAGTGGTCTTTTCCAACACATTACTTTCACCTTTGGAGAAACGCAAGTTTGCTTTTTCAAGAAATGAGGCATATACACTATCGTTTTGCAACAGAATTTTTTGCTTTTGCTGCAAATAAATCAGTAAGTAAAAAATTTCGCTTACCTGCTTTTTTAGTTCAGCCTCTTTTAATGCAACATTTAATAAACTGCTTTTATAGTATTCGTCCTGTAGCAATTTTTGTTTTGCATAAACTGCAGGAAAGCTAATACCTTGCGAAATTCCAAACTTGGTATCTTTATAAAATGAATTGAATTGCCCGTATTCGCTTGTTAAGTTTGTTTGCGGAATATCAACGGCTGCAGCTTTCAGCATTTTTTGATATGCTGCATTTAGTTTTTCATTCTTTACAGTCAGGTTATTTTTTAAAGCGGTATCTATTGCAGTTTGCAAAGTGATTGGTGTTTGTGCAAAAGAAAGTTGACAATTCGCGAACAGTAAAAGAATGGTTGTTGTGATGGTGATTTTCCTTTTCAGTTTTAAGGAAAAACCTTTTTCAAAAATAATGTAGAGAACAGGTAGAACAAAAAGTGTTAGGAATGTAGCCAATAAGAGACCCCCAATTACAACGGTTGCCAAAGGCCGTTGCACTTCTGCACCCGAACCGTTGCTAATAGCCATTGGTAAAAAGCCGAGCGAAGCAACAAAGGCAGTCATTAACACGGGCCGCAAACGAAGCTTTGTTCCCTTCAGTACAATTTGCTGGGTGTCGGTTTCCCCTTCTGCTTTTATTCGGTTAAATTCAGCAATCAAAACAATTCCATTCAGCACTGCTACACCAAACAAAGCAATGAAACCCACACCGGCACTGATGCTGAAGGGCATTCCTCTCAGGGCTAAAAATAAAATTCCGCCAATGGCAGAAAGTGGAATTGCTGAATAAATTAGCAACCCTTGTTTTACTGAACCGAAAGCAAAGTAGAGTAGAAGAAAAATCAGAAGCAATGAAACGGGAACTGCAATGGACAACCGGTTTTTTGCAGCCACTAAATTTTCAAAAGTTCCACCGTATTTAATATAGTAGCCTGTTGGCAGTTTTAGTTGCTTATCTACTTTATCCTGTAATTCTTTTACAATGCTTTGAACATCTCTGCCCCGAACATTAAATCCAACAATAATTCTTCGTTTTGCATCATCACGCTGAATTTGATTTATACTTTCCTGAATGGCAACATCGGCAACCTGATACAAAGGAATTTGTGTTCCCTGCGAAGTTGGGATTAAAAGGTTCTGCACATCCTCCAACTCTTTGCGGTTTTCACCTGCAAGGCGAACCACCAAATCAAAACGCTTTTCATCTTCATAAACTTTTCCGCTGCTTTGTCCTGCAAAGGCGGTGTTCACTACTTTATTTATGTCGTCAATGTTTAAACCATATTGAGCAATGATGTTGCGTTTGTATTGAATAATTACCTGCGGCAAACCTGTGATGCGTTCTACATAAATATCTTTTGCTCCTTCAATGTGACCTGTTACATCACCCAATAGTTGAGAATACTTTGCAAGTGTGTCTAAGTTTTCACCGTAAATTTTACAAACTATATCTTGCTTTGAACCTGCCATCAATTCATTGAAACGCATTTGCACGGGATATTGAAAGCCATAAGTAACTCCGGGAACATCTTCCAATGCTTCTGCCATTTTGTTTTTTAATTCATCAAATGTTTCTGCTGATGTCCATTCCTTTTTGTCTTTTAATATTACCATCAAATCGGTTGCTTCCATTGGCATTGGGTCGGTGGGGATTTCTCCGCTACCAACTTTGCCCACCACTCTAATTACTTCGGGAAATTCTTTTTTTAAGATATGTGCTGCTCTCAAACAGGCATCAACACTTGTGTTGATGTTGCTTCCTGTAAGCACTCTTGTTTCTACTGCAAAGTCGCCTTCTTCCAATGCAGGGATAAATTCGCCTCCCATTTTTGAGAATACGAAAGAAGCAATCAGTAACAAGCCAACTGAAATTCCTACAATCGTTTTTGGGAAATTCAAAACCCTACCTAGATATTTCTGATGGACATTTATAAAAAAGTCCATCATTCTATCACTGATATTTTTTTTGTGAGAAATCTTTTTGCTCAGGAAAAAAGCACTCATCATAGGTATGTAAGTGATGGAAAGAATGAATGCACCCAACAAAGCGAAAGCAACGGTTTGAGCCATTGGCTTAAACATTTTTCCTTCAATTCCTTCAAGTGTAAAGATGGGTAAGTAAACAATCAGAATAATGATTTGCCCGAATACTGCACTGTTCATCATTCGGCTTGCCGAATGATTTACTTCGGTGTCCATTTCGTTTTGCGTAACCCTGTGATGAACTCCTAATTTTCTACTATGTGTTAAGCCGTGCATCACGGCTTCTACAATAATTACTGCCCCGTCCACAATCAACCCGAAATCCAAAGCCCCTAAACTCATGAGGTTTCCGCTAACTCCGAAAAGGTTCATCATGATTACTGCAAACAACATTGCCAACGGAATTACAGAGGCAACTAAAATTCCTGCCCTGAAATTTCCTAAGAATAAAACCAAAACCAAAATTACAATTAATGCACCTTCCATTAAGTTTTTTGAAACTGTGGTGATAGCGTTGTTCACCATTTTTGTTCTATCAATGAAAGGTTCTATTTCTACTCCTTCGGGTAATGTTTTTGCAATTTGTTCAATGCGTTCTTTTACATTTTTAATTGTGAGATTGCTGTTTGCACCTTTAAGCATCAGCACCACACCGCCTGCTGCTTCACCTTCATCATTGTAGGTCATAGCACCGTAACGAATGGCTGCACCAATGCGGACATCAGCAACATCATTTATCAAAAGCGGTGTGCCGTTGGCGGTGTTTCTGACAACAATGTTTTTTATATCGTCTGTGTTTCCAATTAAACCCTCACTTCGGATATAAAGGACTGTTGATTTTTTTTCAATGTATGCACCGCCTGTGTTTTCGTTGTTCTTTTCCAAAGCGGTGAATACATCGCTTATGGTAATGCCATAAGATTTTAACTTGTTTGCATTAACGGCAATTTCGTATTGTTTTAACTTGCCGCCAAAACTGCTTACATCGGCAACACCTTTCACTCCTAACAATTGTCTGCGAACAATCCAGTCTTGAATAGTTCGTAATTCGGTTGCATCGTATTTGGTTTCGTAACCTTGTTTGGCACGGATCACATATTGATAAATTTCTCCCAAGCCTGTTGTAACGGGAGCTAACTCAGGCGAACCAACACCATTAGGAATTTGGTCCTGTGCTAACTTTAGCCGTTCAGTTACTTGCTGCCTTGCCCAGTAAATATCTACATCATCATCAAAAACAATGGTGATAAGTGAAAGTCCGAACCGTGAGAAGCTTCGGATTTCTTTCAGTCCGGGTATATTACTGTTGGCTTGTTCAATGGGAAAAGTAATGAGGCGTTCCACATCGGGAGCACCCAACGAAGGTGTAACTGTGATTACCTGCACCTGATTGTTTGTGATGTCGGGCACGGCATCAATAGGCAGTTTAGTGATTTGGTAACTGCCATAACCAATGAGGGCAAAAAGAAAAAGCCCTATGATGAGTTTGTTCTTTATAGAGAACGCAATTATTTTATTGAGCATGATTTATAAGTTAATGAAATAAATAAATGGTTAGGATGCCTCAGCACTGTAACCATTTTAATTGTGACCGCAAGCGGGCACTCATAAAATTCATTAACTGATTTTTGGCGGTTGCCAAATAGTTGCTTGCTTCTTTAAAAGAAACATTTGTTCAAGCATTGAAAAACTCCGAACAGATAAGTGCTGTATGAACTCGAAGTTTGGAAAATTGTGAACAGTCATTACGGTTGAACAACAGATGCAAAAACAAAACGGACTGCAAATGTCATTGTAGGTTTGGTGGTCTTGTATTGGATGAAAAGTTGTTGATGTGCCTTCCCTCAGTGTGTTACAGGTGTCGTTACATGGCATAAGCGTCAGTGCGAGCAAAAACACTGATAGAAGGGCTGCGATGTAATTTCTGATTTTCACTTTGGCAAAGGTAACTAAATATTTGAGATAATTTTCCAGAAACGGAATAAGGGGGGCATACTTTAAATTTGCCTTCGGGCGGCATTGTGTTTCGGCAGACAAAATTTTGAAAAATGGTTTACTCCTTCCGTTTTAAATCCGTGGCAGGCTGTTGTGATGTTGCTCGTTTTACAGTTACCTGTAACTGAATTATATATATACTAAATCTCTGTATAACTGCAATACATACAAGTTCACCGAAGTTAACGCACAAGTAATTTGTATTCGGTTTCATAACGCGTCCTGCCCCGTAGTATGTACTGCCAAAAATCCAAAAAATTATGGGGATACATTCCCACTATTAATTACTTTTTCGCCTTATCGTTCAGCAAAAAATCATCATAACCGCGAAGGAGGTTACCAAATACAAATTGCTGAATAATCACCAGATTTTTCTCGTCATTCAACAAGGCAAAATACCGCTCGGGGTCAACACTGAGGGGCTTCATGGTTTTTTCATCAAACTGCTGCATGGTGCGCTCATCAATGCCTTTGTAAAAAATACGCAGAGTATTTTTTACCCCGTTTTTGTTCTTTACGGTCATTATGCAATATGGCGGCATGGCGGCTACCGAGTCGGCTTTATGCATATCAAATGCCCGATCGTACCCCTCGTACATAATGCTGCGAAAAGAAGCAACATAAAAGGTTAATAGTCGCCTATCCACCGGTGCTTGCATTTCTTTTTCTGCCAGGGGTATCAAAGAAAGTTGGCCTCCGTCATTATTAATGATAAAAGAACGATGAGGCATGGCGGGATAGTCCACCTTGATGAATTCTATCTCTTCCGGTTTACTGTCAAATACCTTTCGGGTTTTCCAATCCAGTTCATCGGTAAAATATCGTACATTTAAATACCCGTTAAATCCGGGTACGTGCATAATAAAAGGTGATTTGGAATTTTCCATCAGCATGTATGTCCCCAGTTGGTCGGCAGTTTGCACGCCCACAAAATAGGATTTTATCATATCCTCTCCCTTAAAAATTCTTACCAATATGTGGCGGGTAGCCAAATCAATTACCACGCTGTTTACATCTTTACTGGGCACCGGACTTTTTACTTCCAGTGTTTTCATGGTTTCAAGTAGGGTATTCATTTTGGCCTGATTCACCTCGTATTTATTATTTACACGCCAACTGTTTGAGCCTTTACGCTCAAGAATTACTTTATTTCCGTCTTTATCAACCAGCATAATTTTAGTAACAATGCCCGTATCGGTCAGTGCGAAATTTTTTAAATCAGACTTAAGGGTAGATATCTCCCCATTTTGCAACATCCACACGGTGGCTACAGCCAGTAATATAAACAACAGTATATATAAGAAATTCTTTTTCATCAACGGGTAAATTTACGTTTACGCAAGCGGGCATTGTTAATCCCGAACAGCACAATGAGTACCACCGGTAGCACCATGTTTACTAATTGCCACTGTAGTTTTTCATCTTTCATACGTTGGCGGTCAAGCAATCTGAGTTTAATTTCTTTCATACGCACTTCTATCAATCCCGAGTCGTCACAGAGGTAGTCAACACAATTTACCATAAAGTTCTTGTTGCCGAAATTTTGGTTAGTAAATTTATCAAACCCAAGCGGGTAAATATCTCCGCTTTTGCTCACTTGGTTGCGGGCAATATCTCCATCAGCAATTACAATCATTTTATTGTTGCTTACCGAGGGGGCAAAATGGAGTTGTGCAAAAGAGGAATCGGTAACACTGCGCACACGGTCTTTAAATACCGAGGTAAAATCACCCTCGAGCAATACGGCAACCGGCAACCTTCGCTGAGGAAAGCCCATTGGGTTGGGCTGCAAGCGGGTCATATTAATATTTACTCGGGCAGGGGCACCCACCACACGAGTATAATCCGAGGTATGCAGCAATACTGTTTTCCGTATGTTTTTTGTTGGCAGCGTATCGATGGTGTTGCAAAACTGCGCCCATACGTAATCTAAATTTTTTACAATGGGATGGTCGGCTGTGCTGCCTAAAATAGGATAATATAACCAGGGTAATAATTTGGTTTGCTGTTGCCCACCGGTATACCCCGACATAATGGGAATTCGGTTGCATTGTAAATCTTGCACCAGCACTGGATTTACACGAACACCGTACCTGAAAGGAATATCATCCAAGTTTAAATCATAGTTGTAAGCCATAAACTCACCTGCAGCATTACGAGCACTGTCCATATCGGCAAAAAGCATATCCAGCATCCAGATTACTTTGCCCCCGTGCATAATGTACTGGTCAATTTTAAACTTATCGTATTCGCTAAAGACCGAATCCGGTTTTGCAATCACCAGCCCGTCAAATTCATTAAATTTTTGTGGCGGATTTTTATGAATATCCAGTCGAGCCAATTCATAAAATTCGCTTAGTTCCCTTCCAAAATCGGCCACCTGAATACTTTTCAATTCCCCATTACCCACCAAAAAGGCAATTTTCTTTTTCTTTTGAACGGTGCATTTGCGCAGCACATTTGATACCTGATATTCTAATAATTCAATAGATTCGTTAATGGTTTCCTCTCCCCCTTTGCCAAATTGCCCCTTTAATAAATTGAGCGGATATTCTTTTCCCTTATAATAAAAAATGGCTCCGGGGATTACAATTTTTTGCGAGAGTTCATCATCTTGTTTAACCTGCACATTGGTTGGAAATAATCCATTTGCGCCCAATTGCTCTATGATTTCACTTATTTGTTTTTTATCCTTGCCTTCAAAGGGGTCAATAAATTCGTATTCTATTTTATTACCGGATGCTATGCGGTATTCATCAAGCAACTCGCGGGTGGCATTGCGGAGACGTTTAAACCCGGCCGGGAAATCGCCTTCCAGGTACACTTTTACATACAGCACATCATCGAGCTTTGCGGCCAGGCTCGTTGATGCTTTTGACAAGGTGAATCGTTTTTCCTTAGTCAAGTCTATTCTGAAAAACCAGACATCCGAAAGCACGTTTACCAGAATAATAATTCCTATCACAAGCAACAGCCTGATATACGAAGAATACTTTTGCGTGTGTTTGCCTACCATTTTCTGCTTGCAAAACTTATACAGGTAAACCAAAGAAAAGCCATATTAAAACTTACAAAATACACCACATCCCTCGAGTCGAGCACCCCACGGCTGATAGAGTCGTAGTGCGTATTCATACTGAGGTACTGAATCACAGTATCAAAAGTACCGAGCAATTTAAAGTCGCTGAATAAATCAAACACAATGAAAAAGAAGAAACACAAAAACATGGAAGCAATGAAAGATACAATTTGATTGGAGGTGATGGTAGAAGCAAAAATACCAATAGAGACAAAACACGATGCCAACATAAACAACCCCAAATAAGAACCCCAGGTAGCACCTATATCCATATTACCTGGGGGCGCCCCCAAAACATATACCGTATAGAAGTATAAAAAAGTAGGTACAATTGAAAATAGTACCAGAAACATTCCTGCAAAGTATTTCCCCAGTATAATATCCCAGTCGGTAAGCGGTTTTGTTGTTAGCAATTCAATAGTTCCGCTTCGTTTTTCTTCCGAAAAAAAACGCATGGTAATGGCTGAAACCAGAAACATGAATACCCAAGGACCCATTGAAAACAAGGTGTCTATATTGGCATATCCGTTATCAAATACATTCATACCGGGCACCACCCACATAAATAGACCTATGGCAACAAGAAACACCGTCATAACAATATAGGCAATGAGCGAACTCAGAAATCCGTTTATTTCTTTTTTCAATACACTTAGCATATCAGCTTGTCAGTTTTCTGAATACATCCTCCAGCGACTGGTCTTCCATGGCTACTGAAAGTAAAATTAATTTATTTTTTACGGCAAAGGAAAATAAATCCTCCCGTATATCACGGTTGGCTATAATGCGAAACCTGTTTTGTCCTAATGAAACCGTTTTCTCAACTCCGCTTATGGTATGTAAGTTCTTTGGCGAAAACTCCCCTTTAAACTCGGCCACAAAAACAAATTTACTATCGGTGCCGTGTTGCAAATTCTCGGGCGTTTCATCGGCCACCAGTTTTCCCTTATTAATAATCACCACCCGGTTGCATAGTGCTTTTACCTCCTGCATAATATGGGTAGAGAGAATAACCGTTTTGCTTTTCCCTATTTCACGTATCAACTCACGTATCTCCGTAATCTGATTGGGGTCGAGCCCCGAGGTGGGTTCGTCTAGTATCAACACCTGTGGATCATGAATCATGGCCTGAGCCAATCCTACCCGCTGCCGGTATCCTTTTGATAATTCCCCAATCCGTTTTTTGTACTCTCGGGTAAGGCCGGTGTGTTCAATCATGGTATCTACGGCCTGTTTTGTTTTGTTACCCAATTGATGTACGCCTGCAATAAATTCCAAATACTCCTTCACGTACATATCCAGATACAGCGGGTTGTGCTCGGGCAAATAGCCAATACACTTTTTTACTTCTATGCTCTGATGAACCACATCATACCCACACACATTTACCTTCCCTTCGGTTTGCGGCAGGTAGCAGGTGATTATTTTCATGGTGGTAGATTTTCCGGCTCCGTTAGGGCCAAGGAATCCTAAAATATCACCGGGCCGGGCTGAAAAACTAATTCCATCAACAGCACGCTGTTGCCCGTAAATTTTTACCAGATTATGAACCTCTACTGCCAATGATTACCTGTTTTGCGGGACGAAAATAATACAAATACCGCTTATTGGTGAGTAAACAAACCCACACAAAAGGCTGCACGTCTATCCGAATAGACTGTATTTAATAATGCAGTACAGGGCACGGAAGGCATCTTTCATTCCTATTTTCTTGCCCTCTTCGTAGGTGCGGCCATAATAGGATATGCCAACTTCGTAAATACGTATGCCTTTGATGCGCGAAATTTTTTGAGTTACTTCGGGTTCAAAACCAAAACGTTTTTCCTTTAACTCAATTTTTTGAATCATATCGGTACGGAAAAGTTTGTAACAGGTTTCCATATCGGTAAGGTTTAAATTAGAAAACATATTGTTGGCAAAGGTGAGCATTTTATTACCTATGGTATGCCAAAAGAAAAGAATACGGTGTGGTTTTCCTCCCGTAAAACGGGAACCATAGACCACATCGGCAAATCCGTCAAGCACGGGCTGTAGCATCAGGTTGTATTCCTGTGGGTCGTATTCCAAATCGGCATCCTGAATAATGAGGTATTCTCCGGTAGCCTTCTTAATGCCTGTGTGCAGGGCAGCCCCTTTCCCCTGATTGTACTCGTGTTTGTAATAGCTGATGGGCAAATCGGGGTTGGCTTTTTGATACGAAAGGATAGCTTCTTCGGTATTGTCTTTCGAGAAGTCGTTTACAATAATCACTTCCTTCTGAATGCCGTTCATCAGAGTCACGGCTTTCACCTTATCCAGTATCAGGTGAATGGTGCGGCCTTCGTTATAAGCCGGTATTACAATGGAAAGTTTTTTGACCTGCATTGGGGCAAAAGTACAACTAATTTACTTTTTCAGTTTCTTAAGTTCTTCGATAAGATGTTGATTTTCTTCCATGAGTTTTTGATTAAACCCCTTTAAGGTTTTAACTAGATCATCATACAGAGACTTTGCATCTACATGTATTTCGAAACCGTTTACAGAACTATCTTTATTATCTGTATTCTGAACATAGTTTATCGATTCAACTCCTTTGAAAAGATCAAGTATTTCTATACCCAGAACATTAGCCAACTCTGGAATTTGACTTGATTTAGGACTAGTATGATCGCTTTCCCATGAAGATATAACGGCTTGGGAAACATCAAGCAATTGAACTAATTCTCCTTGAGAAAATCGTCTTTCCTCTCTCCACTTTTTAATGTTACTGCCAATTGTCATTCTATATCAACTTTATTTTTATAATAATTTATTTGAAATCCACTAAAGATTAACAAAATAATAATCAAATCTATTGGCTTTTTTGAGGTAACTCATTTTAGTTTTTCTAAATTTTGTCGCATACAATATTAAGAACCTTTTATTTAAAAACCCAACAACATGAAAACAAAATTTTTCTACTTATCGCTTATTTGCATATTGACTTCACAACAAGTTTTTTCGCAAAACTTTCTTCATGATTCAACAAATACTACTATTTACTTAAAAACGTGGGAAAACGACACATTGGGATTGCTTTGGTGGAAGACTGATTCTATGCAAGCTGGTCAACTCTTCACGACTTATAAATCATTTACTGGCTTGGCTGAAAATGATTCTATGCACATCACAAACGAATGGAATGATTCTTTTGTATGCCTACATCACAGGCGCTACCAGCAGTACCATAATGGGATAAGGGTACAAGGTGCTGAATATCGAGAACACTTTACTGACGATTACGTTGTTTTATCCAATGGTCACATTGCTGAAACATTAAGTCTTTCTGCTGATACGCCTGTAAGTGAAGAAGGGGCACTAAATTATGCTTTAAATCATATCGGAGCAATAACTTATGCTTGGGAGGATGATAGTTTAGAATATTATCTAAGGGAAGATTCCATTCCTGAAAAAACTACCTTTTACCCCAAAGGGGAATTGATTTATGCTTTATTGGGTGATAAAACAATAAAGGAGGAAAATTACAAGTTAGCTTGGAAATTTACAATTTGGGCGATAGACCCTTACTATGCAAAAACTGTTTATGTTGATGCCTCGAATGGAGAAATCTTAAGGGAAGTGAATTCATCAAAGGAGGGTGTATTTACCCATATTTTTTACGGAAGTCAATACCTCGATACACGATGGTATGGTGGTCTAAAAAATAAATACTTCCTAATCGCTAACGATGGTACAAAAAACATTAAAACTAAAGATGACAAATTTCAAAATCAAAAATGGAATTTTAAAGATTTACCTGATGACCAAGATGATGTTTGGTCAACGGATCACAAGGCAGCTACTTCAGCACATTATGTAATTCAAACAGCTTGGGATATGTTTAGTAATTTAGCTGGACGTAATGGTTTGGATAATACGGGAAAAGAAATTCGTATTATGGCAAATGACCCAGATGAACCTCAAAGCGCAGAGTTTCGCGATTATTGGTCAAGTTCTAAATATGATTATTTTATATTTGCAGATGGTTCATATAACTCATTACTTTATTATCCTGCAACTTATGACATAGGCGGGCATGAATTCGCGCATGGAATAACGCTCTATACGAGTGGGTTAGATTATGAAGGCGAGAGTGGCGCTCTAGACGAATCGTTTTCAGATATTTGTGGCTTTATGACGGAAAGATTTGCACAACCAAGCACTTGGGATTGGATGATTGGAGAGGATTTCCTTAACCCGCAGCCAAGAAATATGCAGCTACCAAGTAATCAAATAAATACTTTTGCTTGAGGCGATTGCCAATTCCCATATTCATACCCCGACTGGTATAAAGGTCCGAATTGGTGGAATGATCCAAATGGATGTGATGCAGGAGGAGTACATTTTAATAGTTCCGTTCAAAATAGGTGGTTTTATTTATTAAGTATGGGAGGAACCCAACTAAACAAATATGTTGCAGGAATTGGAATTAACAAAGCCGCTATAATAACTTACTACGCATACACAAATCTTGTGGGAGAGTTTACAAAATATCCAGAAGCCAGAGAACTAACAATAGCTGCCGCGCGCAAGTTATATGGAATTTGTTCTTTTGAAGAAAATCAAACCTGTAAGGCGTGGTCTGCTTGTAACATTGGGCAATATTGCGAGCCTTGTGAATTTGTCCCAATTGCATGGGGCTGTGATGCACAAGTTAGGAGTAATCCTACAAATGTTGAAGACTTGGAGTTTAAGAAACGAACTATGAAAGTTTATCCTAATCCAACGAAAAGCGAGTTATTCGTAAATTTTGGAGAATTAACCCTAGGGGACAGACAAAATTTAAATTTAGCAATTGAAATCTTTGATGTCAACGGAAAATTATTAGTAAGTAAAATTCCTGATGTGAATGATGTTGAAGTGCGATTAGAGGTTTCAAAACTGGTTCCCGGCATTTATTTATTAAGGATTAATGGTTATTTATACAATAATTCCATTAGGTTTATTAAAGAATGAATAAGTATGTAATCATATTTTCTTTGTTTGTGCCAATTCAGGTGTTTTCAGGCACTAGTGACAGTTGCATTATTCTGCATCTTAAAAACAGAGTCGAAATAGGGACATCTTTTGTCAATTTTTTTGAGCAAGAAGGATTTAAATATCTGAGACAGAAAAATCAGGTGTCTTTAGTTGATGCAATGTATATGAAGTATGGTTACAAGGTCTCAAAAAAAATTGAAATTGGAATATCTCGGTATTGGTTTGGTCAAACCTTCCAAAATCCGGATGATTCATTGGCAAAAGGTGCCGTATTAAAGAGATATTACAAAAACAGTCTATTGTACGTTCGATATGATTTGGCAAAAAACAACCCTATCAAGAGTATTGACTTAATTCCATCCATATGCATAGGATTAAATTACAGGTATAATGGTACGGAGGAAATATTTCTCAAAAGAAATTCTCCTACCGAAATCGTAAGAGACGGAACCATATTGAAAAGTTTTGGAGCAGGAATAGAGTTCAATTTGGATGTAATTGTAAAAAAGCATTTTTTTATTGGAAGTGAGGTATCCTACGTTCACTATTTCCAGAAAAACGGATTGTCGGTAGAGAGTCCTAATTCTGCATTTTACAAACGATATAAGCCGAATCGAAACTTGGTGGTATTTCACCCCAAAATTGGGATTTTATTTTAGACTAATTTGGCAAACAATGCGATTCAACAATGTCTTTTCGTTTATACTTACAAACAGACTGGTGAACCCAAATTTAAAAATGTTGCATGTAAGTTTATAAAACAATGAAATGGTTACTGCTTTTTATTACATTTTTTTCGACTATTCGGGTACAGGCTAGCCTTACCACAGACAGCCTACAACATAAAAACAGTACAAAAATTTTATTGAAGTGGGATACAATGCAGCCTGGTTTTTCGATAAGCACCATATGACATTTTACAAAGAAGGAGGTCTTAGTTGGCTATCGCCAATGACTGCTCCCCCACTGATTCCTTCTTTTGTGAAATATTCAAGAATGCTTAACAAAAACACCGAGTTAGGTTTGTCCACATTTTCATATGCAAAAAGTTACAATTTTGCGCTGAGTTCAATAACTGAACAGAAATGGGACATTTGGATAAGATCTGTTAATGCTGTGACAATTTCGGTTGGCCGTAGTTTTATCCTAAACTTAAATCGGTTTGCAGAGTTGAAATATACCTTTTCCCCGGGAATTTCTTATCGATGGGGAACAGAATTGGTTTATATGGGTGAAAATGATTATCACGATGTGATAGCCATTTGCACGTGTGATTATAAAAGCATTGGATTAGGTAGCACCGGAAGTATGGATATTGTTTTAAGAAACCGATTGTATCTTGGGGGTAGTGTGGGATATACTTACTATTTTGAGAAATCAAGAATGAATCCTAATTCAACCTACTACATTAAAGCCTATAAACCTAACCGGGATGTTCTTGTATTTCATCCACGGTTAGGTGTTTTGTTTTAACTTTGACAATACAGGGGGGTATTAGTGTAAACTACGGATAGCGTCCGGCTGTGGTAAAGCTATTGGCATAATACGTTTCCGTAAGGTCGTTCACCATCACCCCCCTTTTGGTAGAGGCATGCACAAATTTATGATCCCTGAGGTAAATACCCACGTGGCTCACCTTTTTACTTTGAATGGAAAAGAAAACCAGATCGCCTTCTTTCAATTGGGAGCGGTTAATGGTTTTCACTTCTTTCAGCATGCCCTGCGTGTTGCGGCTAATGGTTTTCCCATATACTTCTTTGTACACAGCTTGCACAAACCCCGAGCAATCGGTTCCCTCTTTGCTGCAGCCATTATCCCTGTACGGAACGCCCAGCCAGCCAACCACCACCTCCAGCAGTTTGATATTGCTGTGTTCATCTACCACAATGCCTAATTGCTCCGAAAGGGCTGCATATTTTTTTCGCTCGGCAGATGAAGTCATCCCACTTTTTTTTAACGGTTCCTTGCAGGACACCGTTAAAAAAGTACCGAGTAAAAAAACGAAAAAGAGCCTTTGCATCACGACTCAATATTCGCTGATGGATGGCAGATAAGCCATGCAAAAATATACACGGGTGTTTATACTACCGGCTTAAACTGCTCAAAGGCCTGCAGGCAGTTGTGGCAATAGTGCAGGCTGCGGCACAGGGTAGGACCAAAAGGCGATTTGGTTTCGGTGTTTTTGCTTCCGCAAAACGGACAGGCTACATGCTCCAGTAATTCCTGAGTAATTTCTCCCTCATGTTTAGGAGGTGGAGCCAGTCCGTGTTTTTTTAAACAAAGTAGTCCGCGTTCGGTAATTTTATTGCTGTTCCAGGCAACATCCAGGTTGGTTGAAACGGAAACTTTTTCAATGCCGGCTTCTTTTAAACAATTGTACACCATTTGCTCCATCATTTTTATGGCAGGGCAGCCCACAAAAGTTGGTGTCATCTCAATGGCCACGCTTAGGTCGTCATTTACTTCTACTTTGGTAATAATACCCATGTCCACCATACTTAGCGTGGGTATCTCTGGGTCTTTCACCACTTCTAATTTTTCCCAAACCTCTTTTTCAGTCAGCATCGCTCCCTGTAAATTAAAGATAGTGCCAGCATCTACCATTGTGAATGAGGCTCAACCCTGAACACCTCGCCCATTTCCTTCACCAAGAGTTCCAGATGTTCGGTATGAAAATTTTTGCGTCCGCCATTCACAGGGTTCCATTCTTTCTCGGGTGGTAGTTTTAATCCGGCTTTTTCAATAAACGGTATGATGGCACTTAGCCACTTTGATTTCAAGGCAACTTCGCCTTCAAATACCTTTGCGGCTATCAGTTCTTTTTCAAACTTACTTTCCTCAAACAAGCCTAAGGCATAATTCCATGAGGCATTGAGCGCAGATTGCATCCGAGCCCTGCTTTCTTCTGTTCCCTGCGATAATTTTACCATCCAGGTGTTGGCATGAAATACATGATACTTTAATTCACCCTTTACCTTTCGAGCCAGTTTGGCCAGCGGTTCGTATGACGAATGGGCGAGCATTTCAAACCGCAATTGGTCGGCATGGTCGTATAAAAAGTGGCGAACGGTACTGAAATCATATTCGTCATTGGGTAATTCAACAAACTGGGCATTGCAAAACTGATTGGCATTGCGGGTAAATGCGTTGGTATCGGCTTCAGGTTCTCCAAGCTTATACAACAATTGAAACAATGCCTGTGACTGGCCTATTTTATCCTGCGCCATCGAAGAAAAAGAGATATCTTCTTCCAGTATAGGCCCCAGACCTGTCCACTCGCTGTGTCGGTGACCGATGATAAGTAAATCGTCAGCCACTTTATATAGTAATTCTTTTATTGTCGCTGTATTCATTGAGGTAATTGTTAGGGTAATTAAATTTTGTGTTCCTTTTTGTACCTGTTAATTTTCTCCATCACTTTATACCCGCCTGCTTCGCGAAACATTTTTTCGGGAACGGTATCAAAAATATCCGAGTCTTCATAATCGGTAGTGTAGACGTCACGCGTTTTTACCACCCATATATTTACACTTTGCCCCCTGCGTCCGTATTGCTCTTTGGCGAAAAGTAAAGCCATTTCAGGATGAGCGGCATGTACAATTCCCACGTGCATGTGCTGGTCGCCCCTTTTTTTCTGATGAAAAACTTCATACGTCTCCCATTGATCATTTTCTTCTAACGGGGCAATGGTATTAGTTAGTTCTATTTCAGCGCGGGTAATGCGCGGGTCTAATGATTTTATCATGGAACTGTTAAGCTAAAGGTACAATATATTTTGTATCGGCAGTTTTTAAAGCTTCGCGCACCCAGCGTCCGCGCTCTTCTGAATTCCTGCGTACGGCAAGTCGTTCGGCATTGCAGGGGCCATCGCCATTAATAACCCTTTTAAATTCGTCCCAGTCGGGTTCGGTATATTCCCATTTACCTGTTTCTTCATTCTTTTTCAGATTCGGGTCGGGAAGAGTTAATCCAAGATCCCAGATTTTTGGAACATACATATTCAGATACTGTTGGCGCATGTCATCATTCGAGGCCATTTTCACCTTCCACTTCATAAGTATTTCGGTGTGCTGCGAAATTTTATCGCTTGGCCCAAAAAAATGCATGATGGGAGGCCACCAGCGGGTTAATGCTTCTTGTACCATATTGCGCTGATAAGGAGTTCCGGTAGCAAGTGTTACTACTGCATCGTGTCCGTATTTTAGGTGAAATGACTCTTCAGTGCAAATCCGGTCTAAAGCGCGGCAATATGGGCCATAACTTCCTTTGGCATTAGCCACCTGATTGATGATAGCTCCGGCATCAATAAGCCAGGCAATAATGCAGGCATCGGCCCACTCAAATGCGGGATAATTAAACACATTGGAATATTTTGATTTGCCTGTTATCAAATCATTGATCATGGCTTCCCTGCTTTTGCCCAGCGTTTCGGCAGCACTGTAAAGCAATTGTGCATGTCCCACTTCGTCCTGCACCTTAGCCATTAAAGCTAATTTGCGTTGAAATCCAGGAGCGCGGGTAATCCAAGTACCTTCAGGTAGTGCCCCAATAATTTCCGAGTGTGCATGCTGCTCTATCATTCGAATAAGCTGTTTGCGGTATTCTTTGGGCATCCAATCTTTAGGCTCAATTTTTTCGCCTTTGCTTATGCGCGTTTCAAACTCGGTTAATTTTTCTGGATCCTCTCCGGCCACAATACTGTTGGCTTTCTCATTCGGATCGATGTAAGCGTTTCCGTACATATAAAGATGATGTTTGATTAATATGCGTTGATTATGGTTTGTAGTTCGGGTCAGTAACAAATTTTTTGCACAGGCCTCCCATAATAAAATCACTGAGTTTTTTAGCAATTTCATCCGGTGTCATAGCTCCGTCTGAATGATACCACTCGTTAATCCAATTAACGGCCGAAAGAATGGTGAGGGTGGCAAATTTTTTATCTACCCGATCAAAAACGTCTTCATTTTCTCCGTCTTCCAATATTACCCGAAATTCGTGCTCGTATTTATCACGCAATTCCTTAAACTTACTTAGTTTTGGTTCGGTTAATCCCCGCCATTCCTTGATAAACATGGCTGAATGGTCGGGATGCGAGGTGATAATTTGCACGTGATTGCGAATTGCCATGCGCAATTTCTCCTCCGCATTGAAATAAATATCATTTACTTCTTTAATAGCCGTTAAAAATTTATCGGCCATGCCAAAGCAAATGCTTTCGAGTATCTCTTCTTTTGATTTGATATGACTGTATAAACTGGATGCTTCCATTCCCATTGTTTGAGCCAAATCGCGCATGCTGCTCGCATTGTAGCCTTTCTCTTTGAATAATTTGGCCGCTGCATCAATGATTTGCTCTTTTCGGCCTCGTATAATTTCTGCCATAATCCTACCAAACAATTGTTAGGCAAGATAGTTTTAGAAAAGGCATTTTGCAAATTTTTTATTTACCCAAGCAAAAACACTGCTGGTTTCTTATGAAAATCGAAAATATTTTTTCGCCATTCGCCAATCGTGTCTGAAAAAATAAACTGGTCGGGTTGTAACAAATTTACGGCTAAGCAAAGTTTAGTTGATGCCTGACAGCCCTTAAGCAAATCCTGCAACAATTGGTTATTCCGGTAAGGTGTTTCAATAAAAATTTGTGTCTGCTTTTTGCGTAGAGCATCCTGCTCCATTGCACGAATTTTTTTGATTCTGGCCGTCTTTTCAATAGCAATATATCCATGAAAAGTAAAACCCTGCCCGCTAAACCCCGAGGCCATTAAAGCCAACATCACTGAGGAGGGGCCGGGCAAAGGAATAACTTCAATTCGCTTTTGGTGAGCCAATGCCACCACTTCGCTGCCCGGATCGGCCACACAAGGCAGACCCGCATCTGAAATTAACCCCACATTATTTCCATCTTCAATGGCTTTTAGCAACGTTGCAAACTCCTCATTTTTGGTATGTTCATTTACTAAAAAAACTTCTAACTCCGATTGAGGGTGAGCAATCTGAAGGTTTTTAATGGCTCCCCTCCCCGATTTTTCACTTTCTACCAAAAAAAAACGAAGCTGATGCACCTGTTCCAATACGTATGGAGCTAACATGTGCCGCATCTGGTACTCTCCCAATGCACTGGGAATCAGAAAAAGTTTGCCTTTCTTTTGTTCGCTCATAAAATAATGCCTCAAATATAGGCAGCTTGCAAGAAAGATATTGAAATTGACGCGCTCCCCCCTTATTTTTGCCGTCTTACAAAAGTTCAATTATGTCAATTTTAGAGAGAATTAGAAAACGTTCAGGTTTGCTGGTGGGCTTTGTTGGTATTGCACTGGCACTGTTTGTAATTTCAGATTTACTTGGAACCCGTAAAGGTTGGTTCGGTCGCCAATCAACCGATATAGGCGAAGTTAGGGGTGAAAAAATTCCTTACAATGTATTTCAGGCAGAATACGAACGAATGGTTGAAAATCAAAAACTCAACTCGCAAACCGAAACGCTTGACCCGAATACCATGGAGATGCTAAAAGAACAAACTTGGAACAGCATGGTTCAGGAAATAATTGTAACTGCCGAATACGAAAAACTGGGAATTAGTGTAACCCCCAGCGAAGTAGCCGATATGGTTCAGGGCAACGACCCCCATCCGTCCATTAAAGGAGCTCAGCAATTTCAAAATCAGCAAACACACCAGTTTGACCGCAACATGTTTGCCCAATATTATAACAGCATTAAACAAGACCCTGACGGTAAGGCCTGGAAAATGTGGCTCTCATTTGAGAGTGGCATTCAAAAAGAACGCATGAATCAAAAATTTAATGCGATGATTAAAGGCGGAGTTTTCTCCAATTCGCTGGAAGCGAAAGAGCTTTACCTAGCAAGAAACAAAACCATTGATATCAAATTTGCCGGATTAAATTACGCTGCCATTGCCGATTCATCAGTAGTGCTGAGTGATGATGAACTGAAAAAATATTTTGATAAAAACATTGCCAAATACAAAAGCAAAGAAAACAGCCGCAAACTTGAATATGTAACATTTGATATTAAACCCTCGGCTGATGACAGCATCGCTGCCATGAAATGGGCTACCGAGCAAACTGATCGTTTCCGTACTGCAGAAAATGATTCAGCTTATGTTAGCGCCAATAGCGATGCCCCATTTGATTCAACTTTTAAAGGACACGGACAATTACCTCCGGGTGTTGAAGAATTGCTTTGGAATGCACCAATAGGAACGGTTGTAGGCCCTTTTATGGATAACGGTTCGTACAAATTGTATAAAGTAGCAAAAATCAAAGAAGATTCCATTTACAGTATGCGCGCCAGCCATATTTTATTTCGCATTGAAAACGGAGATACTGCTGCTGCCATTAAAAAGGCAAAGCAGGTACTTGGTGAAATTAGAAATGGAGCCAATTTTGAAGCGAAAGCCGCTGAATTTGGTTCTGACGGAACAAAAGACCGTGGCGGTGATTTAGGCTGGTTTGCCGAAGGACAAATGGTAAAAGAATTTAATGAAGCTGTAAAACGCGGAAATAAAGGGGATTTATTCTATGTAAAAACTCAATTCGGGCCGCATATCGTTAAAGTAACCGATAACAAAACACGCAAAAAAATTCAGGTAGCCACAGTTGAGCATGCTATAAGTGCAAGCAATGCCACCGAGCAAAGCGTCTATGCTGTTGCCGGTAAATTTGCAGCTGACAGCCGCGATGCCGAAGCATTTGATAAAAATGCCGCTGCTGCCAACCTACCTAAATTAGTGGCCGATCCAATAAAAGAAAGCGACCGCAGTATTCCAGGAGTTGAAAACTCGAGAGAAATTGTACACTGGGCTTTTAACGCGAAAAAAGGAGACGTATCTACCGTTTTTGAAATAGGGGAAAAATTAATAGTAGCTATTTTAAAAGAGGTTAGAGAAAAAGAAAAAGCCAATTTTGATGATGTTAAAATGCAAGTGGCCGATGATGCCAAAAAGGATAAAAAGGCTGAAATGATTATTGAAAAATTGACCAAAGCTATGGTTGAAGCAAAAGATCCGGTAGCCATTGCGCTTAAATTAGGCTCGGTAGCCAGCGATGCTCAAAATCAAACTTTCGAAAATCCCAACATTCCATATATGGGCATGGAGCGAACCATTTTGGGCACTGCCTTTGGTATGAAATTAAACAAACTCTCCGAGCCTCTTAAAGGAGAGAATGGCGTGTTTGTTATTATGGTAACCAAAATAAACGAGGTCACTCTTCCAAAAGATTTAAAGCAATTCCGTGACGAAGCATTAGCTCCATTGCGTTCACGTGCCGAATACGAAGCTCCTGCCGGATTAAAAGACGAAGCCAATGTAGTTGATAATAGGGTGCAATTCTTTTAACAGGTTACTTATTGAAATCAGATAAATTATTTTGTTTATATGAAAACAGAACCGAGTTAACCACACTCGGTTCTGTTTTTTATGAATGTACCGGAAACGGCAAAATTCCACTCGTTTTAATTCATGGATTTCCTTTTGACCGTAGATTATGGTACAATATTATTACTGAATTAGAGAACATTAGTATTATTATTCCCGATTTACCTGGAGTAGGTAATTCACCCCTACTTCAACCTACATGCACTATGGCTGATTATGCGGAGTGTATTGCCGCAATATTAAAAAAAGAACAAGTTGAAAAGTGTGTGATTGCAGGTCACTCCATGGGTGGTTATGTCGCCCTTGCATTTGCTCAAAAATACCCCGATAAACTGGCCGGATTAAGTTTAGTACATACTACTGCACAAGCCGATGATGCCGAACGCAGGCAAAAGCGTGATCAGGTAATCACTTTTCTAAAAGAACAGGGAGCTGTACCATTTGCTACTGCATTTATTCCCGACCCATTTGCTCCCGGTTATGCAAACGAATATGAACTGAAAAAACTGAAGCATTGGGCGGCAGATTGTACCACCCAAGGGCTTATTGCTGCGGTAAATGCCATGAAAAACAGGGAAGATTTAACTCATATACTTTCCACAATCGGGGTTCCGGTACAATGGATAATAGGAAAACTTGATCCGGTATTTCCGTATGCAACCTCCATTCATCAGGCTACTCTTTCAGCCACCAGCATGATACATCTGCTATCCGGCTGCGGACATATGGCTATGATAGAAAAACCTGAAGAAACTGCTGAGGCTTTCACTCAATTTATGGATTACTGCGAACGCAGGTTAAAATTATAAAACCCGCGAAAGAAACCTGTTGAAGTCTTCACGCATACTATCGTAAAGTTCCACAAAACGATGAAAATTTTGCCGCTTGGCAACATGGTCAATAACCAGTTTATGTTCGGTGGCCACCGGATTTGTTTTTATAGTGCGCTCCAATTCGTTTTCATGCTGTTTAATCTCGTGTCTTAGTTCATCTATCACTTCATTTTGCCTGATAAATTGATTTTGAAACCGTTCAACATGTGCCCGCGTTTCATAGGACGAATTTTTTGCGGCTGCCTCCTCCAAGTGTTTTTGTAAAACACCTAAATCATCCTTGTAGAATTGTAGCTGCTTCAACCAATCTATATGTTCGGTATGCAGGTATGAAATATGTTTTTGTTGTGTACGCATAAAGATACCTCTTAGGGGTTATAAAAATAATCAAAAAGAGGTGAAAAACAAAAGTTTGGTATCTTAACATGCTCTTTAATAAGGTCGAATGAGCTTTTTAACCTGATTTACAAGCTCCTTGCTAAATTCATCCAAGTTAATTTTTCGAGCTGCCGATATAAAAAGCATTGGTGCATTATTTTTTGCCATCCAGGTACGTTTTAGCTGGTCAATTTTTATTTTATCTACTTTATAATCTGTATATTGAGATTTATTTCCCGTTTGCAAACAGTCTATTTTATTAAATACCATCATCACTGGTGTGTTTTGGGCTCCAATTTCCTGAAGTGTTTGTTTTACAACCTCCATTTGCTCTTCAAAATTTGGATGCGACACATCAACCACATGCACCAATAAATTGGCCTCCCGTACTTCGTCAAGGGTAGATTTAAAACACTCTACCAGTTGGTGTGGTAATTTGCGTATAAACCCAACGGTATCTGAAAGTAAAAAAGGCGTATTCTCAATCACCACCTTGCGAACAGTTGAATCGAGGGTGGCAAACAATTTATTTTCAGCCACCACGTCAGACTTACTCAATAGATTCATAATTGTTGATTTGCCTACATTGGTATACCCTACCAAAGTTACACGCACCTTAGTATCGCGATTGCTTCTCCGGGTAGCATTTTGACGGTCAATTTCTGCGAGTTGTTCCTTCAGTCGGGCAATTTTAGTACGAATATCCCTACGGTCGGTTTCAATTTCTGTCTCGCCAGGTCCTTTCATCCCAATACCTCCTTTTTGTTTTTGAAGATGGGTCCACATGCGTGTGAGTCGGGGCAACAAATATTGCAGTTGAGCCAATTCTACCTGTGTTTTAGCCTGTGCTGTACGGGCTCTTGCAGCAAAAATATCGAGTATCAGATTACTTCTGTCTAACAGTTTGCAGCTAAAGGCTTTTTCTATATTTCGGATTTGAGAAGGAGAAAGTTCGTCATCAAATATCACCAGATCAATCTCGTGTTCTTTCAGATATATGGCAATTTCATTCATTTTCCCTTCACCTATAAACGTACGAGGATTAGGAAACTGTAACCGTTGCGTAAATATCATATCGGTTTTGGCTCCTGCGGTTTCGGCAAGAAATTTTAACTCGTCAAGGTATTCCTTAGCCTGCTCCTCTGTCTGTTCGCGCGTTATTACCCCTACTAAAACAGCTTTCTCTTGTTTCTTCTCGGTACTGTGAAGTGTTTTTTTGCCTTTACCCATATTATTCCTTGAGGCGAATTTCGGTAAAAACATCAAGCCATTTGCACCATTGTTATGAAGGTAGCGTAAATAACTTTATTTTTGACAAATTGACTCGCGCTACTTTCATACGGTTCGTTTTGGTTCTTTTGTTAGCAGAGGCCACAGGGTATGCCTTTGGGCAAACACTGGAATGGTCGCCTCCACTGCGTATTCGCAGCAAATCAAACTATATGCGCATATTGGGTGTAAATTCTGACGGCCATTATATACTTCGCAGCAGGCATCAGGATTTTTCGCGCGATGTTTATATTGAAAGGTACAAGGCTTCCCTATCGCTTGATTTAGTGAAGGAACTTCCCGGCAGTAGCCGATCGCGTTTTGAAAATGTGCTACTGTATGAAGACGGTTTACTCATTTTTCGTTCAGTTGAAAACCCTGCCTCAAACACCATAGAATTGCAAGCCAACAAGGCCGATGCAAGCGGAGTGGTGAACGCTAATACCTGGCTAAAAATTGATGAATGCCCTAAACGAAGCAATGGCGATAAAGGAGATTATACTATTGTAAGCAGCAGCAACAAAGATTTACTTGTATGTTCCCATTCAGAAACAAACCAAAAAAATCAGGCAGTATTAAGCATCACCATCGTAAACCGGCAACTAGTAAAACAGGCAGGAAAAAAACTTGAACTGGAATTTCCGGTTGAAAATATTCAATTTAATGAGCTCCAGATTGACAATAACAGCAATGTGTTTTTTTCTGTTATTTATACCGACACGGATAAGAAAAAACAAACCAGTGAACGAAACAAGCACCTTATGTATGCTTGGTTCAAACATACCGATGAACTGAAATATTATCCGCTTGATGAAAAAGGCCGATTTATTAATACATTCAGTTTTGGGGTAAACTACGTAAAAAAATGCCTTACGGTTTGTGGCTTCTATTCCAATATTTCCGAAGCAAATGTTGGGGGCACTTTTCTCTGCAATATTGATCTTGACAGCGGATTTGTTTTTTATTCCAAGTACCAGGGGCTTAGTCAGGAATTTGTAGCAAGGCTAATAGGCGAGAAAGAGGCATCTCGAAGCGGAGAACTTTCAAATATTGAAATGAGAAAACTCATACTAAGAAGCGATGGCGGAATGATAATGGCTGCTGAAAACACGTATGTTACCCAACAAACTTATACCTATTATGTAAGCGGGATGCCTCAATACTCCTATAGAAACATTTATAATTATGACGATATACTGGTAATCTCCTTAGATCCCGATGGCAATGAAGAGTGGCATAACCTGATAAGAAAAAAACAATCTACCATGAATGACCAAGGCTACTTTTCTTCCTTTTTTGCTGCGGCCTACGACAATAAAATTCATTTTTTATATAACGATAACAGCCGAAACAACGGAGACGTGCTTGATGTAGTAATTAACAATAAAGGAGAACTTGAAAAAAATGTTCTGTTAAATGCTAAAACTACCTTTGCTGTTATTGTACCAAGCGAAGCTCGTATGATAGCTTACAATACGCTTCTGATTACGACCCTGAAAGAAAAAAATTATTGCTTTCTTAAGATAACTTTTTAGCCTTGATTAAACTTTTTAGAAATAATCAACCGCTCAACCTCATCATCATTTTGGTTGTTGCTTTTATTTTAAGAGGTTCTGTGTTTATACGGGTAAAACCCGATGTGCTGTGGCTGGCGGCACCGTTGGCCAACGACCTAAATAATTTACTTAGGTATTATCCGTTAGCTGATTCTTTTTATAAAGTTGCATCGTTTGTGCTCATTTTACTAAATGGAATTTACCTGAATTTTATTCTGAGCAAACACAATTTTTTTGCGCGCAACTCCTACATGCCTGCACTCATGTATTTAGTAGTGAACAGTCTTTATCCTACCATGCTGGGATACTCATCACAGCTTTTTGCCTCGTTTTTTATCATCATTGCCATTGATAAGCTTTTTTCAATGTATGATAATGAGAATGCAGTTACAAAAATTATTGATGCCGGAATTTTTTGCGGAATAGCCTCCCTCTTCAGTTTCGATGCGCTTACCTTTTTCCCCTTTATTATTTACTCTATTTCGGCCATACGGCCATTTAGTATCAGAGAAACACTGCTCTCCTTTTTTGGTTTAGTATTGCCCTTTTATCTGTTGGCTGTGGTTTACTTATTAAAAGGAGATATAAATACGGTAAAAAACGGATTTGCGCTACGTGAGCAGGTAAGTCAAATTAATTCTATCGCATTTAACTATGAAATCATGTTACCCATTATTATTGCGTTACCATTAATGATTTTAGCCGGATTTACTTATCAGGGCGACATAAGTCGGAACAATGTGAAAACCCGAAAAATACAAAACGTGATCCTGTTTATGCTTCCGTTTTGTGTAGCAGCAGCACTATTTGCCAAGCCTGGTTTTGAATACAGTTTACCGTATTACGCAATTCCGTGCAGCATAATTTTATCCTATTGGTTCCAACTGGAAAAACGGAAAGGAGAACTTTTTAAGGAACTTTCGTTTGCGGCTCTCTGCATACTAATCATCGCGCTTCAAATTATTATAAAGTAATGAAACGGGTATCTATAATAGCAGCCATATTTTTACTTTTATTTTCCGTACCTTCATTTGCAACCGCAAACACTCCTTATCTCATTATATTAGGCATAACACAGGACGGAGGATACCCACAGGCAGGATGTAACAAATCATGCTGCCATAAATTTTATTTGGGCGAATTACCAAAAAAGCATATAACCTGTGTAGCACTTATTGACCCACAAACAAAAAAAAGCTGGATATTTGAGTGCACCCCCGATTTTAGGGAACAACTGCAATTACTTAGAGGGCATCTTCACGATTCTACCCATTTGCCTTCCGGTATTTTTATTACCCATGCACATATTGGACACTATGGCGGATTAATGCTGCTAGGCAAGGAGGTGATGGGCACACAAAACATTCCAGTTTATGTAATGCCCCGAATGAATTCATTTTTGAAAAACAACGGGCCATGGAGTCAGTTGGTAGTACAACATAATATCGCTTTAACCGAGTTGTCGAACCTTTCTTTCATTCGCATTATGGAAAACTTTGCTGTAAAACCCATTCAAGTACCACATCGGGATGAATTTAGTGAAACAGTTGGGTTTGAAATTCACTATGGAAATAAAAAAGTATTATTTATCCCTGATATTGATAAATGGGAAAAATGGGATTACCTGAATCAGCTTTATCTCAACGACTCTTTTCCGGTAAAATTTCAGAAATTAATTACCACTTACTCTTATGTACTGGTTGACGGAACCTTTTATAAAAACGGAGAATTACCCGGACGCGATATGAGCGATATTCCTCATCCCTTTATTGAAGAAACCATACGCCTGCTTGATGCGCTCCCTGCCGATACAAAAAAGCGTATTTACTTTATTCACTTTAACCACACCAATCCTGTTTTAACTTCAAAGCCCATATCCTCCTTCAGCTTTGCCACCGAATTGATGATACTGCATTAGTGAGCTTCGAGCCAATTTAATCCGGTTCCTACTTCGGCAATTACGGGCACCTCACCAAGGCTCATGGCATTTTGCATGCACTCAATCACCACGGGGCGTATCAAGTCAATTTCATCTTTGTGGGCATCAAAAACCAATTCGTCATGCACCTGCAAAATCATTTTCGATTTAAAGTTTTGCCTTTTGAACTCGCTCTGCAATTTTATCATGGCAAGTTTAATCATATCGGCAGCGGTTCCCTGTATGGGCATGTTAATAGCATTTCGCTCGGCATATCCCCTTACCACGGCATTTCCTGAATTGATATCACGCAACCAGCGTTTACGTCCCATCAGGGTTTGTACATAGCCGTGTTCACGGGCAAAGTTCATCATATCGTCCATGTATTGCTGCACATTAACAAACTGCTTTTTGTAGTTCTCAATAATTTCTTTGGCTTCCGTTCGGGAAATTCCCAGATTTTCAGCCAGGCCAAAAGCCCCTTGGCCGTATATGATGCCGAAGTTTACACTTTTTGCCTTATAGCGCATTTCCTTGGTTACCTCTGCTTCGGGCACCCCATATACTTTTGAAGCAGTTGCGGTATGAATATCCTTGTGTTGTTTAAAAGCTTCCACCATATTCGGGTCTTTGCTAATGGCGGCCACAATACGTAATTCTATCTGCGAATAATCAGCACTCATCAACATAAATTCATCTCCACGAGGAACAAATGCTTTTCGAATTTCTCTTCCACGCTCGGTGCGTATGGGTATGTTTTGCAGGTTAGGATTATTGGAACTTAGCCTGCCGGTTACTGCCACCGCCTGATTAAATGATGTATGTACCCGACCAGTGCGTGGATTAATCATTTGCGGAAGCGCATCAACGTAGGTAGATTTTAACTTGGTAAGTTCCCGGAAAGCAAGAATATCATCCACAATTTTATGCTGATGACTCAGTTTAATCAGCACTTCCTCTCCTGTGGCGTATTGACCTGTTTTTGTTTTCTTTGCTTTAGGGTCTAGCTTTAAATGTTCAAACAGCACATCGCCCAATTGCTTGGGGGATGCCAAATTAAATTTTAATCCGGCTTGTTCATAAACACGCTGCTCACTTTCCCTTGCCTCCTTGTCTAACTGAACAGAATAATCGTTTAGAAAAGCTATATCAATTTTAACCCCTTCGTATTCCATGTCGGCAAGTACTTTGACCAATGGATTTTCAATTTCATTAAATACCTGTTCTACCTCTTTAGCCTTTACAATGGGTTCAAAAACCTGTTTCAACTGAAGCGTAATGTCGGCATCCTCGGCTGCGTAATCTTTAATTTTTTCTAGCTCCACATCCCGCATGGTACCTTGATTTTTGCCCTTCTTTCCAATAAGTTCGTCAATGTGCACCGGTTCATAACCTAAATATTGAACACTCAATAAATCCATGCTTCGCCTGCCTTCCGGCTCTATCACATAATGCGCCAGCATAGTATCAAACAGGTTACCTTTTAATTCAACTTCATACCACTTAAGCACCAATAAATCATACTTGATATTTTGTCCAATCCACAATACGTTTTCGCGCAAAAACAATGATGAAAATTTTTGCAACAGTTTTTTGGCTTCGGCCTGATTTGCACTTACCGGTATATAATATGCTTCATTCGCTTTTATCGAAAAACTTAATCCCACCAGTTCCGCATTATTGGCATCAATGCCGGTAGTTTCGGTATCAAAACAAATTTCGGAAGCATTCATCAGCCTACCTAATAAATCGGTTAGCTCCCCTTCCGTTTGAACCGCCAAATACGAATGAGGACTGTTGGATATATTTCTTTCCGCTTTCAATCCGGCATCGTTCTCTTCGATAATCGCTTCACGAATTACTTTTGATGAAGCAGACTTCTGCACTGCATTCCCAAATAAATCGGTTTGCCCTGATGAACTGGCAGATATTTCGTCTCCTCCATACACGTTAAAAGTTTCTCCAAGAATTCGTTTGCCTAATGTTTTAAATTCCAGTTCGGCAAATACCTCCTCCAGCAGCTCCTTGTTATATTCTTTTATTCTGAAACTGTCTTCGTGAAAATTGATGGGTACGTGCGTAATAATGGTGGCCAGTTTTTTCGATAGCACGGCTAACTCTTTACCCGCTCTTACTTTTTCTCCCAATACCCCTTTTATTTTTTCTGCATTTTCAAATACCGCTTCAAGGGTTCCGTACTCAGCCAGCAATTTAGCTGCAGTTTTTTCACCAACGCCCGAAATTCCAGGAATATTATCTACGGCATCCCCCATTAATCCGAGAATATCTACTACCTGATTCACATGTTTGATATTCCACTTTGCGCATACTTCTTTGGGGCCAAGTATTTCTTCCTTATTTCCGAATGCCGGTGGTTTATAAATAAAAATATTGTCGCTTACCAACTGACCGTAATCTTTATCAGGAGTAACCATATACACTTCATATCCTTGCGCAGCGGCCTGTTTGGCTAAAGTACCTATCACATCATCTGCTTCAAAACCGTCCATTTCCATTACCGGAAGGTTGAATCCCTCAATTATACGTTTGATATCGGGTAAAGAGGCAAGTAAATCTTCTGGAGCTTCTTCACGGTTTGCTTTGTAATCGACAAAATCAGTATGACGCTCGGTGGGGGCATGGGTATCAAAGGCCACGGCTAAATGAGAAGGTTTTTCTTTGTTAATAAGCTCAACCAATGTATTGGTAAAACCAAATTGAGCATTGGTGTTCCTTCCCTTGGAGGTAAGTCGAGGATTACGTATTAATGCATAGTAGGCTCTGTACACCAGTGCCATGGCATCTATCAGAAATAGTCGTTTATCGGGAGAGTTGTTCATTTGCGTAAGGTGTAGTATAAGGGGTAAAATTAGCGCAATTTGAACAAAGATTGGTGTAAAATTCATTTTTAGGCTTGCATTAAATGCTTTAATTTGGAACTTTATTAGCCACCCATGAGTTTACTAAAGAACCTTTACCGTTTTCTTTCGCCAAGGTATCAGAATGCTTTTTTGGATTACCCGGTAAAACTAACCCCACGCTACGGATACGGATTACCGCCCCAACCCCAACTTTATTCGTTGATTAATGAGAACAGAAAAACATACGAAGACTTTCTAAACCGTTTTCTTAGCTACAAAGAAAACTTTCTCACCATAAAACGAGCCGATCAACAACCGGATGACTATGAACCTTTCTGGAATAATAACTTTCTACCCGGGCTTGATATAGTAAGCCTCTATGGTTTTCTTGCCGAATTAAAACCTAAAAAATACATTGAAGTAGGATCGGGAAACTCTACTAAAGTAGCCCATAAGGCCATCATAGAACAAAAGCTGGCTACAAAAATTACTTCTATCGATCCTTTTCCGCGTGCTACTATTGACAAACTGAGCGATGAGATTATTCGAAAGCCTTTTGAAGAAATTGATTTGGCCGTAATTGACACGCTTGAAAAAAATGATATTCTTTTTATCGATAATTCGCACCGAAGCTTACCTAATTCCGATGCTACTGTATTTTTTTTGGAAGTACTACCTCGTTTGAAAAAAGGAGTAGTAGTGCATATTCATGATATCTACCTGCCTTATGATTACCCGCAGAATATGTGCGACAGGCTGTACAATGAACAATACTTATTAGCCTGCTTTATTCTGGCTAATCACTCAACATACAAATCCATTTTACCCAACTATTTCATAAGCCAGGACAAAGATCTGGCAAAAATATTTGCGGAAATATGGAATAATCCCCATCTTAGCGGGGTTGAAACCCATGGGGGGTCGTATTGGTTGCAAATAAAATAACTCCCCTTATGAAAAGAAAATTTTTCATTTTAATCATTTCGCTTTTAACAATATGTGCCGCCTGCGATAAAACCGTTGAAGATATTCTCAATCCACCACAAAAGGACGGTTACAGAACGTACACCATCAAAAAGGGAGAGCAATACTCCAACTCAATTACAAGTAAATTTGTTGACACCGAGATGAAGTTTAAAGTAATTTTCGACAGCTCGGCCATATATACTACAATAGACCCCGATAATCAAGTTGACATTAATAAACTCTACGGATTTTCAGATTGCGGGAAAGACCATCAAACAAACAGTGCCCGTTTTGGCTGGAGGTGGTCAAATGACTCCCTGCGTCTTTTTGCCTATTGCTATAAAAATGCCGTTATGACGTTTAAAGAGCTTTCAACCATTGAAATAGGAAAAGAACAAGATTGCTCCATTCTGATTGATGGCTCCAATTATATTTTTACACTGAACGGCAAAGTGGATACTCTCGAAAGAGGTTGTGATGTTACCACAGGTATTCGCAGCAGATTATTCCCTTTTTTTGGAGGTACCGAAAATGCTCCACACGATATTATCATCAAAATAAAAGAAACGAGCAAATAAGCAATCAGGCGTACCTTTTCACCAGTTCAATCAATTTGTTTAATTCTTCTTTATTGTTATAAATATGGCTTGATACCCGTACACAATTAATCCCGTTTTCAGGCACCATACGAATTCGGATTCTATTGTCGGCAGCTATACTATAAAACTTATCGTACGCAATATTTTTAAATTTAAAAGCTACCACAGCTCCCCTTGATTTTTGCTCTGTCGGTGTCAGCATTTCCGTTTTATCGTCCAGTTGCATCACTTCCTGCTGAAAATAACCCGCTAATGAAGTAATACGTTCATTAATATTTTGAATACCGATACTCTCTACAAATTCAATGGCTGCCACCACCCCGGCATACAAAGCTGAACTTTGTGTGCCGTAATAAAACCGATGTGCCGTGGGGGCATAATCCCCCATCATAGGCGGATCTGTCGTCATATTCCACTTTCCGTTATCTGCTTCTCCTCCGGTAAAGGCAACCCGCAAAGTGTCAAGCATTTCTTTTTTCACATAAAGAAATCCTGTTCCTTTAGGCCCAAGCATCCACTTATGTGTGCAACTTGCATAAAAATCGCAGTCAATATGTTTCAAATTCAAATCAATCATCCCGGGTCCGTGAGCTCCGTCTAAAAATACAAACAACCCTTTACTCTTACCCAATGTGGCAATTTCTTTGGCCGGTAAAATCTGTCCTGTTGTGCATAGAATATGCGGCACAGCAATAACTTTTGTTTTTTTATTGATAAGTATTTCTATTCGTTTTAGTGTTTCATCCGCAGTAAAAGCCGGGGTAAAAGTGCGAATTACCAACCCATCCTGCCTGGCTCGGTTAAGCCACGGGAAAGCATTACCCACATGCTCATGTGTGGTAAGAATTATTTCATCGCCCTTTTTCAGCGGCAATCCCTGCGCTACAATATTAATTCCGTCTGTTACATTATGAGTGAGCGCAATTTCGCCTTCGTTCACCTTCAGAAATTTTTCTAGGCGCGCAGCAGCTTGCGCCCAGCCTCCATAATTTCCGTTTACATCTACATCCATCATGGTATTTTTCACGGCCTCAATTACCGGATAGGGCGATGGACCCATGGTTCCGTTGTTCAGGTAGATCTTGTCCTTAGCCAAAGGAAACTGATCACGCACCAGTCTCCAGTAGGTTTCATCGTTGGCGGTTATGTTTTTCCCGTTTGTTCTTAGTTGATTGGGAATAATTACTTCAGGAAATGACGGAACAACTATAGCTCCTAAGGCTGATGTACTCAATTTGATAAATTGTCTGCGGTTGGTCATAAAGTAAGTTCTGGCAAGTTACCTTTTTTTTCGTACTTACAAATGATGAATTTGCCAGGTGCCGATAGAAAACCTTATACTTGCACCGATGAGTTTTCGTAGCCGCCTTACCTATTTTTTAGCCCATCGGCTTAAAATAAGCCATACACAAGCGCGGCAAATGCTAAGCGAGGGACGCGTGAAACTTAATGGAAAAACAACCCGGCATAATGAAAATTACACCCCGTACTGCGAAATAAAAGCAGATGATACCTTAGTAAGCAAAGCACACCTCTTTACATACGCTATGTATTACAAACCCCGGGGTGTTGAATGCACATTTAACCTCACTATTCCAAATAACCTTGCTGCACAATTGCCCAAGCATTTGAAGGGAATGTATCATGTAGGCCGACTGGACAAAAACTCGGAAGGGTTGCTATTGTTTACCAATGATGGAAACCTGCATAATAAATTGATGCTCCCCGAAGCGCATATTCAAAAAATATATCTGGTAGAAACCGAACAGCCAATTACCTCAGAATTACTTAACGGGATGAAAAACGGTGTAGAATTGAACGGAAAAATAGCATTTGCCAAAGAGGTGCAATACCTGTCGGATTACGCTTTCCGAATTGTGCTTACCCAGGGAATGAATCGGCAGATAAGACGTGTGTGTTTTAAATTAGGGAACTACGTAACCAAACTCACCCGCATTCAATTGGGCAACCTGGAGCTTGGCAACCTGCAAGCGTCACAATATCGGTGGGTAAAACGAGAGGATATTTTTTAATTTTAGTCATTTGACATTTTCAAGCATCCATGATAAAACGACTAACTATTTTTTGCGGCTCCGATGTAGGATTGTCTCCCGTGTTTGCACAAGAAGCCCGTAAAACAGGCGAAGTACTTGCTGAACAAAATATCGGAGTAGTATATGGAGGTGCAGGTATTGGGCTAATGGGAACAGTTGCGAATGCAGCTTTGCAACATGGCGGAGAAGTTATTGGGGTAATTCCTGCATTTTTAAAAACTGTAGAAATTGCACACCCCTCGCTTACCCAAATGATCGTGGTGGATACCATGCACCAGCGCAAAGCAAAAATGAATGAACTGAGTGACGGTGCCATTGCCCTTCCGGGTGGTTTTGGCACTATGGAAGAATTATTTGAAATGCTTACCTGGTCGCAGCTTGGATTACATGATAAACCTGTAGGATTGCTCAACATTTCCGGATTTTACTCACCGCTTATGGACATGATTAAAACCATGAGCGATCAGAGATTTTTAAAACCGACTCACCGGAATTTACTGTTGGTGGATGAGAAAATTGAATCCCTGCTTGAGAAAATGAAAAAATACAAGTCACCTGATGATGGAAAATGGCTACAGTTTGAAAACAGAAAACGTGCAGATTTGATATAATAAAGGTTGTTATTTCCCGTCACAAGTTTAAAACTAATGCCTGTGCAACCTTTAAGTACTGATATAATAAAAACTGAGTATTCGTCATCAATTAAGAAGTATTGAAGATGATACTCGTTTGTAACGAGCATCATCTTTTTTCGTTTTCAAGCACTCGCTTTCTTTTCTGGCATTTTAAATACTGCTCCCATAAAACAAAAACACCCTTTGTACTTTAAAAACTACTAATACCGTTCGGCACTTAATTTCTTTCATGGTTTTATGTGGAATTAATTGGTAATTTTGTCCCCATGACAGATGTAAAAGACAGCAACGGAAACCTGTTGCAGGACGGGGATTCGGTAACCCTTATCAAAGATTTAAAAGTAAAAGGTTCATCCACGGTATTAAAAAGAGGAACCATGGTTAAAAACATTCGCCTCACCGATGACCCGGCCGAAATTGACTGCCGCGTAAACAAAACAGAAATGGTGCTACGCACCGAGTTTGTAAAAAAAGCCTGAGTTTCATTATAGATTATCGGTCAACTCTTTCTTTTTGTTACCAATTGATATTCCCATTAAATGAAAATTTTCAGCACTAATTCCTTTAGCACTAATCACAACCTCACATGTACATTCCCTACTTGTATTTTCAAAAGCAGGGATTTTACACCTTCCAAAACTATCACGCAGCAAGTTTCGTTGAGGCACAGTAGTGTATAATAGTTGCAATAGTAACTCTGTTAACCCGAACAATCCGCCAAAAAAATCATTTTGGAAGAAAAACCACTGAATGAAATAACGGTTACTTTGCAGGCTTATCCTTTTTAGCAGGCAGTAAGGCTTCTGTTCGGGATATAGCTCAAACAAATTCGGTAGCTAAGAAACTCACCATTAGCAATAGGCTTCCTTCTAATCCAGATGGAAAACATTGGTGATATACATTGCCTTTACCATAGTCAATGAATTCTCCGTTGTGCTCATCTATGAATTGACTTCAGGTGTTTATTTTATTACCCACGAAGGCAATATCCAAAAGCAGGTACTCCGACTTGTATGGAATAGTAATTTTTACAGGCAACTTCCTGTTTTTTCATTTGAAGGTAATTTCTACCTTTGCCACCAATGTACAAAAAGGTTAGCGTATGGGAGTGTATCGGGTAATAGGTATTATGTCAGGCTCTTCCATGGATGGTGTGGATCTGGCTTTTTGTGAACTCTCCGAAAGCAACGGAACGTGGAGTTATACCATTCAGGCAGCCGAAACCATTGCGTATGAAATGAAATGGCGCAACCGTCTTTCACAACTCTACAAACAAACAGCTATGGTTTACGCCAAAACCGATGCCTATTACGGGCGTTACTTGGGCGAACTGGTAAATGGCTTCATCAACAAACACCGTATCCATGCCGATTTTATTGCCTCACATGGGCATACCGTTTTTCATTCGCCCACTGAAGGGTACACGACACAAATAGGACACGGGGCATTTATACACGCCATAACCGGACTTCCGGTAATTAGTGATTTTAGAACCACTGATGTAGCCATGGGTGGCGAGGGGGCACCGTTGGTTCCTATTGGCGACAAATACCTCTTTGGAGATTACGGCTTTTGTTTAAATTTGGGTGGATTTGCCAATATCACGGCCAACAGCAGCGGAACCATGCACGCGTTTGACATAGCACCCTGCAATATTGTGCTGAACCGCACCGCGCGTTTGCTCGAATTAGAATATGACGAAAACGGAAATGAAGCGGCCAAAGGAACAGTTGATGCCAACCTGCTGACCGATTTAAATGCCATTGAATTTTACACACAGCCCTGGCCAAAATCATTAAACCGCGAATGGATCAACAAGGTATTTTGGCCGGTAGCCAAAAATTACCGCATTGCCCCGCAGGATAAGCTTGCTACCCTGTGCGAACATATAGCCATGCAGGTGGCGCAAAGTGCTAAGGTTATTAAAGAACATTACAACATAAACAACAACCGCCTGCTGGTAACAGGTGGCGGTGCTTTTAACCAGTATCTTGCCGACAAACTACGCGAACATTGCACATTGGAAGTACATATTCCTGAAGAGACCACCGTAAATTTTAAAGAAGCACTCATCTTTGCTTTTCTGGGCGTGCTGCGTGTGTTGCAAAAAAACAATTGCCTGAGCAGTGTTACCGGAGCCGAAGAAGACAACACTGGCGGTAGCATGTATGGAAAATTTAACCAACTCCTTTTTCAATAAACTACATTTACATAAAACACGATACATGCAGAATCTTTTAAAACGCTTTGAAGAAAAACAACCGGAAATAGTTTTTGAATGGAAAGACCCCGAAACCGAAGCCGAAGGCTGGGTAGTGATTAACTCCCTGCGCGGAGGGTCGGCCGGAGGCGGTACCCGCATGCGCAAAGGGTTAAATAAACATGAGGTGCTCTCGCTGGCCAAAACCATGGAAGTAAAATTTACCATTTCGGGGCCACCCATTGGCGGAGCCAAATCAGGAATAAATTTTGATCCGGCCGACCCACGCAAACAAGGTGTACTTGAACGCTGGTATAAAGCAGTGATGCCCCTGCTTAAAACTTACTACGGTACGGGTGGCGACTTGAATGTAGATGAAATACATGAAGTGATTCCGATTACGGAAAAATACGGATTGCAACATCCGCAGGAAGGAACCGTAACCGGACATCACAAACCGGATGAAGCAACCAAAAAACGAATGATTAACAACCTGCGCGAAGGTGTTTCGAAAGTGATTACGCATGAGCAACTCTCGCCTTCGGTTGAAAGAAAATATTTGGTTGCCGACATGATCACCGGATTTGGAGTTGCCGAAGCGGTACGTAATTACTACGAATTCTGGAATGGCAACATCGTTAACAAACGGGTCATCATACAGGGATGGGGAAATGTGGCCAGTGCCGCTGCCTATTACTTAGCCGGTTTTGGTGCCAAAATAGTCGGCATCATTGACCGCTCGGGCGGACTGATGAACCCAAACGGATACACCCTCGAAGAAGTACGTCAACTGTTCATTCATAAAGATGGCAACAAACTGGTAGCACAAAACCTGCTAAGTTTTGATGAAGTGAATGAAAAATTATGGAGCATGGGTGCCGAGATTATGATTCCGGCTGCTGCCTCGCGCCTGCTTACACAAGACCAACTGCAACGCATGATTGATAATGAACTGGAAGTAATAAGCTGTGGTGCCAATGTACCCTTTGCCGATGAACAGATTTTTATGGGCCCCATTGCAACCTTTGCCGATAAACATGTAAGCGTGATTCCTGATTTTATTGCCAACTGTGGCATGGCTCGCGTGTTTGCCTACCTGATGAGTAAGGAAGCACAACTGGAAGATACTGCCATTTTTAAAGACACATCCAACATCATTCGTAAAACATTAATGCGTGTGCAGCAGTTTCACCCTCGTAAAACGGGTATCAGCGCCAAAGCCCTCGAAATGTCGTTAACCACCTTATTGAGATAATATGTTATTCTCCGAAGAATTTTTGCAGCGTACCTTTTTAGGCAACACGTACCTTTCGTACCTGCTGTTCTTCACCATTATTTTATTTGGATGGATTGTAAAACGCAGGGGCTCGCGGCTGGTAAGTCGACTCCTGTTTCGCTTCTTTAAACGGTTTTCAAAAAATGCCTATGCCGATGAGTTTGTAGAACTGCTGCGCAAACCCTTTGAAATATTTTTTGCCCTGCTCATTCTCTACTTAGCATGCACCCATTTGGAGTACCCTAAAGAATGGCATCTGGGACCCGATTATAAATTCGGGGTAAAAATGATTGTAACACGCATATTTGAAACGTTATTGGGGGCTTTTATAACTTGGATTTTTTTACGCATCACTGATTTTATTGCTTTTGTGCAAACCGAACGCGCTAAACTGGGAGAAATAAAAGCCGATGCACAACTGATTAGTTTTTTGCGTGAACTCTCTAAAGTAGCACTGGCCACCATCGGTTTATTCTCCATACTAAGCAATGTATATGAACTGAACATTACAGCTATTGTCACCTCTTTGGGTATTGGCGGTTTGGCGGTGGCCTTAGCCGCACAAGAAACCATTGCCAACTTGTTAGGGTCGTTTATTATTTTTCTCGACAAACCTTTTACTACAGGCGATATTATTGAAACCCCCGATTTTAAAGGCGTAGTAGAAAGTGTAGGTTTTCGCAGCACCAAAATACGCACCCTTGACCGAAGCCTGCTGATTGTGCCAAACAAAAAATTGGTTGACACTTTTTTGAACAATATTACCCGCAGCACGCAACGCAGGGTAAAATTTACCATCGCCCTTACTTACACAAGCAGCAGGCAGCAGTTAGTTGATGTGGTCCACGACATCAAACGTATGATTGATAACCACGAACAAACAATTGAAGAATCTATTGTGGCCTTTTCCGATTTTAAAGACTCCAACCTCGATATTACCATCATTTATTTCGTAAATACCAACGACTGGGATATTATGATTAAGGTGAAAGAGTTCATCAACCTCGACATTATGAAAATTGTAGAAAAGAACGGCTGCCGTTTTGCCTTCCCTACCTCATCGGTGTATATAGAAAACCCAAAATAATAGAAGCGGAGCATAACCCTGACAGGGCTGTAAAGATTAAAGCCCTGTCAGGGTTGATGATTAAATACTGACCCGATCGCTCACGTACCGCAGATTAAGAGATTACTAAATCCAATAAGTACCCATCTACTTGTTTTGTCTATTGCCTCTCCATTTTAACAGGACATATCGCTTCGCTATTTTGAATTTTCCCACCTACCCCGCTAAATTAACCAAAAGTTTTTCAAATCCTGCATCCGCAGGCCGCCTTACCGTAACACCCCTTCATTCACTTATCTTTGCCCTGTGCGCTTTATCAAACATCCGGTGTTATGCAATTATTACATCACCTACCGCTGCAATGCCAGTTGCGGGTTTTGCGATATATGGGAAAAACCTTCACCGTATGTCACCATTGAGCAGGTAACAGAAAACCTGCGCGATTTGAAAAAACTGGGTGTGCAGGTTATTGATTTTACCGGGGGAGAACCTTTACTGCATCAGCAATTGCCCGAGTTTTTATCTCTGGCCAAAAAATCCGGATTTATTACCACCGTTACCACCAACACGCTTTTGTATCCTAAAAGTGCAAAGAAGCTAAAAGGCTTGATTGACATGCTGCACTTCTCCCTCGATTCGCCCATAGCCGAAGAACATAATGCCTCGCGTGGAGTAAATTGTTTTGAGCATTTACTCGAATCGATACAAATAGCTACACAACTGGGCGAACGGCCTGATATTTTATTTACCGTTCACTCCGGCAATATCCATCAGATTGAACAAGTGTACCGGGAAATAAGCCAACCCAATAACCTCATGCTTATTCTAAATCCTATTTTCTCTTATAAGCAAGTTGGCTCCGAGTTAAGTGCCTCAGATTTGGAGAAATTATACCATTGGGGAGGGAAAAAATTAGTGTACCTGAACAAGGCTTTTTTAACTCTCAGAAAAAACGGGGGCAACCACTCTGATAATCCATTGTGCAAGGCAGGCAGTACTACCATCGTCATTTCACCCGAAAATAAATTGGTACTCCCCTGCTACCACCTGGGGCTTGAGGAACTTGCGGTGGAGGGACGGTTATTTGACCTGTACCACTCAGAAAAAGTAAAAGAACAAATAGCTTTAGAGGGACGACACAATGCTTGCGAAGGCTGCACTGTAAACTGCTACTTTATGCCCTCCTTTCATGTGGAGTTAAGTAAATACCTGTGGCACAGTTTGCCCTCCACCTTAAAATATGCCTGGGAAAAGGGTATCTGGAAAAAGAGCGTTAAGGCGTCCCTGTCCTGATTAAACAATCCTGCACACCTGAATTCCAGTAGCATAGAGTATCTCTCAAAATCATCAGGGGGTTTGTTATTCTAAAAACTTGCGGTATCTTTGCCGTCCATTTAATAAAAAAGTTTACCCATGTTATTAACTTCAGAAACCAAGAAAGAGATCTTTGCTAAGCACGGAAAAAGTGCAGCGGATACCGGATCGGCCGAAGGACAAATTGCGTTATTTACCCATCGCATAAATCACCTTACTGATCACTTAAAAGAAAACAAAAAAGACCACTCGGCTGAATTAAGCCTCATTAAGTTGGTAGGTAAAAGACGTTCATTACTTGATTACCTTGCTAAAGTGGATGTGTTCCGCTACCGGGCAATTATCAAGGAATTAAACTTACGTAAGTAATTTTTTTTACACTCATGGATAACGTTAACGGCTTGGCCTTTTAAAACAGGGTCAAGCCGTTGCTGTTTACGAAATAGGGGTATTGCAGGACCCTTGGACTGCCTGCAAATAATTAAAAATTAAACGATTAAAAAATGACAATCGGAATTTCAAAATCATTCGATCTGGGAGACGGCAAAGTCGTTACTCTCGAGACCGGAAAACTTGCCCGTCAGGCTGACGGTGCCGTAATGTTACGTCACAACAACACCATGATTTTGGCCACAGTAGTATCAGCCAAAGAAGCTAAGCCCGGGGTAGATTTTATGCCCCTGTCGGTAGATTATCAGGAGAAATTTGCTGCAGTAGGACGCATCCCTGGCAGTTTTCACAAGCGTGAAGCTAAACTAAGCGATTATGAAGTACTCATCAGCCGTATTGTTGACCGCGCACTGCGTCCTTTATTTCCCGATGACTATCATGCCGACACGCAGGTAATTATTACCCTACACAGTGGCGAACCGGAAGTATTACCTGAAGCCTTTGTAGGATTGGCCGCTTCAGCAGCCCTTACCTTAAGTGATATACCTTTCAATGGCCCTATCTCTGAAGTACGCGTAGGTCGTATTGACGGAAAATTTGTTATCAATCCATACAAATCAGAATTAGATAAAGCGGATATTGATCTAATCGTTGCCGGAACCGCCCACGATATTAATATGGTTGAAGGCGAAATGGCTGAAGTATCAGAAGCAGATATGCTCGAAGCATTGAAATTTGCCCATGAGGCCATCAAGAAACAATGCCAATGGCAACTGGAACTGGCAGAAGCAGCAGGTGGCAAAAAAGCTCCCCGCGCTTATGCACCGGATGTACATGATGAAACCCTTCGTGAAAAAATTTATAAAACATTTTACGAGCCGGTTTATACCATTGCCAAGTCAGCACTTCCTAAACAGGATCGCAGCGATGCATTCAAAAAATTAGTGGATGATTATCTGGCCGCCCTTCCGCAAAATCAGGAGGGAGTTGATCCGGATACCATTGAGAATCCGGAAGACATCACCCTAGTAAAAAAATATTTTCATGACGTGCAGTATGATGCCGTGCGTAACCTCATTTTAAATGACCGCAGCCGTTTAGATGGCCGTGCGCTCGATCAGGTTCGTCCTATCTGGTCTGAAGTAGATTACCTTCCATCAGCACATGGTTCGGCTGTGTTTACCCGTGGCGAAACACAATCACTCACTTCAGTAACGCTGGGAACCAAAATGGATGAGCAGTTGTTGGATAGCCCAATGGTGTTTGGTTACAGTAAATTTCTATTACACTATAATTTCCCTTCTTTCTCTACCGGTGAAGTAAAACCAAACCGTGGACCAGGTCGCAGGGAAATTGGGCATGGAAATCTTGCACTACGCGGATTAAAACGTATGCTCCCCGACAGCATGGAAAATCCGTACACCATTCGTGTGGTATCAGATATTCTTGAATCAAACGGTTCATCATCTATGGCTACCGTGTGTGCAGGTTCGCTTGCCTTAATGGATGCCGGAATAAAAATGCGTGGTGCCGTTTCAGGTATTGCCATGGGCCTTATTACAGATGAAAAAACCGGTAAGTATGCAGTGCTTTCAGATATTCTTGGTGATGAAGATCATCTGGGCGATATGGACTTTAAAGTAGTAGGTACCTCCAAAGGTATTGTGGCCTGTCAGATGGATATTAAAATAAACGGACTGAAATGGGAAGTGGTAGAAGAAGCCCTGAACCAGGCAAAAGCCGGCCGCACCCATATCATGAATGAAATGAACAAAACCCTTGCTGAACCACGTGCCGATTACAAACCACACGCTCCGCGCATCGAAAAACTCATCATTGATAAAGAATTTATCGGTGCTGTCATTGGGCCCGGTGGAAAAGTTATTCAGGGAATTCAGCGGGATACTAACACCATTGTATCAATTACCGAAGAAGGCGAACACGGCATTATTGAAGTAGCCTCGGCCAACAGAGAGAATATGGATAAGGCCATTGCTATCATCAAAGGCATTGTAGTAGTGCCTGAGCCCGGACTGGAATACGTGGGTAAAGTAAAATCCATTACTGATTTTGGTGCCTTCATCGAATTCCTTCCCGGTAAAGAAGGGTTGCTTCATATCTCTGAAATTTCATGGCAACGTTTACCAAGCATGGAAGGGGTATTACAAACCGGTGAAGAAATAAAAGTGAAGTTGATTGAGGTTGACAAAAAAACCGGTAAATACCGTTTATCACGTAAGGTATTATTGCCAAAACCTGAGGGAATGCCGGAAGAATCACCACGTCCTCCGCGCGGACCACGTCCTGAAGGCGGAAACCGCGGACCAAGAAGGCCGGATGGCGACAGACGCGATAACCGGGACCGCGGACCACGCGATCATCACCGCAAGCCCGACCAGAACAATAACACAGAAAGCAATACACCGGAACAACCAACAGGAGAATAATTTTTTTCAAATAAAAAAGCCAACCCGAAACGGTTGGTTTTTTTTTGAAAAAACAACTACTTATGTCTTGTTAAATACGGTAACAAATAAAATCCATCATTAAAACATCCAGAGAGCAGAAAGGAATGAAGTTGCACAAGGTGGCACATGCTCTGGGTTTGGATCAGGCTCTGTTAAGTAAATTTGAAATGGTACACGCAAACCTACCAAAACTCAGGTAGTAAAACTGGCAGACTTGCTGAACATAGAGGCCAATAACCTAATGGTGGCTGGGTTAAAAGAAAAATTCTTTCTGAGGTAAGCGATTATGCGTTGGCCTTTCAAGCTATAGTAGCTGCTGAGCAGGAATTAAAAAACACCTACGTCCCCCAAAACATCAGCACTTCCTAAAAAAAATAATTCTTTCTGAAGGAAATTGATAAAGTAAAATCAAAACTGCAAAAGTTATGTCAATATGATAGCTGCCGAATTGCACAGGCACTGGAGTTGGAATTCACCTATGAAAGAACACCCTCACGTTAAAGGAAACTGATTTAGTTATTAATGATGGGCTCACTATCTCGGGGAAAAGTATGCGCGAACACCTGAAAGCAATCGACCATCAGCAAGCAATTGCCTATGTGAAATACCTGATTGAGAAAAAGGAGGTGTTTAATGAGCATACGCTTTTAGCTGTTCACCACCTTATTTTGAGATACATTATTCAACCTAATGCAGGCAAATACCGACAGGTGTAGGTGATGATTAAAGGTCGTAAACATGTTCCCCCTCCTCCTTAGCTGGTAGCTAAACAAATGGAAGATTATTTTATCTGTTTCGGCAACAGCAAAGTAAATTACATCCCATTGTGCTGGCCGCTGAAATGCATGAGAGATTAAGCAACCATCCATCCGTTTATTGATGGCAATGACTCCATCTCCCGGCTGGTGATGAACCTGATTTTACTGAAGCAATGGTATGTTATTGCTAGATATAAAGGGAGACGCCAAAAACCGTATGGCTTATTACTTGGCATTAGAACAGGCACAAACCCAACCATCAAAATCGAATTTTACCGAATTGATTGTACAAACAGAACTTGATGCCCTTAACCGATACGCAAAAATTATTGGGAATAGAAAAAGCAGCATTTTGACCGCTTTTTATATTATTATAAGATTTTCTATATTAAAATCTCTCAAACTGATTGAAGAAAAAGTTAGCCTCAATGGCTGCATTTTCATCGCTGTCAGATCCGTGAACGGCATTTGCCTCAATACTTTTGGCAAAAAGGTTACGAATAGTTCCGGGCTCAGCCTTTTTAGGATCGGTAGCTCCAATTAATTTTCGAAAATCTTCTACCGCATTATTTTTTTCTAACACGGCAGCAACAATAGGCCCCGAAGACATAAAATCAACCAGATCTTTAAAGAAGGGTCTTGTGCGGTGAACATCATAAAACCTTCCAGCCGTTTCTTCCGATAGGCAGGTATATTTCATTGCCACAATCCTAAAACCATTACTAATAATTTGGTCTATAATCTTTCCTGTGTGTCCGTTGCCTACTGCATCGGGCTTAATCATGGTGAACGTTATGTTTGACATGGTATGCTAAATTTTGGCGCAAAAGTAGGGGTTAACTGGAAATAAATCCACAGAAGATTCAAAATAAGGAGGTTTGCTCCTGTTGAATTATTTGCAAATGACCACTTTTTGACGACCTTTGCACCCGTTCTAATCAAAACGTGTTGAGAGAGATTACCGAATTACGGGAAATACTAAAACCGGGAGCGAGTGAAAAAATTGTTATTACCACTCACCACAAGCCCGATGCAGATGCGCTGGGCTCGTCTCTTGGTTTGTACAACTTCTTTAAAGCGTACGGCATTGCCAACGTAACAGTGTTAAGCCCCACGGATTATGGGGCATTTTTGCATTGGATGCCAGGCAATAGCACTGTTATAAACTACGAAGAAAAAACAACCCTGGCAGAAAAATTGGTAGCAGAAGCAGATTATATTTTTTGCCTTGACTTTAATGCCCTTAAACGCATCCACAAACTGGGCGAACTGGTAAAGATTTCCAAGGCTAAAAAGGTAATGATTGACCATCACTTAGATCCCGAATGTTTTGAAGATTATCGCTTGTGGACCACTAAAGCAAGTTCTACCTGTGAACTCATTTATACATTTATTCACCTGTGGAACGGAGAAAAATTTATTGATAAAGACATCGCCTCATGTATCTATGCTGGGATTATGACCGATACCGCCTCATTTAAACATGACTCCACTACACCGAATACGCACCGGATAGCCGCTGATTTGATAGAAAAAGGTGTTGACAGTTCAAAAATTCACAGTCTTATTTACGATAGTTACTCTATCGACCGCATGCAATTCATTGGGTATGCTCTTTACAAAAAAATGGAATACCTGCCCGAATACAAAACAACCCTTATCACTATTAACCGCGAAGAAATAAAACGTTTTGACGTAATAACGGGTGATACCGAAGGATTGGTAAATTACGGATTAAGCATTGCTGATGCTGAACTTGCCGTATTAATCATTGATCGTACCGTTCGTGTAAAAATGTCGTTCCGATCCAAAAATGGGTTTCCAGCTAACGAATTTGCCCGAAAATATTTTAACGGAGGCGGCCATTTTCATGCAGCCGGGGGCGAATCAGAAGACAGCCTTGACGAAGTAATAAAAAAATTTAAACAGGTACTTCCTGAATTTAAACAATATTTGCAATAAGTATAAATGAAAAAACAACTCATCAATTCAATGATTTTGGGAATGGCTATTCTCACCATCATTTCATGTGGTAAAAAGAAAGACTTTGAAACCACCCCAACCGGACTCAAATACAAATTTTTCACCCAGAATGAAAAAGGATTGAAACCACGTTTGGGAGATTTTATTGTAGTGCACATGGTAGGGCTTACCAGCAAAGACTCGGCATTTTTTGATACCTACCGCGATAAAAAACCTTTTACCATCAGTGTAATTGAGCCTACATTCAAAGGTGCCCTCGAAGAAGGATTTATGATGATGGCAGAAGGAGACAGTGCTTCCTTTGTGGTAAGTGCCGACTCCCTGTTTTTACGCACATTTCAAACTCCGCTTCCTGAATTTATTGAAAAAGGAAGCAGCATGACCTTTACCATTAAAATGGTTGATATCATGACTCAAGATGAGATGCAAAAAAAGATGGATAAAGAATCGGAAGAAATGAAAAATCTTGAATTGGATATTCTGAAAAACTTTAAATCATCGTACCCAACCAAACTGGAAGAAACCTCCGATGGTTTACTATATGAAGTGCTTACCCGAAATGAAAAAGGGGCTCAGGCTTCAGAAGGCGATACCGTAGAGATTCATTACACAGGCACCCTGCTTGACGGAACTACCTTTGATTCGTCACTTGAGCGAGGTGAGCCTATTAGTTTCCCTACCGGAAAACAAATGGTGATTGATGGATGGGAAAAAGCACTGAAGTTAATGCATGTGGGAGAAAAGTACAAAGTAATCATTCCTTCGTGGATGGCCTATGGACCACGCGGAAGAGGTGAAAAGATTAAACCCTACTCTACACTTGTTTTTGAAATGGAACTCTTAAAAATTAAAAAGCATTGAAACAACTATTATTAATACTTTCATTGTTTATCTGCTCGCAGGTATTCGCAAAAATCAAATTCGACTCTACGGCCACCGGTTTAAAGTACCATTTTTTTAAGCACGATGTAAAAGGGAAGAAACCGGCAATTAGCGACATTATCGTATTGCACATGATTGCCAAATCAAACACCGACTCGGCCTTTATACACACTTATCGCGATGGAGGGAAGCCCATCAGCATTAGTTTAAACCCTTCCACATTCCGGGGCTCTCTTGAAGAAGGATTTGTTATGATGGCGAAAGGAGATAGCGCAATTTTTCTTGTAAATGCCGACTCTTTGTTTGCCAAAACTTTCAGACAACCTTTGCCCACATTTATTAAACCGGGAAGCAAAGTAACTTTCACCATTAAAATGATAGATATAACTACTCGTGCCGAACTTGAAGCCAAAGCAAAAGCTGAAGCTGAAATAATCAAAGCGCAGGAAAATGAAGTAATAAGCAAGTTTGTAACAGGCAAAAATTTTGCGAAAGATGCCAGTGGTATTTATATCGAAACCCTCAAGGCAAATCCTTCGGGTTATATGCCGCAAAAGGGTGACTCGGTGTATGTACATTATCTTGGCACCTTAATAGATGGAACTAAATTTGATGGCTCGTACGATCGAGGAGAACCTATTAGTTTTCCGGTAGGCAACGGATACGTCATTCAGGGATGGGAAATTGCACTGATGAAAATGCATGAGGGCGAGAAAATTCGGGTGGTCATTCCTTCATGGCTTGCCTATGGCGAGCAGGAACGCGGACCCGTAATTAAACCTTTCTCAACCCTCGTTTTTGAAATGGAATTGATTAAAGTACATAAGCACTAATGAAAAAAATACTGCTCCTTCTTTTTCTGATCGGTACATTTAGGTTATTTGCCGCACCTGTCGATACCCTAACGATGGCCTCCGGATTAAAATTGATTAGAACAGTATCGGTTCCTAATGGGATTCAACCTCAAAATGGCGACTTGGTAAAAGTACACTACACCGGAACGCTCACCACAGGTAAAGTATTTGACAGTTCGCGCGAACGTGGTCAACCTTATGAATTTCCCTTAGGGAAAGGGCAGGTTATTCCCGGATGGGACGAAGGAATCGCATTGCTTCGCAAAGGAGAAAAAGCCACTTTGGTTATCCCTGCACATCTTGGATATGGCGACAGGCCGACAGGCTCAATTCCGCCTAATTCGGTGTTGATTTTTGATGTAGAACTAGTAGATATTACCGCAACCGAACATCCGACACCTTATGTAGATTCAACCATGAAGGTAACTAAGAAAAAAACTCTAAGTGGTTTAGAATACATTCAAATTAAGACCAATAAAAAAGGCATTAAAGCCGACAGCGGTTTGATGGTGGAGGTACATTACACCGGATACCTTACGAATGGAAAAATATTTGACTCCTCCATTGAACGGGGCAAACCATTTCCTTTTAAACTAGCTTTAGATCCGCTAATACCCGGATGGGTGGAAGGCGTGCGCATGATGCGTGTAGGTGAAAAGTACCGCTTCATTATTCCTCCTCAACTGGCTTATGGTGACAAAGGAGCAGGAAATGTAATTGCCCCCAATTCCACACTCATTTTTGATGTGGAACTTATAGCGGTCCATTCAAAGCCGGTTCCGTTTGTAGACAGCAAGAAAAAAACAACTCCTCTAAAAACGGCCAGTGGCCTGCAATACATTATAGTAAAGAAAAATCCAAAAGGTATAAAAGCCGATAGCGGAAAAACTGTTGAGGTACATTATACCGGCTATTTACCGGCCAAATGCCCACAGGGTTGTTATACTCCGTGCGTGCATCAGGCAACTTACCAAACCAGTACTGATATTTTTGATTCATCGGTAGAACGGGGAGAAACTTTCAAATTCAAATTAGGAGTTGACGGATTGATTAAAGGATGGGTAGAAGGAATGTACCTGATGCGTACCGGTGAAAAATTCCGCTTGATTATTCCGTCCGAACTTGCCTATGGCGACCGCGGAGCCGGAAGTACAATTCCGCCAAATGCTACTCTAACTTTTGATATAGAACTGATAAGTGTGAAATAGAAATTTTAACCGTAAATTTATATAATAAAAAGACCGCGATAGTATCGCGGCCTTTTTATTATAAGCATGAATCTACTTCAATTCACAATCCAGGTTTCTCTTCCGGCTATCAGTTTATCCAGGTCTGCTCCTTTAGAAGCAGCCTCTTCCAACTGATGGGTCATCATGTCTTCATAACATGGCCTGTCTTCGGTATAAAAAACACCAAACGGACGAGGCAGGTGACCTTCCTTCTCCGGACTATCAAAGAAACGGGCAAGGATATTGGCTTTTACCTGATCGGTTTCATCGTGTATCCACAGGTCATTGGCCGAATGCCCTTCATTCAGGTTTACAATAACCGGTTTAAAGCCATCCAGCTTAATTCCTTTATCATTGTTTTCGCCAAAGATGAGCGGCTTGCCTTGTTCAACAAAAAGGGTTTCTAATTTTTTGCTGCTTTTCTCTGTGAAAATTTCAAACGCCCCATCGTTAAAAACGTTGCAATTCTGATAAATCTCTACAAACGAAGTTCCTTTATGTTGGTAGGCTCTTTTAAGAATAGCCTGCAAATGTTTCGGGTCACGATCCATACTACGTGCCACAAAAGTACCATCGGCACCTAATGCCAAAGCAGCCGGATTAAACGGATGGTCAATGGAACCCATAGGGGTGGATTTGGTAATCTTTCCGGCTTCGGAAGTAGGAGAATACTGGCCTTTGGTCAGTCCGTAAATCTGGTTATTAAACACCAGCATATTCACATCAAAATTTCTGCGTAGCAAATGAATGGTATGATTTCCTCCGATAGAAAGCGAATCACCATCTCCGCTCACAATCCACACGCTTAAATCAGGTCGTGCAGCTTTCAACCCCGAAGCAATAGCCGTTGCACGTCCGTGAATGGAGTGCATCCCGAATGTTTCCATATAATAAGGGAAGCGTGAGGAGCATCCAATACCGGAAATAAATACAAACTCTTCACGGGCTCTGCCCAGGTCAGGCATCACGGTTTGCACCTGCTTCAATATAGAATAGTCGCCACAACCGGGGCACCAGCGTACTTCCTGATCGCTGACAAAATCTTTCGATGTTAATTTTTTCTCATTAACGCTTGTTTCTAATATCGTCATAATGTTGAATGCTTTGTTGAATGTTGAATTAATTAATGTTGAATGCTTAATTATTACTCATTTTTTTAAACTTAATTGAGCTGTTTTTACGATTGCGGTAAGAATTTTTAATATCTCATCTGACTCCTTTAACCCTTTACGAACATCAACTGATACAATTTCACTTTTTTGAATGAGTCGCAGCCAATAGTTCGTCTCACGGGCTTCCTTGGAAGCAATGGCCATTTTAGCTATGAAATCCTTTTTGCTTTGCCCGGCAGTTGCTTCATTAACATTAGCCCCGATACTCGTCCCACTTTTCAGTAATTGCTTTGAAAGGACAAATTCATTTTCTTTTCTCATTTTTTTATATATTTCAATAATGACGAGTGCAAAATCAAATGATCTATCGAGAATAGTATTGCTTTTGACCGTTGTTGTCATACCCTTATTAAAAATTAAGCACTAGTCATTTAAACTTATTTGCTGATAAGTTCTTTTACTTTATTCTTAACTTCAATGGTGGTGAATGGAAGTCCCTGCACTTTGTTCAACCCTTTGGCATCAATGAAATATTTATCACGGATGATCTTAATAAGTTGACCGCTGTTCAGTTCAGGAATTAAAACCTGCTTGTAATTCTTTAACATATTTCCCAGGTTTTTCGGCATCGGATTGAGGTGGCGTAAATGTGCATGTGCTACACTGTATCCTTCGGCCAGTAAATCGCGGGTAGCAGTTTTTAACGCTCCGTAAGTTCCGCCCCAGCCCAGAATAAGCAGGTCTCCTTTTTCAGGACCATTATCCAGTGCCTGATCAGGAATATAATCTGCAATGCGTTCTATTTTTTCGGCCCGTAGGTGAATCATGAACTCGTGGTTAGCCGGATCGTAGGAAATATTGCCTGTACCATTTTGCTTTTCCAATCCGCCAATGCGGTGTTCCAATCCTGGTGTTCCGGGAATTGCCCATGGACGTGAGAGTTTTTCATCTCGTTCGTAAGGGAGGAATTTACCGTCTTTTTTATCTTCGGGTTTGCTGTAGGCCGCTTTGATAGTTGGCAAATCGGCTGTAGTAGGAAACTTCCATGGTTCAGAACCGTTGGCAATATATCCGTCAGTTAATAAAAACACAGGTACCATATGTTCAACAGCAATGCGGCAGGCTTCAAAGGCTGCATCAAAACAATCTGTTGGAGATTGAGCTGCTACAATGGCTACCGGGCATTCGCCATTACGGCCATACATAGCCTGTAATAAGTCGGCTTGCTCGGTTTTGGTAGGCAACCCGGTTGAAGGGCCACCACGCTGTACGTTTACAATCACAATGGGCAGTTCAAGCACGGTGGCCAACCCAATGGCTTCCGTTTTTAACGCAATGCCTGGACCCGATGAAGTGGTTATGGCCAGACTTCCACCAAAGGCTGCCCCAATGGCCGAGGTAATCGCGGCAATTTCATCTTCGGCCTGAAATGTTTTTATACCAAAATTTTTGTACTTTGAAAGTTCATGTAAAATATCAGAAGCCGGTGTGATAGGATATGACCCCAGAAACAACGGCAGTTCTGATTTAACCGAAGCCGCAATCAGCCCATAGGTAGCGGCCACATTTCCGGTAATACCGCGGTAAACCCCGGCATCCATTTTAGCTTTGTTTACTTCATAACGCGAAGCAAAAGCCTCAGTGGTTTCGCCATAGTTCCATCCGGCTTTCAGTACTTTAACGTTTGCTTCGGCCACCGCTGGATTTTTCTTGAATTTACTTTCAATAAAATTCACTGTGTTCTCAATAGGACGATGATACATCCAGTAGATAAGGCCCAATACAAACATATTTTTGCAACGGTCAATTTCCTTCACGCCCAAACCTGAATCGGTAAGAGCCGCACGGGTAATTTTGGTTACATCCAGTTTCTTTACATCATATCCTTCCAGTGAACCATCTTCCAGCGGGTTTTTATCGTCAGCCACACCGGCTAACCGCATGTTTTTGGCATCAAACCCATCGGTGTTGGCAATGATGGTTCCACCTTTTTTCAGGTGACGCAGGTTGCTTTTTAAAGCAGCTACGTTCATCACCACCAGTACGTCACAACTGTCGCCCGGAGTATAGATGCGTGAAGACCCAATATGAACCTGAAAACCGGAAACACCGGCCACTGTACCTATAGGGGCACGAATTTCAGCGGGAAAATCGGGGAAAGTAGCTAAGTCGTTACCTAACAAAGCTGACGTATTAGTGAATTGGGAGCCGGTAAGCTGCATTCCATCTCCTGAGTCTCCGGCAAATCTGATCACCACAGATTCTACTGTTTCGTTAACTGCTGCGAGCATTTAATAAGTTATATTTTATGAATGTATAAAAAGCCAAAATTAGTTTTTTCAACCTGACGAAACAAGCAGAGAATATATGATAGTTCTCAGGCGATTTACCCCTCAAAAATCATGATTTTAGGTCTCAAATTTAGGCGGTTCGGGTAATTTATGTCCCTTTTCCCCTGTTACTATTCCGCTTCTTTTCGCTGTTTCAGCGGATAAGGGTAAAATGATCAGCACCTGGGCCAACAGGCACTTTTGACGGGCAAACCTTATCTTCGCCTGCATGATTTTACATGGCGAGACACTGATTTCGGAAGATATTCTGGAGAAAAATTTCATTTGCAATCTCGAAAAATGCAAAGGTGCCTGTTGCATTGAAGGCGATTCGGGTGCCCCCCTTACTGAAGCGGAAATTGAACAAATAGGTAAAGACCTGAAACATATTAAACCCTACCTCACCCCAAAATCACTTAAAGCCATAGAGAAAAAAGGCTATTGGGAAAAAGACAAAAAAGACGGAGAACTGCAAACCACCTGCCTGCCTACGGGCGAATGCAATTTTGCCATTCGTGATGAGCAGGGTATACTGGGCTGCGGTATTGAAAAAGCCTGGAAAGAAGGAAAAACAAAATTTCGTAAACCCATCTCGTGCCACCTCTATCCTATTCGCCTTAAAACCGTGGGCGAATACACCGGAATTAACTACAACAAATGGAGCATTTGCAAGCCCGCCTGCAAACTGGGCGATGCACACCAGGTGCCTGTATACAAATTTTTGAAAGATGCTTTAGTAAGGCGGTTTGGTAAAAAATGGTACAGGGAACTAGAGGAGATTGCGGAGGAGTATTTGAAACAGGGGTAATGCAAATTCCCATTGTTACGCCCAAAACAAATTACCCTAAAGGGTAATTTTCACTTTAAGTTTAGCAAAAATTTGTTTTCACCAAAATTAGCCGTTAGCTTTGTTATCTAATAACTATTTGTTATGAAAACAAAAACGCTGATTTTTATTACTAGTATTTCTTTCTTCCCTTTTTTAAGTGGGTGTTCGCTTTTTGAACCCGATGATGCATGGCTTAAACCTATACCACCCTCAAACACTCTCCCTCCTATTACGCAAACAGGAGCTAATACTTTTGGGTGTAAAGTAAACGGACAAGTGTGGCTACCTACCACGGTGTGGGTTGATTACCAAAATGGAGGAATGGTTATAGATGCTAAAAATCTGTATTCTCCAGAATCAACAATTATTATTACTATTGGCAACTATACAATAACAGGAAACGGAAGCTACAAATTTGGCTCAAGCACAACCTATTTATCTAAGGGATTATACAGATACAACGGTAGTCGGTATTATACAGACAGCACTTATGAGGGTTGGCTTAATATTTCGCGTCTTGATTCAGTAAATTCAATCATTTCAGGCACATTCTCCTTTATGGGGAAGGATGTAAACACCGGGGAAGTGGTTAATGTTACAGAAGGCCGATTTGATAATAAATATAACTAAATATATCACGAAAAAGTATGTAAACCTTTTAATCAAATTTTTTATGAAAAAAACACTGTTACTTCTCGCTTCCATTTTAGCATTTACTCAAATGGGATATGCGCAACTTGATAGCCTTACCTTTGAAACAGATAGCGTTTATGTAGATTCGATGCCGGGAATTGATTTTGATGATATGGTCGATTCTGTTTTCAAGCATGTAAGCCTTGATTCGTTAAAATCAAACTACTTTTTGGACAAAGCCTTGAAAACATCCGATCCCACTATTTATGACGGCACACTGAATGATAGCAACCATGTTGACCATTTTTTATGGAGAAGGTTATACGGAACCATGGTGAGGGCTATGGTAGATACATTGACGGATACAATACCACGGATCGATTCCCTTTTAGCCGCAGCGCATACTATTGAACAAACCGGAAAAATTGCGCTGATGATGTTGGATATGAACTATGACCAGATACAAGCGGACGCGATTGATTAAGAATTACTTGAAATACAAGGGGCCGAATTATGGGATGTAAGCCCGCGAGACGATGACCCCTTTGAAACTAAAAATATATTTGCCGCAAGCAGGTGTGTACAACTCCGAGTACGATCATGATTCAGCAATGAGCAGTGTGCGCTGGAATGTACTATATGATGAGCTGTACACCGCCCAAACCGATACCACCTGGCACCTGCCCACCCCCGACTCTGTACTGAGCCGGGGCATTGCTCACTATCCCGGTATGCCGCAGTTTTAACATGAAGGAG
>JAGVLJ010000081.1 GCA_020049855.1 Bacteroidia bacterium | reverse complement strand
GACCTTTGCGCAATAGCTTTGCGCTCTTTGCGTGAAATGTTGTTTACCTTAATTTGCCGTAAACGGATTCGAAAACTTAGGATCACGCATCAGTTCATAATCCGTAAGGGTTTGCATAAATGCTACCAAAGCACGTTTTTGAGTTTCGGTGAGGTTTAGTTTTCGTGGTTCGCCTGAACCGAAGCCACCGGGAAGAGGATCAATTACAGGTATATTTGGTCCTCCGCTTCCATCGCCTTCAAAGAAAATACCGCCACCACCTTCGGTTAAGCGGTAGTCAAGATTGCGGTGTTTTTTTACACCTGTGTTATAGTGTTCTATTACTTGCTCTAATGTACTAAAACGCCCATCGTGCATGTAAGGTGCTGTTACCGCTACATTGCGCAGTGAAGGAACTTTAAACATACCATCAAAAGCAGCATCCTGATTTGTTGACAGGTCGCCCATACCATTGTCGGAATAGTTTTCATCCAATCCTATGTTGGAAGCTGATGTTCCCCATCCGTTAAAATTATTTCCGCTGTGGCAGCTTTGGCAAGGCATTTCCCAGCTTTCAAATAAATCTTTACCCATTTTTTCAAGTGCAGTAAAGTTTTGGAAATTGGAATTAAGACCTTGATCGTATTTTGAGCGGTAAGAAACCATAGAGCGCATAAACTGCGACAGTGCCATAGCAATGCGTTCACGTGTTATTTCTGCTGAGCCAAAAGCATCTTCAAAAAGCGGACTATAGTAATCCAGTTTTCTGAGTTTTATTTCAAGATTATCAAAGTTTTCCAAGCCCATTTCAACATGATTTTTAACGGGCATAAGCACTTGTTCTTCCAGTGTAAGGGCTCGTATATCCCAAAAATAACCGTTGCTCATTCCTGCATTGATAATGGCAGGTGAGTTACGCGGTGTTGTTTTGCTTTCAAAGCCAGTACTTCCTGCTGTGTTATCTGCAAAGGCAAAATTCTGTTTGTGGCAGGTGGCACACGCTACCGTATTGTTTAATGAAAGTTTTGCATCGTAAAATAACACCCTGCCCAGTGTTGCTCCCTCATTGGTAAGCATATTGTTCGGAGGCTGATTAAAGAAAGGATCGCCAATTTGTCCAAAGTTCTGACTTACATAATTGTAAGGCGTTTCGGGCAGCGTAGGTGAGGAAGCACCTGTTACCGGAGTTTCTTTGCGACAAGCATTTAATACAACTAAAAGTGCTATTGCTGAAAGAAGGAGGTTGATTTTTTTTGCCATGATTCAGAAATTTTTGTTTTATAAATTGATAGCAAGGAACAATGATGTGGGCAATACAAAGTTTACTCCCGTTTCGCGGGTTACCTGTTTGGAGTTAAACCCGGGATTGTTCAGGAACTTAGCTTCAAATGATGATTTACTGTTGGTAAACTGAACCGATGTTTCGGTAAAGAGGCTTATGCGTTTTGAAATATTGAACTGTATGCCTACAACCAAGGCGCCACCTAATTTAGTGGTTTGGGTAATGGTGGTTGTTTCATCAGAAGAATCGGTGGAAACTACTTTGCTTGACACTAAATCGGTAATGGCATCGGCACCAAAGAAACACAGCCAGCGCTCAGACAAAGCCTGACGGTATTCGTAGCCTGCGCTGAAATCAAGAGTATAGGCATTGGTTGTACGCGGTAATTGCCCGGTGTTTTCAAATGTTTCTTTTTTATTACTGTAAGTGCCGCCTACACCCATACGGAAGGCATGATTTTTTGGTGAAATCAGTTTATAGGTAAGTACATAAGGACTTACGGCAATGGTATTATTCTGTGAAAAGTTTAAAAACTGCTTGAAAAAGAAAGTGGTATTTACTCCAATCTGGCTGGTGTATTTAGCAGACGTTTCAACTTCCTGAGAAATAACTTTTAGTGGTGCTATAACAATAAACAGGCAAGCAAGAATAATCAGCAGTTGTTTGTGCATAGTATTGGTTTGGGTAACAAATTTAGGAATTTTAGTATTCGGGGTCAAATAATTGTTTGGCAATTTTATACAAGGCTAATGTGGAGGGTCGTAATATTTTAACATACATATCCCAGCTACCTGACATGTCAGTTCGGGATATGTTTTGATCAAATAGATACCAATATTCAGAAAGTGATTATTGATATTGAGAAATCACTGAGAGGCGAAGCAGTTAGAAGTAACTGGTAAATTCTGAAAGGAGTATATTATCCGGAGGAGCAACCTCCTACTCTACCGTAATCAACGGGTTCAGCACGTAGCTGCTGCCATTCTGTTGTACAGAACCGGCAACATCAATATTAAGGACAATCTCGGCTTGCTGACCATCATAAATACCTACATCATCCAAAGGAATGGTAAGCCCTGAGTTGGGAGCGTTGGAAACAACAAGATCATATTTAACCCCGTTTATTTTAATGTAATTATCATCACCTGCTACAATGCGCATTTCAGTAAGGTCGCCTGTTGGCATACGTTTTTTGTTGGCAATTTCGGCATTTGTACTATCGGCAAGTGAGGCAAGGTCAAACTGCTGAGCGTGTGCATCTAAAAAATATTTCCCGAACTCGTTATTGGTATTGGCGTTGGCAAACTTCACCTCTACCCTGCGCACATCAATCACTATTTCGTCATACGCAACAGATGAACCTGTATCGTGAATGGTTACGGTAACCGAACCGATTGGCGTTTTCTCGCAGGAAGTAAAAAGCAAGGTGGTTAAACCAAATACTAAAAAGGAGAGTCTGTGTATCATGATTAAAGAAGGTTTTTGGGCGCACATCTTACGATGAACAGATTTTTTTGTTTCTTAATTCTATTACAAATACTTTTGGCATTCGCTTAAGACAATGAAAACTTCATTTTCCAATAACACTACCTCAACAATTGCATCCCCTTTTTCGGGCTGCATGATTTCGTGCAAGAAAAAGAAAGGCAAGTGTTGCAAGAAGTATAAAAAGGAGAAAATGTGTAAAGATTGTCCGAAGGCGTGAATGTCACCCTGAGCGTAGTCGAAGGGCATAATGATGCTTCGACTACGCTCAGCATGACAACAAATAAATATTTAACAACACTACTATATGCGTGAACAAAGCTGGAAATTTCTTGAAAAATATTTGAACAATGCATCGCCAACCGGATTTGAATCATCCGGGCAGGCAATCTGGTTAGATTACATCAAACCTTATATCGACAGCTATTTCACCGATACTTACGGAACAGTTGTAGGCGTTATTAATCCCGATGCGAAATACAAAGTGGTGATTGAAGCACATGCTGATGAGATATCATGGTTTGTGCATTACATTACTAAAGACGGATACATCTATTTAAGACGTAACGGTGGTTCTGACCATCAGATTGCTCCATCGAAAAGAGTAAACATTCATACCGACAAAGGAATAGTAAAAGGTATTTTCGGATGGCCTGCTATTCACGTGCGTGATGCCGGAAAAGAAGAGGCTCCGAGCATGAAAAACATTTTCCTTGACCTTGGTTGCAAATCAAGTGAAGAGGTAGAGAAAATGGGAGTTCATGT
>JAGVLJ010000052.1 GCA_020049855.1 Bacteroidia bacterium | reverse complement strand
TATTTTGTTAAGCGGTATCCCCGTTGCATTGTTCAACGGATCGGTTGAAATAACCGTTGGAGGCACGAGGGGTGCTATGGTAGTAAATGTCCATGAATAGGAATTGCCCATTGGTATTCCGGCCAGATTTTGTGCACCGGTTGTAATGGTTCCTGTGTATACGGTGTTGACGATTAGAAGGACATCAGGGGTAAACGTTGCTGTAGAATCGGTATATGAAACTACTCCTGTTACCACATTCACACCTTGCTTTAAGGTGAAAGTAGTTGTATTTAATGTAGCAGCTTTCATGCGTGTGCTAAAGGTTGCTTTAACCAGTTTATTCTGGGCAACTCCTGTTTCGTTATGTACCGGGTCGGTTGCAATCACATAGGGTGCAATGGTGTTTGCCGTAGTGAATGACCAGATGTAATCGCTTGCTATGGCAACTCCTGAACTACTTTTGGCCTTGGTGGTAATGGTAGCCGTGTACGTAGTGTTTGAAGCTAAATTAACCTGAGGTATAAACGTGGCGGTTGTATCGGTGTATTGTACCGTTCCGGCTACAGGTGTCAGGCCTTGCTTTACAGTAAAGGTCGAATCATTTATAGTTAAGCCATTCATAGGAATATTAAACTTTGCGGTAACATGTTTGTTTAGCACCACACTGGTTTCATTGTCTGCCGGATCGGTTGAAATAACTAACGGAGCAATAAATAAACCTGTACTGAATGTCCATACGTAATCTTCCTGAATGGCCATACCCGCTGGGTCTTTTACAGCCGTTGTTATCCTGCCGGTGTAGGTCGTATTAGGTAAAAGTGAATCGGTTGGAATAAAGGTGGCAGTTATCCCCGAGTAAGAAATTGTTCCGGCAATAAGTGATGTTCCTTTGATTTGGAAGGAGGCCTGATTAATTGTTGCCGGATTCATGGCCTCATTAAATGTTACAGTAATAATTTTGGCCTGCGATACGCCTGTGGCGCCTTTTGCAGGACTGGTAAATTCAACAGCCGGACATTTCCCAATAATTTCATTGAAGTTGTCTTTTTTACACCCGGCTATTAAAGCAAGCGTTACCATGGTAAAGGTTGCTATTAATTTTTTAATTCTCATCTTTTTTTGTTTTATAGTGAAATGGTTTATACAGTAAGCAAAGGTTAGTCTGTTCGTGTCAGATAGTGTTACACAATTCAGGTAGTGAGTTGCATTATTCACATATCTGAACGGCATTTTGTGTAGGTACCCGGCAGTAGAAATTGCACCGGTTGCGGGTTCGTGAAAAAACCCCCACCAGATTGAAATCTGAATGAGGGCTTACTTAAACCTATTAACCTAAATATTATTCTGAAATCAACCTTCCTGATTGAATTGTTTTTTGATTGTTCATTATCTTGTAGAAATAAATTCCTGATGGAAGCTGACCGGTCTCAACTTTGGTGATTCTTTCGGCTATTTTTTTATTCATCACTTCAACGCCAAATGCATTGTATACTTTCCATTCACAATTGCTCATTTTTGATACATCATGCATTTCAATTTCAATGGATGACGAAAATGGATTCGGGTATATATTTGCCAGTTGTTTTTTTGTTGCGGCCATTTCAATACCTGTTGGATCACATAAGCTAAGTGAAACATTTGGAGAGGTAACGGCAGGGGTACAGGTTCCGGAAACAACAACATTGTAGTTGGATGCGGTGTCCGGAATAAGCATAGGACTTATGGTAAGCATATTGGTAAATACACCCGATGTATTACCTACATTGGTAAGACTTGTTGTTCCCTTTTTCCATTGGTAAGTTATATCAGTACCAGAAGCGGTTACAAAAAAGCTGACTGCGCTTCCGGGGCAGGCCATCCTATTTACCGGTTGTGACGTAATAACTGGTGTCATGTTTACAGCCAGGGATGCATTATTTGAAGTATCGGCAGCCCCAACGGAGCCGCTAACAATAACGTTATAGTCTGTTGCTGTATCAGCAGCTACGGCCGGGTTAATGGTGAGTGTAGCTGTTTGAGCTCCGGTAATATTTCCACCATTGTTCAAAAGGGCAGTTCCTTTTCTCCATTTATATGAAAGACCTAATCCCGAAGCAACAACTGTGAAAGTTGCCGGATTGCCGCTGCACACTACCTGATTTGAAGGTTCACTAACAATAGTTGGAGTATTTATAGAACATACTTCAGGAATAGTAGCGGTAATAGCTGCGGTTGACAGTGCCCCTGCAGTAGTTAAAGCGCGTCCGTTTAATACAACTCCTGTGTTTATGGCACCTAATGCTGCATTGTTGCAAATGATTGTTCCGTTAAAAACGGAATAGTTATTTAGGCTTACAGCACCTTCTACTTTCCAATACACATTTTTTGCCTGAGCACCGTTCGTCAAAATCACTTTTGAATAGGTACTGGTGGATAGTGCTCCGTTTATTTGAATTACGAAAACAGCGTTTGCATTTCCCATCGCATTCAGGTAAAGGGTATCAGTAAATGTTACTGCTCCTTGTAATCTGTAGGTATGGGGGGTAAGTACCAGATTTCTTCCAAACTGGGCAGGATACAGTAACCGGATATCGTATGGTAATGCATTTACGTAATTATATGCTACTAATAAGTCAGCGCTGCATTGAGCGGTAGAAGTATCGGGTGAAGGATGAACCACACCGGTAACCAGCAAGGTATCATACCCGGTAGTTAACCCGTTATTTGATCCCACATCTCCGGTAATAGTAGTTACTCCTGTATTGGTAACAGCACCTACTCCTGAAAAAATGGCGTAACAACCTGCTGAACCCAATGAAGGGGCTGTAGGTCCGTTAAGCACAGGACTTCCACAACCAATAGGCGTATAAGCCATCACACCGTCTACTGAAACAGCTCCGGTGGTTGATAAAATTCGTCCTTCTAGCGTGTCGCCAGTACTCATGCTTATGGCTGCGTTGTTTGCGATAATGGTTCCGCGCATAGTAGTTCCGGCAGCCATACTTACGGCCCCTTCCACTTTCCAGTATACTTTGCACGCTTGTGCGCCATTGATCAATTTAATTTTGGTGCCGGCAGCAGTTGCCAGGGTTCCCTGAATTTTAAAAATGAATATGGCGTTGGCATTGTTCTCAGCATTTAAATAAAGCACACCGTTAATGGTACTGGCTGCGGAAATGGCGTATATACCGGCAGTGAGTGTATCTCCGTTACCTAAAGCGGGAGCATGAGATAAGGTTGCAACCAAAGCGTTTAACTGATTGTAGGCTGTTAGTACATCAGCAGCACATTGAATGCTTACACTATCTCCGTCATGCATTCCTCCGTTTACGTTTCCGAAAGTTGTGCTTGAACCTCCGTTGGTACCTACATTACCGGTAATTTGTGATATGCCGTTGTTGCTAACCGCACCATTTGAAGAGAAAATAACAAAATTGGCCGCAGTTCCTAATGTAGGAGCCTGTGCGTAATTTTTAAACGGGAACAGCCAAAGAGCCATAATTCCTATACCGAAAAGTATCTTTTTTTTCATTGTAACTGGATTTAATTGTGAATTAATTTTCACCTCACAAAGGTCAGCAACAAACGAGGAAGAAGTATTACACAACTATGGAGATAAGTTGCATAATTCCCACGTGGCATATAGTTATCTTACAACGGTTTCAAATAGCATAGCTTTGATGAGGTGCAAGGTTTTTCAGGGAGATGCTGAAGGAGGTACCTACACCTACGGAAGAATTAATCCTGATAGATCCGGAGAGTTTTTCGATCATCTCTTTTACAATGTATAATCCGATTCCGGTACTTTCGGCATCACCTGATAAGCGGAAAAACATGTCAAATATTTTCTGATGATAATTTGTTGCAATGCCAACACCATTGTCTTTAATAAAAACGTGCAGTTGATCGGCACTTGACTTACCTGTAATGATGATGTATCTGCCGGGGGTGTTTTTTTTATGGTATTTAATGGCATTGGAAATAAGATTTTCCATTACGGTATTAAAACGCTGCCCGTCAGAAAAAAATTGGCTTTTTTCGTTGATGGTCACTTTAAAATCTATTCCCTCAGCCTCTTTCATGTTTCGCAGGGAATCCACAATTTCATTTACCGATTGCTGAATCGGAATAGGTTCTACCTTTATTTCAGTGAGGTTATTTCTGGAGTATTCCAGCATGTTATGGAGAAACAAACCCATACGGGTAATAGATTTTCGCATCATAGTTATATACTCCAGGGTCTGGGTTTCCTTACTCTTTTCTTCTATGAAAGAAATTAAGCCGAGTATGGATGCGAGTGGGGAGCGTAAATCATGGGAGGCGCTGTATACAAAACGGTCAAGTTGCGAATTTGCATTTTGCAGTTCTTCGTTTCTCCTGCTCAATTTCTCCTCTGTGAACTTATATGTTGAAATGTCGAGCAACAAAATAGCTATACCGTGGTCTATCGGTTCAATATATAGCTTAAACCAGAAAGGGGAGTTGTCAGGGTAAGCAAATTCAGTCTCGTATTGTTGTGGTATGCGGGTATCCATGCACCGTTTTAATACGCTGAAAATTTCAGTTTGTTCTATTTCCGGATATTTTTGCATGAGTGTATTCCCGATCAGTTCCTCCCCCGCGGTTTTCCCGTACTTTTCCTTGGTGTTGTTTACATACACATATCGCCAGTCAGTATCTATGATCTGAATTCCTTTCTGCAGAGAGTCAAAAAAGGGATGTAATGGCTCTTTTACAATTGGAGTATGATTATGTTTTCGTTCGGAGTTATACATTTTTTAGCTGACATTATGGGGACAAATACACTCTTGTAAATATGCAATGAGAATCAAAAAGTAATATTACATAATTTTTCAATTTCATTACATTATTCACAGTTTTGGCTTTCGGTATAACAGGCAGTTGAAATAACAGGGAGTTGCTAATGCAGGATATTACATTCTATCCATATACCACATTAGTTGTTTTTCCATCTTTTGGTAACGAAAAACGGAAGTAAGTATTTTTTGAAGCCTAAAGAATGCAGTTTCGCTTTTTACCACATAGTCTGATGCCTTATGATGCATACAATTCACGGCTACTTCAATTTTATCCTGAGCCGATAACATAATTACAGGGATATGCGGATTAAAGGCTTTTATTTTGTCGAGCACCTCTATTCCGTTCATGGCATTTTTATCAATTCCGTTCAGGAGATAATCCAGAATAATCACATCAGGATTTAACTTTAAATTTCCCAGACACTGCTCTCCTGTCACAAAAGTATCAATATTAAAATCTGCATGTTGACGAAATTCTATTTCTAAGGATTTTAAAAACACGGTGTCATCATCTACCAGAAAAAGTCTTATTTTATTTTCCGCTGTCATGATTTTCTGTTTTTAATAATGATAAATTCGGCTTCAAGTTCCTTGCAGGCCTGTGCACACACATTTTCCAGTTGCAACACCATCTCATGGATTCCATCCGGCTGAAGCTCCCTGCTGGCAAAATCCTGAATCTTTTTAGCCACATTTTCAAAATCGGGGCTTATACCCATAATCGAAAAGGACGGAATTATTTTATGTACCGAGGCGTGCAACAAATGCCAGTCCTTATCTTCCAGACTTTGCTTCATTGTTTTTATTAAAGCAGGAGTCTGGTCTAAATAAAGGGTAATCATTTCCATCATTAATTTTGGGTTAGATTTTGTTCGGGTTAATAAATAGTTCAGGTCAATATATTTTGTTTTTTTGTAAGGTGCATTCTCTTTTGGTTCGTCAGCCTTTGTGAGCGAAGGTTGCCTTACAAGGCCTACAATTTTACTGTATAACACCCGTTCATCAACCGGTTTGGCAATATAGTCATTCATTCCTACTGCTTTGCATTTGGCCAGGTCAACCGTTGTTACATCGGCTGTTAAAGCAATAATGGGGATTGTTAATTTCAGCTTATTACGAATGTGATCCGTAGCTTCAAAGCCATTCATTTCCGGCATTTGTAAATCCATCAGGATAATATCGTAGGGCTTGATTTGTAATTTTTCAATGGCAATTTTCCCGTTTGCTGCCAACTCACACTCAAATCCAAAATCGTCCAGTAAGGTTTTCATCAAAAGCTGATTGAGCGGAATATCTTCAACCACCAGTACGCTGATATTTTTAATTTCTTTATCCGGTTCTATCATTTCCGTTTCAAATTCAGCTGGGCTATTTGTTTTTAGAAAAGGCAAAATAAAACTGAACGTAGACCCCTGATGAATTTTACTGTGAACTACGATGCTGCCCCCCTGTGGTTCTACTAATTGTTTAACAATGGCAAGCCCAAGCCCTGTGCCTCCATACAACCTGGAAGTACCACTGGATGCTTGTTGAAAGTTTTCAAAAATCCGTTCTATTTTGTTTTCATCAATGCCAATTCCTGTATCAGATACTGAAAATTCAATAAGCACTTTGTCGTCAAAATCTTCCAGAAGATTTACCTTTACTGTAATTTCGCCTTTCGTGGTAAATTTTACCGCATTGCTTACCAGATTGAGAATAATCTGGTGAAGACGTACAGGGTCACCTATCAGCACTTCCGGAATCCTGCTGTCATATTCTTTTATCAGCAACAAGTTTTTTTCCAGAATTTTTGTTTCAAACAGGTGAAGCATGGCTGATATAGACAACGCCATTTTAAAGGGAACTTGTTCAAACGACATTTTACCCGAATCTACCTTGGCCAAATCAAGAATATCGTTAATGAGAACAATCAGGGCATCTCCACTTATTTTTATTGCGGTAAGGTATTCGTGTTGTTTGGCCGACAAATCTGTTTTTAATACTACTTTGGTAAATCCGATAATCGCGTTCATTGGTGTACGGATTTCGTGACTCATATTTGACAGGAATTGTTGTTTTGATTTAACAGCATCTTCTGCAATTCTTGTTGAATTTTCAGCATTAAGTTTAGCTTCTTCTGCAAATTCTGCAGCCAGCTCTGCCAGTACTTTTGCTTCGATTAGTTCTTTTTCAATTCTTTTTTGTTCTGTAATATCTCTGGCCACTACTACCACACCAACAACATTTCCCGGCTCATCTCTGTATACTGAGCCATTGAACAATACGTCAGTAAGTTTATGGTCCTTTATGGTTAATGGGTAATCCGTAACAAAACCTTTGGCAAATACTTCCTGATAACCTTCCCGGGCTTTCACAGGCTCTGTGAAATAATCAAAAAAGTTGGTGCCTATCATTTTTTCGCGCGACACCCCGGTAACTTTTACGGAGGCATTGTTTATATCGGTAATTTTACCTTCAGGACTGATGGTAAACATGGGGTCAAGGCTTGCTTCAATCAAGCTTCTTGCATAGTTGGCAATGATTAATTCAGCAGCCCTTTTTTCTTTTTCTTCGTTTTGAAAGGCAAGTTCCTTATTGGCTATTACCAACTCAGCAGCTCTTTTTTCTTTTTCTTCATTTTGAAAAACAAGTTCTTTATTGGCTATGACAAGCTCAGCAGCCCTTTTTTCTTTTTCTTCGTTTTGAAAAACAAGTTCTTTATTGGCTATTACCAGTTCCGCAGCCCTTTTTTCTTTTTCTTCGTTTTGAATAGTGAGTTCTTCGTTTGGAATAATATTGTTCTTGTTTTTTTTGACCATTTGTACGTGATTTATCTTTATATACTAATTGGGTTTTCTCCGGCAAGTTTTCCTATTTCCTCTATAGGGTTTCGCCTTTTGTCCTTGAGTTGTTTGAAATGGGAAGGAGACAGGCCGGTAACTTTTTTAAATTGATTGGATAAATGAGCCACGCTGCTGTAATTCATTTTAAAAGCGATTTCAGTGATATTTAATTCGTCATAAATAATTAATTCCTTTATTCGTTCAATTTTGTGCGAGATAATAAACTGCTCGATAGTTGTTCCCTGCACTTCCGAAAACAAGTTGGCCATGTACGTGTAATCATGATTTAATTTCTCACTTAAAAAAACAGAAAAATTCGTTTTGATTAACTCATCCGAATAATGAACCATTTCCACAATTGCAGTTTTGATTTTTTCAATCAACATGGCTCTTTTGTCTGTCATTAATTCAAGTCCGGAGTGAAGCAAAGATTCTTTCAACTGTTCCTGTTGTGCTGCCGTGATGTTTTCCATAATTTCAACTACTCCAAGATCGACCATAATAAAATGCAACCCGAGTTTTTTTAACTCTTCCTTCACCACCATTTTGCAACGGGCACTCACCATATATTTTATGTACAGTTTCAAAAGGTATTATTTATCAGTATGCAGCAAAGTTGCATTGTTTTGGAAAGGTAACGTTACACAACTCAGGGGAAGAGTTACATAATTCACAGATTATATTCAAATCCCCTGTAGCTGATGTGCTAATTCCTTTTCAACCAGGTTACCTTCACGTAAATACCTCTCCGCTGTTAACCGGGCCATCAAATAACTCACCGTTGATTCTGCACCCTGATTCAGGTTTACATGAGTTTCTTCCAATCCGTCATAACAGCCTCCGGTACATGAGTTATAGATGATCTGGTGTAAATGATTATTGCCTAAAAACCAGCTAAGGGCCATTTTCATTTTTTGCAGGTAATGCTCATCCTTAAACACATCATGAAACCTTCCGAGTGCTAAAATGGTATAAGCAGCATCAATGGGTTGTTCTCCAAAATCAGCAGCTATTTTACCTTTTTGCCACCAACTTCTGTTCGAAATCAGTTTAATATTCTTTGTTGTGAAGGTTTTTGATAATAAAAAGTCAAATGAACTAAGTGCTATGGATTTGAAACGTTCGTTTTCGGTGATCAAATAGGCACATAACATTGCCTCCGGCAAAACGCTGTTTCCGTAGGTAAGGTAACTTTCAAACCAGTTCCAGCCGGTATCACATTCATGCATATACATGCGTTCAAGTTTGGTGGCCAGCTTTAGGGCCATTAACCGATTTTGTGGCGTTGGACAAACCTGATGATAATAAAACAATCCTTTAAGGGCAAAGGCCATTGCTCTTGTGGAATGTGTATCATTCATATACTTTAATCCTTCATCCAGCCAGCCCGTTGCATCACACACCATTTTTTCCGGGAGCAGATGTTTATGACTTACCAGAAATCCTAATGCCCATATGGCTCTGCCGTTTGCATCGTCCAGATTGGATTCTTCGTTTTGGGCGGTAAATTGTTTTTTGCTGTCTACATAATTCTTGAAGCGGCCATTATCCTGAATACAATGCCCGAGAAAATGAAGATACCTTGAAATATAAACAAGGTCATTGATATCCCCGGTAGTTTCATAGTGCATGCACATGGCAATTAAAGCACGGGCATTGTCATCAACGGTATAGCCCGAATCATGATCCGGATTGTTGATTCTGGAGAATTGAATCATCCCTATATCCGTGGTCAGGTTTTTAATATGATCCAGGTTAATTTGAGGTAACCTGAATTGTATACTGTTTCCGGTATAAATAAACCCGTCAAACAATAGCGCATGGGCGATTGCCACATTTTCCCAGGAGGTAGCTGCAATCCGGTGAAGTCCGTTTGAACTGATATTTTTTCTTAACTGTTCATCATGCAAGAGACTTTTCACAGCGTCACTCAACTGACCGGAATTTTCAAAATCAATCAGTATGCCGGCATCATCACGCAGTACTTCTTTTGCATGCGGAATAGGGGTGGAAACGATTGGACATCCACAGCTTATTGCATAAGAAAAGGTTCCGCTCACCGCCTGATTAGGATCTTTTGAGGTAAATAAATAAATATCGGTCAGCTGTAAATACTCCAGCAAATCCGGCAACGGAAGATAATAGTTCACAAACTGCACATGCTGTTCAAGCGACAATTCCGTTACTTTTTCTTTCAGCATATTGCGGTATTTTTCTCCCTCTTGTTTTACCACAGAGGGATGTGTTTTACCAATAACCAGAAATAAAACATCAGGATTTGTTTGAATAATTTCCGGTAACGCATCCAATGTGGTTTCTATACTTTTACCCGAGCTGATTAATCCAAAAGTAGAAAGTATATTCCTTCCGTTAAACCCATATTTATGCTTTAACAACGTTTTATCCAAATGCTGCACCAGGTGGGTGCCGTGAGGAATAATGCTGATTTTAGATGGGGCCACCTGATAATCCCTTTCCAGAATTTGTGCGGCATTCTTTGTCATAACAGTAATATTACAGCAGGCATTGGTTAATTGCTGTATATTCAGTTTTAGTGTAGTATCCGGATTGGGCAAAACGGTATGAAACGTAATAATGACCGGAACACGAATGGATTGGATAAGTTGTAGCAGAGCGGCTTCCTGTTTGCTGAAAAACCCGAATTCGTGTTGTACCAATACAAGTTTATACTCCTTAGTGTCATTGATGTAACCGGCCAGAACTTGATATGCTTTGTTATCACATGAGTTCATTATATAATTTACTCTGTCAGGATACTGGTAGTTCTCGTTTCCTGATTCGAGGGCGCACACTTTTAATCTAAACGAATCCCTGAATTTTTCATCGAATGCGCTCACCAAATCCTGTGAGTAGGTAAGCGATGCCGCACTCTCTGGGCGGATAGGAGGAAATGAGGAGAATTTCGGGTAAGACGTGCTCAGCCATGTGAAGTTGTGTTTAGTAGCAGTTCTTTTAATAATGCTGACAGGCTTACTGAGGCACAGGCTATTTTAGCATCAGCAGCTCCGTAATAAATGTATAAAGTATCTCCAAACAGGGCCGTTCCTGTTGGAAAACAAACATTGTTTACTTCGCCCTTCAGCTCGTAATCAAACTCCGGGAAAAACATGGGGTATGGCAATCGTGCAATCTCTTTCAACGGGTCATTAATATCGAGCAAAGCAGCGCAGGCCGTATAGATGTATCCCTTCGGGCTGTCATGTACACCATGATAAATGATAAGCCATCCTTTATCTGTTTCTATCGGAGGGCATCCGGCTCCTATATAACTTACTTCATGCGGATGGATGGGTTCCATTACTATATTTTCGTCAAAATGATGGAAATAATCTTCCCAAAATTCTTGCGTGAGATCTTTTAGTTCATATACGGAAACCAACTGTATATCGGGTTTTATTCTGATCATAAACCAGAGCTTACCGCCAATTCTGCGCGGAAAAAAAACAACATTCTTTACCCAGACAAAAACCTGTTTAAGGTGTTTGGTACGTATACTGTCTCTTTTGTTGTAACGAATGTATTTTTCATTCAACGGTTTTTTACTTTCAGCAAGCCGTTTGAATTCCGAGAACTGAATTTGCGGTGTGATGAGCCCGAGTTTATCAAAAGTTTCCAGGTTGTCTGAGGTAGCCAATGCTCCCAATGCATTTACCCCGTCATACGCAGTATAGGTAATATAATATGTTCCTTCAATTTTTACAATGCGGGGGTCTTCCGTACCGTTATTCTCATGATCTGATTGCGGAAAAATTACCGGTTTATCGTATTGTTTTGCTAAAGTTACAGGTCCCTTCAATTGGGCATATCCGATACTGGAGTAGTTGCCTGCCGCTACGGCCCGATAAAATACATGAACCTTATTCCCATCTGCAACAATGGCCGGATTCAGTACCCCTTCCTTCTCAAATCCAAGCCCGGTGCTTCGTACAATGATGCCCTCTTTTTTTATTTGCAACATCTGTTTTGTTTTATGTATTGTTGAGCATGAAAGGAGTTTAAATGAAAAAGCCCGTTTGGTACGGGACTTTTTCTATGTCAAACCACATACAACACAACTTCTTAAAGTTATATTGCCTAACCAACCTATTCGTATCCGCTCTTAATAATAGTTGAAATCATCTTAAATCGCCCGTTAGCCTTGATCAGGTTTGATGTGTGTGCCGGAATGATAATGCCCTGTCCCGATTCAAGCACGTGCGCTTTTCCGTCAATCACAATCTCGGCTTTCCCGTCAATAATCTGGGCAAAACTGTCAAAAGGGGAGGTTTTTTCCGTCAGCCCTTCTCCGCTGTCAAACGACATGACGCTGATGTTCCCTGTTGACTTTTTAATGATTGTTTTAATCACCACCGAATTGGGTACATATTCAATAATCTCCACAATAATAAGTGCTTTTGATTTTTCTATTTCAGTTTGATCCATGTTTGTATTTAATCTACGCGTGAGTTTCTTGTTAAACGGATAGCAAAATTCATCAATTGTCAAAGATGGTTGTTTTTAAGGCAGATTGGTTTACATCAATTTGAAATTAAGTTACATGATTCACACATTGCCTTCATGAGGTTTAGATACAAGAAATGAAAGGAATTAAAAGTACGATGCGATGCTTACAGATTACGGGAAGAATTTCTTCTGTTTCTTTCGGAATCGGGGAAATAAAAACGGTTCATAAGACCCTTATTGGAGTTTGGCAAACCTCGCGTACGATGGAGCGTTTTGGTTTTTTAGACCGAAGTAGTTAT
>JAGVLJ010000070.1 GCA_020049855.1 Bacteroidia bacterium | reverse complement strand
TCGGTGCCGTAATAGCTACGCGTGTGCTTACGTATAAAATCCAAATCTAATTGTGCTTTTAACCTGCGGTAAAAGTTGTGTTCCGGCACCCGGCTGCTGCTTATAACTCATAGCCCAACTTTTAAATTATTGCCTTTTCGTTTTGGTGCAAGCTGCCATGTCCGCTAGTAATTATTTATAAAGTTTTTTTACACCGCACAGGCGGCAGACGTGGACACCTTATTTAAATTTTTTCACCATCCACACATTGCAGGAAAAATGTCCGGTGTTTCCTAGCGGGGCGTTTAACCGAACAAACCCATTCCGTTCATACATGGTTATGGCTTCTTTCATTTCGGGAAACGATTCGAGGTAGCAGTGGCTGTAGCCCATTTCCATAGCCGATTGAAACGACTTATTCATTAACGCAAAACCAATCCCCTTACCTCTGGCAGCCGGAGCCAAAAAAAACCGCACCAGTTCGCAATACCCGTCAGGCAATCCATTGGAAGGATAAATACCGCAACCACCCAGCACGTTTCCCTCCTGCTCGGCTACCCAATAGCAGGAACGTGGTGTTTGAAACAAAGCAAATAAATCGTTGGTGGTGGGGTCGCTGTGGGCAGTACCTTCGGTTGGCAAATCAAGTTCCTCAATGGCCGAGCGAATAATACCGGCCAGCAGCGCATTATCAGCATGGTGTATGGGTCGAATGGTAAAAACAGGCATCAATGCTACCCTTTAATAAAGTGAAGAATCGTTTCTTCGTTTTGTTTTTTCATACAATCGAAATGTGCTTTAGGACATTGGGAAGAACCTATTTTAGAACAAGGGCGACAACTTAAACCGGTTACTTCTGAAATGAGATTTTTACCTTTATGATTTCCGTAATAAGGATACATACCAAATGCAGGAACCGTATTTCCCCATACGGAAATAACAGGTTGTTTAAAAGCCGCAGCCACATGCATTAGGCCGGTATCATGGCTTATCACATAAGCAGCCTGTTTTACCAGCGAGGCCGATTGATTCAGGCTTAACTGTCCGCATACATTGTGTACATGACTCCCTCCTGCCCCAGCTATTTCCGCTCCATCCCTTTCCTCGGCCTTTCCCCCAATTAAAAAAATCGGTAAATTTATTTTACTGCAAAGCGAACTGATTTTTTCATTTGGCATTCGTTTGGTGAAATGGGTTGCCCCTATTACAAAAGCCACATAAGGCTGCGAGAGCGAAAACCCGTTCAGGGTAGTTAATTCATCTTTTTCGGGAATGAAATAGTCCAACCCCTCTTCATCGTTTTTCACTCCAAGAAACTCAACCGTTTTTAAATACCGCTCTACAATATGAACCTGTGGAAGTAAATTAACATTAAAATTAACCAACAACCACTTTTTAAAATTGAGTTTATCAAAGCGATGAAATTTTTTTTGCAATGCAAGCTGTAATCGTAACGTGCGAAGATTATTATGCAAATCGATGATATAGTCAAACTTCTCCGCTTTCAGTTTTGCTGTCATTTGATCAAAGTTCTCATCGAGGATATGCACACGGGTTACATACGGATTATTTACTACCAAATCTTTAAACTGAGGCTTGGTAAGGTAATGCACTTCTACACCCGGCAGTTGTTTTTTTAAACAACGGATAACCGGTGTGGTGAGTACAATATCGCCAATGGAGCTAAAACGTATAATGAGTATTTTCAAATCCGTGCCTTTCGTTGGGCAAAGTACGCTGAAATTTCCTCCAGATTCATGGCATTAAAACACATTTCTTTGGTGAGAAATCCTTTTCGGGCTACACATATCCCGTAGTGCATGTCATGAAACCCATCGGTATTGTGGGCATCGGGGTTTATAGAAATTTTGACTCCTTTGTTCAGGGCGTAATCAATCCAGCGCCAATCCAAATCAAGGCGGTATGGATGTGCATTTAACTCAAGCACCACCCCATTTGCAGCGCAGGCATCAATCATTTTTTTGTGGTTAACGGGGTAACCTTCGCGCACCAGCAACAACCTCCCGGTGGGATGTCCTAAAATGGTGGTGTACGGATTTTCGATGGCTGGCAAAAGGCGGCTCATAGCTTTTTCCAAAGTCATTTTTAAGTTTGAATGAACGGAGGCCACTACAAAATCAAAAGTTGCCAGTACTTCCGTGCTGTAATCAAGCGAACCATCGCCCAGAATATCTGATTCAATTCCTTTGAATATTTTAAACGGGGCCAATTTTTTATTCAGCTCATCTATTTCTTTATGCTGTGCTATAATTTGATCTTCCTTTAACCCACCGGCATAAAAAGCCGTTTTAGAGTGGTCGCAAATACCAAAATATTCGAGGTTCATACTGCGACAGGCCAAAGCCATTTCTTCCAGTGTATTTAATCCGTCACTCCAGGTACTGTGATTATGTAAACTTCCTTTTAAATCACTTAGCTCAATAAGCCTCGGCAACTGATTGGATTTAGCCCGTTCAACCTCTGTGGTTCCTTCGCGCAATTCAGGTTCAATGTAGGGCAGGGAAATACTGTGGTAAATTTCTTCCTCGCTTGTATAGTCCGTATGGGTATTTATTGGAGGAAGTAACTGCAGGTGGGCAGGTGCCGAAGTGGTGGTAAAAAGTTTCAGGGGAAACTCAGCAGCCGCACAGGTATAAATTTTTACAGATATGGAATGAAGCTTCCCGCGTATAACATCTTCTTCTGCCATTAAATTTTCAAACAGGTTACTTTGCTCAATTGAAGCAGCCACATGGTTTCCGGCAACCACAAATTCCAGTTCATCCAATACCTCGCATTTTCTGCGTAAAGCTCCGGCAAACGAAACCTTGGCCACCTGCGGCAGTTTTGTTAATTCAGTTAACAGTTCAATAGCCTTTTGCTCTACCGTGGCATAATGAAATTTGTGTGCATTGGCCGTAGCAAACTCAATACTTTTAATTACAGCCTCCTGTGTCTTTAAACCGAATCCTTTGGCTTGTGCCAAACGGTTTTCGTGACAGGCATAAAGCAATTCCCCGATACTCTCAATCCCGAGTTCTTTCCATATTACCTGAACTTTTTTGGGTCCAAGACCTTTGATTTGAAGAATTTGCAAGACACCTTCCGGTGTTTCCTGCAGCAAATCATTCAGTTCTTCGAAAGATCCCGTTGCGTTAATTTCGTAAATTTTAGATGCTAAACTTTTTCCAATTCCGTCTAATTGCTCGAGTTCCTCTTCCGATTTACCTGCCAATGGCACAGCAGTTTTATCAATTTTAAACGAGGCGGCATGATAGGACTTTATTTTAAACGGATTTCCTCCATGCAATTCGTAAAGACGCGCATACAGCTTTATGATTTCAGAAATTTCATCATTGGTCATGGTGAAGTGGGTAAAATAATTTCACCCGCAAAAAAAGCTTTTTCTACGTATACCCAAATAACCTCATTCGGTTTTCTTCCCTGACAGAAAAAAACGGTAAGTAATTTATTTTCCTTATCTCGGAAACTTTTAATGGAAATGATGCGCACCTTAGTATTGCTGTAATCGGCTGGAAGAGGTTTTGCGTCAAAATCGCCAACTGTATAGGTATACTCATAAAAGCCTTCTCCGGTTACCGAATCCCAGGTAAGCGGCACAGCTTGGAAACGTGTTTTTACATACAGTTCAATCCCTTCAAACTCTTTAGTATTTCCATTGGCCGGAACGGTAATGGTTACAGAATCTCCTGCCCAAATATCGCCTTTACTTTTTACTCTGGCTTTTGTTACATGGCTGGTATCCTGTGCATATGCTGCCGAACCAATTAATATAACACATACTAAACTAACTATTTTCATTGTATCAATTTTCCGTAACGGTAAAGTTCTCTTTTGTCTATCTTTCCCTCTGGTGTATAGAAAATCCATACACTATCCGGTGTGTTGTTTTTATAATATCCGGATTTCATCAACTGCCCGTTTTCATAATACCTGCAGTAAGGCCCGTGTTTCACCTTTATGATGGTATCCAGATATTCTTCGCCAGTTTGTTTATTTGGAAATATTTTAAGCACTTCAACGTAGTGAAAAATTTCCTTCACTTTTTTCTGGTTAATGTCATCATAATAATAGTATGTTTTACCTCCATCATTCTGATCCTGCCCCAAGGAACTTAACCCAAGAAGCAACAAGAAAAATAAAGCAGCAGTTTTAACTTTCATATGGGTTACTCTTTTACGTATGCCCGATAAATAAGGTAATGAATTCCGGCATTACTAACCAAAGTTATCTTTTTTTCGATAGAACCAATATAAGGGCTTTTAAAAATAATAAAAATAGTTCCTTTTTGGCCAGGTTTATAATCGCGCTTAGGAACCACTATTGTAGCACACCCGCATTCAGACACGGCATCATAAAAGTGAAACGGGACTTTGCCTGTGTTTTTAAACTTTACCATCTGCACCATTGAATCCCGCTGAGTTATAAAACCAAATTCAATGACAGTATCCGAAAAAGTAACTGAAGCGTTAGGTTCAATCAAAGGTTTATCGCCTTTATTTTGAGCTAAACTACTGGAAGCCAAAGTTTCTAAAATCATTAACGCGTAAAACCAGCCTATTTTTTGCATGGAGGTGATTGTGCAATTTTTTAGCCAAAAATACTTTTCATTCTTTATGAATTCAAATAGCAGATTTTTAATGAATTTGTTTAATTTTGATATAATCAAACCATAATGATATATGAAGTTTAAATACATTTTACTTATTACCGTCATAGTGGTAAGTCTAAGCTACGTTAAGGCACAGCACTCCCTGCAGCCATCAATGGTGAACCTGATAAATAATATTGTACCCGGGGGAGGAAACAGTAACTCATCTACCACTTGCACCAAGGATACCGTTTATTACCCTTATTATAAAGCAACGGCTTTTCAGGCAATAAATGTGGTAAACACCAGTACCAGTGGAAATGCCTTTGCACAATGGTATCCGGCTCCTCAAAACATTACCATTTCAGGTTTTGATTTTTTTGCTTGGGCACCTAATGCTTCGAATCCCATAACAGTTACCTGTAATTTGTATAATGCCGGAGCCGACTCCATGCCCCAAGGTACACCGGTGCGCTCGGTTACGGTGTCTATTGACTCGGCTTTTGGAGGAGGTTTACTAAGCGTATTGAAAAAAACGGTTCAATTCGGCACTGCCTATACCGCCAATGCTCCCTACGTAATTACCATCGAAAACAGTTCAACAAATAATGTTTCCGTTGTGGCCAACAGTTGGACTGCTACCGGAGGGGGAAACGGAAGAAGCGAATGGTTATCATCTGTAAGATTCTCCAACAACTGGATAAGATCATACAATGTAAATGTGAGCAGTGTTCAGTTTAATGCCGACTTCGTTTTAATGCCTCATGTTGTTTACACTATTGCAGCTAATTTTACCGTATCAAATAATTGTGTTGATAACAATAGCACGATCAATTTTTCGAACTCAAGCTCTCCCATTTTAACAAGTGGCTTCTATAATCGATGGGTTTACTTTAATGCAGCTCAAAATTCATACTATTGGAACTTTGGCAATGGAAGTTCGTATTCAGTAAATCCGTCAAGAGCCTATTCAACTGCGGGTAACTACAACGTATTGCTCACAGCAACGCAACTTGGCTGGATTATGACCTGCGTGGATACACATAGTACCAATTTGGTTGCCACGCCTACTGCTCCCAGCATCGGAAGCAATAGTCCGGTTTGTACAGGAGACTCCATTGTGCTCACTTCAAATCCTGTTTCAGGAGGAACATTCAATTGGACCGGCCCCAATAGTTTTATGAGCACCAAGAAGGATTCTACCCTTCGAAATGTGAACTCATCTATGGCCGGCACTTATGGTGCTACCGTTTCGGTAGGTGGATGTACTTCGCAACAAAGCACCATTAATGTGATTGTAAATACTGTGCCCAATACGCCATCGGCAAGTAATAATGGGCCGCTTTGTACGGGTCAGGATTTACAATTAAGCACCGCTGCCGTAAGTAATGCTTCATACAGTTGGACTGGACCAAGCAGCTTTACTTCTACTTCGCAAAATCCGGTGGTTACTGCAGTAACTGCCAGCAATGCCGGAGTATATGCAGTACGGGTAATTGTTAATGGCTGCGTATCGCAACCTGGGTCAACTACCATGTCTATTGGCACAGCACCCGCAGCACCAAGTGTAAGCAATAACGGTCCACTTTGTCAGGGACAAAATCTGCAACTTACTGCATCAAACTCAACGAATGCCAGTTATAGCTGGACAGGACCAAACAGTTTTACCTCCAATCAGCAAAATCCGTCTATTAACGGAGTAAGTTCATCAAATGCCGGCACTTATTCCTGTACGGTAACAGTGTCCGGGTGCGGAACATCATCGGCAGCCAGTACGTCTGTGTCTATTACGTCACTTCCAACAGCCCCAACTGCCGGAAACAATGGGCCAGTATGTGATGGAAAAACTCTCTCCTTAACTGCCTCAACCATTACCGGTGCCACCTACGCCTGGACAGGGCCGGCAGGATTTTCATCCAGCAATCAGAACCCGGTATTGCCATCGTTTAATGCGAGTATGGCGGGCAATTATAGCGTAACGGCTACCGTTTCAGGATGCGGAACTTCAAATGCCGGAACTACAACGGTAGGATATAATCCCGGACCAAGTACACCTACCGTTACCAGTAACGCACCTCTTTGCACAGGAAGTACTCTTCAATTACAGGCCACTCAAGTTACGGGTGCTACTTATGCTTGGACGGGGCCAAATGGTTTCACTTCCACCTTGCAAAATCCGGTGGTTAGTAATGTTTCTCCGGCTAATTCAGGCTCCTACTCGGTAACAGCTACCATTGCCAACTGTGCCACGTCTCCAGCGGGAAACATTGGTGTTTTAGTAAATGATATTCCTAATTCTCCAACAGTAAGTAATAACAGTCCGGTATGTTCAGGGGCTACGCTTAATTTGCAGGCAAGCAATATTACCGGTGCCACCTATTTGTGGACAGGGCCAAACGGTTACTCATCAACCTTACAAAATCCAAGCATCAGTAACGTGAATCAAACCAACGAAGGCAATTATTCCGTAGTTGCCAAAGTAAGCGGATGCTCATCGCCAACAGTAAATATATCGGCTGTTGTAAATCCAAAACCCAACTCACCCGCTGCAAACAAAAACGGGCCAGCCTGTGAGGGTGGAGATCTAAATCTTACTGCTACTCCTATCGCAAATGCCAGTTATTTTTGGACAGGCCCTAATGGATTTACCTCCTTTGTTCAAAATCCAACCATTACTAATTTGGTAGCTGCCAATTCGGGAATGTATTCGGTAACAGCATCGGTAGCCAATTGTTCTGCCCTTCCATCATCCCTAAATGTAAACGTAGCTGCCATGCCTACATTGTCCGCAATTCTGGGGCCTACCCGTAGTACCCGAAACGGAAGTGCAAATTATTCCGTACCATTTACCAATGGCTCAATTTATACCTGGCAGATAACCGGAGGAAATCAAATAAGCGGAGGCGTAACTAATGCCATAACCGTGCAGTGGGCCGATGTAGGTGTGGGCAGTGTATCGGTAACCGAAACCAATCAGGAAGGTTGTGTTGGCAATCAGGTAACTGCCAATGTAGGTTTATGGTACACCGGCATTGCCCCTGGTCCAAATGCCGGCATTGCCGTTTATCCCAACCCGGTAAAAGAGGTATTGTACATTAACCATATTCAGGAAGCAACTACGCTATTTATAACCAATATTATTGGCAAAAATGTAAAAGAAATGAAATTAATATCCGGTTCACAAACTGTGGATGTTTCAGATTTACCTGAAGGAATATATTTTCTCAACTTTGCCGAAGGGTTTACTCTTAAAATTTCAAAAATTAAATAAACAGATATGAAAAAAATTAAGTTAATTATTGCTGGCGCAGGTGTACTTCTTAGTCTCAACTGCATGGCACTTGCAGGATTTGAATTGGGTGCAAAAGCAGGATTAAATTTAAACAAGTTGAATGCTAAAGGAGTTACCGCTGATACTAAAATTGGTCCGGTTGCCGGTATTTGGGTAAGGCTTCATGCGGTAAGTTTTTTTGTGCAGGCGGATGTAGTGTATGCAGGCAGAGGTGGACAGTATGTTTCTCCTGCCATTCCACCATTTATTTCGGCCAAAACAACAAAACTCACATCCGGATATTTAGAGATGCCCGTAATGGTGGGTAAACGTTTTTTCAAAGTCCTTCGCTTGAATGCAGGGCCTAATTTTCAATACCTGCTTTCGGCCAAACAAGGTGGAATAGATGTCAAAAATGGCATGAATGGATTTGTGGTGGGTTATCAGGCTGGTTTAGGCGTTGATGTTTTAAGATTTGGAGCTGATGTTCGGTATGACGGGAATTTATCAAAAATTACATCCTCAGTCGGAGGATTTCCATCCAGCTCTCGAAGCAGCGTAATTCAGGTAACGTTTTCGTACCGTTTTATGCATAAAGGCGTATAATTTCTTTTACAAATAAAAAAAGCTGAAACTATATAGTTTCAGCTTTTTTTGTAGCCCATTTCAAGAACGTAGACCGGAAAGTGAAAATAAGAATTCAGGATTTATTTCCTTCCTCTTTTCTCGGAAAAATAAGTGATAGAAAAATACTTACGGCCAATACCCCCAGCACCAACATTAATGAGTGAAAAGTACTAAATCCTACTTTGTGTAACCAACTGTGGAATATCATTTTTAGCCCAATGATGGTAAGTAGAATAGCCAAGCCTATTTTAAGGTAATGGAACAGGTGCATTACTTTAGTAATTAAGAAAAATAAAGAACGCAGACCAATAATGGCGAAAATATTTGAAAAGAAAATAACATATGGGTCTTCAGTAATAGAAAACACAGCCGGAATAGAGTCAACCGCGAAAATTAAATCGGTAAACTCAATTACCATTAATACAATAAACAAAGGTGTAATAAAGAACTTACCTGCCTTTTTGATGAAAAAATGATGTAATACGTAATGGGGATATACGCTGAAATGCTTCGACAAAAATTTAACCACCGGATGATTTTGCGTATCAATGGCTTCATCATTATCTTGATCCATAAACATTTTTATACCGGTAAAAACAAGCAGTGCCCCGAAAATATAAAATATCCAACTGAACGACTGCACTAAAGCAGCTCCTGAAAAGATAAAGGCACAACGCATCAAAATGGCACCTAAAATGCCCCAAAACAAAACCTGTTTATGGTATTTTTCGGCAACATTAAACGATGAAAAGATAAGAATAATCACAAAGATATTATCTACCGAAAGGGCATATTCAATGATGTATCCTGTAATAAACTCGAGTGCCAGATTTTTACGGTAAATAGCCACACTACCTATAAAATCGCCTGAAATTAAATCCAAATTGGGCGCGTACCTGTCAACCACGTGTTGCAGGCTGTTCCAATCGGTGATATTGTGAAGCCGATGACCATAGGTATTTAGAAATATATAAAATCCTAAAGCACAACAAACCCAAATGAAGGTCCAGAGAAGTGCTTCTCTGAATGACATTTGTTTACCATGTTTTGAAAATAATCCGAGGTCAAGTGCCAGCACGGTCACAATAAATACGATAAATAAAATAAAGTAAAGTACCTCGCTGCTCAAAGGGTAGATTCCTGATTCAGGGCGCAAAGGTACGCGAAAGCATCTAAATATTTTTCGCAGCTCCCTTCTTAAAATAAGGTCTGGTGATGAGGCGAATGGCGCGCTGGTAGGTAAGGTAATTCCACATCCAGTTTACAAATACAATCACCCTGTTGCGAAACCCCACCAACCACATCAAGTGCAAAAACATCCAGCCAAACCACGCAATAAGCCCTTTAAACCTAAACCCGAATATTTCCATTACAGCTTTGTGACGTCCAACGGTAGCCATACTTCCGGGATGAAAATAATGAAAAGGTTTTACCGCTTTTCCTTTAACCAGCTTATTAAAATTACCAGCCAAATATTTGCCCTGTTGAATAGCAGGGGTGCATACCATAGGATGACCATGGGGAAACTTTGGATCGCTCTTCATACAGGCAATATCGCCTAACGCGTATATGTTGCTGTATCCTTCTATTTGCAAAAAACCATTCGTTATATACCGGTTACTGTGACCAATTGCTTTTTCAGCAATACCTTTAAGAACTTTACCTTTTACTCCTGCAGCCCATATTACAGTTTCCGTATTCAATGTTTCACCGGTACTCAAGGTAAGTTTTTCCCCGTCAAAACCGGTAACTGCTGTATTTAACCTTACCTGTACACCTAACTGAAGTAAAGCCCTCAGAGCCGCTTCGGAAGATTTTTCGGACATGGCTACTAACAATCGTGAAGATGATTCAACCAAATGCACCTGCATCAATGAAGCGTTAAGCTCATTGTAATCAGCAGGCAGAATATTCTTTTTTATTTCAGCCAAAGCACCTGAAGTTTCAACACCGGTGGGGCCACCCCCTACTACCACAAAATTTAAGACCGGAATTTCTTTTCCTGTTCCGCGTAGTGTGATTGCTTTTTCAAATTCTTGCAGCAAATTGCTGCGTAAATCCAATGCATCGGGAATGGATTTGAGTTGCATGGTATGTTGCTGTAATTGATTATTGCCAAAAAAATTTGTCTGAGCCCCACTTGCAATCACTAAATGGTCGTACCTAAAATCGCCTATTGAAGTATGAATCCTGTTTTCAATGGGAAAAACTTCGATTACCTCAGCCATCCTAAAAGCAATATTGGGAAATTTTGAAATTATTTTTCGCAACGGATAAGCAATTCCATCAGGCCCTATTCCACCCGAGGCCACCTGATACAACATAGGCTGAAATGTGTGGTAATTGTTGGTGTCAAAAAGCGTTACCCTGTAAGGCTTATGCCTTATGGCTTTTACAAATTCTAAACCTGCAAAGCCGCCCCCCACAACAATAATATGCGGAAGAGATTCATCATTATATAAGAAGTGCATAAAGTAAGGAATAAATTCCAGACGCAAAGTTTAAGCGAAGAAGTGCAATGAACCAAGCATTTTCTCTGTAAACTAGTGATACATGCTACCCTCACTTTAAACCATGTATTGTTTTTGCAATCGAACGCCCTATTTACCATACCTTTGCTCCCATTTTACGCATGATCAAGCAATTTATCCTTTTCGGGTTCTGTGCTTTTTTAAATTTCGCAGCCCGGGCTCAAACCTTCGGCATAAACGGTAATGTAACAGACGAACTGAAAAAGCCATTGGCCGGAGCAACAGTTGTACTGTTAAAAGTATCTGACTCAACAATTGTGAAAGGAACAGCTACCGATTTAAACGGCCATTTTCAAATAATAGACGGAAGACCAGGCTTTTTTTTGTTACGCGTTTCATTTATTGGCTATGGAGAATTTTATCGTTTTGTACGCTTACAAAATCCAATAGCAGCAGTTGAGTCAATTAACCTTACTCCAAAAAATAATAACCTGAATGAAGTTAAAGTAACGGACGAAAAAGCTACAACACAACTAAAAGGAGACACAACCGAATATAATGCCGATGCCGTAAAAACAACGAAAGATGCCAGTAGCGAGGATTTGGTAGGTAAACTTCCCGGAGTAACTACTACAGATGGAAAAATTCAGGCTCAAGGGGAAGAAGTAAAACAGGTTTTGGTTGACGGGAAACCTTTTTTTGGAAATGACCCAAGTACTGTATTGAAAAACCTGCCTGCAGAAGTGGTAGATAAAATTCAGGTGTTTGATAAAAAAAGCGACCAAACTGTATTTAGCGGAATAGATGACGGCAATACAACTAAAACCATAAATATTATTACCAAAGCTCAGTTTCGCAACGGTATTTTCGGAAAAATATATGGCGGCACAAATGATGTATCGCAATACAAAACAGGTACTACCCTTAACTTTTTCAAAGACAAAAGACGCTTTACCCTGCTGCTGCAAAGCAACAATATCAATGAACAAAACTTTGCAATGGAAGATTTGCTTGGGGTAATAAGCAGTGCAGGAAATCAGGGAATAGGCGGAAGACCTTCGGGTGGATTTGGCGGCAGTGCACGGGGTGGGCGCCCGGGTGGTGGCGGACAAGGAAATGATGCCTCTAATTTTCTAGTTGACCAACGAAATGGCATAAGCACTACCCTTGCAGCAGGATTAAACTATATGAATAAATGGGGCAAATTGGATTTTACCGGAAGCTATTTTTTTAACCAAACGGCTAATGTATCTACCTCCAATTTACTTCGTCACTATATTACCTACCCAAATGAAAAGTTAACTTATACCGAATCAAGCTCGGCCAATAGCACCAATATCAATCACCGATTTAATTTTCGACTCGATTACCGGATTGATTCCACAAATTCAATATTGTTTCAGCCACGCATTACCTTGCAAAAAAATACCGGAACCAACAACTTACTTGGGGAAAATGCACAGTTAGATACTGCACTTAGCCAAACCGATAACGATATTAAAACAAAACTTAACGGAATCAATTTTTCAGCCCCAATTTTGTATCGCCATAGTTTCACTAAAATGGGGCGAACCTTTTCAGTAAATTTGACACCAGGGTACAACAACAATATCGGTGATAAATATTTAAAAAACGTAACCGCATATTTAAGCGACACCCTTGCGGCCGATACCTTAAATCAACTAAGTAATCTGGATAAAGAAGGATTTACTTTTTCATCCACCATCAATTATACCGAGCCCTTAAGCGAATGGAGCCAGTTACAATTTAGTTACATCAATACCACCAACAGCAGCCAATCAGATAAAAAAACCAATAACTACTCGGCAGTTGAACATACATACAGCAGTTTTGATACTTCGCTCTCCAATACGTTTAGCAGTTACTACCTATCACACGCAGGGGGACTGGGTTACCGATACGGAAAGGAAAAGACTATATTTAATGTGGGTTTTTCTGTTCAATATGCCAAATTAAAAAATAATCAGCAATTCCCTGCCGAGTATGTATTGCATAAAACATTTAAGAGTATTTTACCTAATGCCTTATACACTTACCGTTTTACGCCAGGCAAAAATATACGTATCAATTACCGGAGCAATAACAACGCTCCCACCGTTGACCAATTGCAGGAGGTTGTAAACAATACCAACCCGCTTCAGTTATCAATTGGTAATGCCCGGTTAAAGCAAACATGGGAAAACAATTTAAGCATACGTTATTCGGCAGTGGATGCGGCCAAATCAACAGCCTTTTTCTTTTTAGCTGGCGGCACCCTTACTCAATCGTATATTGGCACACAAACTATTATTGCCACGCGCGACACCCTGCTGCCTTCAGGTATTTCATTGGGAAAAGGTTCGCAGCTAACCATGCCTGCAAACCTTAACGGATACCTGAACCTCCGTACCTTTAGCAGTTACAGTTTACTTGTTAAAGAGATTAAATGCAAGCTAAACCTGAGTGCCTCAATAACCTATTCAAAAGCTCCGGGATTAATAAACAGCCAGTTGAATTATACGCATAACATCGCAACCACGGGAGGTATAGTGTTAGGCAGCAATATCAGTGAAAAATTTGATTTCACACTTTCATCTAATACCTCTGTAAGTTTTGTAAAAAACACACTGCAAAACAATTTGAATTCGAAATACCTCAATCAAAGTTCGCGTGCCAAAATTACCTGTATGCCCTGGAAAGGATTAGTATTGCAAACAGATATTACCGATATGGTGTACACCGGACTTTCGTCAAGCTACAACCAGCATTATACCCTGTGGAGTGCAGCCATTGCCTGGAAATTTTTAAAAGACCAATCGGCTGATTTACGATTAAGTGTATATGATTTATTAAAACAAAACCGAAGCATAACCCGAAACGTAAACGATACGTACTATGAAGACACATTTACCACTGTTTTACGGCAATATTTTATGCTTACGTTTACATACCAGATTAAACACTTTAAGAACAAATGGCCTTTACCGGAAAAGAAATAATCGAGTTAAAGGTTTTTTAACTCCTGTATATTAAACTTAATAATATGTTGAAATGCCTGCACAATACGTTGGGCTTTTTCGGGTGTGTTCATCAACTCAGGAAGTACGGAAGGAATAACCTGCCACGACAAACCGAAACGATCCTTGAGCCAACCACAACGGCTTTCCTGTCCACCGCCTTCAAGTAATTTTTCCCAGTAGTAATCTATTTCCTCCTGCGTATCGCAACTAATGTAAAATGAAAATGCTTCAGTAAGTTTATAATGAGGCCCCCCATTAATGGCCATTACCTGCAAGCCTTCCAATTCAAAAACGGTAACCATCGGGCCAGTAGTAATGATTTGTGAATTTTTAAAGACCGAGGTATAAAAAATTGCGGCTTCGGCTGCCTCGTAGTTAAACCATAAAAACGGAGTAATTTTTTGTAGTTTCATATAGATTCGGTGTAACGTTTAAAATTATCAAGTATGGCCTGCCAGCCTGCCTGCTGCATTTCGGCCGGATTGATTGATTCGGGTTCAAACATTTCGGAAATAACGGTTAGGTTTCCGTTTGCCTGAAATAACACCTCAGCCGTTCGTCCGTCATTCATGGTGTACGAAATTCTTTGATGCAAAATAACTTCGGTATAGGTACCACCAAAATCAAAACTGAAACTGCCATCCTTAGCAGCCATGGTAAATGAAAACCTCCCTCCGATCCGTAAATCGTTTTTTGCTGCAAGTGTATGCCAGTAAGGGCTGGCATTGTTCCATTGGTAAATATGTTCGGGGGTATTCCAGCAATCCCATACTTTTTCAACCGGAACATTTACTGTGGTTCCTATCGTAATACTTGTTTTCATAATCACTGTTGCTTACTTGTACAATTCAAGGTATTCTTTACTCATAGCTACATATACAGCCGAGTTCTGCTTTATTTTTTCTACCTGCTCAGTACTAAGTTTATTTACTACTTTTGCCGGACTTCCCACCACCAGTGAATATGCCGGAATAACAGTAGCAGCGGTAACTAAGGCATTAGCTCCAATAATACAGTAATCGCCTATTTTAGCATTGTTAAGCACCGTTGAATTCATGCCAACCAATACATGATTTCCAAGTTGTGCCCCATGAACTGCAGCTAAATGGCCAATAATGCAATCTTCGCCAATAATGGCCGGAGCGCCCGGATCGCAGTGCACTACAGCATTGTCCTGTATATTGGTACGGTTTCCTATTTTAATGATGTCGGCTTCGGCACGCAGTACCGCACCAAACCACACCGATACTTCATCACCCAATGTTACCTGCCCTATCACTGTGGCATTTGGAGCAATAAATACATCCTTCCCCTTTTTAACCGGAGTTTTTAAAATTTCCCGAAGGCGTTTCATAAATTCATATCCCATATCAGGCTGCCGAGGCGATCGCTTCTTTATGAATTTTCTTCACTAATCCCTGCAATACATTTCCGGGCCCCACTTCAATAAATTCGGTTGCTCCGGCTGCCACCATGGCTTGTACACTTTGTGCCCATTTTACGGGAGCGGTTAACTGAGCAATCAGGTTTTTCTTTATCAGCTCAGGTTCGGAAACTGCACTGGCCGTATAATTCTGAAACACCGGACAAATAGGGTTGGCAAACGAAGTGGAGTTAATGGCCGCCTCCAGTTCCACACGGGCTGGCTCCATAAGCGGTGAGTGAAAGGCTCCCCCTACATTCAATACCAGCGCACGTTTAGCTCCCGCTGCTTTTAATAAATCGCAAGCCTTTTCAATACCGGCAACACTTCCTGAAATTACCAACTGCCCCGGGCAATTATAATTAGCCGGAACAACAATATCTGTGGTAATGGATGCACAAATTTCTTGCACTGTAGCATCATTCAACCCCAGCACAGCCGCCATGGTAGATGGCTGCAGCTCGCAGGCCTTTTGCATAGCCAGTGCCCGTTGCGATACCAGTTTTAACCCGCTTTCAAACGATAGGGTTTTATTAGCCACCAAGGCCGAAAACTCTCCAAGGGAATGCCCTGCTACCATAGCGGGACGGAATGATTCGCCCAACATAACTGCTTTAATCACCGAATGTAAAAAAATGGCCGGTTGGGTTACTTTGGTTTGTTTTAAATCTTCCTCAGTTCCGTTAAACATCAGGTCGGTGATACGAAAACCTAAAATTTCATTGGCCTGCTCAAACAATTCGTTGGCTTGTGTATGCTGCTCGTACAGGTCTTTGCCCATACCTGAGAATTGGGATCCCTGCCCCGGAAATATGTATGCCTTCATTCAATAACTAATTTAGGGCACAATATTAAGTGTTATCTGTTATAAAAGAAAAAACTCCAGAATGAAACCGGTTCTTGATTCAATACTCTGTAACTAAAATTACGTACAAAAAAATAATGGATACAGAAAGAAGGTAGTGTTGTAAGTAGCACGTATAGTTTAAGCTTATAGCTTATTTTGGAATAATTAAAAATTCGTTGTTGTGTTTTAAAACTTAGTAGTTGTTTAAAACAAAACCGGAAACTTGTGCAACGAGAAAGAAAACAGAGAAAAAAATTCTAAAAGTATGAAAAACGAGTTCACACAATGGGTGATAAAGTGATAAAAGCAATTTTTTGAGTGTATCTGTAAACATCACATTTTATTTTGTGGAATGCCAGCAGGCCGCCAATTCAACTGTTTGCACCTATGGTTTATAGCAATTGTGCTATTTCAATCGGCTATAATCTAAACAAGATGGCAGCAATAATTCTGCTTTCACTTTTCACCAAGTCAGGTCGCCAATTCGGGTCAAGGGCTGTTGTTGAATAACCCGTTTGAGAAGTTACACCGCCTTTACCGGCAAAGTATGGAACACTTGTTTCTCGATGCACATATTCCATTCTAAATGTAATGCTTTGGTTCGGCATCCAGTCAAAGTTGGTCGAAACATCCCAACCTTCAAACTTGTCTCCCGGTCTTGCGCTAAATGGAAATAACCCTTCGGTTTGGGTGGGGTTGTTTGGATTAGGCAATGGGCTTGCCTGACCCGTTGGATACAACACTAAATATCGTCCCGGGTTAGTCATGTAACCTCCACCAACTGTCCAAGCAAACCGATTCTTAGCAAACCACACTCTGTTGTAAAACATAACACTTACAAAATATTGAGCAGGTTTGGTTGAATCATTATCATTAAATCCATTTACCCCACCACCTTTTTCAAAGCCGATGTCTCCGGTTAATGAAAACGCTGCTCTGCTAATTCCTTTTGATTTGGGCTTGTTACAATAACGCAGCAACACGCTGTTATCGGAATGAAAACGCTTTCGTTCAGGAATGCCGCCAGCATCAGTTCCATAATAATTATTGGTAAGAATTTTAAAGTTACTGTTAGGCATCCAGGTAATATTACCGCCAATTCCAGGCATAGAGTTGAACTTCCCGTAACTCTGCCAGCCATTAATAATCCAAGGTTCAATTTTCAAATGTTTTGTGGGATAAATTTGAATACGAAGCCCATTGAAAAACCAGGGGGTATTGTCAGACGTATATGATGCCTGATATTCCCAGTTCTCCGATTGATAATATGAATTAAGCCCAATATAAGACATAAACAGTCCCGCATCCACATTGATTCCATACCACTTGTTGAAGTGATAACCTGCATACGCTTCGCTCAAATTCCGATACACATTTGCTAATTGATATTGTCCACGATAAGAACTTACATCATTTCGTGGAACAACAACAGAACGAGTTCCAAACTGTGTCATAAATCTTGCTCTTGCCCCTTCAAAATAAAAGTCTCCACCAAAATTCAAGGAAGAGAGTTCAATCTCGTTGTTCCGTGCCAGGGAGGTTGACCCGACAACTGTATTATCATTTGGCCTATTGAACGAATGTGTGTAGTTCACATCAATAAGAATGCTTGGGATAAAATATTTAAAATTTTTAAAAACAGAAGAATCCCTGCGATCACTCCCATTATGCCATGTCTGGTCAATGCCTTCAAATGGTTCTCCTGTTTGCTGCGCGATCACTTGGCCATAAAAAAGAAATGCAACAGCGAATAAAAACTTGTTCATCTATCAATTTATTTTTTGTCAAAGATACGTTCTTGTTTCATTAGTTTATAAGCATTACAGGAGGTCATTTCCATTATCTACAAGCGGCCGGTTGAGGGTGTATTTTCGAATAGAGGTCTCTAAATTTTCACATAGCAAAACTCAAAAACCTCTCTATAAATGCAACATCTTCTAAACGTTATGCGTTTGCCTTTTAATTGTATACCCCGGGAAGACAAATAGCCGTAGAGTTTACCCCTGCTGAATCTGAAAAAAACTGATATTGACTGCTGGCGCATGGTGATTACCATACAAAAAGCAAAGGGAATGAAAGACCGCCTGATACCCCCTCTCACCGGTAATATTGGACATGCTGTGCCAATACTACAAGGTTTATAAGCCAAAAGAGTATTTATTTGACGGGCAATATG
>JAGVLJ010000003.1 GCA_020049855.1 Bacteroidia bacterium | reverse complement strand
GCCGTTTGGTGTAAAATCAGACCAATAATATCCTTGATAAACGAAAACATGCATCGAAGGTTGATTATATGGTATCACATAATCCCCCTGCTTGGTGATGATGCCTTCTGTTGCGAAATACAAATCACCTTCGACTAAATTCTCAACTTCTATTTCTACCAGACCATCATGGTATATGCCTCGATACACCTTTGAGTACTCATTACCAATAAACGCCTTCCCGTTTATTAAGCACCCTAAAGTTTGCTTACCTGTAGTCGTAGCCGCTGGCAGTTTATCTAATTCACTTTCTTTTTTGCAATGCAGGCTAAGGTAGCAAAAAGAAGCAAGGAGTAAGAGGAGTTTTATGTGACTCATAGCAGCGGGTTTTTATTTATTCAAAGTTAAGGTATAAAATTTCGTAAAAACAAACAATAGGGGGTATTAATTATTTTACCCTAAAGGGTAATTTAGTTTTGTGGTCTTTTGAAAACGGTGCTAAAATTCAGGATAAGGTCGGGACGCTATGTGAAAGTTCAGCAGGACTGTGTGGTTGTTAGCCGCTGGTAAATGATACTTTCAAAGGCGCGGAAATTAGCAAGACAACCTTATTGAGAGATAATGCCGGGCCCGCTCGAGTTAAGGAGATATAACCTTTAAACTTTTGAACTTCAAACCTTAAACCCACGGTGCTTATTTCTTCACACCCTGCTGTACATAAGTTTTAAAGGGGTTTTTAGGCATACCCGTCCGCAATAGGTAGTTTCGTGAGGTTAGGAGTGAATATACCATGAGTGACGAGTTGGATAATCTGACAAATAAAGAAGAGCAAAACCACGACAGCCATATACAGGATGTGCAGTCGGTATCAGGCATGTATCAGGATTGGTTTCTGGATTATGCCTCGTATGTAATTTTAGAGCGTGCCGTGCCGGGTATTGATGACGGACTAAAACCGGTGCAACGCAGAATTTTACATGCCATGCGCGAGATTGATGACGGCCGTTTTAATAAAGTGGCCAACGTCATCGGGCAAACCATGCAGTATCACCCTCACGGGGATGCGGCCATTGGTGAGGCCATGGTGAACCTGGGGCAAAAAGATTTATTGATAGAAACGCAGGGAAACTGGGGAGATATTCGTACCGGTGACTCGGCAGCAGCTCCCCGTTATATTGAAGCCCGCTTGTCAAAGTTTGCGCAAGAGGTAGCTTTTAATCCGCAAACCACCCGCTGGCAAAGTTCGTATGACGGGCGCAAACGCGAGCCTGTAGCCTTACCTATGAAATTTCCGTTGCTGCTGGCACAGGGTGTAGAGGGTATTGCCGTGGGGCTGGCAACTAAAATTCTGCCGCATAATTTTAATGAGCTGTGCAAAGCATCCATTGATATTCTGAAAGGAAAGAAAGTGAAAATTTATCCCGATTTTCCTACGGGCGGAATGGTTGATGTGAGCAATTACAACGAAGGCATGCGTGGAGGTAAACTACGGGTAAGGGCTAAAATTGAAGAAGTAGATAAAAAAACATTAGCCATAAGAGATATTCCATTTGCCACCACCACCACGCAGTTGATTGATTCGATTATTAAAGCAAACGACAGCGGAAAAATTAAAATAAAAAAGGTAGTTGATAATACGGCCCGTGATGTGGAAGTTCAGATTCAATTAGCCCCTGGCGTATCGCCCGATATTACCATTGATGCCCTTTATGCTTTTACCGATTGCGAAGTTTCCATATCGCCCAATGCCTGCGTTATTGTAAGTGATAAACCACGCTTTATGAGCGTGAATGAAATTTTACGTATTAATACCGAACATACCAAAGAACTATTGCAGCGTGAGTTACTTATACGCCTCAATGAACTGGAAGATGACTGGCACATGAGTTCGCTCGAAAAAATATTTATAGAGAAACGCATTTACCGGAACATCGAGGAAAGTGAAACATGGGAAGCAGTACTGGAGACCATTGATAAAGGATTAAAGCCTTACCGGAAATTATTACGAAGAGAAATTAACCGCGATGATATTATTGCACTGACCGAGATAAAAATTAAGCGCATCTCAAAGTTCGATGCCTTTAAAGCTGATGAGCGCATTAAAGGACTTGAAAAAGAAATGGAGGAGGTACACTATCATATTGAATACCTCACCGAGTACACCATTGATTATTTTGAATCGTTAGCAAAAAAATACGGCAAAGGCCGCGAGCGCAAAACGGAGATTCGCACGTTTGATACCATACAGGCTAAAGTAGTGGCAGCTTCTAATGCAAAACTATATGTAAACCGTGCCGAAGGATTTATTGGGACCAGTCTGAAAAAAGATGAATTTTTATTTGACTGCTCCGATCTGGATGATATCATTACTTTTTGCAAAGACGGCAAGTTTAAAGTAAGCAAGGTTTCAGAAAAAACATTTATCGGCAAAGATATTATTCACGCAGCCGTGTTTGATAAAACCGATGACCGGCTTGCGTATAATGTAATTTACGAAGATGGAAAAACCCGTTTTTGTTTTGCCAAACGTTTTAATGTGGGCGGAGTGACACGGGATAAAGAATATGATATTACCCAGGGAAACAAAAACAGCAAAATTGTTTACTTTACTGCCAACCAAAACAGCGAATCGGAAATAGTTACTGTTACCCTTCATCCAAGCAGCAAAGCCCGCAAGCAGGTGTTTGATTATGATTTTGGGGCATTGGCCATTAAAGGACGCAATACGCAGGGAAATATTTTGTGTAAATACATAGTGAAGGGAGTGAAGTTTAAAGAGAAAGGCAGTTCAACCCTTGGCGGACGTAAAATATGGTACGATGATATTACGGGCCGGCTTAATACGGATGAGCGCGGAAGATTTCTTGGTTCGTTTGACGGGGAAGATGCCATACTGGTATTATACAAAGATGGCTCCTATGAAATGACCAATTACGACCTGACCAATCGCTACGAACCCAATGAAATTATTCACCTGGAAAAATTCAGGCCACACCGGCCAATAGCTGCCATTCATTCGGATGGTAAAACACAATATGTAAAACGGTTTCTTATTGAAACCAATACCCTCAACAAGAAATTCCCTTATATAGGCGAAGAAAAAGGGTGCAAACTTATTTTTGTAACTACATTTAAAGAGCCGGTGGTGGAGGTGCTTATTGGAAAGAAAAAAGCCGATGCCAAACGACAGAAAATAAAGCTCAACGAGTTTATAGAGGTAAAAGGGTGGAAGGCAATAGGAAATAAAATTGCATCGAATGATTTGCTTGGTGTTACACTGCTTAATACCGAAGATGAAACGGAAGAAGATGACGAGCATGAGGTGCCGCCAACAACTACTACCATTCCGTTGCTGGATGTACCTGTAGGTAAAGGGAAAAAAAGTGCAGTGGAGCTGGAAATAACCAACCCCGATGCAGTAACACCTTCGGGCAAGGGCGGATTGAAACAGTTTAAGAAACCGAGTAGTAAAGACGATCAGCGAAAGTTGTTCTGATGGCCAGATTACTTTTACTTCATGGAGCGTTGGCAAACCACAAGCAGTTTAATGCTTTATTGCCTTTGCTAAAGCCGGAGTTACAGGCCGAGGCAATTGACTTTAGCGGGCACGGTGAAAAGACATTAACGAAGCCCCCTTTTTCAGTAGAAACATTTTGCGATGATATTATCGAAGCAAGTAACCTGGAGCCGGTGCATTTATTCGGTTACAGCATGGGTGGCTATGCAGCACTGTACTTAGCTAAAAAATATCCGGAACAGGTGTTATCAGTACTTACTTTAGGTACCAAATACCACTGGAATAAAGAAACCGCTGTAGCCGAAACAAACAGGTTACAATATGAAAGGCTGGTTCAAAAGGCGCCAGGATTTATAGCAGCCCTGAACGAGCAACATTCCTGCACAACAGCCGAGGAATTATTGAAACGAACGGCCGCATTTCTCACACATCTTGGGGTACAGGATTACCTGCGCCCCCAAACACTCACTGGCATTAAACAACCTGTATGTGTGGCTGTAGGCGACCGGGATAAGATGGTGACTTTAGAAGAAACCGTAGCCAGCTACAAAGCTTTACCACTCGGACAATTAGCTGTTTTACCCGATACACCGCACTTATTTGAAAAAATGGATATGGATAAAGTTGCCACCCTCTTAAACGGATTTTTCGGAGAATAATATTTCATCCGTACCTGAAAATTAAATTGCAACAGGTATCTTCACGACATGTTGCGCTGGTTGCTTATAATTTTTTGGCTCCTGCTCGTTTCGTTAAATGTCCGGTTGTTTTTTGCCCCCGGACTGCAAAGGCCTGTTTCGTTTTATCCAACGTATATAAGCGAGGAATTAAATCTTAAAACCGGGAAAGATTTTTTTAGTTGTACCAGAGTAAATGCCAATGGGGAGTTGTTACCAGATTCCGTTTTACATGCCATGTTTTATTACGTTTACGTAAGCGAAAAGAAAGAAGTAAAGTCGGTAACGGGGCAAGCGTTCAGATCTTTCTGGACTGATAGTTTTTCTGCTTTTAAGTATGCAGATAGTTTAAAAACCATGTATGATGTGCTGGTATATCGCACAGCCGGTACTGCTGCTGCGCGGTTCAGTTACCGCATGTTTATGTACGAACCGGCTTCGGTGGTATTTATCATGCTTCACGAAGCTGTGCACCGGCATAAATCGGGAGTAGACTCAAAATTGCCCTATGTGTTTGAAGAAGCTTTGTGCGATGTAATGGCCAATTATTACCTGCAACAATTAGCTAAAGGCACTGCAGATAGCAGTTGGGCAAAAAAATATACCTGGAAGCTGGAGAAAGTTTATGGAATTATTAACCAAACCACATCGGGACTGCTTACCAAACAACAGGGACATGAAGCTATACTGGCTATTACTTCACAAAGCGATTTGTTTGTGCGCGATCGATACGAATACGAGATAAACAATGCCTACCTGGTGCGTTATTCCACTTATTGCCGATACTATTTTTTGCTGAAAGAATTACTGATTAAAACAGGAGATGCCGATACATTTCTTAAAAAGGTATTAAGCCTTAAAGGAAATGAATCTACCGTACACGAATTATTAAAAAAATTACTTCGCTAATTTTTTTTACGGGTGATGGACATAAAACGGAGAGTGTGCATGATTGAGGCAAACAGTAGTGCTGATAAAAGCGCAAACCACATTCCGTAAACATTATAGCTTGTATGCAAAGCCAGATAAACACCTAAAGGTAGCCCAATTCCCCAATAGGCAATCAAGGTAACCAGTGTTGGGATTTTTACATCTGATGCGCCTCTTAAAATACCAAGACCAATGGCCTGCGTGCCATCAAATAATTGAAATAGTCCGGCAATCATTACCAATCCGGTGGCATAATGAATCACATTCGGGTCTTCGGTGTATAAACGCACCAGCGGATAATCGAGCACTAAAAACAACAAAGCAAACCCGCTCATAATTACTAATCCGGTAAGTATGGCTGCAATGCCCGTTTTACGAACCTTATTCATTTTATTTTGTCCCATGGCATCGCCTACTTTTATAGAAGCCGCAATAGAAACTCCTGAAATAATCATGTAGGTAACCGATGCCAGATTTATGGCAACATTATGTGCGGCTAATTGGTAAACGCCTAATTTGCCTATGTAAATGGCTGCCCCCGAAAACGCCCCGATTTCAAAAAAGTATTGTAATCCGGCAGGAATTCCCTGTTTCAGAATGCGTAAAAAAATGGTTTTGTCGAATACACTTTCAGCAGGGAAATCAAGCAGTTGTTTAAATTTTGTTCCATATTTTAAAATGGCCCACATCATGGCCATCATCACCACGCGGGTAACAACGGTGGCCCAGGCAGCACCGTTTAAGCCCATGGCAGGTGCACCCAGTTTGCCAAAAATGAGTACCCAGCACAAAACTAAATTGAGGAGTAACCCACTAACGGTAACAACCATTGAATACCCGGCCTCCGATGCTCCGTCACTTATTTGTTTCAGAAAGAAAAAAACTGAAAACGGAAGGGAGCTTAAACTGAGTAGCAACATAAATTCAGCAGCCTGAGGCCCCACTTCATCTTTTTGCTCAAACAAATGAAAATTGAGTGCAAGCACTACCACCATAGCCATCAGTACAATTCCGCTAAGTAGGCTTATAATCCATCCGTTGGTGTATATTTTACGAATTTCTTCCTTATTTCCTGCACTTTTAGCCTTAGCAATCATTGGAGAGATAACCGACCCGATACCGATGCTCAATACCATTACCAGAAAAAATACGGCATTGGCCACCCCGGCTGCGGCCAGCGCATCTGCACTCACATGACCCACCATGATGGTATCGGTAGCACCCATCAGCACAAAACCTATCTGCCCTATAATGAGCGGGCCGCTAAGTGACAGTACCGATTTGGAATAAGGGAGTAATTGTTTCAGTTTCTTTTTCAAGGGGCGCAAAGATAAGCTGCAATAGCGAATATTACAGAGGCAAATACCTGCATATAAGCTCAATTTTTTTATCTTTGCCCATAAGTAATCGTAAATATGGAAAAAAGAAGGGTGTATTTTGACAATGCCGCCACCTCCCCATTAGACAAAGAAGTTATTGAAGCTATGTTGCCTATAATGCAGGAATATTATGGCAATCCGTCCTCAATTCACTCTGATGGGAGCAAGGTAAGGGTAGCTATCGAAAATGCACGAAAAAAGGTAGCCGCGCTTTTGCATGTAAGTCCGGGAGAAATTTTCTTTACTTCGGGTGGAACTGAAGCAGATAATATGGCCATTCGCTGCTCGGTGGAAGATGCCGGGATTAAACACGCCATTACTTCGCCTATTGAACACCATGCTGTATTACATACTCTTGAGGAATTGGCACAAAAGGGGAAAATAAAGCTATCGCTTGTTAACCTTACTGCCAATGGGCATATTAATTTCAATCACTTAGAGGAATTGCTGAAAAACAATGAGCATAGCTTGGTTTCGCTAATGCATGCAAACAACGAAGTGGGTAATTTACTTGACATGAGTAAAGTGGGAGAGTTGTGCGAAAAATACCATGCTTTATTTCATAGCGATACCGTACAAACGGTTGCACATTATCCATTGGACTTGAAAAAATCGAAAGTACATTTTATTACCTGTGCAGCTCATAAATTCAACGGACCAAAAGGAGTTGGATTTGTCTATATAAGTTCTGATGTAAAAATTCATCCGTTCATTACCGGAGGTACTCAGGAACGTAATATGCGAGGCGGAACCGAAAATGTATACGGAATTGTCGGACTGGCCAAAGCTATGGAAGTGGCTTACCGTGATTTGGAAAAAGACCAAACCAAAATACTTGAGTTAAAAAATTATATGGCTCAGGAGTTGATCAAATCTATTCCGGGTATAAAATTTAACGGAGACTGCTTAGGTAATGCCCTTTATACGATACTTAATGCATCTTTTCCTCCGGCTTCGTTCAATGAAATGTTATTGTTTAAACTGGATATTGCAGGCGTATCATGCTCCGGTGGCAGTGCCTGTTCCTCTGGATCTAATATAGGTTCGCATGTATTAGGTGCATTGGGTGTAGAACAGGGTAGAGCAAATGTGCGTTTTTCTTTTGGCAAACAAAACACAATGGCGGAAGTTGATTACGTTGTAGCTAAACTAAAGGAACTTTATACAACACCGCAACCCGCAACCACCTTACCATAACTAAAATGAAAATACCCAAATTCGGTTCAGCGTCTCTCATAGCTGCTTGGGTAATTTTTGTTTTATGGCTTGTATTATCTTTTACCTATGGTAACAATAAAAGACAACTTATTGCATCAGATGCCGTAAACTATTGGGCTTATTTACCTGCCACATTTATAGAGGGCGACCCTTCGTTTTCTTTCCTCCATGCTACCAATTTAAACGAGTACAATTTCCATTACTTACCTGAATATACATCAGATGGAAAACCTGTAATGAAAATGACAATGGGATTGGCTATTCTACTTTTACCTTTTTTTCTTCTGGCACATTTGTTTGCTCCTCTATTCAACGAGCCTCGTGATGGGTTTTCACAAATTTACCAGTTTTTTACGGGTATTATTGGAATGGGCTGTTACCTGTTGCTTGGTTTATGGCATCTACGCAAAGTGCTGCTGTTTTTTTTTACTGAAAAAGTAAGTGCCGCTGTATTGCTGGTATTATTTGTTGGAACCAATATTTTGTATTATTCTTTTGGAGAGCCGTTAATTTCACATGTATACTTGTTTTCTTTGCAGGCTGTCATTATACACCTCAGCATTTTATTTAATGTTAAACCAAGCTATAAAGATGCGGCAATTACAGGGTTGCTAATAGGGTTATCTGTTTTAACCCGTCCCACTATGGTGGTTTTTAGTGTAATTCCGTTTCTGTATGGGGTACATTCCGTTTCGTCATTGAAAAGCAAACTGAATTTTATTCGAATAAACTGCCGTCAATACCTTTTGTTAATTTTCCTATGTGTAGTTGTCGGACTACCACAGTTACTTTATTGGAAAGTGGCTACTGGCAACTGGCTGTTTTTTTCCTATACACAAGAGCGCTTTTTCTTCACCAAACCCGAAGTCCTTAATATGTGGTTTAGTTTCAGAAAAGGTTGGTTGCTTTATTCTCCGGTCATGTTGTTTTCAATAGTAGGCATTGGGTATTTAGTTAGGTATGCCAAAGCATTTATTGGAATTTTCGCAATTACATTGCCTGTTATTTTTTATATACTCAGCTGTTGGTGGGTGTGGTGGTATGGGGGGTCTTTGGGGCAGCGCACATATATTGACTTTTACGCACTTCTGGCAATATCATTAGGTGCTGTATTTACTTCTATTAACAATAGTGTTTTGCCAAAACTAAGAAAGGCGATGTGGTGTAGCGTGCTGATTCTATCTCTATTCTCTGCTTTTAAAACATGGCAATATTGTAAAGGAATTATTCACCATGATTCCATGAATAAACGCGTTTACTTAGAAACCATGACTTCTGTAAATTTCCCGGATAATTATTGGTCAAAACTCCATTTCCCAAATTATAGCCGTACGCTTAGGGGCTTACCTGAATACACGAGAATTGAAGGTAAGATGGTGTTGATACGAGAAGATATTGATACACGAAATGGACCTATTTGCATCACAGACACTACCAGCAAGCTGCCCGAGTTGACTAATGCATTTGGATATATGCGAATCCCACATGGGAATAAAATTTATGCCCAACTTAAATTTACTTATACAAAACCGCTTACCGATTCCTGTTGTCTGGTAATGCAGATTATGAATGAAAATGGCATTTGGATTAGGCGCTCGGTTTCCTTGAGTCGATTTATTAAAAATGGAGAATTTTCGGCAGTAGCTATTTTGGCTATTCCGTTTCAATCATTTAAAACAGAACAGGATTTGCTAAAAGTGATTATTTCCAACCCCCTTCACGAAAGTTTTTGTATAAGTGATATGTGGCTGTGCGAAGAGGTATATCAATAAAAAATACCTACACTTAGTGGTATTATATGACCTGAAGTAATTAAACTGTGGCTGGAGTGTTTTTAGGCAATTTACTAAATTGGTCGGCTACCACTAATTCTTTACTGCCGGGAGAATATTTATAAAATCCTTCTCCTGTTTTAACACCTAGACATCCAGAGGTAACCATATTTACCAATAACGGACATGGGGCATATTTAGGATTACCAAATCCATCATGCAGCACATTCATAATAGCCAAGCAAACATCAAGTCCGATAAAATCTGCTAATTGAAGCGGCCCCATAGGATGAGCCATCCCTAAGCGCATTACGGTATCAATTTCTTCCACATCGCCCACACCTTCATAGAGCGAAATAATAGCTTCATTAATCATTGGCATTAAAATACGATTGGCTATAAACCCAGGGTAATCATTTGACTCGGCCGGAATTTTACCAATAGCTTTTGATAAAGTTATTATATTTTCGGTAACTTCTTTTGATGTTTTATAGCCGTTAATTACTTCAACCAGTTTCATCATGGGTACAGGATTCATAAAGTGCATCCCGATTACCTTATCAGGTCGTTTGGTTGCCGAACCTATTTTGGTGATGGAGATAGACGATGTGTTTGAAGCCAAAATACAAGACGCTGGAGCCAAAGCATCTAATTCTCTGAAAATATTTAGTTTGGTGTCGATGCTTTCGGTTGCGGCTTCTATTACTAAATCTGCATTTGACACACCCTCAGAAATTTTTGTTCTAGTGGTAATATTGGCCAAAGTAACGATTTTTCCCTCTTCGGTTAATGCGCCTTTGCTCACTTGACGATCAAGGTTTCTGCTAATGGCCGCAAGTGCCCTGTCAAGGGCTGTTTGGTTAATATCGATTAAGGTAACCTGATAACCGTTTTGTGCAAAAACATGAGCAATTCCATTGCCCATAGTACCCGATCCAACAATGCTGATATATTTCATTTGAGTAATGATTTTCTTTGATTTAATTGCGGCAAATGTATTGTTTGCTGTTAGATAAATCAAAACAAAAGCAAAAATGTTTTACTCCTTCAGAAAGCGGCTGAACATATTCCCGTCAGTTGTCTGAACAATAATAAGATACATCCCCTTTGGAAGTTTATTTACCTGAATACTAAATTGTTTTTCTGTGTTTTTAAACAATGTTTGGTACATGGTTTTACCTGTTATATCTACAAGGGTCAACTTATCGGCTGAAACAGCAGATGGAATAATAACTTGGATAGTTTCGCTAACCGGATTTGGGAAAATACGAAGTTGGTTTGGTGCTTGCAGTTTATTTATTGTCCCAAGTGAAAAGTCGTACATAGCCAGTGCATAATCTCCTTTTTTAAGGTTATTGATGCGTATGGTTCCATATTTATCGGTTTTAGTGCCGGTGGTTTTAACTATGTCAGAGTACAATTGCCAGTTTGTTTCGCCAACGGGTCGGTACACCAAAGCAAGACTATCTTCTGTTTTACGTATAAAAGTATGATCCAAGTATCCAATATTTCCCAGTTGTGAAGGTTGCCTTCCATCATAAGTGATATAAGCCGTAGCTTTAAAATCGGTAGGCCACAGCCCATCAACAGTCCAGAAACGGTAATTGGAAACATACAATCCAGGTATTTTACAGTTTAATTGATCGGCCGGAAACCAATGGTGCTCTACTCTGACCAAGGCCGAATCGCTAAAGGTAGTTGCCTTAATACGCATGAGTGCTTCTTCAAAATCAACCGAATCATTTGCATGCATCACCACATATTTATCGGTAATAGCATCACTGATCCGCTCGTCAAAATCAAGAGAAAGGTACACTGGCCTAAATGGTAATAAGGCCTCGGCAACCGGATAGGACATAAATGGCAGTGCTGTTAAGGTAAAATCGTAGCGTTCCCAGTTGATACCAAAAGCCGTTAAATAAATAAGGGATGTGTCTTTCACAAAGCCTACCGCATCTTTGGTTCCTACAGCCCATCGGTCAAGATAAACGTTTAAATGAAACTTATTGGGAATAGGAGTGGTTACCTCAAATGCTTTAATTTTAAGATGAGGAAAGCCCGGACTCTTCATCCAACTGTTACGTTGGTTAATGCCCCCACAGTTAAAATATTTGTCATCACTTTCCCAATAGCCATAAACAGGCAGCAATGTATTATTTACAAACATATTCTTAAGTGCCTGCACACTATTAGCAGAGTATTGCGGGCAAAGATTTCTAAAAGTATGAGCCACATCTGCTCCTTTTTTATAAGAGTGCGTACCATAAGTATAGGCATGTGGCACACCCGAAACCGGTAAATAACCACCCTCTTTTAAATGGGCAAACTGCAATACATATTTATGATTGGCCCTAACTGATTTTTTAAAGGATGCAGTACCATAAACATATTCAGTAAATAACGACTCACAATAAGAAGCCCACCCTTCATTTAGCCACATATCGGCTGAAGTACCAGAATTGTACAACCCTCCAAACCAGCTATGCGAAAGTTCATGTGCCATCATAGTTTCGTAAGCCAATGTTCCATCAACAGCAAATAACGGGTAGGCAATATTTCCTGTATGTTCCATAGCACCACCTCCAAATGGCACTACATTGTACCCTATTTTATCAAATGGATAAGGGCCAAATACCTCTTCAAATATGTACAGGGCACTATCCAAATTCTTAAAAGAGGATCGTAGTTTAGCCGTATCTGTTACCAAAGCATTAAGGATAACCGGAATGCTTTTGCCGCTGAGCCTGCTTTGTAAAGTACGTGTAATGGATGTATACGGAGCTATTGCAACAGATGAAAGGTAAACAGGAATTAAATGTGTCTCTTTCCAATGCCATGTTCGCTCATTGCTACCGTTTACCTGGGTTCCCTGTAATAATCCATTGCAAAAAACTTTGTTTATAGTATCGGTAGTTATATAATAATCAAATGTTGATCTGGATCGGAAGTCATCTAAACACGGAAACCAAACTCGTCCAAAACTATTTGGGTTTGCATCAAAACCAACTCCTAAGTTAAAGGCATATTGCCCAATGAAATAAAATCCACCCCAAGTGGCATCTGAAACAGGGGTGCCATGGTAGTAAACAGCAATTTTAACCGAATCATATTTAAGTATTGGGGTACTATTCCTTACTCTAAGCACTGTATCATTGTACTGAAATGGAACAGAAAGGTTATTGATTTTGATCGAGTCAACACTTAGTTTAAGCAGATCCAAATTAATATCTTGCAGCGAAGTTACTTTTGATTTAACGGTTAACTCAGTTAACCCAGCAATGGTTTTTGAAGATTGATTTATTTTTAAACGAATAGTATATTGGGTTACGTCTATAGAATCAACCCTAGATTGAGCACTCAACTGATTTAGACTGAGGGCAAGTAGGTAAAAAATAACCTGTTTCATAGTATCAAAGTTACGCATATAAATCATTTTTTGAAAAGCGTAAGCTTCGCCTTGAATAAATCAATAACTTTTTTAATTTCGTGCAATAAAATTATAAGCGGGATTAGCTCAGTTGGTAGAGCGTCAGTTTCCCAAACTGAAGGCCGCGGGTTCGAGTCCCGTATCCCGCTCTTTAAATTTACGTGCAATTACCTCCTTTATTTCGTTCGCGTATTCTAAAACAATTAGACTCTGAGTCGGATGTTTTTTTTGATTCATTCAAACAACGAGTTCCTGTTTCGGTAAGGTTAAATCCCGCTAAATATATTGCTATTCCTCAATCGTGGGAAGCGATTCCATGGCATCCGCAAGGATATTACCTTCCGCATCGTCCAAACTTTACCTCAGACCCTTTGTTTCATGCAGGAACTTACTATGTTCAAGAAGCATCTTCCATGTTTTTGTATCAGGTGCTAACACAGGTAACCAATCTTGAACATCCATTAAAAGTGCTTGACTTGTGTGCAGCACCCGGAGGGAAAAGCACATTAATACACAGCTTACTTAACGATCAAAGTTTTTTATTGGTAAATGAAGTAATTCGCTCACGTATGCAACCTTTAAAACAAAATCTGAATAAATGGGGAAACCCTAATTTAATTATAAGCAATAATGACCCGGCCGATTTTGAATTTCTGAAGGGTTATTTTGATGTAGTAGTAGTAGATGCCCCCTGTTCGGGCGAGGGAATGTTTAGAAAAGATGAAAAAGCAATGGCCGAATGGAATCCCGAACAGGTTTTAGTATGCGCTTCAAGGCAAAACCGTATTTTAGATAGAGCCGCCACCTTGGTTAAAAAAGGTGGTTTTTTGGTTTACAGCACCTGCACATTTGCCAATGAAGAAAACGAAGAGCAGGTGATGCGTTTAATTGATAAGGGAAAATGGGAAAGCATATTAATTGATATACAACCCGAATGGGGAATAACCCGAACAACAATAAATGAAGTAATTGGCTATCGCTTTTATCCGCATAAAGTAAAAGGCGAAGGTTTATTTATGGCTTGCATACAAAAAACTGAGGACGATAAGTATGAAGAGGTGATTGGCAAAAAACTTAGTTATTTGCCTGCACGGCAAGTCAAAGCGGTTAATCACTGGCTTGCTAACCCGTCTCAATTTAATTTTGTACTAGGGAAAGAACAGATTTATGCCATTCCCGCATTTATAACCGATATATATGCTCGCTTATCTAACAGGTTAAGTATTGTTCAATGTGGTTTTCCGTTGGGAAAACTGGCAGGTGATAATTTAATTCCAACCCATGAACTGGCATTAAGTAATACACTCAATCATTCAACACCTTGTGTTGAACTTGACTTAAGTAATGCATTGCTTTATTTAAAGAAAGGCTCACTTAAACCGGATTACACCTGGCCCAAAGGATGGGCAACAGCCAATTACCTTGGGAAACGGTTGGGCTGGATAAAAGTAATGCCTAACCGTATCAATAATTATTATCCCACAGAATGGAGAATTTTGAAGGATATTGAAATCTGATTTACCTTTGAAGTAATGCGAATCCTGATTTTTTATTTACTTGCAGTGGCTCTTTTTTCCTGTAGAAAAGAATGTAATACAATAATACATCAGGGAGTCATTGATTCGGCTACCTCCATTTGGTTTACCGACTCAGTAGCACCTGATTTCGTCTTTAAATCGGTAGATGATACTTCCTTTTCGCAACCGCTCACCATTACCGCAGCACGCACTGGTTGGCAATATCCTGAAAACGGAACAAATTGTAAGGAGCTTTTCATGACCTCTTATCAGCTTACCGGATTTACAATCGGTAGCGATAAATTTATGTATTCGGTTGAACAAAATAGCTTCACCGGATCCAGAATAAAAATAGATTTTAACAGATATAGCTTCATTTTTTTTACAAATAAAATAACCGAAACTTATCAATACAATGTTAACGATACTCAAACGGTATGGTATAGCTACCAGCGCTACGATTCGTTGGAAATTTCGAACCTTTGGTATAAGCCTGTTTATTGGGTAAATGCGGTTGTACCGGCTGGTATCAATGTTCAGCTATTTGTTGCTCCACATTGGGGTATAGTTAAATATGTGCGCGATACCCTCAATATGGAATTAATACGATGAAAAACAACCTCATAGTAGTTTTGCTTTTGCTTTTTGGGTGTTTGCAAAAAGAAAACATGAAACAATGCGAATGGATTTTAGGAAACTGGAAGTTTATTACTGACAGGGGTACTTTTTATGAAAGCTGGGAAAAACAAGATGTCAGGCATTTTAAAGGTAGGGGTTGTTTTGTAATAAAGGGAGATACCGTTTTTAAAGAAGCGCTAATGCTCGAAAATAAAAACGGAGGAATTTTTTACATACCCACTATTGGTAATAAAAACGAAAAAAAACCTGTAGAGTTTATGATGATGGCTATGGGAAAAGAGTTGATTTTTGAAAACCTGAGCCACGATTTTCCAAAACGCATTGTTTATCAGTATGCCGATGATGATCATATTATGGTTACTTTATCTGGGCTTGAAAAAGGTGAAGTTCGAAAAGAAGTACTAAATTTTATACGTGAGCATTGATATTGTGTTTGAAAAAATGGAATAATCCGAGTTGTGCACCATTTATTATTCACTTACTAAAGACACAAAAATTACGAAAGAGATTTTGAAGAATAATGAGAGTAAACAAACTCCTCCATTTTATATTAATTAGTTGCCCTAAATGGGGAAGAGACTTGATTAGGTAGGAAAATTTATCAGCCAAAAGCAAAAGCTTTTAATTTTATAAAGTATTATGCCCGCTACTTAATCAGCATTGAATTGAATGCTATTTTATATGGAGTTCCATATCGGGCAACAGTTGCCGTTTGGAAAAATAATGTTGGACTATAATTTAAGTTGGTACTCAAATTTACCGATGAAATTACCCACATAAAGCGGTTGAAAGATGCAAGTGCTTATGTTGGCCAGTTACTGGAAGGTTCTTGATCCTGTTTTTCATATGGCATATACTCAGATTTTGATACATTTAAACGCTTAATTCAATCATTACCTAAGTATCTGAATATAAGGCATCCCGATATGGTTTATGAAGGCGGGAGTGGAGTTGTTTATTCTACTAAAAAGTTGAATGAAGAAGAGATTAAACGAATTTATTTTTTGCACTAGCATGAAGAATTGTATTCTCCCGAGTTGCTTCGTTACATGATTCAGCAGTGCAAGCAGGCAATTCAAAAACCTTTATTTTGTAGCAACCAATCCGCAACCTTCTTTAAAACTATTCTGATTTTACAACAGAATCGGGGACAGATAGAAGTATTTTGATTGAATCGCCCACCGACTTTGGGGTAACACTGCTGCATTGGTATTGCCTTTTTATTTTATTCTTAGGAGCGGGGAATTTTGCAGGCAAAATACCCGTTTCAGGGTGCTGGTAAACCAGTTCCATAAAACGACCGTAAATTGGTAACGCAGTTTTTGAACCCTCGCCCAATTCAGATACCCTGAAGTGGATACTGGGGTCATCAGCACCCACCCAAACTCCCGTTATCAGGTCTTTAGTTAGTCCCAGATACCACCCATCAGAATGGTTGCTGGATGTTCCTGTTTTACCGCCAACTTCATTTTTTTGCCAATGTAGTTTGTACTCCCATAATGCCTGCGAAGTACCTCCTGGTTCCTGCATACCACCTCTTAACATCCATACCATCAACCAGGCCGTTTCTTCATCTAAAACCCTTTTGCTTTGTGCTTTAAATTCTACCAGTAATCGGCCATCTCTGTCGTAAATTTTATTCACCAGAACAGGTTCTGCATAAAGGCCATCGGCTAAAAAAGTCCCATAAGCGTTCACCATTTCCTGGAGGTTCACCACACTAGACCCAAGGCAAATAGAAGGTACTTTAGCAAGTGACGATTTAATTCCGCAACGATGAGCATACTTCACTACATTATCCCAACCTACTTTTTCGGTAAGTTGAGCTGTAACCGAGTTGCAAGATTTAGCCATGGCCCATCGCAAACTCATGTAATAACCGGTAAATGCCCAGTCGCTGTTTTGGGGTGACCATACTTTGTTTTTTCCGTTTTCTAAATACCTGATATGAACGGGTCGGTCGTAAAATCGATCGCAGGGACTATACCCTTTATCAATAGCTGTACAATAGGCAAATGGCTTAAAGGTTGAACCCGGCTGACGCTTGCTTTGATTCACATGGTCGTATTTAAAGTATTTGTGACTTATTCCACCAACCCATGCTTTTATATGTCTGGTAAAAGGGTTAAGAGTCATTAAACCAGTTTGCATTAGCGTAAGGTAGTAACGAACCGAATCGTAACTGGAAAAAGTGGTGTCCCGTTCACCCAACCAAGTGAACACTTTCATCCTCTTTCTTACATTGAGACACGAATCAATGCTTAAAGTGTCGTTGTTAAATTGTTTTTTGAGTGATTTATAAACCGGAGTGCGCTGCATATAATTTTGCAAGAATCCTTTTATTTCATGACGGTCTTCATCTACCCAAGGATTGCGTCCTTCCCAGTGATTGTTAAACCTACGTTGTATTTCCCTCATCTTTTCATTCACTGCCTGTTCAGCAAGCAACTGTAGTTTCGAATCAATGGTAGTATAAATCTGTAATCCATCTCGGTAAATATCGTATCCGTTTTCTTCGCACCAGTTTTCGATAGATTCTTTTGCAGCCGAACGCAGGTAAGAGTCTTGTTCTTCTTCTTTTAATTTTGATGATAAGTCAAGTAGCAATGGTAGTTGTTTTAGTCTGTCAAGTTGTGTAGGAGATATTGATTTGTATTTACCCAATTGTGCTATAACTATATTTCTTCTTTCCACAGCAGCCTCGGGTTTTGATATAGGATTGTAAGTTGAAGTAGCCTTTAACATACCCACCAATAGGCAAGCTTCTTCAACAGTTAAGTGAATGGGTTCTTTATTAAAATATGTAATTGAAGCCACCCGTATTCCGTATGTATTATTGCCAAAACCAACGGTGTTGATATACAATTCAAGTATGTCGGTTTTGCTATAATTAAACTCCAGTTTTACAGAGGTAATCCATTCTTTGGTTTTGTACGCCAGAGTGCGGATGCCCGGAACTTTGCTAAGTAAACCGCTTGATTGAGTATGTCGGGTACGAAAAAGGTTTTTGACTAATTGCTGGGTAAGGGTGCTGCCTCCGCGTTTATCTCCGGTTGCCGTTGAAAAGATCCCACCTAATGCTGATTTTAAGTCAATCCCATGGTGACTGTAGAAGCGAATATCTTCCGTAGCAATGAGGGCATCGATGAAAACGGGGGCTACTTCACTCAGTTTAACCGGACTTCGTTTTTCTTTATAGTATTTGCCTATTAAAACAGAGTCACAGGTGTATAACTCTGAGGCAAGGGCGAGTTGTGGGTTACGTAATTCACTAATGGAGGGAGAGGGGCCAAACAAGTAAAAAACATTTAAATCCACCAGTACCAGATAAAGAAGAAGCCCTGAAAAAAAATATCTCAGCCATTTAAGCCATCTTTTCTCTAAAACCATCACAGTACAAATATGAACTAAGCTTGGTAAATCTTTACTTTTGAATTGAATTTCCTTATTTTTATTCCTGCCTTAGCGGCTTCGGTGTTTTACTATTTCCATCGTGGCTCAATCCACAAGATGCAAAAAAATAGTTGAATCTTTATTTGAGGTTATCTAATTTTTAGAGTTGATATTCAACAATATTTTTCCATTAGTTGGAAATAATATTGATAAGGTTATTGGAAGTTGAATTTTTCGTTAGTCCGTATATGAGTTTTTCGGTTTCGCTGACAAAAGTACCGAAGAGTTTATCCCAAATAATGAGAACCCGCCCCATGCTTAAATCCACAATTACCGCCACACCCAGCCATATACTAACGACCTAATCTTCCATATTATATAAATTTCGTTGATCGAGATTACTTAAAATGCTCTCCAGCAAAATGAAAAAGATACAAACTATGGTAGTTATTCCAACATAAGATTCTATACCCGGCTTGTGTGACAATTAATAGACTTGAATCAACAGATTTTTTTAAATGTTTTCTTATCCACAAAACACTTTATTTATGTGGGAATTTTCGCTCTCAAAATGCCTGTAAACACTAGGGTTTGCAGTAATTTGCGATGTTTTAAGAAGAACTATTCACTATAAGTATGGCAGAAGATAGAATTATTCCCATTAACATTGAGGATGAAATGAAAACGGCTTACATCGACTATTCGATGTCTGTAATTGTTTCGAGGGCATTACCAGATGTACGTGACGGTATGAAACCCGTGCATCGCAGGGTGTTGTATGGTATGACCGAACTGGGGCTGGCCTCGAACAGGCCGTATAAAAAGTCAGCTCGTATTGTAGGGGAGGTTTTAGGAAAGTATCATCCCCATGGCGATGCATCTGTTTATGACACCATGGTTCGTATGGCTCAGGACTGGAGCATGCGCTACACTCTGGTTGACGGGCAGGGAAACTTTGGATCTGTTGACGGTGACCCACCGGCTGCTATGCGTTACACTGAAGCACGTTTGCGCAAGATTGCCGAAGAAATGCTGATTGACATAGACAAAGATACAGTTGACTACCGCCCAAATTTTGATGACTCATTGCAGGAGCCAACCGTTTTACCTGGTAAAATCCCGAATCTGCTGGTAAATGGTGCATCCGGAATTGCAGTGGGTATGGCCACCAATATGCCACCACATAACCTCACCGAAGTGATCGATGGAATTATTGCCTATATTGACAATAAGGATATTACCGTTCAGGAGTTAATGAAGTTTGTAAAGGCTCCCGACTTTCCTACCGGAGGAATTATATACGGATACGAAGGCGTAAAGGATGCATTTGAAACCGGGCGGGGCCGTGTAGTGATGCGCGGGAAAGCCATTTTTGAATCTACGGGTCATAAAGATCAAATTATAGTTACTGAAATTCCTTTTCAGGTAAATAAAGCCGAAATGATACGCAAAACGGCTGAACTGGTAAACGAAAAAGTATTGGAGGGAATAAGTGAAATACGCGATGAATCGGATCGTGACGGAATGCGTATTGTTTACGACCTGAGACGTGATGCTATCCCAAATATTGTACTAAATAAACTTTTTAGATATACTTCGCTACAAACCTCGTTTAGTGTAAATAATATTGCTTTAGTAAAAGGTCGGCCGGTAATGTTAAACCTGCGCGACCTGATGGTACATTATGTTGATCACCGCCATGAGGTAGTAGTACGCAGAACCAAATTTGAACTGGAAGAAGCTCGTCAACGGGCACATATCCTACAAGGTTTAATCATTGCAATTGACAATCTTGATGAAGTAATAAACCTAATTCGTTCCTCACGCACGCCAGATGAAGCCAAGTCGGGGCTAATGGAGAAATTCAACTTATCCGAAATCCAGTCAAAAGCCATTCTTGACCTTCGTTTGCAGAAACTTACCGGACTGGAGCGAGACAAACTCAAGGAGGAGTACGAAGAAATTATGAAGTTCATTGCCTACTTGGAAAACATTTTGGCCGATGAAGGGTTACGCATGAAAATTATCAAAGATGAATTGCTTGAAATAAAAGATAAATACGGAGACGAACGCAGAACCATTATTGAACATTCTGCTGACGATATGCGTATGGAAGACTTTATTCAACAGGAAGATGTGGTAATTACTATTTCACATATGGGGTATATTAAACGTACTTCACTTGATGAATACCGTACACAAAACCGTGGCGGACGCGGAGGTAAAGGAGTAGCACATCGGGATGAAGATTTTGTTGAACATCTTTTCATTGCAAATACCCATAATTACCTCTTATTCTTTACAGAACAGGGACGTTGTTTCTGGCTTAAAGCATATGAAGTGCCCGAGGGTGCCAAAAATACCAAAGGACGAGCCATTCAAAACCTTATTAATATCCCGGCTGATGATAAGGTAAGAGCCTACCTCAATGTAAATAATCTGGATGATGCCGAATACCTGAATAATAACTATATCATTATGTGTACACGTAATGGTATCATCAAGAAAACATCTCTTGAGGCGTATTCTCGTCCGCGCGCCAGCGGTATTAACGCAATTACCGTTCGTGATGGCGACCAGTTACTTGAGGCACTGTTAACATCTGGAAAAGATGAAATTATTTTAGCTAAAAAATCGGGACGTGCCATTCGGTTTAATGAAGAAGAAGTAAGACCTATGGGGCGTACAGCTTCCGGTGTTAAAGGAGTTACGCTTGAGGGAAAAGGTGATGAAGTGATTGGTATGATTGCCGTAAAAGATAAAACTAATACCATTTTAGTGGTTTCGGCAAAAGGCTATGGTAAACGTTCCTTCCTTGTTGATCCTGAAAGCGGTGAAGATGAATATCGCGTAACTGGCAGGGGGGGGAAAGGTGTAAAAACCCTGAACACTACAGATAAAACCGGAAATCTGGTAGCCATTAAAGATGTAACTGACGAGAACGACCTGATGATTATGACCAGAGGAGGTATAACCATTCGTATTGCCGTTCAGGATTTAAGAGTATTGGGACGCGCTACGCAAGGGGTTCGTCTTATTAAATTGGGAGAGGATGATGATATTGCATCTGTAGCTAAGGTGGAACATGAAAAAGAAGAGGACGAAGTGGTTGAAAGGGAAATGGAATCCGGATCAACTCCTGAATCTGAAAACGGTGCTATTATTGAAAACAGGCCAGACGATAATCCGGTAGAATAATTTAGAATACACAATGAGAAAGATTTTAACTAGCATATTAGCGGTAATTTCATTGGCCGTTTATGCACAGAAATTTAATGTAGAGACTGCTGCCATTGAAGTAAAACATTATGAAGATGCCTCAAGCAATGAAGATGACCGTAAACTGGCCATTGATCGTGCTAAAGTTGCTATTGATAAAGCATTTGGTAATCCCGAAACGCAGCAAGATGCAAAAATGTGGAGTCTGCGGGGCAAAATATATATGTACATTGCTATAAATAATAAACTTGGTATAGATGACCCAAAGGCACTCGATGTTTCGAAAGAAGCTTTCGCCAATTGCATAAAGTATGACAACGAAAAGAAAAAATATGCCAACGAAGCCAAGGATCTCATTATAAATGTAGGAGTAAATATTTACAATAAGGCTGTGATACATTTTAATGCCAGACAATATTCCGAGGCGATTCATTGGTATAAGTCACTTACCGAAATTTATCCTTTCGATACACGCGAATTATTGAAAAGCAATAATATAAGTGAAGGATCGATTTACTATTACATGGGTACCACCAGTTATCAGGCTGCTTTGGATTCTAATAGTAGCAATGAGCAAAAAAAAGAGTTTTTGAATATGGCTGTTGGTTTTCTACAAACTTCGATTGATAAAAATTATAGTGAACCTCTAACTTATATCTACTTGTCAAATATTTTAATGGAAATAGGTGACACAGCTAAGGCCTTAAGCGCAGTTGAAGCAGGGAGAGAACGTTTTAGCTCTGAACCGAAATTAATTGAAGCCGAAATTAACATATATATTGCCCAGCAGCGGGTAGATGTGCTGGTGAAAAAATTGGATGTAGCCATAGAAGCAAATCCCGATAAAGAAATTTATTACTTAGTACGGGCTACATCGTACCAAACCTTAGCAAAAAAAGAGTTGGAAATAATTCATAAACAAGATAGTATATTGTTTAATCTAAATAAACAATTAAAATCAATTACTGACCCTAAAAAGAAAGCAACCTTGCAAATTAAGCTTAACGAATTAAAAGAGAAGGCCAATAAGTCAAAATCAACTTACGAGCTTTATTCGGCCAATTGTGAACGAGATTACAAAAAGACCATTGAGTTGAATGACGGCCTTTTTGATGCACATTACAATCTGGCTGCTTATTAT
>JAGVLJ010000022.1 GCA_020049855.1 Bacteroidia bacterium | reverse complement strand
TTGTACAGCCAGTTTGGAGACTCCTTAGTAATTACCGATGGCCGTTTTGATTTTAAATACCACTAAATTAAAATTTATGAAACAACTGATATTATTATCTATTATAGCTATTTGTTTTGTTAAAATTTCAACTGCACAAGATGTTGAACTGATTGATAGCAACCAATACAATCTCTCGTATAAAATAATGGCCGATTCCTGTCTTAAAAATGTAAATCTCGATTCGGTGCCTTATGGCATTTTATTGGAAAAAGCTTTTTCTATTGAAGATATCGGGGGCTATAACGGCAACATTTCTACCTGCGATACCGCCCTGCACTTTGCCTGGCGCAGGGCCTACGGTTGCATCAGGCGGGCATTTGTGGATAGCACCCAGGCCTATGATTCGCTGGGGGCTTTGTTGCCACTCATGCAAACTGAGTTGGACAGCGGCCGTGTGCCCGTAAGTATTTTGTTTTATCACTATGGCAAAATAAAAGAAAATGCACTGGCCGATAGCTTGCTTGATTTAACCGGGATTGAACTGCGCGATGTGTCAGGGCGCAGCGAAAGCCCCTTTGAAGAGGCCGCCTGTTTTATTGCAGCCGCTGCTATGGATGAGGTAGAGCTGGATGCTGATAGTATGGCCCGTTTTGTTTTTCCGTCATCGCTTATCACCACCAATGATGCCCGCAGCATCGATCACATAGAAGTGTATTTTAACAATGGCGAAGGATACAAAACCATACCCGTGAACGGGAGTACCGATGTGTACTTTGGCGACCAAACCGATGCCGTGGTAAAACTAAGGCTGCACTTTACCAATAATACCCATGCAGATGGAAAATTCAGCCTGAAATTAAGGGGTTATGCAGGTTTTACTCCCGATACCTTTTTTACAGTTACCTCCTTTGCGACCTATGGCGGAGCCTACCACAGTGCCCGTGTTTCCATACGCTATGGCTGTGGCAACAACGATAAAAAACTGCGTAAACCTGTTATTGTTACCGAAGGGTTTAATGGCCCCGGGTATAAATTTTATGAAACCGGAAGAAAAAATGGGAATGGGTATTTGAATGATCGCTTCACTGGTTTAAGATCAATTAATCTGAGTTTAATGAATCAGATTGAGCGTTTAGGCTACGACTTTGTGTTTGTAGATTTTGATACCAACTATACGTGGCTGCAGGCCAATGCCTATGTGGTAGAGGCGGTGCTGCGCAAGGTGAACCAAATGAAATGGGCCAACGGCAGCACTCATAAAAATGTGCTGGTGGGCCCCAGCATGGGTGGGGTGGTGTGCCGCTATGCACTGGCACACATGAAACATTGGAGGCGGCCAACCCCGGCAACCCCGATTACGAGCACGATACCAAACTGTTTATTGCCCACGATGCGCCCTTATTGGGAGCAAACCAGCCCATGGGCCTGCAGGCGTTAAAAATGCATGCATACAAAACCATTTTTGAAGACCATAAACTGGTAATTGACCCGCGCGAATTTGAAGATATTTATTGGGACTACCTTGATTTACTATGCCCCGCTGCCCGGCAAATGCTCATTTACCAGTACAATTATACAGGTTCTCTTTACGGCTCTTTTTATACCGAGATGAATGCACTGAACAGCGGTAATATAGGCTGCAAGGCAGTAGCCATTAGTAATGGGCGGGGTCGGGGGTAAAGCAAAAGGATGCAAGTAATACCATTACACTGGGCGAAGAAGATTTAATGTGGCATGCCTACAACCACGGCAACGGAATCTTCCGGTATGCCGATATTTATTCCATGTCGAACCAAACCATAGGGAGTGTATTGTATAACGGGTTGTTCCAAATACTAATTGAGCAAAATGGTGTTACCTTGGCTAAACAAAAAGTGGTGGTGAGGAGGTAGAATGTCAAATTGATGTAATCTGCTTAACTTGCGCCCATGCATATTGCGTATGATGCAAAACGCGCCTTTTTAAACCGCTCGGGGTTGGGAAATTATTCCCGTACCCTGCTCAAGAATATATGCAGGTATCAAAGTGGTCATTCCCTGCACCTGCTCACCCCCGAGGCTAAGCTTACTGCCGATACCGATTTTCTTTTTCATGAACCTACCGTGCATATACACAGCGGAATTTCGGTTATCAACCGCCTGTATCCTTCTCCGGCATTTTTCAATACACATAAAATTGATATTTACCACGGACTTAGCAATGAGTTGCCATTTAATGCGGCCAAGCTGAACATAAAAAAAGTAGTGACCATTCACGATGTAATTTTTATGCGCTATCCGCAATGGTACAATGCCATTGACCGCGCCATTTACACCTGGAAAACCCGCAGGGCCTGTGAGGCAGCCGGTACCATTATTGCCATTAGCCGTCAAACAAAAAACGACCTTATTGAGTTTTTAAAAGTGCCTGAGCAAAAAATAAAGGTAGTGTACCAAAGTTGCGATGAAGCATACACCCGTGAAACAGCGGCACCGGTTACTTCTGTTTTACTGCCTGAAAAATACCTGTTGTACGTAGGTACCATTGAGCCCCGCAAAAATTTAATGAGCATAGCTAAAGCGCTCAAAGTGCTTAAAAATAAAATACAGATTCCGCTACTGGTTATTGGTAAAAGTACGCCTTATAAAAAGCAGGTGCAACAATACCTGCAAAACCATGGTATTACCGACAAAATGATTTTTGCAGAGAATATTCCGCTGGAGCAAATGCCTGCTATATACCGCGGGGCATCATTGTTTATTTACCCTAGCACTTTTGAAGGATTCGGTATTCCCATTATCGAAGCTTTGTACAGCAGAGTGCCTGTGATAACCGGAACCGGAAGTTGTTTTTCAGAGGCCGGAGGTGCCGATAGCTGTTATATAAATCCCGAATCAAATTTTCAACTGGCCGAAAGCATAGAACAAATAGTAAATTCATCAACACTTTCTCTCCAAATGGTCAATGAAGGTTATAACTATGTGCAACGCTTTAATGCCGAAAATACCTCGAAAGAGTTGATGCGCGTGTACAGCAGTATGTAAAATCTCAATCGGCTGAGGCTCATAAATTAATGGACGCAGTAGCTGGATACCGAATGCGTTATTTTATTTTTTTTTACGTTTTCGCTCAAACTTGAATTGTTTATCATTACTTTTAACTTCTATTTTATTTAAACTTGTACCATGAAGATGAATAAAGCGGTGGCAGGTTATCATATGCTGATGATACTGTCGGAAGTAGATGGTGACTTTGCGGGTTCTGAAGGAATTGTAATAGTTAAATACCTTAAAGATAATTTTCCTTTTCATATTGAAATGGATAATGAAGTGGAAATATTAAGCACCCTTCAGCGCGAAAAATACCTGGAGCACTTCAGAAAAGCGGCCGAAGACTTTTTTAGTGATTCAACCGAACACGAACGAAGCGATTTCCTGAAATTCGCCATTAGTCTGGTAAAAGCCGATGCACAAATAACCGGAGACGAAAACAAGTATATAGATATTCTTTGCGATTGCTGGGATATTAATTAAGTGGTGAATTTGTGAGTAGTTGTATCCTTCCCCGCAAGTTTCCCTAAGCGTGAGGTTAGGTGTAGATGATTTTTATCATTTCCGCTTCTATTTTCGGTTTTCTTACTTAACCATGACAATTGAAAATATGCTATAACGAACGGTGTTTTTACATTTGCGTAATTTATTATTACGTATGATCAGAACATTGCTTTTTTCAATCAGCTTTTTAATGCTGCTATCATTTGCCCCCGATACCACTGAAAAGCATTTAAAAAATCTTCGTCAGTTAACTTTTGGTGGCGACAATGCCGAAGCCTACTTTAGCCCCGACAGTAAACACCTTAGTTTTCAGAGCAACAATCCAAAATGGGGTCTAAGCTGCGACCAGATTTTTCATTTAGATATTGCCAAAACATCAAAAGACACATCCCTGCGTCCGGCTCTTATTTCAACCGGTGAAGGGCGTACAACATGTGCCTATTTCATGCCCGATAAAAAGCATATTCTCTACGCCTCTACCCATAAGTCGGGGAAAGATTGTCCGCCTGCCCCGCAAATGGGTAAAAAATACCTTTGGGCCATTTACCCCGAGTTTGATATTTACATTGCCGATTTAAAAGGAAAAATAACCGGACAATTGACCAATGCTCCCGGATATGATGCCGAAGCTACGGTGTCGCCTAAGGGGGATAAAATTGTATTTACCTCTACCCGCTCGGGCGATTTGGAATTGTGGGTGATGAATATTGATGGCAGCAATCCGGTACAAATTACCCGTGAACTTGGCTATGACGGAGGCGCCTTTTTCTCGCCCGATGGAAAAAAGCTGGTGTTCCGCGCATCACGCCCCAATACCGAAGAAGAAATAAAAGAATACAAAGAATTGCTGGCAAAGGGACTTGTTGCTCCCACCTCTATGGAAATTTATACCTGCAATATTGACGGAAGCGATCTGAAACAAGTTACTCATTTAGGTAAGGCCAATTGGGCACCATTTTATCATCCGTCAGGAAAAAAAATTATTTTCTCTTCGAATCATCACTCCCAAAAAGGATACGATTTTCAATTGTTTATGATTAATGATGACGGCAGCGGACTGGAGCAAATCACCTCAGAAAGTATGTTTAATGCTTTCCCAATGTTTTCACCCGATGGCAAAAAATTGGTATTCTCATCCAACCGAAACAATGGCGGAACCCGAGATACTAACTTGTTTATTTGCGACTGGGAAGATTGAAACAGATTGCTTAGGTTTGTGTCAAATCAAGTAGTAAACCACTTAGATGAAAAAAGCAATAATAATTATCGTTTGCGTATTATTGAGCGGAAAGTTTGTCTCTGCACAAACCAATACCGAGTATATTAAAAAACATATCAGCTACCTGGCTGATGATAAGTTGCAAGGACGTTTTCCGGGAAGTAAAGGGGAGAAAAAAGCTTATCAGTATATCACCAAACAATTTAAGAAATATAAGCTGCAACCTTTGGGAACAGTTTATAATTTTCAGGATTTTCCTATTAAATTCAATCCAAACCCACATGATACCAGTGAAAAAAATACACACAAAACCACCGGACGCAATGTAATTGGATTCTTAAATAACGATGCTGAGTTTACCATTGTGATTGGTGCACATTACGACCATTTAGGCATGGGACACGGTGGTCATTCATTAGATGCGAATCCCGAAAACAAGGTGCATAACGGAGCTGATGATAATGCATCTGGAGTAGCCGGTGTATTGGAACTGGCGCGCTACTTTTCGGAGAACGAGAAAAAAGAAAAATTCAATTTCCTGTTTATTTGTTTTTCGGGCGAAGAAGAAGGCTTGCTGGGTTCTAAATTTTTTGTGAATAACCCTACCCTTTCACTCGATAAAATAAATTGCATGATCAACATGGATATGATTGGCCGACTGAACGACAGTACTAAAAAAATAATTGTGTATGGAACAGGCACCAGCCCCAAATTTGAACCTTTGCTGGCTACCCTCACAAAAGAATCGTTGATAAAAGTAAAAACCGATTCGGCCGGCATGGGCCCGTCAGACCACGCTTCATTCTACCTTAAAGGGATTCCGGTATTGCATTTTTTCACCGGCACACATGGCGATTACCACCGCCCCTCGGATGATATCGAAAAGATTAACTTTTACGGAGAGAAACAGGTGCTTGATTTTATTGTGAAAGTGGTAAATGAAATATGCAAAGAAGATAAACTTACTTATCTTCAAACAAAGAATTCGCAAAGTAATAGTCCTAGATTTAAAGTAACGCTTGGGATTATTCCTGATTACTCTTTTGAAGGGTCAGGGGTAAAATTAGATGGGGTGAGCGAAAGTAAGCCTGCCGCTGCAGCAGGCCTAAAAGCCGGAGATATTCTGGTTAGATTAGGCGATTGGGAAATAACCGATATGCAAAGCTATATGAAAGCCTTATCAAACTTTGAAAAGGGACAGAAAACCACTATTCTATTTAAACGAAACGGCCAGATTCAAGCAGTTGAGGCAACCTTCTGAAAGTTTATTTGTCTTTTATGCTAAATTAAGGTAGTTTTTACTTAATTTAGTAGCTGAATATCAATTAAACGTATATGAGCAAATGCGCGCTCATAAAAGCTTTTCTCTTATTTACGGGATACCTCATTTCCTGTCAGTATTCTCATGGTCAGGTGCCATCGCGTCAGGGCGACTATTATTATATTCCTTACCGCAAACAATCTAAAGGTACACTGCAATACGGAGGTAATATGCGTGCAACGGCTACCATGAATATTGCCATAGCCGAAATGAATAAGGAGAACTACAAGGAAGCTGAACTGTATTTCACCAGATACCTGAGCATTATGTCGGGAGATTATCGGGCACTTATTTACCGAGGTATTTGTAGATATATGAATAACGACCTTGACTTTGCTATCCGGGATTTGAAACGTGCAGTGAATATGAATCGTACTGAAAATAAAGATTTATACAAACTAATAGGAACTATTTACTGCGCTGAAGGGAAATATGAAAAGGCTATCCGTTTTTTGAATAAATCGCTGGCAAATTTACCATACGACCCCGAGATTTATAATAACCTTGGGAAATGTTATCAGGAACTGAATGATTTAGCAAGTGCCTATAAATGCTACAATAAAGCGATTCAACTTGACAGCACCATGGCACTTGTTTACAACAACCGTGGCAGCGTAGTGAATTTTTCACTTGAGTATATGCAACATGTACATCCCGATGATATAGCATCGGCTTTAAAGGATTTCGAAAAAGCCATAACCGTTGACAGTGCTCTTGAAATTGCTTGGCGAAATAAAGGGGTTGCTCAAATGCTGTTGAAAAGATATGAGCAAGCATTATTCTCACTTAACCTTGCCATTCATCTTGACACAACTGATTATTTGGCCTATTTTCAACGTTCTATTTTGTACAGTAAAATCGGTAAATTTGATTTGGCAGAACAAGACATTTTCAGGTGTATGTACAATGACCATATCAATATTCAGGCAACTTTGGTAGAGCGAGGGAATATTTTACTGCATCAGACGCGTTACAAAGAAGCGCTGGCTTTTTTTTCGTTTTATGCACGTAAATCATTTCAGCGCTCGTTTAAAGCAGTCATGAGTATGAAAAGCGCAGAGGCATGTGCCATGGACAATAACAAAGAAACAGCCATGCACTACCTTAAGCGTGCAAAGCATAAAGGCTATTTCAATTCAAAAATACGCATAAAAACATTTTTGGCCAACCCCTATTTCAAAAACATGAATCATTATAGTCGTTTTCTATCATTCAGAAGCAAAGTGGGAAAAGTACTATTATGAAAAAAGTAACCTTTGTGATTTTATGGTTTATAAGTATCTCGCTTCAGGCGGCTGAAGCGGAAATGAATGGTTTTATTGAAAACAAAGGACAATGGGCATCCAATATTTTGTTTGAACTGGATATTCCGGCCGGCAGGGTATTTATAGAACGCACCCAGTTTACCTACGTTTTTTACGACAGTAAACAATTGCATGAGATGAAACATGGCTTAGGAACCGATTCGATGCTGAATATGCATGCAGTTAAAGTTTCACTTAGGGAAGCCAATTCGCTTGGCAAAACTGAAAAGAAACAACCACTCCCCTTTTACCGTAATTACTTTAAGGGACAAAATCCATTAAACTGGAAATCATTTGTAAGTACTTTTCAAAAAATAACTTTGATGGATGTATATCCGGAAATTGACCTGGAGTTTGTGTATACAGAAGGTAAACTTAAATATAACTTTATCGTAAACAAAGGAGGTAATGCTTCGGTAATTCAACTTTCGTATCAGGGTCAGGAGAATTTATACCTAAGCAGCGGCTCGTTAATTGTTAAAACCAGTTTACAGCAAATGGTAGAAAGTAAACCAATAGCTTTTTATGGCGGAGATTCAAAACGGGTACTGACTTGCGAATTTGTACAGAAAGGGAATTCCATCTCATATAAAACAGAACCAACAGATGCGTCTCGAACTTTGATAATAGACCCCGAGGTGATATTTGCCACCTTCTCCGGCTCCACAGCCGATAACTGGGGATGTTCGGCCACCAATGACCAGTATGGAAATGCCTACTCTGGAGGGACTGTTTTTGATATAGGTTACCCGTCAACTACCGGAGCTTATCAAGTAAATTTTGGAGGATATATTGATGTGGGTATTCTTAAGTACACACCTAGCGGTACAGGGCTACTCTATGC
>JAGVLJ010000069.1 GCA_020049855.1 Bacteroidia bacterium | reverse complement strand
TGGAACTTCAGCACTACTCCACCTGCAGGTCCTGCAGGAGTTGATTTGAAATCGGTTGGGCGTTTCGGTATTATTGCCGGAGTTGGAGTAAGTAATGCTGCAGGCCAAAGTGAAATTCATGACATGGATGTGGGAATAAGCCCCGGGGTTCGCTCTTCCATCACCGGATTTCCACCGGCTATTATTGTAAACGGAGCAATGTATGCATCGGATGATATTGCACCTCCGGGTGTTCCTGCCATGCTTACACAGGCAAAACAAGACCTGACAGATGCCTACCTTTTTGCAGAGGGAGCAACTTCCCCGGCACCTGCTACAGTTTCCGGTGATCAGGGAGGTAAAACACTTGCTCCGGGTATTTATAAATCTACTTCCACACTCTTAATTCAATCAGGCGACCTCACACTGGATGCACAGGGAGACGTAAATGCCGTTTGGATATTTCAGATAGCAGCCGGCTTTACTACCGTTGGCGGTGCAGGCGGCAATGTTATCCTTACCGGAGGAGCCCAGGCTAAAAACGTTTTTTGGCAAACAGGCAGCTCCGCTACCATTGGTGACGGAACCTCTTTTAAAGGAACCATTCTGGCGCTTACATCCATCACCATGAATTCAGGTGCAACTGCACAGGGACGAATGCTGGCAAGAAACGGTTCAGTTGTTTTAACCAGTACCAATATTATCACAAAACCTTAATCGCATGAATATGAATGTAAATTTTACAAGGAGACAACGCATAGTGCGTTTCCCTTATAGTTCTGGTGTTAAAAGTATCGTTTTAGCAGCCATAACTTTAACACTTTCTCAAACCACACTCTATGCCCAGAAACCTTTGTTCACGCAGCCATCCTGGTATTTTGGTGCAGCAGCAGGTGCAAATTTCAATTTCTACCGAGGATCCACGCAACAATTAGATGCAAACTTTAAATCACCGGTTGCTTTTCACAATGGCAACGGTGTTGGGTTATTCCTGGCTCCCCTTATCGAATACCATGCACCGTATACCAAATTAGGTTTTATGTTCCAGGCCGGATATGATAGCCGCAGAAGTAGCTTCAAAGAGGTTACTGCACCATGTAATTGCCCCGCAGACCTTTCGACCAAACTTAGTTACCTCACCATAGAACCAAGTGTACGCTATGCTCCTTTCAGGTCGAATTTTTACCTGTTTGGCGGACCACGTTTCGCTTTTAATATGGATAAATCATTTGTGTACAAACAGGGAACCAATCCGGAGTATCCGGCACAGGTAGCTAATCCGGATGTGAAAGGCGACCTGAGTAATGTACATCAAACCTTAATCTCCATGCAAATTGGCGCTGGGGTTGATTTACCACTCTCTTCGCAAGACAGGCAAACACAATTCGTATTTTCGCCTTTTGTTTCTTTCCAACCTTATTTCGGACAATCACCGAGATCGATAGAAACCTGGTCTCTTACTACCTTACGGGTAGGTGCAGCCCTTAAATTTGGAAGAGGAAGAGATAATACCATCGACACCAATGCGGTGGTAACACCAACCGCTAAGGAAGAAGAAGAAAAGGGAAAAAATTCCGATTCTTCCATCAGCTTCGCAGTATATGCACCCAAAAATATTCCGGTTGAACGCAGGATAAGGGAAACATTCCCATTGCGCAATTACGTATTTTTTGACCTTGGCTCTACGGCTATCCCAAACAGGTATGTAGCTTTGAAAAAAGATCAGGTTAAAGAATTTAAAGAAGATCAGCTCGATCTGTTTACACCGAAAAACTGGTCAGGTCGTTCCGAAAGACAAATGATTGTTTACTATAATGTGATCAATATTCTTGGTGACCGAATGGGGAAAAATCCTACGTCAACTATTACCCTTGTTGGTTCCTCTGAAAAAGGGCCTGAAGACGGAAGAGCAATGGCCGAATCAGTGAAACAATACTTAGTGGAGGTGTTTAGCATAAATCCATCGCGTATTAATATTCAGGGACGTGACAAGCCAAAAATTCCTTCAGAGCAACCGGGAGGCACCGAAGAACTGACATTACTAAGAGAAGGTGATCGCAGAGTATCTATTGAGAGCAGCTCACCTGCTTTACTCATGGAGTTTCAGATGGGCCCGAATGCCCCGTTAAAACCGGTAGAAGTAGTGGCCTTGCAGACTGCCCCAATTGAAAGTTATGCAACGTTTAGTGTGGCCGAAGGAAATGACACCATGGCTATCTGGTCGTTGGAAATAAAAGACGAAGAAGGCGTAATACAGTATTTTGGTCCTTATCCTAAATCACAGAAAACCGTGAGTATACCCGGAAAATCGATTTTGGGTACCAGGCCTGAAGGCGATTTTGTAGTAACACTCACCGGTCAAACCAAAAGTGGAAAATTGATCAAAAAAGAAACGAAAGTACACATGGTCTTATGGACACCCCCCACCACACAAGAGGTTACCAGGTTCAGTGTTATTTACGAATTCAATGAATCGAAAGCTATTTCGTTGTATGAAAAATACCTGAGAGAAATTGTAATACCAAAAATTCCTGAAGGGGGTACCGTAATCATACACGGGCATACAGATATTATAGGAGACCAAGAACACAATCAGGCTCTCTCAACAGCCAGAGCAAATGATGTAAAAAGAATTCTGGAGAGTGAATTAAGGAAAGTAGGCCGTAAGGATGTTACCTTCCAGGTATTCGGATTCGGTGAGGATCAATCTTTATCCCCATTTGAAAACAGGTTCCCTGAAGAACGCTTTTATAACAGAACTGTGATGATTGATATTGTTCCGAAGTTGTAAACAAACTAAGGCATTGATTTAAAAAAGGAGGCTTCGCAAAGGCCTCCTTTTTTAGTAAGCAATAAAGGTGACCATGTGCGAATCATGTAACTTATAGTAAAAGAAGTATAACACCGGGGGGCTTATAATCCCACACCTTTGTATAGCAAAAAAATCAACTACATGAGGTGTAGTTGTCGAAAAAAATGAAAAGAAACATCTCCATATTTACCCTGAATGCCCTTATTGCGGGAGTTATTTTTACAGGTTGCAACACCCCCGACCATAGGATGGAAATGGCGAATAAAAATATTATCACTACGGAGAAAGCTTTAGACGAAGCGAATGAAGCCTTCCGGAAAGACAGAACAAGTTACCGGACTGACATGTTAACCAAGATCGCTGCATATAATGTGCGCATTATTGATTTGAAAGAAAAAATGCAGGGTCAAAAAGGGAATAATAAAACAGTATACGAAGTAAGAATTACAGATTTACAACAAAGAAATAATGCCCTAAAAAAGGTTATAGAAGAATATAAACCGGAGGGAAAATATGAGTGGGAAATTTTCAAAACTGAATTCAACCATGATATAGATGAACTCGGAAAAGCATTTAAGAATGTACCAATTAAAAATATCCAGTAAAAAATATTTAATAAACAAAAAATGAAAAAGATTACTTTAACAATGGGAATGATCCTGAGTGTGATGATTTTTAAAGCCAGCGCACAGGAAGAAAATAAAACAGATTTTCGGAGTACCCTTCAATTGGGACTTAAGGTGGGAGCAAATTACTCAAATGTGTATGACACTAAGGGGCAGGCATTTTCTGCCGATCCTAAATTTGGATTAGCAACAGGAGTCTTTTTGTCTGTGCCGCTGGGAAAATATATTGGCGTGCAACCTGAGATACTGTTTTCGCAGAAAGGATTTAAGGCCACCGGAATGATTTTAGGTGGAGCTTACAGTCTTACACGTACTACAAGTTACATTGATGTGCCAATTCTGCTGGCATTGAAACCAAGTGAATTCCTTACCCTTCACATCGGTCCTCAGTTTGCTTATCTCATTAAACAACGCGATGTGTTTTCTAACGGAATCACAAGCGTAGCACAGGAAAAGGAATTTCAAAACGACAATATCCGGAAAAATACCATGGCGTTTATAGTTGGGGCAGATATCAATCTGGATCACCTGGTGATTGGCGGCAGAGTGGGTTGGGATATGTTAAATAATAATGGAAACGGTACCTCTACAACCCCGCGTTACAAAAATACGTGGTTTCAGGTAACCCTTGGATACAGGTTTTATAGTGATTAATATAATACAATCCGTTTAAATGGCTTCGTAAAAAGAGTCATTTACAACAGCCTTCTATTCCGGTTTCGGCCGGGATGGAAGGTTTTTTCATTTACACCATAAACCGGTATGTGTGAATATTGCAACACTTTGGCAAAGTTGTGTAACGCCCTGGCATGCCAAACGGATCATTTTTGTACTGATTAATACTAACCCTAAAATTTATTACTGAAATGGCCATCACCTACTACATGCTTCAGATTCCCCCGGGATTGTTCTTTACGCTGATAACCTTGTTAAGCGGAGCTTTTGCCGCCTTTGCTACATTTCTGTTTCGCAAATACGTACGGTTAAAGATTCTGCGGTCGCATAATGAAGTTACCGGTTTCTTGTTCTTATCAATTGCAAGTTTTTACGCCTTACTGCTGAGCTTTGTTGTATTGGTGGTATGGGACCAGTTAAACGAAACACGTGGTAATGTAAGCAAGGAAGGCAGTTCAGCAATGGGCTTATACCGCGATATAAAGTTTTATCCCGATACAGTGGAATCAAAACAACTTATGGCTATTTACCTCGATTTTGTATATAATGTAGTTGATGATGAGTTCCCCAACATGGAACAAATGAAACTGAGTCGTAAAACCCCTGAGTCGTTCGACAAAGTTTTTTATAAAATGGAACACCTCAATCCGAAAAACCAATATCAAATTCAACTGGTGGCCGAAATGTTTAACCACTTAAATGAACTTTCTATTTACCGTGGCCTTCGTACTACCTCTATGGAAACTGAAATCTCCCCTCCTATGTGGTTACCAATGATACTTGGAGCTATAATCACTGTCATCTGTGCCATGCTAATGGATATAGAACATACCCGCATGCACATTGCCCTGAATGCATTACTGGGTATTTTTATAGGAATGTTTTTCTTCCTTATTATTATGTTAGATCATCCTTATTCCGGAAGCCAGGGTATTAAACCAAAATCATATAAACAGATTTTCACGCTTGAACAATGGTCAGGAGAACTTAAATCTATGAATGGCTCAACTAAATAACGTAATTATACACACACACCGAACTTATGAAAATAAAAACAACACTAATATTGGCCATCATCGCAACCTGCCTGATGGGTTTAATTCTGTTATCCTGCGAATCTCATGAACAAAAAGCGGATGATGCGTATGAACAAGTGAAGGAGGAAAAATTCAATTCCAAAAGCACCATTACCGAGCCCGGAACAAGCCAGGCTCCAATCAAAAAAAAAGTAACGGTGACTAAGGTGGCAAATCCGGATGAATGGGTCAAATTCAAACAGGAAATTGAATTGAAGATCCAGATAAATGAAATCAAAATTAAAAAATTCAAAAGTATTCCGTGGGTTAATTCAAAAACGCAGCGTAAAGTGATTGACATGGAGAAGGAAAATAATGACCTGAGGGTACAGATGAAAGAATTTAAAGAAGAGGCTGAAGACAACTGGAAGAAATTTAAGGCCAAAACTATCCTTAAAGTAAATGATATTTCCACAGAGTTAATGAATGTGGAAATAAGCAAGTAATAAACATATAGTACAGAAAATTCCGGACTGATGAAATAAAACCTTGATTTGTTAGCCTGCAAAATTGAACCTGACTCAGCCCCCTGAAACTAAATAGTAAAATGTGTGAATGATGTAACTAATAAGGGATTTTTTGTAACACCTTAAGTTATTTGATTCATCACCTTTGTTAAGTAAAAAATCATAAATAAATAATACAATCATGAGTAATATAATTGAATTAAAAGGAAACTGGAACGAGATTAAAGGCAAACTCAAACAAAAATTCGCCTTACTTACAGATAACGATCTTCTGTTGCTTGAGGGTAAACAGGAAGAAATGCTTGGCAGGCTTCAGGCCAAGTTGGGTAAAACTAAGGAAGAGTTACACAAGCTTATTTCTGACTTATAGACCTGAAAAAAATTACACATAAATCAAATAATACAAATCCATTAAAAATGAAAAAAACAATTTACCTCATAACAGTTTCCGTATTTGCGGCAGCTGCAGTTATGTCCGGATGTAGTTCCCCCGCTGAAAAGGTGGAAAATGCAAAAGAGAATTTACAGGAAGCCAAAGTTGAGTTAAGCCAGGCACAATCCGATTCAGTGGCCGAATACGAAATATTCATGGCACAATCAGGAGAAAAAATTACAGCCAATGAAAAAGCAATACAGGATTATAAAGCAAGTCTGATCAAAACAAAAAAACAGATTAAAAGCGAGGATCAAAAAATTCTTGATGCCTTGGAACAGAAAAACATTGACCTGAGGAAGAAAATGGAAGATTACAAAGAAAATGGTAAAGATGAATGGTCAGCGTTTAAAACTGAATTTAACCATGACATGGACGAGTTGGGAAAGGCAATTAAAGACCTGGCAATTAAAAACACCAAATAATATTCAGTAACATGAAAAAGTTAATTATAGCCATCCTGCTGATCAGCAGTTTTGCATCAGAAAGTATCGCTCAGTCAACCTATGGAAAAACCCTTAACCTTGGATTAGGTATTGGGGGATATTCCGGATATTACCACTACGTAGGAAGGTCGGTTTCCGTGTTCCATCTAAACTATGAGTTTGATGTGTCAAAAAATTTCACCATGGCTCCTTTTATAAGTTTTTCGTCAGTAACAAATGATTACTACTGGGGGAACAACAATACACCCTACAAGTATTATACCTACAGGCAAACAATCATTCCCATTGGCGTGAAAGGCACTTATTATTTTGATGATGTTGTTAAAGCTAACCCTAAATGGGATTTTTACCTGGCCGGTTCACTAGGATTTGCCATTGTGAACTCGCGTTGGGATGCCGGATACAACGGCAACAGGAATATATATCAAAACGGCAGTCCATTGTTTTTGGACGTGCACATTGGAACAGAATATCATTTTAACGAAAGAATCGGTGCCATCCTTGATTTATCAACCGGAGTTTCTACCATTGGTTTAGCCATTCACGGAAAAAAATAAGCATGGGAAATCTACTTTATACAATTGCAGTTATCCTGATTATTCTCTGGGCAATTGGTTTTATAGGATATAATGCAGGAGGAATCATTCATATTCTTCTTGTAATCGCACTTTTTGCTATTATACTTAGGGTAATACGGGGTAAAAACCCATTTTAAAATGAACATGGCCGCGTGGCCATGAATATCACACCAACATTAATCAACAATATTTATGAAAAAAAACATCATTGGTTTAACGGTAATATGCCTGTCACTGGCATTTATCCCTGTAAAAGCAAAAACCCCGGAAAACGCCCCTCAAGGGAAGACGGTTATAGCTCTTTCTGAAAAAGAAGAAATAGGCAGATTGTTTTTGAGACTGGATGAAATAAAACAACTAACCGAACATCAGTTAGATCCTATTGAGAAAAACAACTTACGGAAAGAAGTACGTTCAATTAAAAAAAGGATAGATAAAATGTCGGGTGGAGGTGTTTATATTTCTGTTGGAGGAATTATCATCATCCTACTCCTGCTTATTATCCTCTTTTAAAAATAGTTCCACTGAGAATTTTTGCTCGCAGAAAGCAATGATGCAGCGCGAACGCACAATATAAACGTAAGAACATGGAAAAAACAAATACCGGAAAAATAATTGGAGCTCTTGTGTTAGGCATAGCCATCGGAGGTGTGCTGGGAGTACTCTTCGCACCCGATAAAGGAAGTGAAACAAGAAAAAAATTATCCGTAAAGGGTGATGATCTTGCTGACGGCATCAAAGAAAAGCTTGATGAGCTCTTGAATGAAGTAAAAGCAGAAGCAGAATCCGTTAAAACAAAAGCGGCCTCTTTTGCAGAAGATGCCGGAGCTGCCGTTTCAGAGAACTTAAGATCTAAATAATCCGCAGTGAACCGGTACCAGAAACAGCATAAATAAGTTGCTAAGTTTATAAATACTAAATGGATAGAGAGGCCAATTTAATAGAACCGCTTTTAGAACGGGCAGAAACATACGGAAGAACAAGCATGGAATTGCTTCAGCTCCGTGCATTGAATAAAACAGCAGATGTTGTATCCTCTATGGCTTCGCGTTTGCTGTTACTTGCTATTTTGGCAATTAGCGCCATTTCATTCAATATAGCACTTGCCCTTTGGCTGGGAACCTTATTAGGCAACAACTATTTCGGTTTTTTGATAACTGCCGCCTTTTATGCGCTGGTGGGAGGAATCATTTTCATGATGCATTCCCATATCAAAAAGCAAATCACAAACAGTATAATCAATGTGGTGCTAAATTCATAACGGATGGCAAAATCGGTTACGGAAAAAGATCTGAAGGAAAGCATTCTGCATTTACAAGCCAGGCAGACTGCAGAGTGGCGGTTTCTTAAAGATGAGTTCTTATCGGTTAGTGGTAGTTTAACTCCAGCCAATCTGATAAAAAAAAGTATCCGGGATTTAACATCCGCTTCAGATATAAAAGGGGATATTCTAAATACCTCATTGGGCCTGGCTGCCGGGTATCTTTCGAAAAAAATTGTTGTTGGCACATCGCAACATCCGATGAAAAAATTGGTCGGAGAGTTTATTCAGGCAGGGGTAACAACTTTTGTTTCTAAAAACAATGAAGGTATAAAGGAAGTTGGAGCTTGCGTGCTAAACGCCATTTTCAGAAAGGCTAAAGAACAACAGCCCGAAAATATCAGATAGGGTAAATATTCCAAAAAAATATGTACGCGAAAAAACTCAGCGTTTTTGAGAATACTTATGTAAACTAAAAAAATCCCACAGGATAAAAGTTTAAAGCAGCAAAATGAAAAATTTAATTATACTAAGCCTTGGGTTATTATTACTTGTAGGTTTTTCCAAATGTTCAACGAAGGGTACCTATTCGGGAAACGTAAATGAAATCGACTCATTACGCAACCGGATAAAAGAACTGGTAGCCAGAAATGAAGCAGTGGCTGCAAACCTGGCCATGTTCGATTCGCTTGACTTTACTGTTTTTAATAAACAAAATTGGGCAAGTCTTCATCAGAGTCATAGCAACAGGATAAAAGTTTACTGGCCTGACGGCCACATAACAGATGGGCTTGACAGGCATATGAACGATTTAAAAGCCATGTTCCTTTATGCCCCGGATACCAAAATAACCCAGCATCCTATTCGTTTTGGTTCCGAAAATTTTACCTGTGTTACTGGTGTTATGTCAGGTACCTTTTCATCTCCTATGTACATCAGCGAGACTAAAAGCATTAAACCCACCGGAAAGTCCTTCTCATTGCCCATATGTACCATAGGAATCTGGGACAAAGGAGTTATGGTAGAAGAATATCTTTTTTGGGATAACCGGGAATTTATGAACCAGATAGGAATAACCAATTAATTTGATGTAAACATGCCGGGAACAGAAAAAAAAACAAAATGGTCAATCGACCCGTTACATAGTGCAATTGCTTTTAGCGTAAGACACCTGATGATTGCCAACGTGAAGGGGGCATTTAAGAAATTTGATGTAAGCGTGTATACCTTGTCAAAAGACTTTACCACTGCCGAAATAAGGCTGTGGATTGAGGTGGCCTCCCTTACAACAGGAGACGAAAAAAGAGATGAACATTTGCAAAGCATCGATTTTTTTAACGTGCCGAATCACAAACAAATTACCTTCTCGTCCCACTCAATGGGAATGGCAGATGATAAAGGCAACCATGAACTTTTAGGAGCGTTAACCATAAAAGGAATTACCAGGAATGTGAAACTGTCTGTACAATTTGGCGGAATAGTCATTGACCCGCTGAAAAACGAGAAAGTAGGATTTTCAGTTACAGGAAAAATAAAGCGAAGTGACTGGGATTTGCACTGGAACAAGGCCATTGAGATTGGGGGACTCATGGTAAGCGATGATGTTGTTATTACCTGCGAAGTAGAGTTAATTAATTCAGGTCAAAAAGATATGGCTTTGGAATTTGAAGCTGCAACAGGCAATACAGGCCGGTTATAATCCTCACGAATCAGTAATAAAGGATGATAAACATCCGTATGTAAACTTAATAAACAATAATTTATATGAAACCGGAAATAGGAATAACAGAAAAAAAACTCGGCAAGAGCATTTTAATACTTTCGGCAATTTTGGCCGATGAGGTAACTTTGTACACCAAAACCAGAAAATTTCATTGGAATGTTTCAGGAGAAAGTTTTATGGAACTTCACAAGTTGTTTCAGGCCCAGTATACGGAATTGGAAGAATCAATCGACCTTACTGCCGAACGTATCAATAAACTGGGAGGTCACACCATTGGTACCATGAAAGAATTTTTACAGATTACCCGCCTCAAAGAAACTCCGGATAAATACCCTTCG
>JAGVLJ010000019.1 GCA_020049855.1 Bacteroidia bacterium | reverse complement strand
CATGCCCATAAAATTAATAAGTGTTCCAAGTACGGGTTCTACGGTTGAACTTCTTAATTTTTTCATGCGTTTGGCTTTACTTGTTTGAAGCCGCTGGTGAAGGTATAATCGAATAGACAGCCCTACCTAGTTTCCTCAACAGGACGCATTTTGGCCTTGCAACTTGCTAAACTGCGGGGTGTTAATACGCGTTGTGAAACTTGCATTCATCGGCTCTCCTTTTCAACTAAGTAAAAGAACTATATTTGACATTCAAGGCGCACACATCACATGAAATGCGTATTGCATATAGCCCCATTTGTTATGACCTTTGAAGAAATGATACGCGTAGCTATTGTTGAAGATATTACGGATATACGGGAAGGCTGGGCCGGAATTCTGGGCATGAGCGAAGGGTTTACCTGTGAGTTTACTTTTTCGAATGCCGAAGATGCTCTGCAAACATTAAAGCAACACCCGGTTGATGTGGTATTAATGGATATAAACCTGCCCGGGATGACCGGCATTGAATGTATGACCCTGCTTAAACCCTTACATCCGCAAATGCAATTCATGGTGTGTACGGTTTACGAAGATGATGAACATATTTTTAGTGCGCTTAAAGCTGGAGCCACCGGATATATTCTAAAAAAAACAGAACCCGGAAAACTGCTCGATTCCATTAGCGACCTGCACCAAGGCGGCTCCCCTATGAACTCAATGATTGCACGTAAAGTAATCTCCAATTTTCAAAAACCTCAGGCCGAGCCAAATCTTTACACTCTTACTCAAAGAGAGCAGGAATTGCTGCAGCTTTTATCCAAAGGATTACGGTACAAGGAAATTGCTAATCAACTTTTTTTGAGCCCGGATACTGTTCGTACCCATATCCGAAACATCTACCGCAAACTCGAGGTGCAATCGCGCACTGAGGCCATTAATAAAGTTTTTCATTCGTGAATTATAAATGTCCGGCTGTGTAAATACCACTTTTATGGTATGGCATCATTTGTATTCAATTTTGAAATTTGTGGATATAAATAACACTAAAACATTTCAGACATAATTTTTAATCTAATAATTAGTTGATATGAACATGCTAAAAACATCCTTTTTGATTACAGCCGCTCTCGTTACCGGAACCACATCGCTGGCTCAAAATAATTACACCGAAAAGGTAATCCCGCTTAGCAAACAAGCCAGCAAAGGCTACCTGTATGATTGGGAAGAATCGCCCGATGGCGGACTGGAACTTACCTTCAAATACAGCGAGAAGAAAAAAGAAGGTTACGAAAAATACTCGGTTGATAAAACGTTTACCAACGTGAACCAATCGCTTACCGAAACCGTAAAAGACCGCTCGGTGGTAAAAGAAAACTACAGCAAAACCTGGATTTATGCCGAGATTGGCGGCAGCAACTCGTTTGATGTGCTTAGCACAAAACTTAAACTTTTTAAAGTAGCCTACGAATACAAATGGAACAAGGAAAAACAACGCTACTACCGCAGCCAGACCAACCGCGAAAAAGTAGCCATTAAAAACATGGACGACAAAGCCTACGAAGGGTTTATTGATTTTGGCAATAGCGACAACGGAGAGCTGATGGTGCTTACAGCAGTGAGCAACAAAAAAGAAAAAAACTTCTATTTACTCAATGTAAAAACCGACCTGTCGTTTAAAGAAATTCCGTTTAACCTGGGCGGCAACCATACCCTTGTTTATTCAGGAACGATTCAAAGTAAAATTACCAATGATGATGACGAGTTTGATATTGCAGGTGCCGATATGGTTTTTATTTTTGCCCCTGCCGATAAATCGCCCGATTTAAAAAAATACACTTATATACGTGTTGACAACAAAGGAAATATTATTGACCAGTTCACGTTTCAGGCATCATCGCCCAATTTATTAATTACCGAAGCTAAATTATTACCTAACGGAAACATTATGCTTTTTGGTGCTTATACCAAAAGCAAAGATGCCTTTGAAGATGTGTTTGGCGAATACGGCCCTATAGTAAGTCCAGGATTTTTGGCCACCGATAATACCGGAAACCAAAACATGCGAATGACCAAATACAACAAACATGTAGAAGACGAAAACATGCTTGCCATGGTGGTGATGAGTATGAAAAAAGGCGGAGTGGAGTGGCAGCGCGAAGTGGCGGTGAAAGAAATGGAATCGAAACTGAAAAAAGCCCCTGAGCAAAAAAGGCTCCCGTATATAACGGAAAAGCATTCAAAATTCAACAGTTTGACTTTATGCCAAACGGAGATATGCTGGTAGCCGGCCAACTCACCGGACGGGTAAGTATGGGATTGGGCAACCCGATGAAGTCATACAAACAATTAATTTGTTTTCACTTTGCCAAAGACGGAAATTTAAAAGCACAATATGGCTACGAACCCGAGAGCATTGACGACAAACAAAATGTTATTTATCCCATCATTCAGCAGTTCATCCCATCGGCTGACGGAAAAACAGCTTACTGGCTAGTGCTCGAAAATATTTCGGTAAAAGGATATGAAAGTTTTACAGATGCCTATAATGGATCGGTATCATATTACCCGGTTTATTACCCAAGCATTATCAAAATTAATATTGAAAATGCCTCGATAAGCAATATGGAAGAACTGGGCAAACGTAAATACAGGCTAAACCGTAAGTTAACTTATATCTACCAAAAAGACACAAAATCTATTGTATTTGTAGGAAGAGATGAAGACAACAAAATGCTTTGGCTGTGTAAATACAAAATTAATTAATCCATACCGCTTTAAATACAAAAAGAGCCACTTACAGTGGCTCTTTTTGTATTATTCGAATTCATTACGTCTGCAAGTAGCAACTATATTTGGGGTTGTTACGGCAAAATAGTTATATCACCTTTCAGAGAGAATCTTGTGCCATGGTATCCTTTAGCCTCTATATAATAAACATATACATCTTGAGGCAATGGCTTGCCATTTAGCTTTCCGTCCCATATAAAGTTGGGGTTGTTAGATTCATAAATAATCTGTCCCCATCGGCTGTATATAATTATTCTGAATCGTGTTACATTTTCAAAATTAATTGAGAAGTAATCATTAAACCCATCATCATTTGGTGAAAATGCAGAGGCTATAAACAAATTCTCATAAACGCGTATGTCAAGGTAACGTATTAGAGAATCTGAACACCTTGTAGTTGTATCGTAAGCTACCAGCTTTACAGGATAAACACCGGGAAGGGCGTACACTTTTGGCGGAGGTTGAAAAAGATTGGCAAATGCATCAATCAAATCACCCATATCCCAGTTAAAAGAATCGGCTGCCTGAGAATTGTTAGTGAACAAAATGGTATCCTCAACGGCATAAATTGTGTCCCCCTCAAAATTATGTGAGAAAGAAGGTTTTGGCAAATCATAAACCACAATGGTATCGTAGGCCGTGTCTTTACATCCGCTCGCATTTACCGAAATTAAGCGGGCAATATAATTCCCTGCCTTGGAATACGTGTGACTCGGGTTTGGAGTATTAACCGATCGCCCGTCTCCAAACTGCCACTGATACGTATTATTTGCTGTAGAACCATTGACAAAATTAACGGTTAAGGGTCGACACCCTTTTAATACATTCCCTGTAATAACCGCTTGCTGCACGGTATCCACAAACACGTTCATCGAAACGGCACTATCGCATCCTGTTACGTTATCAATTACCTGTACCGAAATAACGTATGACCCGGGAGCATCAAATAAAATATTAATTGAATTGGTGCCAACTCCTCCAACCACAGTACCTGCAGGAGTTATTGACCAATTATAACTATAATTCGGATTTCCGATAACATCTATCTGATAAATATTGCCCTGCGAATAAGCGCATGAGCGCTTACTTCCATCTATTTTTGGTTTAGGTTTAGGTCGCTTAATTAAATTTACAAAAACAGTAGAATCACATCCTACCGAATTAAACTCCTGCAATGTCACTCTGCCTAATCCCTGCTGATTCCAACGTACGGTAACAGTAGAGCTGGTATTTGACCCGATAATACTACCTCCGTTTACACTCCAAAGGTAACTGGCTCCGGGCTGAACCAAGGCACTGTAACTTTGAGTAGTGTATTCGCATACTGCTGGTGTTGCATTCACTATTTGCGGCACTGGCGTGGCTCTAATGGTCACTAAAAACTCAGAAACCGAATCACATCCTAATCCGTTTGTTTGTGTAAGAATCACTTTTCCGGTGCCACTACTGCCCCAAAGAACAATTAGGTTTTGTGTACTAAACAACCCCTGAATGGTTCCGCCTTCCACTTTCCATTTATAACTATTGCCGGCAAGCGGGATGGCTACCGAGTACCCCTCCTTTTTATTTTCACAAACCGTAGGATTGCCGTTTATGCTTGGTCGTGGGGTAGGGTTAATGGTGATGGTTATAGAAGAAGTAGAATCACACCCGGTAGCATTACGTTGTATCAATGTAATGCTACCCGATCCTTGTATTCCCCATTTCACAGAAATAACATATTTCAAAGATGAATCGGTAATAACACCTCCGGAAACAATCCATTGATAAGTATGACCCGGCCTATTTTGGGCTGTATAAATAGCAAACTTATTTTCACACACATTTACATTTCCGGAAATTGCCGGAACAGGAGTGGAATCAATGCGAACGGTAAGAAACCGTAGCGAGTCGCATCCTGAAGAGTTGGTTTCCTTAAGTTGTACTCTTCCAATTCCGGGATTAATCCATCGAACTGATAAACTGATCTGATTGGCAGACCCGATAATATTTCCGCCAACCACACTCCAAAGGTAATTACTTCCAGGAGTTGAGGTCGTGGTATATACTTCATACTTATCCGAACAAACCACCGTATCACCATTAATCTGAGGTACCGGTGTTTTCTTAATAGTAATTGTTTTGGTGATAGTTGAATCGCATCCAAATTGATTGGTTTGTTTCAGCGAAACGGAACCAGTACCCTGCGACCCCCAACGCACAGTAATATCCCCGGCCGTATCCGGAGACTCAAGAGTACCTCCATTAATTACCCATTGGTAGGTGCTGGATGCGGTTCGGTTAAAACTATAATTGTACCTTTTATTTTCGCACACACTAAAAATACCTGAGATTGCAGGTACAGGAGTTGGATTAATTCTGATATTCCGTATCAAACTCGTATCACAACCCGCAGTATTTGTTTCTTTTAATTTTACAGAGCCTGTACCGGTAGTAATACTGTCCCATTCAATTACTACTGAAGTTGCGGTTGACGAACCAATAATTTTACCATTTGTCACACTCCACTCATAAGTGCTTCCGGGATGATTGGTCAAAGAATAGGTAAACCGTTTTCGTTCACAAGCAGAATCGGGCCCTAAAATCTGAGGTAAAGTATATGAGTCAAGAATTACCGTTTTGGAAATTATTGAGTCACATCCAAATTGATTGGTTTTTTTAACGGTTATAATTCCTTGCGTAGTATCACTCCAAATAACCATAACAGAGGAATCAATGATAGAAGTTAAAATAGAACCTCCCACAATTGACCATTCATAGGTATTTAAGGCAGTACTGTTCACCTTATAAATAACCCGCTTAAGGACACAGTTACGATCAGGCCCGGTAATTACTGGTGCCGGAGTTTCCCGAATTGTTATTGCCAAATTCACTGTTGAATCACAGCCAAGTTGATTCGTTCTTTTAACCGTAACAGTACCGCTACCGGCAACGCCCCATTTGATAAGCACTGTTGAATCGGTTGAACTACCTACAATACTTCCCCCAGCAACACTCCACAAATAGGTATTGAATGCTGCTGAGTTTACCTTGTAACTAAAATATTTCCCGGCACACCCCGATGTGGCACCTGTAATAATCGGTATGGGAGTTGGATTAATGGTAACAGGATATGTTTTTACGGAATCACATCCGTTGGTATTTGATGCAGTTAGTTTAATGGAACCCGTTCCTGCTGTATTCCATTTAATATTTACCATCGTGTCAGAGGATGAACTTACAATAGTACCTCCCGTTATTTGCCAGGTGTATGAAGTGCCGCTCACCACAGGAGACTTATATTGATACGTTTTTCGTTCGCAAACGGTGGTTGGCCCGGTAAATACCGGAGGAGGTGTTTGATTAATGGTAATATTAAGTGCGGCACTACTTTGGCAACCTTCACTGCTTGTAACATCAATAAATAATAATCCTGAAGGTGGAGCCCCCCATAAAATACTTATAACCGAATCGGCACTACCTGTAATAATTGAACCACCTATTCCAACCCAGCTATAGGTAGCTCCAGAAAGCGAAGCAACGGCATAGTTATATCGCTTATTAGAACAAACATTCAGTTGTCCGGTAGTAGTAATATTTGGTCTGGCATTTATTTTTACCGCCTTCGTAATAATGGTATCACAACCTGTAATTGAATCGCCCAAGTACAAATAGACTTTACCTATACCAGTGCTATCCCAGCTTATCTGCACAACTGTATCGAAAGGTGTTCCAATAATTGACCCCTTTTCTGCCAGCCAGTAGTAAAAGCGCTTACTGGCTTTTGCCGTATAATAAAGTTCAGTGGTATTCACGCAGGCTGAGTCTATTCCTGTAATAGTACCCGAAGGAGCAGGCAACACCCGAATTTGCTTGGTAAGAACGGTATCGCACAAGATTCCGCTTTTCTTAAACACCCTTGCCGTAATTGTAAAAAGCCCTATGGTTTTAGGAGTAAACAACACTTCGGTAGTTAACACATTTACCTGATTTGGGGCAACTTTAAAGTAAGCTGAAGTTGCGGGGGAAACTGTCCATACTACAGAATCAGTTGTGGTGGTACTATCTGTCCAAAATCTGCGCGAATAAGTAGAGTCGGGGAATTGATTAATGCACATTGTATCCGTCCCTCCCGAATTTTTAATTGCCTTTACTATCGGCACTTTTGTAATGTTGATGACCACCACATCGGTATCGGCCTGGCAGGAACCATTCCCAGTTGTGATTAACTGCAAATTTGAATTTCCCAAAGAGTCTTTTTCATAATTACTCGGGATATAAGTGGCTGCCAAACTGGTAGCTGATGGAAAAAATGTTCCGCCCGGATTTAAAGCTGTTGAATCTCTAAAACGCCATCTCCCACCCGAAGCCGCAACTACTTTGCCGCTTAAAAATACCCTCAAATCTTTTGAACATATAGACGTATCTGACCCTGCATTAGCATCAATCAGGGAGGTAAACGAAGTAACAACAATACTGTCTCTGGCGGTATAACACTTGGCCGAATCTGTCATAGTCACAACATAAGTTCCAACTCCTACGTTAATGGATCTTGAAGTGTCATTTCCTGCATTATTCCATTGGTATCGGAATGGAGGAAAGCCACCTGATGGATTTGCGGTAATAGTGGTTGTAGTGGCTCCAAAGCACACCGTTGCCGGCTTTGGAGAAATTGCCACAGCCAAATTATTGGCAAACCTAACTGTAACCGAATCACAGAAAGAAGTAGCCCCACAGCTACCAATTACGCTTCCGCACACCTTATACATTACCGTACTCGGGAATAACCCAGTTGGTGTTATAGTTACCGTATCGCAGCCGCCAGAGCAACTTAGGTAAGTGTTATATAGCGCATTGGTGGGTGTGGAAGTCCACGTAATTGAGGATTCAACCAACCCTTTTGCAATTAACCTTCCTGTGCAGGATTGCGTTACAAGTAATGTTCCATTCACAGCAGCTTTAGGGATGGAGCGGATTTGATACACATTTGTATTGTTACCTGGCTTACAAAAAGTGATGCGATGTGGTCCGGCTCCCGTAAGGCAAATAGCCTGACCTACCTGATAGGAACTGCCACAACCTATCTGATAAAATAAAGCTCCCCCGGGAATGGCTCCTGAAACAATATCCAATTGAATACCGCTTGCGTTGGCATTTAACGTAAGGTTAAACTCAATGCACTTATCTGAACCAGAAGCTGCACAACAATAATCAAGGCGAGCTGTATCTGGACTTGTCCAAATACTATCCGGATTTGAACTGAGATCTACGGTAAAGCTTGGAGTATTTGGACTACAGGGCTGGGCATAAACGTTTATCGGGCAATAAACCGCCAACCATATAATAAAACTTACAAATCGCTTTGGGTAAAAACGCACTTCTATACCTTCTCCAAATTATTATAGCAGGCAATTCGGTCTGCCTAATACATGCCAAAGTAAGTACAAATTTTGAGAAATCGCAATGCAAAAAGGTAAAAATTTCATTTTAACCGCGTTATCCTTCTTAATGAACGATTATTTCCTTAATATCAATAAACCCAAATACACATGTAGTTTAGCAATTTGTTAATTCCTTCCTCAAAAAGAAAGTACCATCCTCAATGGGCTTCATTCAGGAAATCAATCATTGGTTTCATGGCTTTATAAACCCCGACTATATATTTATCAAAGTTTTTATTTTTCAAAAGCTTCTCGTCAATCCGGTGGTACATAATAAAACTCTTATGCTTCAGGTATTCCATAGCCGGATTCTCTTTATCATATCCCTTTGGCACCTGGGTTAGTTTATCGCCACCCAAACCACCAAAGTTTTTTACAAACTCCTTATCTTTAAGAATTTTGAGCAATCGGGGATAGTTGTAATCAATTTCCTGCCGTATAGATTGAAGCTGTGCCGGAGAGGGCATATACACTCCCCCGGCCAAAAAACAATTAGTAGGTTCTAAATGCAGGTAGTAACCTGCGTTCTCGGCTTTTTTACCTCCTTTGTTCATCCACGCCCCAAAATTAGTTTTATAGGGCGATTTGTCTTTTGAAAAACGTATGTCCCGGTTGATACGAAAAATACAATTTTTAGCTTCAAGATGCTTAATATCAGAATCGAAATATTTACTTTGACTGATAATTCTCTGCACAAAATTTACCCAGTCTATTCGTAATGCCTCATATGTTTCGCGGTTAGCATCAAACCACTCTTTGTGGTTGTTCTTTCTCAGTTTTGCTAAAAAAGTCATCAATAATTTAAAGTCCATAATCCTTGATTTATTTCCACAATTTAAAAAAGTACGATTGATTTTAAAAAAAAGTAGTAATTTTATATTTTGAATACAACTTTTTAAGCTCTAAGCGAATCTAATTTATACAAAATAGCCTTGACAAATCCGGTTAGCATAAAGGAAGAAGAACTGATAAGGCAGTGCATTCAGGAGGATCAAAAAGCTCTTGAAGCATTATACCGGATGAATGCGGGTAAAATGATGGGGATTTGCCTTCGCTATGCAAAAAACCGCCAAGATGCAGAAGATATATTACAGGAAGGGTTTATAAAAGTGTTTAACAATCTTAAAAACTTCAAGAAAGAAGGGTCGTTGGAAGGATGGATAAAACGCATCATGGTAAATACGGCCTTGCTACATTACCGTAAAACTTCAAAATTCGAAAATCATGTTGATGTAGATGTAGCCGACAAAGAAACAAATGATCTGGATCTGTTAAGCAGCCTGTCGGCCAAAGAACTGATGACTCAAATACAAACTTTACCAGACGGCTACCGGATGGTTTTTAATATGTATGTAATTGAAGGATACCAGCACAAAGAAATAGGAGAATTGCTTGGAATAAGCGAAGGAACTTCCAAATCACAACTGGCTAGAGCCCGAAAAGTTTTAATGAACCTGATAAAAAAAAGAGGATTATAAATATTGTGTATGAGTTACAACGAAGAAATAGACAAAATTGTTCTGGACAAACTGGTCGGGTATTCGGAGGAGCCTGAGCCAGATGTTTTCCAGAGTATCCTAGCAGAAAGAGAACAAGCGGCCAAAAGTAGATTGCTTAATCGTATTCTGCTAATTTCCGTAAGCATTGCTGCTCTCATCGCTTTGCTATATCTGTTGCTTCGTAATGATAAAGCTGAAGGGCAAAGTTCCTTGCTTTATCCTCATTCCGATATGACGGCCTCCTCCGCTGATCAATTATCTCCAAAATCAGGCTTTAACATTTCAACTGGCAATCGTAACACTGACAACCTGAGTGAATCCGCTTCTCCATCACTCTCATCTGCCACATCAGCAACTACCAATTATTCCGGAGTAACTAACAAAACGCCTTATACAAAAAAATCGTTACCTGTAACACAGCAATACAAAAACACCGGTGATAATGTAAACAATAAGCCTGTTGAATCACAAGATGTAACCGCTCAATCTGTCAGTGCATTGTTTAATTACTTGATAGATTCTACTGGCAAGTGTTCTTTTCATAATCAGTCGTCTGCCACCGATCAGGCAGAATATGAATGGTTTTTTGGTGACGGAAGTGTATCAAAAGAAAAAGAGCCATCCCACATCTATACTCGCAACGGCTATTACCATGTTTGCCTCACTGTTACCACTTCCAGTGGTAACTACGACAGCTATTGCGATGATGTATCTATTGACCAACTGTTAACCAGAAGGAATCTGATTGGAAAAGTAAGTGCCGGAAACAATGTACCCGACAAAGGATGGGTTTACCTGATAAGTTACGATTCAATGAATATGGTTCCTTATTTAATTGACTCTACCAAGCTAGACCAATCGGGTTACTTTACCTTTAATCAGATTGCGGCAGGTTATTATTTGGTGAGAGCTACTCTCGAAGCCAAATCAATTCACTACAAACAATACATGCCAACCTACTACGGACAATCCCTGATTTGGAACTTTGCCAAACGCTATCATCTTTCAGCTTCTGGAATCGGTAATTCCGATTTACTCATCATCAACCTGCTTTCAACCCGCAAATTGGATAATGGGGAGAATACCATTGACGGGCAAACCAGCACCAGCGACAATCAACTAAACGATGATATGGTGATTCTTTATGATAACAATGGCAAGCCCATAGGATTTGTTCAAGTTGGCCCTGACGGAAAATTTTCTTTCAATAATTTACCCCCTGGAAATTATCAGGTTTACAACCCTAGAACAGGATCATATACTAGCTTCACCTCCGGTGGAACATCAACCGCCAATACACCTCCTTCCGGAAATACAACTACAAAAGAAAATACACCCCAAATCGGTACGCCTCCCCCACCACCTGAGCCCGAAATTATCCTATACCCTAACCCATGCATCACCAGCAACGTGCTTACCGTAAAATTCAACAACCCTGATTTGTTACCATACTCCGTTACCATTATTGACCAAAACGGAATAACCAAAATGACGCAAAAAGGATATAAGTATCTGATACCGGTGCAGGAAGTTCAGCTCGATGTATCAATGCTTTCGGCTCGAAATTATCAGGTAATTGTAACCATCGGGAATAAAACATTACCAAGTGCTTCCTTTACAAGATAAGATTACAGTTTTGTCGTAAAGCAATTGGCTGCAAATGATTACTTTTGCAGCCAATTGCTTTTTACCCATGTTTGATCGCGAACGCCCCTCTTTTGAAGATTCTAATAACGTAACTGTACAACGATGCTTTTACGCGTACGAATTTGCCCAGCCATTTATAAATGGTAAAGAAACAGCAGACATAGGCTGTGCAGATGGTTACGGGTCATCTTACTTAGCCCGTTTTACCAAAAGTACTGTTGGAATTGATTACTCACTGCCAACCATTGAAGAGGCTCGTAAAAAACATGCAGCCATAAAAAACCTGACGTTTAAAAACGGTAGCGTGCCTCCCATACCACTCGAAAATGAAAGTGTGGATGTAGTTACCGCCTTTCAGTTTATTGAGCATATTCACCAGCGCCTCGGGTTTATGAAAGAAGTAAAACGGGTGCTGAAACCAGGAGGCATTTTTATTTGCACCACTCCCAATATAAAAATGTCTATTGCGCGTAATCCGTTTCACGTGCATGAGTATACTTTTGAAGAAATGCATAGTGAAGCCTCAAAGGTTTTTGAAAAATTTGAATTGAAAGGCATTCAGGGAAACGCCAAAGTAAATGAATACTATGAACAAAATGCCCTATGGGCGAAAAAAATATTACGCTTAGACCCCCTTGGGCTGCATAAAATTATTCCGGCCTCATGGCTGGTGCGCCCTTACAACTGGCTCACTACCTTAATGCGTAAAGATTTGAAAGAACAAAACAGCAATACACTGGCTATTTCTACTTCCGATTTTTTTCTGACCACCAACAACCTCGATTTTACCTGGGACATTTACCTGATTGCCCATAAATAAACAGCATGAAAAAAGTCTATTTCATCAGCGGACTGGGAGCAGATGAGCGGGCTTTTTCAAAACTCGAACTGCCGGGAATTCTACCTCATCACATTCAATGGAAAATTCCAAATCACAACGAAACCATTGAAGCCTATGCCAAACGAATGCGTGAGGAAATAACAGAACCTAACCCGGTTATTGTGGGTTTATCCTTTGGCGGATTAATCGCCATAGAAATTGCCAAACAAATTCCCTGCAAAAAAATCATATTGATTTCAAGTATTAAAAACACCCGTGAAAAACCGTTCATTTTTAAACTGAGTGCTGCTGCGGGTTTGCACAAACTACTGCCTACCGCATCTTTTAGCAAACCCAACCAATTGCTGCATTACTTCTTCGGGGTACAAAAACATCCCCGGGTAAAAGAAATGGTAAACTCCTTACTCACCAACCTTAACCCTGATTACCTGAACTGGTCCATTGACAAAATTGTGAACTGGCAAAATGAACATGTACCTGCCCCTGCCATTCATATACACGGCACAGCAGATAAAATTTTCCCTTTTGAAAAAGTAAAAGCCGACTATACCATTAAAAACGGCTCGCATTTTATGGTGTGGACCAAAGCCACTGAAGTGAGTGCCATTTTGCAAAAAGAGTTGTAGCTTCTTGTAGCGTTCATTGAGTTCGTTGTTGCTCAGACTTTCGAAAATGATGACACTGATTGCACAGATTAAATCAAAATTTTTCTTGCCGCTAATTTAGCTACGCTGAGCTTACGGTTCGCAGATTCACGCAGATTAAATCACATTTAGCGAAAGATGTTTCATTAAAAATTAAGAATTAAACATTCAAAATTCATCTCGGATTGTGCTGAGAAAATTTAAGCTGTGAAATAGAAGTAATTTCAACTCCCCAACACTGCCGCACATAAACACTTAAACACATTCCTTATATTCGTCCCATGCAAACCAAACGCCTTTCGTTTACCGATTGTGTGATGCTGATTATGGGTTCCATGATTGGCTCCGGAATTTTTATTGTACCCGCAGCCATGTCGCGCGAATTGAATTCTCCTCTGCTGCTTTTACTGGCCTGGGGAGTAACTGCACTGCTTACTGTTTTTGCTGCATT
>JAGVLJ010000012.1 GCA_020049855.1 Bacteroidia bacterium | reverse complement strand
ATTCAGCTGTAATGGCATCAGCCAGTTTGCCTGCCGGTGTTCCTCCGTTTGCCGAAAGGATATTCCAAAAGAGGCTATGGTTGTAGTGACCTCCTCCGTTATTTCTTACTGCTACCGGATATTTACTGATATGGCGGCAAATTTCTTCGATGCTCAGTTTTTCGGCATCGCTACCAGCAATGGCGTTATTAAGGTTGGTTACATACGCATTGTGGTGTTTTCCGTGGTGAATCTCCATGGTGGTTGCATCAATATGCGGCTCCAGCGCATTAAATGCATAGGGTAAAGCGGGAAGTGTAAATGCCATAAGTGTTATTTTTTGGGCACAAATATACACTTTCCTTTTATTAGTGGTCGAGAATCAAAGTTACCTTTTGCTGAAACAGCTTAATTGACGGTTTATTTAAGGGGCATTTTAGTTGTTAATGAAGAAATTCGTATTTGCAATGCTAACGTAGCACCATTACTCCGACTACGGTAAGATACAAAGTTCCACTCTGCGAAAAAGGTTTTATGGGTTAATGGGACTTGCTTCATCAGCTTACAAGAAATTTAACTCAATAAAGAAAGAAGATAATACGGTATTGAGCTTGCTTAAATGCATAAAATGCAGTTGCAAGGCATCCTTTTTTATTTACGCAATTTTTTAAAAAAGTCTTTTAGTAAAGAGGCGCATTCCGATTCCATAATTCCCGAAATGACTTTCGTTTTTGGATGCAGCAAATTCCCTGTATTACTGAATCCCCGCTTGGGGTCGGGAGTGCCATACACTACTTGGGTAATCTGGCTCCAGAATAAAGCCCCTGCACACATCACGCAGGGTTCAAGAGTTACATACAGAATACACTCATCGAGGTATTTTGCACCAATAAAATTAGCTGCAGCAGTTATAGCCTGCATCTCGGCATGTGCCGTTACATCGTTTAGCTGCTCGGTAAGGTTATGCCCCCGCCCGATAATGCGGTTTCCGGCTACAATTACCGCCCCTACCGGTACCTCATTTAAGGCAAAAGCTTTTTGCGCTTCTTTAAACGCTTCATTCATAAAGTATTCGTGCGAATACAATTCCATAAACGTCCTGTTTTAGTTCCACAAAAGTGAGTTTTTCTTTTTGTATTTTCGCAGTTCATTTATACGACCACAGTCCATAGCCGATAGTACATTGTCAGATGTTGACTATTAGACTACAGACCCTTAAAAAACATTATGCTTAGAACACATACCTGCGGGGAATTAAGATTAACCGATGCCGGAAAACAAGTAACCTTGTGCGGCTGGGTGCAAAGAGTAAGAGATATGGGGGCCATGGCTTTTATAGATCTGCGAGACCGCTACGGAATTACCCAACTGTTTTTGGATAAAGATCCTAAAAAAAGCTTTTCCGCAAAATTAACTACCATAGGCCGCGAATACGTGTTGCAGGTAACCGGAACGGTGAAGGAACGCGAAAGCAAAAACCTGAATATGCCCACCGGTGAAGTTGAAATTATTGTATCGGAATTTGAAATACTGAACGAATCGGAAACACCTCCTTTCACTATTGAGGAACATACCGATGGGGGCGATGACCTACGCATGAAATACCGTTACCTCGATTTGCGCAGAGCCAACGTGCGAGCTAACTTGCAGTTGCGTCATAAAGTGGCTCAGCAAACCAGAACATTTCTCGACTCAAAGGAATTTATAGAAGTAGAAACACCTGTACTTATTAAATCTACTCCTGAAGGTGCCCGTGATTTTGTGGTACCCTCGCGTATGAATAAGGGAGAGTTTTATGCTTTGCCCCAGTCGCCACAAACATTTAAACAGTTGTTAATGGTAAGCGGATTTGACAGGTACTACCAGATTGTAAAATGTTTCAGGGACGAAGATTTGCGTGCCGACCGCCAACCCGAGTTTACACAAATTGATTGCGAAATGAGCTTTGTGGAGCAGGAAGATGTACTCAATATGTTTGAGGGATTGGTGAAACATCTTTTCAAAAATGTAAAAGGAATTGACATCAAAGAACTACCCCGCATAACTTATGCTGATGCTATGAAGCAGTATGGCAGTGATAAGCCCGACACGCGTTTTGAGATGAAATTTGTAGAGTTGAATGAGGTGGTAAAAGGCAAAAACTTCAAAGTGTTTGATGAGGCCGAGTTGGTGGTGGGTATTTGTGCCAAGGGTTGTGCTGAATATACCCGCAAGCAATTAGACGAACTTACTGATTTTGTAAAACGCCCGCAAATAGGCGCCACAGGATTGGTGTATGCCCGTGTAAATGCAGATGGCAGTATCAAGTCGTCAGTAGATAAATTTTACGATGAAGCCGCATTAAGGCAATGGGCCGAAGCTTTTAATACTCAACCCGGAGATTTGATTCTGGTGTTGGCCGGTAAAGCAGATAAAACACGCAAAGCCTTAAATGAATTGCGCCTCGAATTGGGTTCACGCCTTGGCTTGCGTGATAAAAATACCTTCAGTTGCCTGTGGGTAGTTGATTTTCCATTGCTCGAGTTTAATGAGGAAGAGGGACGATACTTTGCCATGCACCATCCGTTTACTGCACCCAAGCCCGATGACATTCATTTGTTGGATGAAAACAAACTGGGTGAAGTACGTGCCAATGCTTATGACATGGTGATAAACGGGGTGGAGATAGGAGGAGGAAGCGTACGTATATTTAACAAGGAACTGCAAGGCAAAATGTTTGGCATACTCGGCTTTACAGAAGAGGAAGCACAAAAGCAGTTTGGCTTTTTAATGAATGCCTTCCAGTACGGTGCCCCGCCACATGCCGGTATTGCGTTTGGTTTTGATCGCCTGTGTTCCCTCTTTGGCGGTGCCGATTCCATTCGCGATTTTATTGCCTTCCCTAAAAACAACAGCGGCCGCGATACCATGATTGATGCACCTTCTACTATTGATAGCAAACAGATACGCGACTTGGGGATTGAGGTGCTGTAAAAGGCAACAAACATTCTCCCGTGCAATTTGAAGCACAGTCCTTACAAAGCTTTATTCTTTCGTATAGTGTCCTGTCAGGATTTGTAAGCATCCCCATCTTAGTACACAGCTAAAGTAAACAATTTCATCGGTTGATGGGCTTTCTCCTTGCAAAGATTTTTCAGGAGAGGAGTTTGTTCAATACATCCTTACGAAGTGGTTTGGAAATAAAATCAACTACGTTGGGGTCTCTGTGGGCTTTTTCCATGTCGCGCCCGTCAACAGATGAAGAGAGAATATAAATGTTTAATCGGTTAATAATATTGTTACCCGCTTTGCGCAGCTCATCCAAAACTTCCCAGCCGGTAAGCAAGGGCATATTAATATCAAGCAAAACAATAATTTTGTTTTCTCCTTCTGCCTGATAATTTTCTTTTATATGCAGGAGCGCACGTTGGGGGTAGGTAAAGGACGTAACCCTGCAATTACTGCACGAACCCTTAATTAAGGTGTTGCAGATAAGATTATTTAACGGGTCGTCATCAATGATGATGAATTCAAAATAGGTATTCATACTTCTTTCAAAGATATGGTAAATTCAGTTCCGATTTCAGGGGTGCTTTTCACGTCAATGCGACCTCCCATGGCTTCTACCTGTGCTTTTACCATAAAAAGACCCATTCCTTTGCCTTGAAGGTGTAAATGAAAACGTTTATAAAGGCCAAAGAGTTGGGTGCCGTATTTTTTCAGGTTAATGCCCATTCCATTATCTTTAAAATGAATCAGGATATAGCCATCATTATTCCTTTCGGTGCAGATGCGTATATGGGGAGGGTGTTGCGGCCGTGCATACTTAATGCTGTTGGAAATAAGGTTGTAAAAAATACTTACCATATAACTGCGAATAGCCAACACGGTGTCGGCAGCAGTAAAATCCAGTTCTATGGTAGCATGGCTCTCTATCATAACCTGTTCAATACTTGATGTTACGTTTGTGGCCAGCGTGTGCAATTGCACCTGTTCCTTTATCTTGACCACATCACCTCTCACCTGTAGTATCTCATTCAGGTCGCAAATTACCTCGTCCAGTTTTTGAGCCGAAATTTCGATATAGGAAAGAAGATGTTCTTTGGTTTCCTCCGGTAACGGTTGTTTCAGGGCTGCGTTCAATCCGAGTATATTGGCTAAGGGAGCCCTCAGGTTGTGAGATACGATATAAGCAAACTGTTGCAAATCTCTGTTGTGCTGCGTGAGTTCACTAATAATTTTTTGATGTTCTAATTCCATCAGTTTTCGCTTGGTAATATCATAGGCCGAGAGGCAAAACCCTAACAATCCCGAGGCACTACGCACAGGTGCAATGCTGATGTTAAAAAAATAATTGGTTTCGTTAGTGGTATAGCTGGTTTCGTATTCAATCGGTGTAAGGTTGGTTGCTACTTTTGTAAAATTAGTCAGGGCAAAATCTTTCCGGTTGGTAAGTGGCAGGTCAATAAAGTTTTTGTTTACCTCTAATTTAATTCCGGCTGCCACAGCAGAACTATTGGCAAAACGCTGGTTAAAGGAGATAATTTTATATTTATCGTCAAGCAACAGGTGACCCACATCGGTGTTGTCAAAAATAGAATTGAGGTTCGCCCTTGATTTAATCAGCACTTCCTCATTTAGTTTTTTGTTGTAATGCACCTGTATCATTTCGGCCAGTGTATTTATCAAATCACGTTCTTCTTTTAAAAAAGGGCCTTCGTGGGCACTTGGCTTTTCTTCGGTGTAAATAACTTCAATAAATCCGCTTTTCCCGTCCTGTGTATTGATTTCAGCTTTTTGGCTAAACGGGGATGGTTTATAGTTTGGAGTATGGTATGCTTTGTGGTCAAACTGAATCAGCGATTCGCACACCTCAACAAATTGCCATCCTGCCGGCAGTAAGTTGCCGATTTTAGTAAACACCTCATCAATGCTGTGGCTTTCGTTTTGCAAAATGTTGTTTACTCGGTAAATGGTGCTCAGCTCTTTTACCCTTTCGTTTAAAAAATAGATGGCTTCGTCTTTTTCTTTTCGGTTTCGTAGGCTTCGTATGGCCAGCGAAACAT
>JAGVLJ010000024.1 GCA_020049855.1 Bacteroidia bacterium | reverse complement strand
TCAACTCGGCTTGCGGCTCCAAAAGAATGGTTCGTTTAATCCCTATCCTTCCCAACTTAATTGAATCAACGTGCAATATCCGGCTAAGTAACATACGCGATGCTAACCGTTGACGGAAAAGTAATTCATTAGGTATTGGCTCCCGCAAATCTACCTCCTCCACAAATTCCGGAAGGTGAGCCTTCAATTCATTAGCACTTTCAGTTATCTGCCATACAGCCAGTTTGCATTCGTTTGGTAAAAGGAGTTCGAGGAATAGCGGCATTTGAGTTAATTTCGCCAAAGTTCATGAAAAAAATCCACGTTCAGCGCATAGCCCATTTTACCGGCCACAGTGATGCCTTATTTGCCTTATGTCCTGCCCTTCATCCTAACCGTTTTTACACCTCGGGTGCCGATGGAATGATTGTGGAATGGGATACTACAAATCCGTCAGAAGGACAACTGATAGCCAAAGTAAATTCCCCGGTATATTTTCTGGCAGTTCACCCGCAGCATTTATGGTTGCTTGCCGGAACCTCGAAAGGAAATTTGCATGTAATTGATCTTGCCTTGAGCAAGGAAATCAGAAATATTGAGGCTCACACCCACGGTGTTTATCATATCCATTACCTGCAAAAACATGAACTGCTGCTTACTTGTGGTGGTGACGGACAAATAAAAATGTGGAACCGAAATGACTTTACACTACTTCGCTCATTAGCCGCCTCGGAAAAAAATGTACGCATACTGGCCGTAAATTCCGATGAAACTCAATTTGCGGCCGGATACAGCGATCAATCTATACGGGAATGGAGCTTACCTGACCTGAACCTGCGTAATGAATGGGAGGCTCACAAAAGTTCTGTTTTTGGGTTAAGCTACTCGCCTGATAATAGATTTATCCTATCAGGTGGAATGGATGCTATTCTCGCTATTTGGAACAATACCCAACCCGCCACTTTGTTCAAGTATATCAATGCCCATTTGCTGCATATAAAATACATTTCCTATAATCCTGACGGAAATCTGTTTGCCACTGTGAGCATGGATAAAACCCTTAAGATTTGGGATGCCGCAAATTTTGAACTACTGAAAGTGATTGACCTTGCCCGCCACAACGGACACCATAGCAGTATAAATAAAATAGTGTGGTTGGATAACATGCACCTGATAACCTGCAGTGACGACCGGAGTGCCATATTGTGGCAATTGGAACTAAACGAAAAATAATTACAACTGCTGTGCAAAACTTGGACATTTTTAACTTGCCTGATAGCATTGCTCCGCTTTAATTTGATTTTTCATAGACGTAACAAAAACAATTCATGATTTTATCCGACAAACGTATTCTTGAAGAAATAGAACAAGGAAGTATTCTTATTGAGCCGTTCCGAAAAGATTGTTTAGGAACCAACAGTTACGATGTGCATCTGGGCCGTTACCTGGCCACTTACCGAGACCGGATACTGGACGCCCGTGCACACAATAAAATTGACACGTTTGAAATTCCGATAGATGGGTTTGTGCTGCACCCAGGCACCCTTTACCTTGGGGTTACGGAAGAATATACCGAAACCCATAAGCATGTTCCTTTTCTGGAAGGGAAAAGCAGTACCGGGCGGCTGGGAATTGACATACATGCTACAGCCGGAAAAGGAGACGTAGGATTTTGCAATACCTGGACTCTGGAAATTTCCGTAGCACAACCGGTAAGGGTTTACTTTGGAATGCCCATTGGCCAACTTATCTACTTTATGGTGGAAGGTGAGGTGGAAACCTTGTACAATACCAAGAAAAACGCCAAATACAACAAGCGCACATTAAAGCCCGTAGAGAGCATGATGTGGAAGAATAAATTCTGATTATTCCTTAGCGGTGACTTTCATTTTTCCGCGTTCATACAGTCTACGATCCAACTCTTCGCGATGGTCGGGGTGAGCAATGGAAATAAGTGCATGTGCCCGTTGGTTCATATTCATGCCATACAAATTCACGCGGCCATATTCGGTCACTACCCAATGAATATCGCCTCTGGTGGTAACCACTCCTGCCCCCTTATTTAAGTAGGGAACAATACGTGAAATTCCTTTTTTAGTAGTGGATGGAATGGCAATAATGGGTTTGCCACCGGCAGAGAGTGACGCCCCCCGGATAAAGTCCATTTGCCCTCCAATACCCGAAAATTGGTATGTACCAATAGAATCAGAACACACCTGTCCGGTTAAATCAACTTCAATAGCACTGTTAATCGCTGTTACCTTCGGATTTTTACTTATAAGGCGCGGGTCGTTTACCTGATCAATCCCTAATCCCTTAATCATGGGGTTATCATCAACAAATTCGTACAATTTGCGAGTGCCAAGTAAAAATCCCGTTACACAATAACCCGGTATTACCTTCTTTAGCGAGTTATTAATCACTCCGCTTTCTATCAACGGAATTACCCCGTCAGAAAACATTTCGGAGTGTAACCCAAGATTTTTTAAATGCCCCAGTTTAGAAACAACCGAATCAGGGATACACCCTATTCCCAGTTGCAGGGTACTGCCATCCTCTACCAGTTCGGCCACCTGTGCTCCAATTTTATCTGTTACCGGAGTACATTCTGAGGCATAACTCAACTCGGGTAATTGCTCGTTGATTAACACCGCTGCATCAATTTCGCTTACGTGCACAAAACCGTCACCGTGCAAGCGGGGCATTCGTGGATTTACCTGAGCAATGACATATTTTGCTTTGCTAACAGCTGCACGCGCCACATCCACCGAAGTACCCAGCGAACAATATCCGTGACGATCAGGCTCAGATACGTGAATAATAGCTACATCAACAGGTAAAATCTCCTCTTTAAAAAGCTTAGGAATCTCACTCAGAAAAACCGGTACATAATCCCCTCTCCCGTTATTCACCGCCTGCCGTACATTGGCCGACACAAACAACGTGTTCATAAAAAAATGATCTTGCAGTGCCGGGTCATTCAAATCAATTCCATACAGGCTAATGCTCATCAGTTCCACTCGTTCAAGCGATTCTTTTCGCTCAATCAGTTTTTTTATAAGATGCACCGGTGTGGCCGCACTGCCATGTAAGAATACCTTATGTCCGGAACGAACATTACTTACTGCTTCTTCGGCAGAAATATAATTAAGTGTCTTTTTCATTACAGAGACAAAGGTCTGTATTCTCCCAAAAACAAAAAAATGATAAAGAACAGGTTTTAGTTACCCTTCTTCTTCTCTTCTATCCTCTTTAATCCTGTTTTAGCTTTTTGCGCCAGCGAGTTTTTATACTCGTGATTAGTGTAGGTTATGCATTTTTTATAATAATACACCGCCTTTGGATAATCATTCTGCTGCTCGTAAATATACCCTAACTGCAGGCATGAGTTAGCCGCATAATAATAAGGTAGTTTTTCTCCCATAAGTATGCAATTCAGGTAAACAGGAATAGCTTTTTGAAAATCGCCTTTCTCGTGCATAATACGTGCAAAACGATACTCAAATTCGGTTTTTAGTTTGGCCGAAGTAAAATCTTTAGAGCGTTTTGTTCTAAGCTCCTTTAGTGCCCTGTCATAATAGCCGCCATCAAACAAAAGCCTCGACCGCAATAAAGTAATATCCTGTTCTTCGCTGGTCGCTTTCAGGGCGTGTTTATCTTCGTCCAAATATGCTTTGCCAATAGAGGAAATCATTGTTTTAAATGCCGCAGCCTGTGTGGCATTTCCATGAATCACGTAAAACCAGTATAATTTAAAGCAGGCATCTTTTAAATAATTTTCTCCTTTAAATTCGGCTACATATTTTTTAAGGTATATATCGGCATCGGCATCCAAGCGATGTAACTTGGCCAATCCCAGCAGGTAGGTAAGGTAATCAAAACGATAATATTTTTTTTGATCGGGCGCCTGTTGTAGGGTTTCAATAGCCTCATCGGTATGCCCGCATTTCATTGCAAACGCAGCGCGATTCCAGGCATGAAATAAATTGGTCTTATAATCTTTTGTCAGTTCATCTACCTGTTTCCAGCACTCGGATTTATTTTTGAGAATGAAATACGTAATATACGCATACTGCATTTTTGCATTTGTGCGAAACAAAGGATAAACCGTTTCGCTCAGATTTGCATTGATAAATTGTTGCAATAAGGCAGTACCTTCTTCAATGCTCCCTGCAAGTCCCACCATTCTTATTACCCAATGGTACTGATCGGGTATCGTGCCAATAATGGTTTTAAGAGCTCCCATAGTTTTGATGTTGTAACTGAATTTAGGAAACAACTCCATATTCTCATCCAAACTGTTGTAGGCCAAACGCACATCAAACACCGCACTCACATAATCCTGATATTTTAATTTAACCAATGCCCATTGCATAGCAATTTCACCTTTTACAAATAAATGGTAGGGAGATTTTAAATCCAGCCCTGCTTCATTGTCGTCCCACTGTTCTCTTTTTGCTAAAAGGCTTTTGTATTCGGTGCGATTTTCATCAATTGACAGTTTAGCGCAGTCGGCATAGGTTTCAACCAAATCGAGCAGGCGGTTATCGGGGTCGGCCTTACGCTCGGCCTGAATAAGTGTGTACGCTTCATACAACCGTAATTCAAAAACGGCCTGTTGTGCTTTTATCAGATTAGGCGTAAAGGTGTAATGGGCAAATAAATTACCTGCCGGTAGTAAAAACAAAAGTGCCAATGAAAAGAACTTTTTCATTGGCACTAAGTTAAGTGAAAGCAACAACAATTTACTTAGGCAGTAACTGCTTGCTCATTGGCCATTTCGGCATCAGTTAGAATACGACCGCAATGCTCGCATACCAGAATCTTTTTACGCTGACGAATATCGGCCTGACGCTGAGGAGGAATTTTAGCAAAACAACCTCCGCATGCATCGCGCAGGATACCAGCTACGGCAATCCCATTTTTTACGTTGGTGCGAATTTTATTGTAAGAGAACAATAAACGTTCTTCAATTATTTTTACCGCTTTGCCACGTTCTTTATTTAGCCCGGCTTCTTCCTTTTCGGTTTCTTCTATAATCACGGCAAGCTCGGCATTTTTATTAGCCAAATCCTGCTTGCGTCCGTCCAGTTCCACTTTGGCCACTTCAATTGATTTCAATTTCTGATCAATTTCCCAATTGTATTCTTTAATCCGTTTTTCAGCAGCCTGAATTTCGAGATTTTGCAATTCCATTTCCTTGGTAAGCGCGTCATACTCCCGGTTGTTTTTTACATTCGAAAGCTGAGCATCATATTTTTTAATCTGACTTTGGGCCTCTTTAATGCGAATTTTATTATCGCTTATCTCAGTCTGATACTCTTTCACCTCATCATTCATCTTCTGCAGGCGGGTTTCTAATCCGGCAATTTCATCTTCCAAATCAGAAACTTCCATAGGAAGTTCTCCTCTAACCGATTTTAATTGATTGATGGCTGTATCAATTCGTTGAAGATTGTACAGCGCTTTCAGTTTTTGTTCTATAGTTACTTCCATATATCAGCAATAGTAATTTACAGGATTCGTATTCGTTTCGGAAAAAACGGGTACAAAAGTAGGTATTTTTTTCTGAATAAGTTGAGCCATAAGTTCTACGGTGTATATTTCACTTTCATAGTGCCCTATATCTGCTATAACTATTTTGTTATCAGCATCAAAGAATTGATGATATTTAAAATCGGCTGTTATAAAAAACTGGGCTTTGGCTCGTATGGCATCGGTAAGTAAAAAACTTCCTGCCCCTCCGCATACTGCTACGCGCTTCACCGTCTGGAAGTTTAACGAAGTATGCCTGATACAGGAAAGGTTGAGGGTTTTTTTAAGGTATTTTAAAAACTCACCAGCCTCAAGAGGTTGTTCCAATTCACCAATCAGGCCTGCCCCCACCATCGGATTAGTATTTTCAAGTGTATAAATATCATACGCAACTTCTTCGTACGGATGTGCAGAACGAAGAGCCATCAACAAACTTTTTTGCATTGTTGAGGGAAAAATAACCTCAATGCGTGTTTCATTTTCTTTGTGCAGTTCCCCAATAGTTCCTGCAAATGGATTACTTGCTTCTCCGGCTTTAAAGGTTCCGATTCCTTCCGTGTAAAAACTGCATTGGTCGTAATTACCAATAGTGCCGGCTCCAGCATTGCATAAAGCCATTCGTACGGTTTCGGCCTGCGCTGTCGGACAAAAAGTAACTAATTTTTTTAATGTCCCTGATTTGGGCAAAAGCACAGACGTATTGGCCAATCCGATTTTTTCGGCAATTTTACGATTTACCCCTTCATACACATTATCCAGATTGGTATGAATGGCATAAATAGCTATATCGTTTTTAATGGCCTTAATTAGGGTACGCTCAACGTAAGTGTTATTGCTGATTTTTTTTAACCCTGAAAACACAATGGGATGATGGGCTACAATGAGGTTGCATTTTTTAGCAATGGCTTCATCTACCACAGCCTCCACCGAATCGAGACAAAGCAGTGCACCCGTAAGTTCCCATTCTTTATTCCCGGTTATAAGCCCTGCATTATCAAACGATTCCTGCCAAGAAAGGGGGGCAAATAACTCAAGGGCATCGATAACCGTTTTTATTTTCATAACGATCGCAGTAATTTAGCCGCAATATAAGATGAATTGGCGCAGATTGTTATTTCCGATTTCGTGGCTATATGGTGCAGGGGTGTGGCTTCGCAATAAACTTTTTGATTTATCCCTGCTAAAATCGGTTTTGTATGATACCCCCGTTATTTGTGTTGGGAATTTAAGGATTGGCGGTGAAGGTAAAACTCCTCATATCGAATACCTGATCGCTTTGTTAAAGGATGAGTTTAAAATCGGTATCCTAAGCCGAGGATATAAACGAAAATCAAAAGGGTTTCAACTAGCTACCCTAGATAGTGAAGCAGCCGATATAGGAGATGAACCATTGCAATTTACCAAAAAGTTTCCGGATATTGCCGTGGCAGTTGATGCGGACAGGCTGCTGGGCATTGCCCGATTGATTACCGAAAAAGATACAGAGGTAGTTTTACTGGATGATGCCTTTCAGCATCGGTATGTGAAAGCTGGTCTGAATATTCTCCTTACATCGTATGAAAATTTGTATGTAAACGACCACTTATTGCCGGCAGGGAATTTACGTGAGCCGGCCACCGGAGCCAAACGGGCCGACCTGATTATTGTAAGCAAATGCCCGCAGGAAGTGAACGAAGCGGACAAAACAAATATCATCACACAATTGCAGCCTTTGCCTAAGCAGCAGGTTTATTTTACCACCCTTGTGTATGGCAAATTAACTCCGCTTTACTCATCCCCCATGTTATTACCTTCAGCGGGTGCTTCGTGTTTGGTGGTAACCGGTATTGCCAATCCTGCTTCGTTGATTAAGGAATGTAAAAATCAATTTAAAGAAGTGTTGCATTATGGTTTTCGCGATCACCACGCGTTCAACAAATATGACCTGAAGAATATCCGGAAGAAACTGGATTCAATGCAGGGAACCGAAAAATTTATTCTTACCACAGAAAAAGATGCTATGAGGCTTCAGGCAAAAACACTGCAACCTTATGTAAAAAACTTACCGTTGTACTATATTCCCATTTCCATTCGCTTTTTGGAAAAGGAGGAACTATTTAACAAGCAAGTAAAGAATTATGTTAGATCAAATAAAAGAGACTACTGATTTTATTAACGCACGTGTAACCGAAAAACCTCAATTCGGAATTATACTTGGAACCGGACTTGGCGGACTGGTTGACGAGATTGAAATAACCCACACACTCAACTACCGTGGCATTCCTAATTTTCCCGTTTCTACCGTGGAGAGCCATGCAGGCAAACTCATATTTGGAAAACTTGGCGGTAAAAATATTGTAGCCATGCAGGGGCGTTTTCATTACTACGAAGGGTATAATATGAAAGAAATAACCTTTCCGGTGCGGGTAATAAAAAGTTTAGGTGTTGAAAAACTGTTTGTATCCAATGCCTGTGGCGGTTTGAACCCCGATTATAAGGTAACCGATTTAATGGTGCTGAACGATCATATTAATCTGCTTCCCGAACATCCGCTTAGAGGAAGAAATGTAGAAGAACTGGGCCCGCGTTTCCCCGACATGAGTGCACCCTACGATGCTAAACTGATTGATAAAGCCCTTGCCATAGCCAAAGCCAACAACATAAGTTGCCATGAAGGGGTGTATGCAGCCGTGCAGGGTCCTACACTTGAAACCAAAGCCGAGTACCGCTACATCCGAACCATTGGGGCCGATGTGGTGGGCATGTCAACCGTACCCGAGATTATTGTTGCCCGCCATATGGGTATTCCGTGCTTTGCTATCTCCGTAATTACCGATATGGGCATACCGGAACTGGTGAAAGTGGTAAGTTTGGAAGATGTGATAAACGCGGCCAAAAAAGCCGAACCAAACATGACCCTTATCATTAAAGAATTAATTCGCTCGCTGTAAAAAAACACCAGTTCCTTTAAGCGTCCACGCTTAAAGGTGACTTTAATATTCCAACAAGCGTGGATGCTTGTTGGAACAAGGAGCTGCTTTCCGTTATTCTACTTCCTTACCGTTGGTGTCAATGTAAAATTCTCTATTGTCAAGTTGTATTTTGGCTTTCCCATTTATAAAATCTTCGGCTAAAGTATACTTCAAGGGAATGATTGTTACACCTGTTTTATCAATATACCCAAAATTGCCAGTTTGTTTTAGCTGCACCCGGGCAAGACCTTCAGAAAAATTTCCAACTTCATAATAGGCAGGTGCCACCACTTCTTTTCCCGATTTATCTAAAAAGCCGAATTGACCATTTACTTTTACTTTTACATACTCACTTCCCAAAAAACTGCAGTCAATCCAATCGTATTTAATGGGGGTAACTTCATTTCCCAAAGAGTCAACAAGTCCTTTTTTACCGGAAATTTCTGCTACAAAATATCCCTTTATAAAAATTTCAGTGCCCAGATCATCGTAAAAAGTTTGATAAGCGGTATCGTACTTTGCAGGTATTATTTCCCGTTCGTACAAACCGTTTCCATATTTAGACAAAGTGTATTTATAGAAGCCATATTTCCCCTTATCGCTTTGAAACGCTATTAAAGAATTTTTTATGGTTGTGCCATCAGCATATGTGTCGTAGCATTCTTTCCCGTTTTTGTCCACGTACCTGGGTTCAGGATAAGCAAGCATCATAAGCCCGTCAGCGGAAAAATATCCTGAACCTACATCACAATTATTACACTTATAGATTTCTTTTCCGGTTATAATGTCTGTAATACCCATTCCACCTGCTGTAAAATCAACCTAGGCAACGTTTTCAAAAATATCATAACACCTGCCAACGTTTTTATTCATACTATATTTTTTACCTGTGGAGTCAACGAAGAATGATTGCGATTTTAATTGAACAAATGTATATCCGCGTATAGGATAGGAGCTGTAATAATCATCCGCATCGAACTCATTCCCGTATTTGTCTATGTAAAAATATTTCTCATTCAAACTTACTTTTGCTAAGCCTTCTGAAAAGGAATTGTTTTGGTCGGTATCATACTTGGGAGGCACAAGTTCTTTTCCTGTTAGTTGGTCAACGAAACCATATTTACCGTTTAGCATTACTGTTGCAATTCCACATTGGTAAAGGTGTATGTCGTCATATATTGTTGGAATAATTTCCTTATAGGAGGTTGGATCCAGATATCCTTTTTTAACGCCTTGTGGGGTTTGCATTTGTACGATTCCCCAATCATCAATATAATTGTATTTTAATGGCACAACTTCCTTACCCGTTTGGTCAATCACACCATATTTCAAATGAAGTGTGGTATCTTCATACGAATTTATTACCACTGCAAACCCATAGCGGTCAAAGCTTTCCACAAGATCATATTTCGGTGCTACCACTTCTTTACCGTTGCTATCTATATAGCCCCATTTACCTTCTTTGATGGCTTCTCCGTCTTCGTTATATTTTGCGCCAATGTTCACTGCTGCCAATCCGTTAGAAAACGCTTCAGCTTTGTCATATTTAGGTTGAATGACGATGTTGCCCTTAGTGTCTTTATAACCGTATTTACCCGTTGCATCTCTATAAAGTTCCTGCGCCTGTACAAAAAACGCAGTCAGGCAAATTAAAAATACTATCGAAATTTTTTTCATTCAATAATCATTTTATGGTGTCGTTTAAACTTGCCTGTAACATTATAGCCTCGCAAAAACTCATACACATTAAGCAGGGTAAAACTGGTAAAAAAAATTGGGAAAAGCAAATATATAGAAGCTCGTTCCTTTACCCATTTACTTAAAGATAACTTTAATTGCTTGATGCAACTGAGCGTTTTATTGTTTCACCAGCGGCAGCAATTGCACCTGCCCTTCGGCTGTTACGCGCAAGGTATAATATCCGGCAGCCAGGGTGTGCACATCCCAGTCGTACGCCAGCGGGGCATTGTTGAGTTGCACCATCAGCACTTGTTTTCCGGTGGCATCTATCAACTCAAGCAGGGGTTGATTTACCCGTACATTTCTAAACATAATGCGCACACTGTTGCGGGCAGGATTGGGGTATACCAGCAACCCACCGGCTTGTGCCGTTAAAGCCGTTTTACTTATTACCTTATTGCCTTTGGAGAGGATATTGAGAAAGGGATCAAAAACTACCGTATCAACCACAAAGGGTACGGTAAACGAAAACACCTGATTATTTCCTGTATGCTGCGCGGTAACCAGCAGGGTATCCTGCTCACCTATCAACAGGTATTGTAGCTGAGCCGTAAAAAAGGACACCGATGGATGCGAAGTAACCTGATCTGCCTTCAGGTAAACTTTACCATCGGCCTGGAGCCAGGTAGTGGTGTACGAAGGGTATCCCTGGTTGTAATACCACTGATTAAAAAAAGTTGTGAGGTTTGTACCGCCTGCCAGCTCCATATGCTGTTTAAACCGTGCTGTAGAGCTGAACCCATAGGCCATCACGGTATCTTTCAAATAATTTTTCACCCCGGTAAAAAAGGCCACATCGCCCAGATTTTGCCGCAGCATGTGCAACACAAATGCACCTTTGTTATAAGTAAGCCGACTGTCAAATAACACAAATGGGGTTAGTGTATCAACCGGATAAACCGAACCATAGGTTTCGCTGCACACATTGTTTATCACGGTGCGCTTCCATTTCAAAAATAAACTGTCGTGTTTAAAATTTTCGTAGGTAAGCCCGGTAAGGTAAGTGGCAAATCCTTCATTTAGCCATATATCGCGCCACGATCCACAGGTAAGTTTATCGCCAAACCACTGATGGGCGAGTTCATGTGCAATAAGGTCTTCGCCAAACCCCCCCATAAAACTCATGGTTTGATGCTCCATTCCTCCTCCACGACCAAACTGTGCGTGCCCGTACTTTTCCCTGCGAAAAGGATAATCTTCAAACAAGTTGTTGTATAACTCCATACAAGTGGCAGTGTAAGGTGTTTGCTGCTGCGCCTGCACCAGCGAATGGGGATATACATAATTGAGAATTTCCACACTGTCGTTGTTATGTATCCAGTAGTCGCGGTACACATGGTAATTGCTTACTGCTACGGCAATCAAATAGGCAGCTATGGGGTAGCGATGTTTCCAATATACAGTACGTAGGGTATCAGTAACTATATCCTGTACCAGCAATCCGTTGGAGGCTCCCCTGTATTGTTGCGGAGAAGTAATGTACACATCCAATGAGTCGGCCTTGTCATCAAGGGTCATTTTATTGGGCCACCATTCACGCGAGCCATAAGGCTGAGATAAAGTCCACACCACATCTCCGCTGCTGTGTGGGGCAGCCACAAACGAACCCAACCCGGTAGTGGCAGGAGTTCCCCTATAAAATACCTGAACCGAATCTAAGATACCTGAACCTAACACCGAGGGAAGAAAGATTTTCAGTACATGGTTAGCCTGATGTGTAAACGTACCTAACACCCCATGGTAGCGTATGGAATCTACCTGCATAGTTGATGTAAAATCAAGCTCCAGTTGCTGAAACGGAGTTTGTTTGGTAACAAAATACATGGTCATATTTCCACTGATGTACCAAACTCTTGGATCGAGGTAAACGTTAAGCCGATAATAACATACATCATAGTTTTGCGAAACTGAACTGATTTTGTAGACATTAGCATTTACTACTTGCTTGGATTCTGTTTCGCTTAGATCAATGAGTTGCTGACCTACTTGAGCCTGCATAGAAAATGGAATCAAGTACAGCAAAAACCTCAAATTTAGCTTCATTAATGCAGATAAAATTAAATTTGGTGATGCTTTTGGGTTATTCACTTAATTTTGTTTTATTGTTTCGTCTATGATTTTAAGTTCAGGTTATACCGTAATTTTTTGTTGCAACGCCAAAATTATGATTAAGGGGTAAGTATTAAATTTTACAATACTGCTCTCACATCTATAATCTTTCGCCAACTTTCAACAATCACATCCACAACAAAGGTAAGGTTTGTTTTTTAGTAAAAACTAAGCTACCCTTTTATCTGTGCAGGATTTAAAACTTTTACAATTAAGGGAATTGAATAGCCGAATTACCTCACTCGACAAATAGAAAAAAGGTAAACTGGCTTCTTAAGAATGCAAGCCACCCCCAATAAAATTGAAGTATTCGTTACCATATTCCGAAGACATTCTGCCTGTAGGCAATCCGGACATGCCAAATAGCAGTAAGTTGGAGCTAAAATTTAATTAATAATACCGCAGGATTAATGTCCCCTGCTACCGACTTTATTCACAGATTTGAGCAATCCAGAAGTAAATTTATCCTCAAGCTGCTCCCAGCGATGCTGTCTTCATCTGTTTGCCAACCCACCGCACAACAGGTGTTTGATGTGTCGCGCTGCCCATTGAGCCCTGACAGTTGATTGACCCGCGCTACTTAGCACTAAAATCCTCGTAGCAAATTGTACAGCAGCAGTACAAAACCAATTACTAATTTTCGTGAGAAGAAATTAATTTTCAAGCATGGTTTCCCAGTAATCTTTCCCATAACCAACCAGAATTTCTTCGCCCGGCTTTATGGTGCGGCTGGCAACAATATATGGCTTGCCCTTTATTACTTCATACCGGGCATTATTTCGTATCCCAGCAATTCGGCTTGGGCCGGCAGCATCGTTGGCATATCGGCCAAATGTGTCAATGGCTGCAGCGGCATCTACACAGTTTTTGCTATTGATGTAAAAATAGTAAGCTCCCTTTTGCCTGCCCGGCATGGTAGCATTGCGAGCCTCACATTCTTTCCACGTGAGTTTTTCACCTTCATACTCGCACACTACTTCTCCGCGTTTAATAAGTGCATCAGTAAAAAGACCCTGACCCGATTTAGGTATTTTTGATTTTTTAACGTATAACATATGCGGGTGCAAATGTGCGAAAAGATTTAATACTTCGCACAACTATTTTGAAGCAAAATCAGGTGGTCTTAAATTCCAAATTACCAGCCGCTCATCCCGGTTATAAAACAGTTTCAGAAAAAAACCGTACCTTAGTGTAGTGATTCGTATTTGGGTACTTTTATTTATTCCTTTAAGTCTTTTCGGGCAATCATCATTTCGCATGGTGCAATTGGCCCGGTGGGATAACGATAACCTGAATGTGCAGGGAAACCAGCAATACAATGAGGTGTATGGCTACTACGATGCAGTAAAACATAAAGAATATGCATTGCTTTGCAGCATTGATTCAGTTTACTTCATAGATGTTACCAATCCGTTGTTGCCCATAATATGCGATGCCGAGGCAGGAAAAATGGCAGGTTGCCGAAACCGCGATATAGTAACTTATAGCCATTATGCTTATTCCGCAGCAGGACAGGGAAATTCTTCGTTACAGGTTTTTGATTTGCAATACCTCCCGGATTCGGTTCACAAGGTATATGACCACGACAGCCTTTGTATTCGCTCACATACCTTAAGTGTTGACACCTTTTCGGCAAGACTTTACCTGTGTAATACAGATCGAAAGGGCACTGGTATAAATCAGATACTATCGTATGCGGCAACCGTTCTTTCATTAAACAATCCCGAAGTGCCCCAATGGCTGGGCGACCTTTCACCGCCACCGCTTTCTTTTTCTTTCGTGCATAATGCTTTTGCATGGCGCGATACGCTTTATTGCAGCACGGGTAGCAGCGGACTTTATATTTTTAACTACCAAAATGTATCAAACCCTGTATTAATAAAGGCATTGGCAGATTATGCTGAAAAAGGATTTAATCACTCAACAGCATTCGACCCTGTGCACCGTCTGTTGAGCTTTACCGATGAAAGCTCGGGGAGTGGCGTAAAAATGGCGGCAATAAAAAATGTAACCAACCTTACAGTAACCGATATATTTCGCTCGTCATCGCAGGCCGTAGCACACAAACCTTATTTTACCTACCCGTTTCTTTGGGTAGCATATTACCATGATGGAGTGTATGCTTTTGATATAAGCAACCCCAACTCAGTAAAAGTTGCTGCCTGGTTTGATACCTATAGCAATAATGGCGACTACAGTGGCCTTTTCGGTTGCTGGGGAATATATCCTTACCTTCCGTCAGGAAACGTGTTGGCTTCGGATATGGCTAATGGTTTATTCATTCTTAAAGTTGATACGAATACTGCTGTGAATGAACCAAGCAGGCAACCCACTGAGGTGTTTCCAAATCCGTTTACCAATAACATAACGGTAAACACCCTTAACCCTTCATTTGTTTCCATCACTGCGATTTCCGGGCAAGTGGTTTATCAATCGGCTGGTAAATTGGCAGATAATAACTTGCTCTCTTTAGATTTCCTCCTTTCAGGTTTTTATTTTTTACATATTGAAAATGAAAACGGAAACCAAACCCTGAAACTCATAAAACGTTAGATTTTCTCGTCTCAGCCTTTATCAGCATATTTGCGGTAAAGGCATGCGCAACATATTTTTCATTTGTTTCCTCTTTTGGTGTTCTACTCCACTGCTAGCCCAAGATAGTTTAGCCGGACGTGCAGCTCCCACGTATAAAACCGAAATCGCTTTTTTTTCCTCCACTTCCATAGAAAAGGCCATTGATACCAGCCTGTATGAAGCCGAACTGTACAACCCAATGATAAAAAAGTACCGATTATATCAAGACCTCGGCAACATAGGTTCACCGGCTCAATCGCTTCTTTTTAATCCAACCCCAACTAATGGCTTTCAATTAGGTACCGAGGCCATGCAACAATACTTTAAACGTAGTGAAGACTCCCGATTTTATACTGCTAAAAAACCTTATACCGACATTCAGTATGTACAGGGAAGCAAAGAATTGTTGTTTCTGGATTTGTTACTTACCAAAAATGTTTCAACACGCTGGAATATTGGTGTCGATTTCAGACGCATCAGTTCTTTGGGGTATTACGTAAATCAAAAGTCAAGTATTTGGAGCACGAGGGTATTTAGTGCCTATCAATCGAAAAACAAAAGGTATGCCCTGCTCAATAACCTTATTTGGAATAAAGGGTACGTAGAAATGAATGGCGGATTGATAGATGACTCTACATACGAGGCATTAACTGGAGCCAACAAACAAGTGGGTGTAAACTTGCAAGGAAATGGGTTAAATGGCGCGGGCGGTCCACGAAATCTTTTCCGAAATACCTCATTTCATACCGCGCAATTTTGGTATTTTGGAAAATATAAAAATCCTATAAATGGAGAGGATACCTCTAGTCAAATTATCCGCAAATCGGGCATTAGGCACACCCTTGACATTGAACGACTCTCTTTTTTGTACAAAGACAAAACCTTGCTAAATAAAGATTTCTATCATACCTTTTATTTCGATACTACCCAAACTTATGACTCGTTACACCAGTTTATGATTCAAAATAGTGTAACCCTGTACCGACACTTAGTAGAAAAGAATTCAACAAATATAAATTTCACTTCTTATTTGACCGTAAAACATCAATACATCGAAATATATCAACGAGTGAACAATGTCAAGTATTCGAATGTGTACGTAAATGGGGCGATTATACCAAGGCTACATAACACCCCCTACAAATTTTTCCCGGGAATTGACGCTTACTATTGCCTATCGGGATATAACGCTGGCGATTACTCGTTAAAAACTTTTGCTGATTACATTTCCGCTAAATTCAACTACGCAATTGAGGCATCGTCCGCAGCCAAAGAACAGGACTACCTGATAAATCATTTTGTATCTAACAACTATATTTGGGAAAATAGTTTTAAGAAAACAACCACCACTTCCCTTCTGGTTAATACAAGGGAAATAAAAAAAACCGGATTTAGTTTGTCGGTAGCATTGAATACAGTGAGCAATTTTGTCTATTTCAATTCTAATGGCCTTCCGGTTCAATATGGCAATTCCATTCAAGTCATAAACACCTCTCTTTCCAAATCCCTTCATTTTGGCAACTTTTGGCTGCACAACCAGCTTTGGTATCAACACACCAGTAACAAGCAGATTATGCGCTTGCCTGAGTTTGGTTTATTTGAACGGTTCTACTATGAAAAACGTTTGTTCAAAAAAGTGTTACTGGCTCAAATGGGGATAGATGTTTCATACTATACTGCGTATTATGCTAAAGAATTTAATCCGGTTACCCGACAGTTTCAACTACAGAATAAGGTAAAAATTGGCAACTACCCGGTAGTTGATTTGTTTTTTAATATGCAAATCAAACAGGCGGTGTTATTCTTTAAATTCGATCATGCCAATGCCGATTTATCAGGAAACAATTCTTACAGCAGCCCACACCAGCCTTTGCCGTATCGCGCTTTTCGCTTGGGTATTCGCTGGAGAATGTTTGATTAAATTTAACATATAATCCTATCATTGCAAAAAATGAGCAAAAGTTATTCCCTTATTGCATTTAACATTGATAAGTACTTGTGGTGTTTCTAATACAAACAACCGATGCACAAATATTTTAGCTATCGAGGGGTTATATGGCTACGTTTCTACATATTTTCCATCAATACTTAACACCTGGGATGCGTAAAAAGCACAGAAAGATCCATACAGATTATGGGTATGCTTGAATCGGCTCGTAAATGGGAACTAAAACGGGCGGCATTCATTACACCCCCCCCTTAGGTTTTTAACTTTTTCTTTTTCGCTGAAGGAAAAAGTATATTATTAAGGATTAACCGATACCCCGGAGAGTTTGGATGAAGTGCCAAATCGGTAGGTGGTTCACCCACACGGTGTTCGTAATCCTCAGGGTCATGTCCACCAAAAAATGTCCAGGTGCCCTTGCCATAGCTCCCATGAATATATCTGGCTTCTGCTAATCCTTTGTTCTCGCCCATAATGAGAACTTCACTTTTAATGGTCTTTTTATTGAAGGAGGTAGTTTGCCCCATAAATCCTTTTACAACTCGGGTATGATCCTGACACAACATGGTAGGTATCACATCCCACTTGGCCGAAAAATCAAACAGTACAAACATATCGTTCTCCTCACCTACCAGTCCTCGCTGGTAAGTCATATCAATATTAGAGTGTTCGTATTCGTAAGGGTTGGTAGTAATAGCAAAATTTTTAAAAGCAAAACAATTCTCGTAGTTAAGTTTACTCAGAGCATTGGGGTCGGGGGGGTCATTATCAAAAGGTACATCGCAAATATCAGTTCCATCGGCTGCCAGCGCAATGTCATAGGTGTCGGTAGCTGAGCACATGGCAAATAAAAATCCTCCACCCATAGTGAATTCTTTAATTTTTTTTGCAACGGCCAGTTTCATTTCCGACACTTTGGTAAAACCATATTTGGCTGCCATACTTTCCAATTCTCTTACTTCGGATTTATACCACGATGCATTTTGAAAAGCACTCCAAAATTTTCCATATTGCCCTGTAAAGTCTTCGTGGTGTAAATGAAGCCAATCATAGGTGGGTAGTTTACCGCTAAGTACTTCATCATCAAAAACCACTTCGTATGGAATTTCGGCATAGGTTAACACCAGGGTAACAGCATCGTCCCAGGGTTGCTTTGTTTTAGGCGAGTATACCGCAATTTTAGGGGCCTTTTGCAGTTTTACCACCTCCATATTTATTTCCGGAAGCGCAATTTCATTTCGAATGCTTTGCATTTTACCATCGCTTATTATCTGATAAGTAATGCCCCTAACCAAACATTCTTTTTCAAAAGTCGGTGTATAAATAAAGGCAAAACTTCCTCCCTGGTAATTAAGTAGCCATTCAACCTCGGCATTTTTACCCAGCACCCAATAAGCCACACCATATGATTTTAGATGATTCCTCTGGCTCTCATCCATAGGAATAAAAACATAATTGGCCTTTAAACCAACCCATGATATACTGAAAAGAAGGAGCAAAAATTGTTTCAGTTTGAATACAATTGTTTCCATTAAAAAACTGAGGTTACAATTTGTTTGGTAGCCTCGCTTAAGCCCATGGTATAATAGTGCAATACCGGAACTCCTGCATTTTTAAGCTCTTTTGATTGCTGAATAGCCCATTCAATTCCTACCTGACGAACCGCTTTGTCATCGGTACACTTCTCAATAGCATCTGATAGTTCAAATGGAATATCAATATGAAAAATTTTAGGCAATACTGTTAGTTGATTTTTTTTGGTGATGGGTTTTATACCTGGAATTATTGGAATGGTGATTCCCATTTTTTTACAGTGATCGGTGAACTCAAGGAATTTGCTGTTGTTAAAAAACATTTGGGTAACAATGTAATTAGCCCCAGATTCTACCTTACGCTTCAAAAAATTTAAATCTGAAAGCATATTCGGTGCTTCAAAATGTTTTTCGGGATAAGCAGCCACCCCAATACAAAAATCAGTAGCATTTGTACCAGAGGGTTCTTCGTCAAGGTAAATGCCGTTATTAAGATTAACTACTTGATGGATTAGATCAAGTGAATTGCGGTTGCCATCAGGTTCTGGAGCAAAATAGGGTTCAGATTTAATACTGTCGCCACGCAACAATAATACATTTTGAATGCCAAGGAAGTTTAAGTCAATAAGGGCATTCTCGGTTTCTTCCTTGGTAAATCCACCGCAAATAAGGTGCGGAACCGCTTCTACCTTGTATTTATTCATTATGGCAGCACAAATTGCTACTGTGCCCGGACGCTTGCGGATTGACACCTTATCAAAACCTCCGTCCGCACGTTTACGCAATACATATTCTTCCCTATGATAGGTTACATCAATAAACCGTGGATTAAATTCCATCAATGGGTCAATTCCTTCAAAAATAGATTTAATACCCTTACCTTTAAGGGGGGGTAAAATTTCAAATGAAAACTCTGTTCCTTTACTGTTTCGGATAATATCAACAACCTTCATACGGGGCAAATATACGAAAGATTACTGTGCTAGGCTGGGAGCAGGTACTGATGATTTATTTATCCCTAATTTAAGAGAGAATACATTGGAATATAGGGCAGCTGACTGGCCTGTAATGGTAGTAAACGCGTAATCTATTGTGAGTCGCTTTAAACGCAAACCAACTCCTACACTGGGCTGAAAGCGCAATTTGCGTTTCGCATCAATATCGGTTTGATACTGGAAATTACTGGCACCCCCTCTTAAATAAACAAAATTATCCCAAGCAAACTCAACTCCTGCTATTGGGTCTATATTGAAGATTTTACTGCTTACCAGTACATTTCTCTGTCCATCGGTAGTAAAGTTAAAATTGGTTTCGGCAAGGCAGGATATCTTTTTATAAACATTAAATTTTCGTCCTGCCGCAAGTATTATGCGTGGACGTGTTACCTCTAACGTATTAGAAGGAATGGCGTTGCTGGTAGCCTGAAGAACTTGTTTTTCACCATCGGTAAAAGAATAAGTCCATGCATTAAAGGTAGAGGTTACATCGCGCAACATAGCGCCAAAATGCCAATTCCTACGAGTGTATTGCGCCCCAAAATCAAGTCCGAATCCCCAAGCGTTGGCAAAGGTTCCAACCTTTCGCCTGATAATTTTGGCATTCCCCGCTAATACTAATCCTTCTACTTTTATTTTACGTGCATACGATCCGATAAGGGCGTAGTCAACTGCTGAAAAACTCTTAATATTATTGTAATTAATCTGTCCGTTTTTATATAAGTCAATCGTATTCGGAATATCATCTATTCCAAAACGAACAATAGAAAACCCCATCGCACTGTTATCTCCGTTTTTAAACCCTATTGCCCCATAATCGTAATTCGCAATACCCGCAAAATACGCTGCATGCATCAATGATAATTGAATATTATCCTTAATCTGTAATAAACCGGCCGGATTCCAATACCCAGAGGTTACATCATTTGTGGTAGCAATTACTGCTCCACCCATCCCAAAGGCTCTTGCCCCTACCCCTATGTTCATAAACTCATTGCTGTATTTTTGGGCATACCCCAGTTGAGCAATAAATAACAAAACAAAAGCAAAAATATTTCTTTTTATCATAATATATGTTCTCTCAGTTGCTGCTGCAAAGACGGGAAAGCCGCTTCAATCCATAACTCCACTTCGTCAATACATGGTAATAATTGCTTTTGATTATACTCGCTAAGCCCGGATAACCCAACCCGCATCATTATTCGGTTTAACGAATAAATCAGCTTTTCATTATCAATATAATGATACAAATATCGCATTTTTCTGAATTGATGAAAGTTTTCAAAAAATAACTCTTTGGTTTTTATATGGTTTAAATCAAGATAGCTGCCCAAAATTTCATTTTTAACCTCTGCTAATGACTGATAAAATCCATCAATAGATGCGGTGTGGCGACCAATAAGGTATCTATCAAGCATTAATTCGAGAAAAATATGATTGAGGAAAAAAAAGCGACTGAAAGAGTTATCAAATTGGGCATTATGGATGGAACTTTTTACAAATTCGTAGCCATTCATAAAAAAGGATGAATTATGGAAATATTTGTCAGTTGCGTAGTGCAGCCTTGTTCCCTCATTCAAGTGACGGTGCTGCTCTGACCTAAGTATCTGATAAAGCACATCCGGTTTAATTCGTTTAGAAGGGATAAAACCTCGGATAAGGTCGGGCAACACGATACCCAAATTATGATACGAATTACCTGGCTTGTGAGTAAAATGATAATGAGCAATAAAATTCATGAATCAGGCAAAGATAGGCGTTTAGGTAAACTGCTAAATAAAGAAAGGGCATTACTGCCCTTTCTTTATTTGCATGAAATGCTAACTTACTTTACATGCTTAGAAACAATCTTTGCGAGTTCGAACATAGAGATTTGCCCTTTGCCACCGAAAAGAAGTTTCAGTTTTGCATCAGCATTAATCATTCTTCTGTTCTTCTTGTCCTGAAGACCGTTCTTCTTAATGTAGTTCCAGATTTGTTTAACGATCTCAGTTCTTGGAAGGGCTTTAGTTCCTATTACATCAGCAAGCGTTGCGCTTGGAGTTAATGGAGCCATGAAAGCTGCGTTTGGTTTTCTTGCAGTTTTCTTTTTTGGAGCCGCTTTTTTAGCAGCTTTTTTTGGAGCCGCTTTTTTAGCAGCTTTTTTTGGAGCCGCTTTTTTAGCAGCTTTTTTTGGAGCTGCTTTTTTAGCAGCTTTTTTTGCTTTTACTACTTTTTTTGCCATGGGTTTAAACTTTTATTCAGTTGATCTGATAGTCAAAAATACATCTTCATTGCATATTTCATAGCAGTTGCAACAAAACAGTTTCCACAATTCTTAAAATAAATGTTATTAAAATCGTACACCCACCTATTGTAATATCCAATGAGAATAGGTTTAATTAAGGCTGTTTTCACAGCTTAAAGATATTTTTGCCACTGTTTTTCATTGATAAATATCTACAAAAAGTAAACTTAGGCAAACTACTAGATCATTGAAGTAGCCTGTGTTTTCAATAGTTTCAACAAGTCAATAAAAATAAATGGAGTAGCCTCCTAAAAGAAATTTCACTTCATTTTATAAGCGTATTTTTTTCGTTGGTAAAATCGCTGCAATTGATAAAATTTCCATTGGAGGGCATCCGCAAACGGGTCGTTAAAAAAGTTTTTTTTGCGTTTGTGGCCGCTTTTCGCTCTAAAAACACCAGTTATCTACATGGAAAATCCTGTTAAGATTCTATTTCTGCAATGAAAATTCGGCTTAAACAGACCGATCCCCCGAGTAGTAAAGGTAGAATTCACAATGAAAAATGGATGCCTTACCTAAATATGTATAATAGTAAAGCCCAATCCTCATATGGGAAAAACATGTTACTTTTAACCCTATGGCCAGGTAACATGAATAAAATTAAACCCGCCCATTTTACCTTATTACCGAACTTGTATTAGGGAGTATAGTGGGTATATAGCCTAATCCCCCGTTTTTCCCCAATACAACTACATTACCGCTATGATTGCCCAGAGTAAAGGATAAATACGGAGTATCTAAATTTCCCAATCCCAAGTCCAAAATAAGCAGGGATTCATTTGCCAAAACCCGTTGGAATCCTATTAAAAAACGGGTAAAATTTTACTCCATTACTGAAAATAATGATATTAAATGTATACTTCAGGGATGATAGGTTACCTGTAATAAGGTGGTGGCATCGGGTAAGTCCCAAGTTTCGGGATTTAGAGAAGAACGAATAGGCGGTAATTTTTCCATTCCCTTAAATTATATAGTTGCTGAGAAACAGACACCGGAAATATTGTGCACTTCCTATTTCATCGCGTTTAGGTTAATAACCTATCTTTGCCCTGTAATGAGTAAGGTGAAAAATTTCATAGAAGAATTACGCTGGAGGGGGATGCTCCACGATATGATACCCGGCACTGAAGAGATGCTTAATAAAGGTATGTGTACGGGCTATATAGGATTTGACCCTACGTCCGATTCGCTGGGCGTAGGAAACCTTGTTCAGATAATGACCCTTCTTCGCTTTCAACTGGCCGGACATAAGCCAGTAGCCTTGGTAGGAGGTGCTACAGGAATGGTGGGCGACCCATCGGGCAAGAGTATTGAACGAAACCTCCTTTCCGAAGAGTTGCTTCAGCATAACCTCCAGTCTCAGAAAAAACAACTTGAAAAATTTCTGGATTTTACCTGTGGGGAAAACGCTGCACTTATTGTAAATAATTATGACTGGTTTAAAGAATTTAAATTTCTGGACTTTATAAGGGAGGTTGGTAAGCATATTTCCATTAACTACATGCTCGCCAAAGATTCGGTAAAAAACAGGCTTGATAACGGAATGTCGTTTACCGAATTCAGCTACCAACTGGTACAGGGATACGATTTTTATTACCTTTATCACCACTATGGGGTGAGGCTGCAAATGGGCGGAAGTGACCAATGGGGAAATATTGTTACCGGCACCGAGTTGCTTAGACGAAAAAGTAGCAGTGAAGATGCCTTTGCACTCACCACCCCACTTATTAAAAAGGCTGACGGAACAAAATTCGGAAAAACCGAAAACGGCAATATATGGCTTGACCCTAAAAAAACCTCCCCGTATAAATTCTACCAGTTTTGGCTCAATGCCAGTGATGCCGATATAAAGACTTATATGCGTATTTTTTCCTTAAAATCGAAAGAAGAAATAGAAGCCATAGAAACTGAGCAGGATATAGCTCCACACCTTCGTACCATGCAAAAATCTTTAGCGGCCGAGATTACCATTCGTGTTCATGGGGAACACGAATACAAAATAGCCGTTGAAGCCTCACATATATTATTTGGCAATGCCACTACCGAATCATTAAAAGCTGTTAATGATTCAACCTTGTTGGAAATATTTGAAGGGTTACCCCAATTTAATATATCATTGTCGGCTATGGAGGCTGGCATTCCGGTTATTGACCTGCTTGCCGAAAGAACAAAGGTGTTTTCATCTAAAGGTGAGGCTCGGAAAATGATTCAGGGAGGCGGAGTAAGCATTAATAAATTCAAGGTAGAAGATACTGACTTGAATATAAAATCGTCTCAGCTAATACAGGGCAAATACCTTCTTGTACAAAAAGGAAAAAAAAATTATTTCCTGATTACTGCATCATAATATTCTATACCTATGGAGACTCCAAACACATTAGTAAGAAGCATTGACCCCAAAGAAGTTCCTGTTGCCGAATTACAACTATTGCTGCAAACGGCCATTGCTCCGCGACCCATTTGTTTTGCCAGTACCATTGATAAAAATGGGATTCCCAACCTGAGCCCATTTAGTTTTTTCAATATGGTAAGCACCAACCCTCCTGTTTTTGTTTTTTCCCCTGCTCGCAGGGTACGAGACAATACCATTAAACATACACTTGAGAATGTATATGAAGTGGCAGAGGTAGTGATTAACGTAGTTAACTATGATTTAGTGCAACAATGCTCATTGAGCAGTACCGAGTATGAAAAAGGAGTTAACGAATTTGAAAAGGCCGGACTCACCCCCGTGCCATCAGAATTGATAAAGCCATATCGGGTTAAAGAATCTCCGGTGCAAATGGAATGTAAGGTGAAACAGATTATTGAACTTGGGCATACCCCCGGAGCCGGGAACCTGATTATTTGCGAGCTGTTGCGTCTCCATATTAACGAAAGCATATTGGATGAACGAGGACATATTAATCAGCATAAAATTGATCTGGTGGCTCGTTTAGGTGGCGATTGGTATTGCCGTGCTTCAGGGCCTGCCTTGTTTGAAGTAGAAAAACCCTTACGAACAAAAGGGATGGGTGTTGACCAAATACCAGAACGGATACGTTATAGCCATTATTTAACAGGAAATAATCTGGGACAATTGGGTAATGTTGAGGTATTGCCCGATCAGGATGATGTTGAAATATATAAAAAAATAAACATTGAACTAGCCTCGTTGCTCAGAGAACAAATACCGAATGAATTAATTGAGCAACGAGCCCATATTCTTGCCAAAAAATACCTTGATGAGGGTAAAGTGCCTGAAGCCTGGAAAATTTTACTCGCAGTATAACTTCTTAATAAAACCAAAGCAGCCCGCACAAATCAATGTCAAGCTGCTTTGGTTTTATTAACGAATATATTTATTTCCCCTTAAAATCAGCCTTACGTTTTTCGAGAAATGCCGTAGTTCCTTCAATAAAATCCTGTGTCCCGAAAAAATGTCCGAATTCATTTATCTCGAGATGATTTCCATCAACCCTTTTTTCAAAAAAAGCATTAACACATTTAATTACACTGGAAATGGCTAAAGGAGCCTTTGCGGCTATTTTTGTAATAATCTCCTCGCTTTTAGCCATTAGCTGATCCAACGATACCACATGGTTTACTAAGCCGATACGATGAGCTTCTTTGGCATCTATAATATCTCCGGTCATTAATAATTCCATAGCACGACCTTTGCCTACTAATAGCGTGAGGCGTTGTGTACCTGCATAGCCGGGAGTTATGCCCAGATTTACTTCAGGCTGCCCAAATTTGGCATTCTCTGATGCAATACGCATATGACAGGCCATAGCGAGTTCACAACCCCCGCCCAAGGCAAATCCATTAACTGCTGCAATTACCGGTTTAGGGCAATTCTCCAGAGCATTTAAAACAGCATGGCCTTCTTCGCTCATGCGGGTTCCTTCTTCAACGGTAAAATTAGCGAACTCGGCAATATCGGCTCCCGCTGCAAATGCTTTAGCTCCGGCACCGGTAATAATAACTCCTTTCACCCCGGCATTGTCGTAAATACTGAGTACCGCATTTTTTATATCGGAAAGAGTTTGAATATTGAGTGCATTCATCCGACTTTCCCTGTTAATGGTAACATAAAAGATTTGATTACGGATTTCTGTTAAAATTGTTTCGTACATGTTTTGTGTGCTCATTTGAATGAAAGTTTGTTAAAAATATGCGCAACTTTAGAACAAGCGCATTTAAAAAGAAAATAAAATCAGTACTTTCTGTGCACATTCACCCATTCTCGTATATAATCCGCTATTTCGTGAGTATTGGCTCCAGGGGCAAACAACTTACCCACACCAGCTTTGCTTAATTGTTCCATATCCTCGTCCGGAATAATTCCGCCTCCGGTCAATAAAACACCATCCAATTGCTTTTGCTTCATTAAATCAAGCACCTTGGGGAAAACCGTATTATGAGCCCCTGATAATATACTGATTCCAATAGCGTCCACATCTTCCTGCAAAGCAGCATTCACTACCATCTCAGGGGTTTGCCGTAAACCGGTATAAATGACTTCCATTCCCGCATCGCGCAGCGCAGTGGCTATCACCTTTGCCCCGCGATCGTGACCATCGAGCCCTACCTTGGCTACTAAAACACGTATAGGTCGGTTCATTCGCTTACTTTTTTAATCTTAATGCCGGGATGTTTACGAACAACCTTCACATAGTACTTGAGTAATTGCTCCTCGTTCATTTTATATATAATTGCACTGTCATTTACATGCAGTCGCTCTAAATATTTTCGCAAGGGAAATTTTCGGCCATTAGCTACAATAGGTCGGCTAGTAATTGCTCCATTCTCGTCAGGTTCGGCAACAAATACATACCAATACTTAACATAAGAATTGGTGACCGAAATAAAATATTGGCCTTTGTACTGACTAAGAATAACACTATCGCCCATATAGGTGCGGGTAGTCCCACTAGGTTTTACAATTTCCCACCAGATATTGCCTATACGCAACCCGGTAGAATCTTCTTTATCCAATAGTTTTTCAGAAACAATTTGTTTGTAGTAACCTTGAAATTTGTCTGGAATTTCATTAGACCTTACGCCTGGGAAACGATCAAATTTTGCCAGAGAGCAAGCACTTAGCAGAGTTACCAAAAACAATACTCCGCTACGCATAAGTATGTATTTCGTTTAAAGCACGTTCCATCCTGTTCACCACCTTATCTTTTCCAAGTAATTCTACTGTTTCAAAAATGGGGGCACCCGCTCCCATCCCCGAAACGCTTAATCTGAAAACCTGTAATACATCTTTGCTTTGAAGGTTTTGTTCGGCCAGTGCTTCGTTAAACAATTTCTCGATTTCGCCTGCTGTAAAAATAGTTGATCGGTTAAATTTATCTTTTAAACTGCCTATAAAAGCAGGTGCAAAATCTTTCCATCTTTTCTTTACCACTTCCGCATCAAATTTTAGCGGCTCAATAAAGAAATAATATCCTAAGTCCCAAATTTCCTTAGGGAAATGCACCTTCTCTTTCATCAACCCGCAAACTTTGGTAATGTAATCATCACTTGCATGTACCTGATTAGCCACCAAAACAGGTTTAAGGCGTTCGGCAATATCTGTATCATCACGCTGACGAAGGTATTGCTGATTAAACCAGCGCGCTTTGTTTTGATCGAATTTGGCCCCGTGTTTACTTACCCGCTCTATTGAAAATGCTTGAATAAGTTCTTCTTTCGTGAACACCTCCTGCGTAGTGCCTCCATTCCATCCTAACAGAGCCAGCATGTTTACTACCGCCTCGCTGAAATAACCTGTTTCACGGTAACCGGAAGATACTTCTCCGGTTGATGGATCTTCCCATTCGAGGGGAAAGACAGGGAACCCTAACCGATCTCCATCCCGTTTACTTAATTTACCGTTTCCTTCCGGTTTAAGCAAAAGAGGCAAATGAGCAAACTCAGGCATCACCTCCTCCCATCCAAGATAGCGATAAAGTAGTACATGCAAAGGGGCACTTGGTAACCACTCTTCTCCACGAATAACGTGAGTAGTTTGCATGAGGTAATCATCAACCACATTGGCCAAATGGTAGGTAGGCATTCCATCGCTTTTATACAATACCTTGTCATCCATTTGGGAAGTACTTACACTTACCCATCCGCGTATCATATCCTGAAACTTAACTTCTTCTTTTTTAGGAAGCTTTATTCGGATAACATAGGGTTCTCCACTGCCTATACGCCTTATAACTTCATCTTCACTTAATGTAAGCGAATTTTTCATGGCCATTCTGGTAATGGCATCATACTGCGAAGCTATATTGGATGCTTTTAGCCTTTCACGCATGGCTTCCAGTTCTTCAGTAGTATCAAATGCATAATATGCATGACCTGAAGCGAGTAATTTTTCGGCATATTCCCGGTATAAATGTTTGCGCTCACTTTGACGGTATGGGGCATGAGACCCATCTCCAAAACCAACGCCTTCATTAGGCTCAATACCTAACCATTTAAGTGCCTCAATAATGTAATTTTCGGCTCCGGGCACATAACGGGTTTGATCTGTATCTTCAATACGGAGAATAAAATCACCTCCGTGTTTACGGGCAAATAAATAATTATACAAAGCAGTACGCACCCCGCCAATATGCAATGGCCCTGTGGGGCTTGGGGCAAAACGTACTCTTACTCTCCTTTCTGTCATATCGGGCACAAAGATAATATTATGGTTGAATGTTAGGTATGAAAAAGCAGGAGTTATCCCGATAATCCCTTCACTTAGCAGATATAGTACCGTGTACGTAAATTAAGTATGTGACTTAAGCGATAATACTCTCAAACAAGGCTGCCCCATCAAAATTATAGAGCAAATCTGATGCGGCCCGTTCAGGATGTGGCATCATTCCGAATACATTACGACCTTCATTACATACTCCGGCAATACTTTCTAATGATCCATTGGGATTGGCTTCGGGCGTTACTTTCCCGTTTTCATCGCAATATCTAAAAACAACCTGACGGTTTTCATTCAGTTTTTTTATGGTAAGCTCATCGGCATAATACCTGCCTTCTCCATGTGCAATGGGAACCTTAAGAGCCTTAGAGGCATCAATATTTCGTGTAATAAGTAAATCAGAGTTTTCACATCTAAGATGAACATTGCTGCATAAAAAACGTGTGTGATCATTTCTCAATAAGGCACCAGGCAATAATCCGGCTTCACATAATATTTGGAACCCATTGCAAATACCCATAACATACCCGCCTTTGCCGGCAAATTCAACAACACTTTGCATAATTGGTGATAAACAGGCAATAGCTCCTGAACGCAGGTAATCTCCATATGAAAATCCCCCTGGAAGCAATATAAAATCGCATTGTTTCAAGTGGATATCCTTATGCCAAAGCTTTTCAACAGGCTGGTTGCTGTATTCCTGTAATACATTTATGGCATCCTCATCACAATTGGATCCTGGAAAAATAACTACGCCAAATTTCATGGTTAATTTAAATTGCTGTCTGAAAACAAACCTGTTTCCGGGAAACAAAGGTAAAAGGTTAAGCCGAACTATGAAAATAGATATCTGTTGATTTCTTCACATTCTGCTGGCAAATGAGAAGTTGTGACTCCCAATTAAAATCATCAATTTCATTAATTACTTCACAACCAATCGGTCTTTCCCGTCAAACCATGGGGCTTGAATGGAAATTACTTTGAGTGGCACGGCTGAGGTAACCTTTACACTATGTCTTTTTTGCATTGGCACAAAAATGAAATCGCCTTTTTTAATCGAAAATGTTTTCCCGTCAAGCGTCATCATCGCGGTGCCAGCCAGCACGTAAATATGCTCGCTGTGCTCATCATGAAAATGATTTTTCACTTCATCTTTAATAAAAAACAAAAAACTAGTTACCAATGTATCACCATACAGCTTCACCGAATACACATGATCATACACTGTTGGAGCTTTTACCGTATCAAGGTTTTGCCAGGTTGATTGCCCCTCTGCCTTCTGAAGGCAAAGAAATGCAAGCAGTAGAAATAAGTGTTCTATTTTCATAATAGTTTTATTTTTTAACTCTTCTAATTTAAGTTAAAGTATTGATTCTAAAAATATTTGCTTGAATATATCATCCACATATGACGCATGGACTATACAATTTTGATAAAGAATTCCTGCAACCTACTTGTGAAAACGAAGGGACACTGACTCTTAAAATGAAAAAACTGCTCAGAATTTTTTAATCTGTAATTTCCGTTGACGCTCAACTACCTGAAAGGAAACAAAGGTATTATCAGTTTTCAAATTCAACTCAATAATCAGATTATTGTTGACCACCGTAAACTGATCGCCCCAAACTCCGGCATCCAAATTAAGGGTATAGCGGGCATTGGGAACATACAACTCAAAGGTACCATCCATTCGTGTCAGCGTACGGTATATATTTCCCATCGAGTCTAAGGCTGATACTATAATTCGCGATAAGTCAAGGCTTGTTTCCTCATCTACTGCATGCCTTTCGCGTTGCATGTAGATCTGTCCGGTAATTTTGGCTCCCTTTACAAAGGGAATCAAAATGATTTTAGAACGATCCATTAAAATGCTATCGGCTACTACCGGAAACCATGTTTTCGAATCGCTAAGATTGATTATACCAATTTTATAACGTCCGGCTTCCAGATTAGTTAATTCAGCCTGCCCGTTTAAATCCGTCATTATTTCTTCGTCTCCTGTTCTGATGACAATATTTTCAAGTTCCGGTTCTGTTTTATCCTTAACCCTATTGCCATTTAAATCCATGAAACATAGGTAGGTAATTGTTACAGACCTAGTATGAGTAAATTTACGTGGTACTGGAATTCCAAATTGTTTACGTACCCCAAGCTGAACATTTAAATTAGTAGTAACAATATTGGTATTGATTTCATCGCTGCCCTGAAGTTGCCCCGGATTTTGCATTTCCAATGCCTTTTTGGGATTACTTATATTCATTGAAACCCCAATGCCCATTCTGAAACGCCATCCGTTTTGAGCAAACAGATATACTTCGGGAAAATACCCTAATGAGTGACTGTAAAACTGATTATAGTACGCATAATTAAGGCTATTTTGCCACACAAAATATTCCTTTCTAAAGATGATTTGATGCTGTAGCGAAGTAAAAAAAGTTTGCGGGTATCTTCGTATATTTCTAATATCATCCGCATTTCTAACAACCGTTGGTCCATAAAAATAACGCATGGTAAAACTAAGGGTTCTGAATTGAGTAAGTAAATTCGCATTTGCAGAAAAAAATGAAGGGACATTTCGATAATCAATCAGTTTATTAAAACCCATTCTGAGCGAAGCAGACACCTTAATGTTCGATAGTATATGGTAATAATTGTAATCAAAGCCAACTCCCTTTAAATGTCGCCTCAATCCGAATGTATTTTGAGTGTTGAACAAAACACTTGGCACAACCACACCCTGCTGTTGCCTAATATTAAAAAATAGCTGATTGTTAAAATAATTGTACCCGGAGTTGTCGGATGTGTGCATGGCAGTATAATTATTTTGCATCATAAGTACTAATTTTCGTGAAACAGTAAACCCTGTTTGGTGATAAATATAAAAACGCCCTGAACCGCTTGCACCAAATGATTTTGATAAATTACTTAAGCGAAATACTGAAGAAAGTCGGTTTTGGAGAAATAATCCGGAATAGTTAAGGTTAAGATAAGTTCCGTTTTTTTTCAGATTCCCTTTAGCACGGCCTCGTGTACTTATCCCTCCACCTAATGTTATTCCATGGTTTTTAAAGAGATTTACTCTGGTTGTTGCGGTTACAAAATTAGTTGAAGTTTGATACAATAAATTCTCAGACCTGCTTACCTGCACAGATGCATAATCAGAACGGTGGAATGAAAACCTGTAATTAGCACCGTACGATACGCTTCCGTTTGGGTCTGATAACCTTGGCGACTTTAGTAAAAAACCTCCTGCATTGTGTCGCTTTGTAAAATTATAACTTCCTTTAATTCCGCGACCGAAACTCTGAAAACCAATCGTACCCGATCCACTCATATCACCAATCTGTATATCTCCCCTTTGCTGAAAATAGCCGGTGTAATAGGCAATATTTCGCGCATAATCGGGCGTTGCAAAATAACTGGAGTAGCTTGTTTGAGCGAAATAAAACACATTGGCATTATTTTCAAGCAGTGTATTGCCCCTAAGATTTAAGTACATAATAGGCTGTATGCCCATAACATTAAAAATATTATTTTCTACTACCAAAGGCAAGGCATCTGATGCATAAGGATTAATTTTTTTCCTGTTCGGCAGTTTAATAAATTCAATTCTCTCACTTTTCCTAAATGTAGTGTTATTGTCATTGCTATTTGCCTCAGATGATTGGAGAAATAGTAAAAATTTCTTTTCTTCATCAGTAGAATTTGGCAAGTGATTATCCAAATCAACACGTTTAATATTGTGGGTATTCTCAACAAGGGATATATTAAAGGTTACCTGAGTATCCTGTCGTGACCGTAGCGTAAAAATATCTTTGTAATTTTCAATTACATTACCCGAACTATCGGTAATCGAAATTTTTTTATCGGTTTGCTTAAATGTGGTCAGCACTGGTTCATCGTCATCCCCGTTATTCGAATAGCGAACTGTGAAATTGGTTTTTGTTGAATTATTGAGAAAGTAAATTTTCGTTGCAGGTTCAATACTCAATGACCAGTTTGTTTTTTTAATTACAAGTATCGAGAACGAGGTGGAAGCCAATCTTACCTTATTTGCAGTGTAAGCAATAAGGTCAATAATATACTCGGTATTTCCTTTAAGAGGCCCGGCCGGAATAATACGCACTGGCACAAAAAGCGAATCGTTCCCATTAATGGTATAAACTGCTTTCGCACTAAGAAGCTTCCACCCTTTAGGCATGGTGGCATCAAGCGAAAACCTCACCTCCGTATTTGCATTATTCTTGATAAGTACCACATTGCTCACAATATTTATCTCCTCCATTCGAATTACCTTTTGTTGGGGAAAAACAATGAACCGTTGCTCTAAATTTTGAGCAGAACTTACTAAGCTGAACAAGACAAAGAACAAGACAAAAGATTGCTTGCAAACGAAGGCTTCACCTTTGGATTCCTCCATCAAACTTAATATAAAATTGGTGCTATACATCCTCTACCAAACAAAATCGTAAAGTCAACTGGTAGGCCCCGGCTTTGTACTGTAAACCCGGGTGCAACCGATAATCGATGGTAAAACTATATTCTTTATAATTTGTGAGGTAACTTCCCGAACCATTTACGTTGGCAATACATGCACCGGCCGGATTAAGGACAATATCGTTAATGATATCAATAAAAGAACCATTTACTGGTGTAAAATTTTGATAGATTCCGCTATTAATCGGAGTATTGCATCCGTTATAAATCCTCACCTCCATTAAATCTATTAGCGGGGTATTTCCTGAACCACCATAGCTATTCAGCGTCTCCCACTCATTTAGCGGTGTGGGTGCTGACGGGTTGTTGTCAATATACACACGTAATTTCCATTTACAGGAAGCATTATTAGGCAAAACAGTAAGACGTAATTGCGTGGCTCCACTAATTGTAATGCCACTGGTATACTTACTAAACGAGTCGAAAATAAAGTCGAGGTTAGTGTTTCCTGCAATAAACATATTGCTGGCAGGAATCGCTTTACAATTGCTTGCTGTAGGTGGGCCGCATTGTGCATTTACATTAATGGTAACAGCTAAGAATACTGTTGCACAGCATAGGATTAAATATGCATTTTTTATACCCATTTTTAGTGCAAGCAAATTGTATTTACATCATTCAATCAGCAATTCGAGTTCGGCCGCCTTTATATCTTCTTTGCTGCCGTAATCAATTACTGCCATAGCGGAATATTTTCCTTTTGAAATTTTTGTGGGTAAACTAAAATAGATGGTGCGTTCAAAACCCGGCAATATGGTGAAATGACGAACAGGTAATTTGATTATTTCTCCAGTTGAAATATTAGTGAGTTCAATATACGAATGGCAAAAACCTATAGCATTGCCTTCAGATTTTAAATGAAGCAATAATCGTTTCTCCTTATCCTTACCATCGGTGGTTTTTTCAAATTTGTCAATTTCAAGCCTTGGAACTCCGGCATCGGGCGGATTTTGATATACATAGATCCCAAAACCGAAACTGGGAATTACGCCAAGAGCAACTGATTTAGCATCGCTGCTCGCGGTTACCACCTGTTCTCTTTTAGCTACTTGATCAATACTCATGATTGTCCAAGCAGCTACCTTCCCAGACTCATCAGAAGGAATGGTTACAGTAAGTTGCACTTTTTGCATCTGGCCTGGCTGCAATTCGAAAAACATAGGTGATGCCACTGCCCATTTAGATAAGGAAAACTTGCGAAAAGAGCTGTCCATTTGTTGAGGTTTTCCGTTTTCGCCCATATTAAAATCATTAAAGGCAGCACTAAAAGAATAGACCCTTTTTGTTTTATTGGTAACTTTTATTTCTTTAATAATGGTTTCACCCGGACGTAGAAACAAGCGAATACTTGACGGGGTCACAGCAACTCCTTCGTCAACTACTGTAATAGTATCGGCATTTTTATCTCCCGTTGAAATTACCTGAGCCTTCAGCAAATCGGCAATTCCAAACAAAAACAAGAATAAGAATAAATTTGGTTTGTTATTTTTCATTTGCCCAATGTGTAACCTTAAGAACTTAGTTTGATTGTTGCAACTGTGCTACATTGTAATTATTTCATTACCCGAATAAAAATACGCAGCCGATCCCTTCGGATCGACTACGCACTTGTGCATATAAAAAACAATCTACCTATTGATCCTCGAGTAATACATATTTTACATTCATAGTATACACACCCGGTTGTGCATACTGACCCGCTGTGAGTGATTGAGATGTTCCTGCATTATCACCGGCATTAGGAAATACTGCCGGTAAACCGGGCAGTATGCGGTAATCAATAATGAACATGTAGTCGCTTATATTGCCGCTACCTGCCGATGTGGTAGCAGTTAAATAACTTCCACCGGGTGCTCCGTCCTGAGAAGCAACTGTCCCTTTATGACCTTGAATATATTTATCGGCTGCTGTAGGTGCAATATATGGATTTGCGTTAGTGTAAATACTGTTTACTCCTACCGCAGTTGTTTGTGCTGGAGAGAACTGAGCACTGTAATCGGTTTGGGCTCCGGTTGCGTTCGCGTCATAGTTGTTAGCCCCTCTTTGATGTAATTCAAGTGCAGATAAAGGAAGTGCGCCAATGGCATTGGGATTAGCTGCTGTTCCGTATTTTACCTGTTGGTCCCAGCTTGCCCCATTAGTTGAGGTTCCTACTGCATACAAGTCCCAAGTAACAGATGCTGATACCTTTAAGGTGGTAGCTCCATAGCGAATAAGCCCGCCATAGTAGCTGGCAATATCGTCAAATACAAAATTCACCTGATCTGCAGTGGTCATGTTCAACTGAAGAATTGGTTGAAGATCCATAGTGATGGTAACATTTTTCTCGTCCTGCAATTGGGCGAATGACGGAAGTGCCGAAAAGAAAAGTGCAGCCAGAGATAATTTTTTTAGTGTCTTCATAACATTAATTTTTAAAAGGTTTATAAAATTGGTAACTCATCTTTTGTCCCGGTATCAATAGCCTTATTACTTCATCTATGTAATTTGTGATGGAAATAATCAGTTGGTTAAGTTTATCGTTCATATTTTCATTTGTTCCGGTACAAATGTATCTATTTTTTAATAAAACAAAATTATTTGTCTAAAATATTAAAAATAATTGCAAAATTAATTATCTATAAACCAAATAATTAATTTTGCAATATTAAAATATTTGCTAATTTGACCATTAATAAACAATATTCATCGAAATTAAATTTTTAAAAAGATGGATCCGACTCTTCCCTGATGGTCGTTTAAATTTGCTTTTATCAAGGTCAGAGAATGCTGGTTGGGCTTATTTATTTCTATCTATTTTGAAAAGATGGGCTATGATATCGGCTATTTGATCCTAATAGTTTCATTCTTTGGCTGTCTTTAACCCAACCACCATGAGTACCCTGAATTTGATGCAACACCTTAATTCGATGTAGGGGAATAATTTTAGATAGCCTAACTCTGAACCAGTCCGCAACTCCTCAGTTTACCCGCACAAAAGCACTTTAAGTGAATGTTGCCCTTGCCCTGGAATTTTTAAGCACTTTAATATTGAGGATTACTTAGGATGCCATTCCCACCCAACAGGTATATTTTTCGCCTCCAAATTGTTCTATTAAACTAAGCCTGCGCTTCTCTTGATCCCATATTTCACCTAGTATCTTCATTTAAAGAGATTATACTTATTACAGTAACTGTTAAATTCCCTTTAGCCTTTTCAGGCAATACATCAATATCTCGTAAAACCAATTGATTTTTAGTAATACGATACTAACCGAACTTTTGTATTCGTAAAACACTTCTAAAAGCTGTCGCTTTCATTCCATATGTTGGCAATAATCGGTGTTGAATGATAGAGATACTGACTCCGAATACGAACATTGTTAAACCATACTCGAAGCAATTTGGGCGAATCGGTCTTTGAAATCATGCTACTTTAAAATACAATCCTGCACTATAGCCCCAATATTGATGAAGATTGCGTACGTAACAGTAAATACACCTCGCCATCACCTATGATAAAGATTCAGAAATTAACCCATTCCAATCTCCGGACTCCCCATCCTCATTTACAATCGTTTTGAGGTAATCATAAAGAATCTTCGTGGGTATTTCATTTTAAGCAATTAGGTGTATCAATTCCCTCTACATGCTCCTGAAAAATGTACAACCCCATAACGGATTGGCAATTTTGAACTGTGCGCTCAGGCCACTACCTATATTCTTGCCGCGCTCCTATTTATTTATTCGCACCTGCAATGTAAATTCATTAAGCTCGTTTTGTGTTGTATATGCAACCTTTTTTGGGGTTGCAGGGTCTTGTAAATGTGCAAGCAACATGAAACTTAAGGCAGTAATTTTATTCCTCGGACTCATTTATTTGCCCTATTGCCTCTGGCAGTTTATCCGCTTTTACTTACGCAAATAACTTCTCCCGTTTTCATAAATCAGCACCCTCCCCGATCAATTAAGACCGGATGAGGGTGCCTTTTTAAATCACAGTAACTTAATTTTCTTTCTTTGATCCCATCATCAAAAATTCATTCACCACAATCTCGGTTACATAACGCTTTACTCCCTCCTTATCGGTAAAACTGCGACTTGTGAGTTTACCCTCCACGGCAACTTCGCTGCCCTTTTTAAGGAACTTAGAAGCTATCTCGGCCTGCTTGCCCCATACTATCAGATTGTGCCATTGTGTTTCGGTAACACGATCTCCATGTTCATCTTTGTAAGTTTCTTTGGTAGCTACCGAGAATTTTGCCAGTTTTTTGCCCCCGTTTAAATCTTTCACTTCGGGATCCATTCCTAAATTGCCAATAAGGCGAACGCTGTTTCGTAAATTGTTCATAACGTGTGTTTTTAAAATTGTTTATTAATTTGTTTAACGTGTGAGGCTTCGCGATTACCCCTTGTTGTCAAATTTGACGATACAAAGGTGAGGAGAGCTGAATAACTTAGCCGTATAGTTTCCGTTTAGAATCGGCTAATCCGTTTGTACACGTTTGTACACGGAATTATTTTTCACTAAATTGCCTTAAAATTAACTGATATGAAAGCAAATACCTGTAAGTATTGCGGAACGGAATTAAAAGGCCGCATTGACAAAAAATTTTGTGACGACCAGTGCCGCACGGCTTATAACAACCGTTTAAAGGCCGATGACACCCACATGCGCAACGTGAATAATATTTTGCGCAAAAATCGGCTTATTATGAAAGAACTCTTGCTGACCACCGAAGGAAAAATACGGGTAAGCCACCAAAAATTGCAGGATAAAGGATTTAACTTTTATTACCACACCCATATTTACCAAACCAAAACCGGCAATGCTTACCATTTTTGCTATGAATACGGATACCTTATACTGGATGGAGGTTATTATATGTTGGTGAAAAGGGAGGTTAGTCAATCGTAACCCTACACTAATACAAGCAAGTCTTCTATATGAATTAACCTTTCGTAGTTAACGATGTTCCCAACTTTGCATATATGACTGATGGTTGATTACTGTAAGGTACAAACTTAGGTTATTTATTTCACGCCCCACACACGGCAAAGGGGCACGAAAAAGTGCTCGAATATAAAATTTGGTACGATAACTAACTATCAAATGACCCCGCTAGCGCGAGACTCCAGCCTCGTGTTTACTTAATTATCTCCCGAATGAACTTACTTAGCATTTGCCATCCTGCTATTTTTGGTAATATTTTTCAAACCCATATCAATAGCAAGCTACCAATGCGGTATCGTATAACAAATCCTATAATATGTGGGGAATACGAGTAGACCTGTTTTAAATCAATCAACTTTGGCATATCGGTTAAATAATGATTTATGGGTGCAGGGGTCATCCCCCGCCCCCCCACCTTGAGCAGCCAAACGATGCAAGGGGGACAGAGCGCAACATGAATCAGGTACCTGACTTAACTAAAAAAGGTCACCCGGGGGGTGACCTTTTTATGTAGTGTATGATATTATTCTATTTATTTAACAGCAGCCTGAAAATTAGGATTGCTGAAGAAAGCACGGAACTCCAAATCTTCGGCTGCATATTTCTTTGCAGCATTCATATCGATTCCTTCTTTTCCTGCTTCCATTAACGAGCGGCTAAGATTAGTAGTACACATATCTACGTTTCCGCTGCGGGCACCTACAATAGCCATCAGGTAATAGCAGTAGCTATTCATCAGTTCAGGCTTCATTGACTCCATAACTGATTTTGCCTCATTCATTTGTTTGTTGAGCAAATAAGCTAAAGCCACGTTTCCGTCCTTCACTCCTGATTTGTTGAAGTAATTTATGGCATCGGCATAATTTCCTTTTTGAATAGCTATTACCCCTAATCCGTAAGAAGCATTTGCTTTGGTAAACAACTCTTCTGCTTTGGCACGGTTGCCCATGTTTAACATACAAATACCGGCATTGTGTTGCAATACCGCTTCATTGGCACTTCCCAGTTTATTGGCTTTTACCAACTCGGTTAAGGCATCATTCCATTTGGCCTGATACATTAATAATACGGCTTTATCATTATATGCTCTCCAGTCTTCCGGAAAACGATTAATGTAATAATCAGCCATTCTTAATTTCATATCTGCATCCGGCATAATGTATCCCAAATGGTATAACTCAGAAGCGTTAAGGCTGTCAAATTTCATTGCCTTGGCCAAAGCAATGATTTCAGCTTCGGTACGTAGCGGAGTTGAGCCCATAACGGTAAGGGAGGACCTTCTCAACTTTGGAAACACATCGCTGATTAACCAGTCGTATGATTTACGGTGATTGTTACGAAGAGATTCTTCGCGCTGATCATCGCTAATGCCTTTGTTATTTATGATCACCAGCATTTCATTTTTATCGGCAAGTGTTGAAGCTTCAACGGCTTTTCTCACTCCGTCCCAGTCTTCACTTACTTCATAGCCCATAGTAAAATTCGAATCATTTGCTTGGGCAAAACCTAACTTTTTAAGTTCTTTTTGAAAATAAGCATAACTTGATTCCGAACGATTTTTTGCCAGTCCGCTATTGCGCTGCAACTCTCCGTCAGGCGAAGCAAAAGATGTAAGTTTTATGTTTGCCGGAACAAATTTCGGATCCTTCTTAAGAATATTTTTCAACTCTTCAACTTGAGCCTTATTGGTAATTTTTAATTTCTTTATTCCAAAGGCCAGATCAAATTTAGCCTTATCCTGAGGAAAATAAATTTCAACCGATTTGCCTGACATTTCAGCCGCATAAGTATCTCCGGCAACTTTAGGAGCTATATTGGTACGAACTAAGTAGGAAGTGGTGATGGTTCCCTGAGCAATCTCTTTTACCACACCTTCCAACTCGTTTAGTGATTTATAATCTTCTTTTACTTTTACGCTAAAGCCTGACATTACTTTGGCTTTACGCATATCGCCAGTGTACTTAAACTTAGTGGTGTAAGAAACCTTTCCACCTGTTTTAGAATTAATTTTCACATCAACCCCTTCAGCACTTTCGCCACCTACAGTTAACGAACGTAAGGCTGTTTCACCTTTATCCGTTTTAAGCATCGGCTCAAATCGGATATTAGCTTTTGGATTAATTGATTTTTCGGGAACAATAGCAGTAATCGTAAATGCAACAGAGTCTCCGTTTACCTCAAGCGCCTCAGGTTCTACCTGATACCTGTTCTTACCCATGTTGTTCTTAACGCTACAACCAGCCACTACCACCATTCCTGAGGTAATAAGCGCAGCTAAATACGTCTGTCTGAATTTCATATAATATTAAATTATTGGATGTTAACTATTAAATTTGTGGCGAAGTTAAGAAAAAATCCCCTTGTACCTAATTAAAATTAAAGGAAAAGCAAAGATTCCTGATTACGTTCAGCTACGCGATGAACAATTCACGTTGATTGCCTATTTTCGCCTCGACCGTCCGGAACGGGCATTGGCTAAATGTGGGTTGGATCATAAACAGCAGGTTATTTTAGATGAGTTAGCCAAAATTCCATTCGGCAAAATGCACAAAATCAATTTGAATGACTGAGAAAACACAAATTATTTCTTTTCAAAAAGTAGATATCTTTCAACAAAAGAACCTGATTCTGGATGATGTAACTTTTTCAGTGTTTAAGGGAGAGTTTTGTTACCTTATTGGGAAAACAGGAAGCGGAAAATCATCATTACTTAAAACTTTGTATGGCGAATTACCGGTAACTAGTGGTGAAGCTACCATTGCCGGAATCTCTCTCCATGAATTGAAAAAGAAAGATATCCCTTTTTTGAGAAGAAAACTGGGTATTGTTTTTCAGGATTTTCAATTACTTACTGACAGAAGTGTTTTTAAAAATCTGGAATTTGTACTTAAAGCCACCGGATGGAAAAAAGACGATGAAATTAAAACCCGTACTGCAGAAGTGCTTGAAAAAGTTGGTTTGGCAACCAAGGATTTCAAAATGCCGCATGAACTTTCGGGAGGGGAACAACAGCGGGTAGTGATTGCCCGGGCCATGCTCAACACTCCGGAAGTAATACTTGCTGATGAACCAACAGGAAATCTGGATCCCGAAACCTCGGATGAAATTATGAAATTGTTACACCAGATTGCATCGGGAGGAACGGCCGTTATCATGGCCACGCATGATTACCGGCTAATCGATAAATTTAACAGCCGCATTCTTAAATGTGAAAACGGACATCTGATAGAAAATTTCAAGTTTTGAGTTTAGCTATTTCAGCTACCAGTAAAGCAGCATTTTTTTTATTGCAAAAATTACCCTCCAACAATTCCTTTCTCTTGGCAATCTGATTCAGATCAAACATTTGCGTCAGTAAGCGTCTAATCTCATTTTTTATTTGCTCGGGTTTATCTTTTATAATACATAATTTCTCGAGCCCCGTGCCTTTAACCATCATACTGTTTACCACACAAAACTTACCCTTATACAGCGCATTAATGAGTTTCAGTTTTATTCCCGTATCCTGAAAAGTTGGAAGTAGGTTTATATGAGCCATGGAAATCAACTGATCAATATGAGAGGTGGAAACGGAACTGATTAACTCTACATTATTTCTCCCTTGTACCTGATTCAACAATTCAGTTGAAGGATTATTACCGGCAATAATCAACTTTATATCGGGCATATCGTTAAACACCTCCCGCAATAAAAACAAGGCGGCCACATCATTTTCACCAACAGCCAAATTACCGTGATACAACACATACGGTTCACTTTTCTCGGTCAATATCACCTGATGATTGGAATGAAAAACGGGTAGGTAAAAAACTGATTTAAACTTTTTGAAAAAGTATGCAAAATCGGCAGGAGAAATAGCTGCAATCAGTTGAGCCTGGTTTAATACGCGTTCATAAGTTCGTAATTTCTCGGATTCTGTTTTGAAGAAATATTTTTTAAAAAAATTTTTCTCCGCCTCCTCGAGTTTTGCGTAATAGTGATGTTCAATGTTGTGCATACGCACAATTTTTAACCGCCTGCGGAGCAATTTATCTGACAAATGATAAGTGGTGTGAAGTCCTTCAAAAATAATGGGGTGATCATCGTACAAAAGATTTCTTAATAAATTATCATCATTGCGGCTATTTACAATGTAAGGCACCCGGCTTATAAACGGGTTCTTATATGTTTTGCGTTTGTAGTAATAAACCTTATGGCATAACTCTTCGAGTTGAGGAGCCACATTACGGCCATAGTGATAAGCGTGTAAATGGATTTTTACTCCGAGCTCATGCAGTGCTTTGATTTTATAAAATACATCGATCACTCCCCCGTAATCGGCCGGGAATGGAACGTCAAATGAAATGAGGTGAAAATGCTCACCTGAGTGTTTCATACAATGCTATTATTTTTTTCGCTTCGTTTTCCCAAGTAAAATTATGACGCATGCGAATACATTCAGCCTGCAAATTATAATAAATGTGTTCATTTGCCAAAAGACGGTTCACTTCTTCAGCAATAGCATCCGAATCAGAATTGCAAATAACGCCCACTTTATTATGTTCGATCAGCTTTCTGTACTCTGGGAAATTGGGGTTCATGGATGGAATACCGGCCTGTAGGTAATCGAAAAATTTATTGCTAAGCGAATAATAATAACTTAAGCCCTGATTGGTTAACAAATTATAACCAAGATAAGCCTGCGAAGTAAGCTGCCTCAATTTTTCCGGAGCTACAAAACCTAAAAAATCTACTTTAGATAAAAGGCCTTCTTTCGTCACAAGTTCTCGTAACATTTTGCTTAAATCTCCTTCTCCTGCAATTTTTAATGTTAATGGGATACGGTGCATAGCCAAAATTAATTGTTCCAGTGCTCGTCCTTGGTTTAATGCCCCCTGATAAAGAATAAATTTTTCTCCTGAAATTTGAGGCTCAACCAAAATCTTAAACGGCACATTGCGTACAACATCAAACGGTGTGTTGAATTTTTTTGCAAATTCATCGGCCAAACTTTTACTTACGGTATATTTATTTTTTACTCGCGGAATAAAAGTTTGCTCCACCCACTGCCACACTTTTTTTGCAATAGGTCTTTCTGCCAGTTCAGGCACCTCTGAAAAATACTCATGTGCATCAAAAACCAACTTACATGATTTGATTTTTGATACCAGAAAACAGGGGACGAGTGTATCTGCATCTACCGCACTTATCACTGAACTTTTAATAAACAACAAATAAAAAAACAACCGTATGGTATACTCTATATAGAACAACTTCCCATAGTGAAAAAAGCAGGAAAGCCTTTTTTGAGAATAGGTGCATTCAGCTAACGTGAAAGAAGTTGGCAGTTTTCGTCCCACCAGGGTAACCTTCCATCCGGACTTGGCCAGCGTGCTGCATATTTTCTGCATCCGCTGGTCATAAGTAAGGTCATTGATTACGGTAAATATTATGGTTTTCATTTCCTCCAGTTAAGCATTCCCCGTGTATCAGCATAAACAAGGTCATGTTCCAATGCAAGTTGTAAAACAGCTAAAACTTTTTTATCCTGCAAACGTAAAGCTTTTACCAGCATTTTTGTATCACATGGCTCGTGGTTAAGTTCAACTTGAATAGCCGCAAAAATTTCTTCTATTTCCGTATCGTTCAAGTCAAGTTCATTTTTCAACAGGCACACATCGCACACGCCACAGTCGCCCGTATTCACCTCATCAAAATAATGTAGCAGGTAACGACTTCTGCACACGGCATATTGTTCGGCATATCCAATCACCGCTTTTAATCGTATGGTTTGAACCTCTTCTCTGAAACGAAGAAGTTTTCTATCTATGCGCAGATTTGAAAGGTCAAATCGTTCTTTGACAAAAGTGATTTTAGGACTGTCCGTTTGTTTTATGTATTCAATCAGATTGTACTGCTTCAACTGATCTAAAAATTTTACCACATCGGTAGCAGGTATTTTTAGCTTTGCGGCAATATCTTCTTCATGAATGATTACATACTCATCAAACATCCCACCATATAAACGCAAAATCATTCTTATAAAAGGATCGAAATGTGCATGGGCCACCTGAAACCTGTAAAGTTCGGCATTGTTTACGGTAAACATCACCCGTGATGGTTCGTGTATAGCGTCAGAAAGACGAATAAAGCCTTCTTGCTCTAAAACCTTAAGGGAGTTGTAAGCTAATGATCCAGCTACTTTAAAGCGTTGTGCAAATTGTGCCAAATCGAACGGATAAGTTTGCATGAAGCCTGACCCAATGGCGATGTTGAGGTAGGCTCCCAGCGCATGATACACTCTCTTTATATCTTCTTCCTTAGGTATGCTGTTTTTAAGTTTCAATTCAGCTTCCATTTTATCAGCCTTATTGTAGAGTAACACGGCAAATGCTTTTTTTTCATCTCGTCCTGCTCGTCCTGCTTCCTGGTAATAAGCCTCCGGGCCATCCGGAATTTCATAATGTACCACAAAACGCACATCAGGTTTATCTATTCCCATCCCAAAGGCATTAGTACAAACCATAACCCTGGTTTTATTTTGTTTCCAGTTATTTTGTTTTTGCTCGCGTTCTTTATGAGTCAGTCCGGCATGATAAAAATCGGCACTTATTTTATTTTTACCAAGTAACGCAGCCAGTTCTTTGGTTGACCTTCTGTTTCGCACATACACAATGCCCGTACCTTTTACATTGCGGCACACGTCAATCATTTTAGTATTTTTATCTTCAACGATCCGAACATGATAGTGAAGATTTTTGCGTTCAAAACTTTTGCGGAAAACATTTAATTTAGGAAACAGGAGGCGCTGCTGAATATCCTCAACCACCTGTGATGTTGCACTAGCTGTTAAGGCTAAAACCGGAATATCTTTCATCAACGGCCGTATTTCAGCAATTTGCAAATACTCGGGTCTGAAATCGTATCCCCATTGCGAAATGCAATGTGCCTCATCAACGGCCAGCAGATTTACCTTCATTTTTTGCACACGAACCTTAAATAAATCGGTTGCCAGCCGCTCAGGCGATACGTAGAGAAAACGAATATCTCCGTAAGCACAGTTATCGAGTATGCGGTCTATTTCCCGATATGACATGCCGGAATAAACCGCCTCGGCTTTTATACCACGCAAACGTAAATTTTCAACCTGGTCTTTCATTAAAGCGATGAGTGGCGAAACCACTACACAAATACCCCCGGAAACTAAAGCCGGCACCTGAAAGCAAAGCGATTTTCCGCCTCCGGTGGGCAACAATGCCAGCGTATCTTTTCCCGCAAGTACCGCTTGAATAATTTCTTCCTGCAACGGACGAAACCGCTCATATCCCCAATATTGTTTTAAAACCTGATGTATGTCGGGAGTACTCACTTACTGATAATTTTTACCAGCGCGTAAATTACACTATTTTTTGCTGAACCTTATTTAAGCGAAGCGAGACTTTGCTCAAGCACTTTCATTTTAGCTTCAGTATCGGCCTTTTTCTGGCGCTCTTTTTCCACCAGTTCAGGCTTAGCATTGGTCACGAATTTCTCATTGCCCAATTTGGCCTCTACCAATTTAAGAAAACCACTCAGGTATTCAATTTCCGTAGCGAGTTTTTCTTTTTCGGCATCTGCATCAATGGCAAGTTCAAGAAAAACATACACTTCATCTATATCCACCGGCAAAAGGATGGCATTTTCCTGCTTCTCGTTTACCATAGAAATGCCGGATACATTTGCCAGTTTTTTAATCAGGAAGAAATAAGGAAGGTAAGCCTGCTGATGAGTTGTTTTGATAGCAATGGCAAATGCTTCCTTGGGGCTGATGCCTTTTGAATTGCGAAGGTTGCGAACCTGAGTAATACATTCAAACACACGCGCCATGTCAGGTAGGTTGATATTTTGGTTTTGAGGATAGGTAGCTGTACAAATGCTCTCGCCCTCCTTCCTTTCAATGATACTCTGCCATATCTCTTCCGTGATAAATGGCATAAACGGATGTAGCAACCGCATCAACTCGTCAAAAAAGGAAATGGTATTGTTGTAGGTGGTCTGATCAATGGGTTGTTGAAAGGCGGGCTTCACCATTTCCAGGTACCATGAACAGAAATCATCCCAGATAAGTTTGTAAATGCCCATCAGAGCCTCGCTCAGTTTGTAGTCTGATAATTTACTTTCAATATCATGGATGGCTTCGTTCATTCTCCCTGCAAACCATTGGGCCGAAAGCTGATTTGACTTGATAAGTTCACTATCAAATGTTGCATCTGCTTTTACTTCCCATCCTTTTACCAAACGGAAGGCGTTCCATATTTTATTGTTGAAATTTCGCCCCTGTTCTATCAGTGCTTCATCAAAAAGAATATCATTTCCGGCAGGAGAGCACAACAACATGCCCATGCGCACGGCATCGGCTCCGTTGGCTGCAATCAAGTCAAGCGGATCGGGAGAATTACCCAGACTTTTGCTCATTTTTCTGCGCTGTTTGTCGCGAACAATGCCTGTGTAATACACATTACTGAAAGGTTTTTGTCCCATCCACTCATACCCTGCCATAATCATACGCGCCACCCAGAAAAACATAATTTCAGGAGCGGTTACCAAATCATTGGTAGGATAATAGTATTTTATATCCTCGTTGTTTTTATCCTTAAATCCATTGAAAACGCTGATAGGCCACAACCATGAACTGAACCAGGTATCTACTACGTCTTCGTCTTGTTGTATTTGGTCAATGGTTAATGGTGCATGGTTCATTGCAACCCCCTCACTTTCATTTGTGGGCTTTTGACTATTGAATTTTGCTAAAGCTTCTTCCGCTGTTTTGGCTACAACATAATTTCCCTGCTCATCATACCAGACCGGAATACGTTGTCCCCACCACAATTGACGCGAAATGCACCAGTCCTTAATATTATCTATCCAGTGTTTGTAGGTATTTTTCATTTTGGCCGGATGAAATTTAATCTCATCACTCATCACTGCCTCGAGCACCTGCGGATTTTTGGCTACAAACTTTTTCATATCCACCCACCATTGCAAACTCAGCCGTGGTTCAATTACTGCACCCGTACGCTCACTGGTGCCCACCTGATTTTTGTACTCTTCAATTTTGGCAATATGCCCGGCCTCTTCCAGGTCAATGGCAATTTGTTTACGCACGGCAAAGCGGTCTTTTCCTATATAGCGTTTGTCTTCTGCCTTTTCGTTTAAAAAACCTTCTTCTGTTAAAATATCAATCACAGGCAGTCCGTGTTTTTGTCCCAGTGTATAGTCGTTCAGGTCGTGGGCAGGAGTTACTTTCAAACAACCGGTACCAAAATCCATAGCCACGTATTCATCGGCAATAATGGGAATTTCCCTATTGATAAAAGGCACCAGTACTTTTTTCCCAATCAGGTGTTTAAAGCGCTCGTCATTGGGGTTTACACAAATGGCAGTATCGGCCAAAATGGTTTCGGGGCGCGTGGTAGCAATGGTTACTACATCACTGCCATCTGCAAGTTTATACTGAATATAATACAGCTTGCTGTTTACTTCTTTGTAAATAACCTCTTCATCACTTAATGCGGTTTTGCCCTGCGGATCCCAGTTCACCATGCGCAGGCCACGGTAAATCATTCCTTTTTTATGCAGGTCGATAAATACATCGGTAACGGCATCACTCATTTCGGGTTCCATGGTAAAACGGGTGCGCTCCCAGTCGCAACTGGCACCCAATTTTTCCAATTGTTTTAAAATAATGCCCCCGTATTTTTCTTTCCATTCCCAGGCATACTTTAAAAAATCTTCGCGGGAAAGGTCTGATTTTTTGATGCCTTTTTCACGCAACATCTGCACCACCTTGGCCTCGGTGGCAATGCTGGCATGGTCGGTACCCGGCACCCAGCAGGCATTTTTACCCTGCATGCGGGCTCTACGGGTGAGCACATCCTGAATGGTATTGTTGAGCATATGCCCCATGTGCAACACCCCCGTAACATTGGGAGGAGGAATGACAATAGTGAAGGACTCCCTGTTATCGGGTTCCGAGTGAAAATACCGATTCTTCATCCAGTAGCTGTACCATTTGTCCTCAATATTTTGCGGAGTATATTTTGTTGCCAGTTCCATATTGTGCTGCGAAAATAAATAAAAAAGCCCTTTCCTGTTAGCGAAAGGGCTTTTTATGAGTAGATGAGCTATTTACCTCCTCACCACCACTTTTTGTTTAGTCAATATCAATATCACCCCACCTTGTTCTACCATTATCTGATACAACCCCGCTGCCAGATTTGATACATCAAAACTTTGGGTGTTGGTGCTGCGTGATGTTGATTGCAGGTAAATAATTCTTCCTGTCATATCAATGGCTTCCACCTGATAATTGTGTTGTCTGTTTTGTATTGAGATATACCCACTGGCCGGATTAGGGTAAATAATTATCCGGCTTGCCTCATCGGTTTTCGTTTTAACGCCACTACTTTTATCATCAGGCATTACCCTAGAATAGGATTCACCTGAAATAATTCCATCTATAGTACCATCCCAATTGGTGCAATTACTTGGCTGAGTGGTTAAATCGGTAGGAGTTCCATACCCAACAGTTGAAAGCGTAGTAACATTCCAAACATTGTATGAACTAAGGGTTGTATACGTAGAGTAATAATCCCAATAGTTGCCATCAACCGTAACACTTGAAATCCCTACCGAACCATAAAATGCAGGAGAAGGAGGTGCAGATGCATAAACAAAGCTGTTATTGCCGTCCTCTATATCAAATCCGGCTGCCTGATAAAATTCTAGATCTCTCGTATTGCTGTCAAACAAGTTGTCGCTTCCATATCCGGTACTGCTGTTTAATCGTGTTGTGGTTTGATTGGGGCTCATGGAAATAAAACTTCCGCCTGATGAATGAATAGAAACCTCATTATTTTCAAACGTGCTGCATTTGATATATGTGGTTCCCGCACCATCCATACTTAAAGCCAAATTCTGGTCTTTAAAACGGGAAGAATAAACAAATAACTCCGAACTGCTGTTTCCTGAAAAATCAATTCCGGTTTCACCATCACCGGTACACCAGCCTTTAAACTCGCTCAGGTTATCCATGTCTTCGGCTTTCCAGCCGGTTAAGCAATCAATAAATCGGGTATTGTATAAATTGGCTGAATGGGAAATGGTATGTACGCCTACCAGACAATTGTTAAACACAACCTCGTTTAAATAAAGCATATCAACATCAGATGAATATTCTTTTTTTATGGCCGTATTGGTAAATTGAAAAACACATTTTTCAATAGCAATGGTTTCGGTATTTGATTGCCCGGTAAGCACAATGCCGTTGTGCGGGTAAGCGTAAGAACTTCCTGTAAATTTTACCCCATAAAAATCAACCGAGTTCTCCAGTTTAAATACGGTGCCAGCCGCAAGTTCTACCGTACCTGTATGTATTTTAAACAACCCCAAACTGCTTGGATATACTGTGCCCGATGTTACTTCCACTACCTTATCCGTCATAGCGTCTCCTTCAATCTCTATGCTACTGTTTGTTCCGGTGGTGGTAATATTGCTAAGTCCGTTTGATGGAAAAGAAAAACGAATAAATCCATTTTGATTTGTTACCGTCATGTGGTTATTGTTTCCGGTAAGAATTAATTGCCCGCCAATATCCAGCATCGATTCGTCATCGGCCAATTCAATGGTAACATTTGGCTCTATGATTAATTCTGCTCCATTTTCAATTTTTAGAGATGAGTTCTTGCGAATACGAAGAGCCGAGCCACTTTCCAGTTTCAGCGTACTTCCTTCGGTAATCACCAACGTACCTGTACGGCTGGCGGCATCATCGCCAATAATCAATTGCCCGTTATTTTTTATAGTAATTTCGGGAGCACTACTTACGCAGGCTGCATTAATTCTGAATGTTTGTGCAGCAAAATATGTATCAGTTGGCGGGGCATTGCTTGTGAGTTGCTGGCTATAGCCAATCGCGTATCCTTCATTTACAGCCAAAATTCCTTCTACTTCTACACTGCCTAACCTGTCTCCGCTGGTATCGGCAAAGTTGTAGCTGTAGCCGCTGGGAATGGTAGATGGAATATAGTGCAGCATGTGCTCAAAAACCTTGGTATTTGCAGAAGTGAATGTTGCGTGCAACTGATTATAGATACCGCCTGAAGGAGTGGTTTGGTCGGGAGAAATAAAAGCCACAAAAGGCGACTCCGAGGTGTTGGAGTTGATATTGTACAAATACCCCTGATTGTACACCGCTAATGAACTTTTAGTAGGAATAAAACCGTAATTGCCAAATGAAACAGCCGGTGCAATAAAAGCATCAATCGCCCCACCACTTATCGTATTGATTCCACCGGGGGCATTATCTACCGGAAGGCAGGCCACTGCTGTTTTTAACAACCAACTTGATTTATATAAGGATATTCCCAAAACTTTATTTTGGAACAACCCGTTATACAATACACTTCCTATGGTTTGGTTCGACATGGAATAAATATCGGCATACCGGAAGATTCCGTTGCCGTGGTTGTAGGCATGCCACATTAAATCTCCTT
>JAGVLJ010000050.1 GCA_020049855.1 Bacteroidia bacterium | reverse complement strand
GCAAAAAAGTGCGCGAACGTAGAAGGGATTTGGCCAAAATTATCCGAGATCATACTATTGACCCCGATTCAAATTATTGTTTTGGCGAGGGTGGGGCAGGGACATATTCTGACGGAAAATTATATACCCGCTCGGGCAAACGGGGGGATATGAACCGCATTTTAAAATTGCTGGTGTACCACGGTGCCGATGAACATATTTTGTACGAAGCACATCCGCATATTGGTACGAACAAGTTGCCGCATATCATTGAAACCATTCGCGAAACCATTTTGCAGCACGGGGGAGAAATACATTTTAATACACGGCTTACCGATTTAACCCTCACCAACAACCGCATCAGCAAATTGCATTTTGCCGGAGGTGTATCGGTTGATTGCAGGGCGGTGATTTTAGCCACAGGCCACTCGGCACGAGATGTGTTTGAATTATTACACCGCAACCATATCCTCATCGAAGCCAAACCATTTGCACTAGGGGTACGTATAGAACATCCGCAGGAGTTAATTGACAAAATTCAGTACCATTGCCCCTCGCGCGGATTGTATTTGCCTCCGGCCTCTTATTCGCTGGTAGAGCAGGTGGGCGAGCGGGGTGTATTTTCTTTTTGCATGTGCCCCGGTGGAATTATTGCCCCTGCAGCTACCAATGCCGGGGAGATTGTAGTGAACGGTTGGTCGCCCTCCAAACGAAATAATCCTTTCGCCAACTCGGGAACGGTGGTGGCCGTGGGTGAAAAAGATTTTTTACCTTTTGCCCAACACGGAGCATTATCAGCTATGTATTTTCAGCAGCAGGTAGAGCAGGCTGCACACCACGCGGGTGGAGGAGGACTCACCGCACCGGCACAGCGCCTCACCGATTTTGTAAACAAAAAACACAGCACCATGTTGCCCGATACATCCTATATCCCGGGGGTGAAGTCGGTGCAATTGGATGAAATATTGCCGGTAGAAATAGCTAAAAGTTTGCGCGGGGCCTTGCCATTGTTTGGCAAAAAAATGAAAGGCTATTACACCGAAGAAGCAGTGATGGTGGGAGTGGAATCGCGCACCTCCTCGCCCGTGCGCATACCGCGTGACAAAGAAAAATTGCACCATGTACAAATAGAAAATTTATTTCCTTGTGCCGAAGGAGCCGGCTATGCAGGGGGTATTGTAAGTGCTGCGATGGACGGGGAGAAATGTGCTGCGGCAGTGTTACTACGCTAAAATTTTTCCGATTCAGCGTTCTTCTTTAGTCTGCGCTATTTCTTAGTCTGAATATAAATACGTATTAAGTAGTATCGGGACAGGAAGGAATTCTGCGTTTGTTTGTGGCTTATATAAATACAGTATGCCCAAAATTCTTCTTTTCTTTAGCTTTTTTGTTTTTGTTTTTACCTCACAGGCTCAAATGAGGGGGTTGTGCGAAATTGGGCATGTATATGATCAGAGTTGGCTGCCTCAGCATTTCGATACCATGATAGTGACCTCCATTACTCCGCGAATTGAAGGCTCGGGCAAAATTGATACCTTTCCTCAAACGTATGTGTAATTTTCACAACAGTAACGGGCGCATTGATAGAGCGTGGGGAGGTTTCCGTTTCAAGTTCAGTAACGATACATTTTCCATTGATACTTTTTTGGTGCAGGCCAAAGCTATCGGAACTCACTATAGCGATTCATCTGTGTTCATTGAACAGGTCTATCAGGGCACTTTACAGGGATGGCAAACCAGTTACCGGGTATCTGTACACTACCGCTCGGCAACGGTTATGGATAGATGGTACAGGGAATACTATCAGCAGGTAGGTGGCTGGGATGGACAAATGACCCGCTTTAATTTAAGGTACAATGGCAGTGGAATATATACCGGAGTGGACGAATGGCGCAAGGGTGTAAGCGGGCCATTTACCCAGTTTCGCGAAATGACCCGCGTGTTTAACGGAGCACTCCCTAATTACGATTCGGTTTACTACCACCCGCAGCCCACACGTATTGAGCGCATGGTTTATACCATTAGCGGCAGTGTATTTACCCGTATGGATGCAAGTAACGATACCGGAGCAGTGGGCTATGTTTTGTTTTCCCGTTATCCCGATAATCACCTTTCGCGCATTGAGTCCGTAGACCTTTTTAATGGCAGACGCATTATTCTTGAGTTTAGAGGCATTACTCCGGTTACAGATACGGTAGCCCCGTCAGTACAGGAAGCAGAAGAGTATCCCAATCCTGTGACTTCGCAGGTAAATATCGTATGGCCGGCACAACAGGACGAGCAAACTATCGTAACCATTACCGATATCACAGGTAACATACTCATTTCATCAACCATAAACGGAAACACGTTTACCGCTGATACCCGACTGTGGCCGGCAGGGTGTTATTTTGTGCGTGTAATAAACAACCGGGGCGTGATGCAAACCCGGAAAATGATTAAACAATATCGGGTGATGTTTTTGGAATGCCTTACTTTTTAAAACGGGCCAATACGCCCAGGGGCAATTTAACACCTGATTTTGCCTGCAGAAAAAGCTCGCCAAATTCAAAATGTTGTGCTTTGGGAAAATGCAGGTGAATGAGGTTTTCCAGAATAAGGGAAGAGAACCCGAGGGAGTAGGTATTAATTAAAAAGAAATGTTCTTCTTCATCTAAAATGTAGGCCAGATTTGCCATCAGGTTGTTCACCATATCTTCCAGTTTCCATCGCTCGCCTTTGGCACCTATGCCATAGGCAGGAGGGTCGAGGATAATGCCGTTGTATTTTTTGCCTCGCTTCATTTCGCGCTCCACAAATTTGGCGGCATCTTCCACTGTCCAGCGTACATCACTTAACCCTGACAGTTCCATATTTTCCCTGGCCCAGCTTACTACTTGTTTCACACTTTCCACATGCACCACATCGGCTCCGGCTGCTTTGGCGGCCAGCGAGGAGGCACCCGTGTAGGCAAATAAATTAAGTACTTTGGGTTGCGGGGTTTTCATTTGTTTTACCGAGGCAAAAATATAATCCCAGTTGGCGGCCTGCTCGGGGAACAAGCCTACGTGTTTAAAGGAGGTGAGGGCTAATTTAAATTTCAGTTTTAGTCCATCGTGTGCGTACTGGGTATGCCAGTTCTTGGCACCGGGGGTTTTGTGTTTCCATTCCCCACTCTGGCTGCCTTTGGGTATAAAGGTAATATCAACTTGTTGCTCCCATTCCTTTTCGCTCCACACTTTGCTCCACACGGCCTGCGGCTCGGGTCTGCACAAAACATATTTGCCAAATCGTTCCAGTTTTTCAAAATCACCACAGTCAAGTAGTTCGTAATCGGTCCAGTATTGGGGTGTAAGCAGCAGCATTACGAGGGGTTTTGTTCAGGTTTCATTTGCGGAAAGAACAATACATCCTGAATGGAATTGGAGTTGGTCATAATCATACTCAGGCGGTCAATGCCAATGCCTAATCCGGCAGTGGGAGGCATTCCGTATTCCAGCGCTCTTAAAAAATCTTCATCAAGCACCATGGCTTCATCGTCTCCGCGTTTACCTAATTCCAACTGGTGTTCAAAACGCAAACGTTGGTCAATGGGGTCGTTCAATTCGGAGAACGAATTGCAAATTTCTTTTCCGTTGCAAATGGCTTCAAAACGTTCTACCAGTCCTTCTTTGCTGCGGTGTTTTTTTGCCAGCGGGCTCATCTCTACCGGATAGTCGGTGATAAAGGTAGGTTGTATTAAAAACGGTTCTACTTTCTCCCCAAAAATGGCGTCAATAATTTTTCCGCGTCCAATGCTGGCATCAAGTGGCACGTGCATTTTTCGGGCTTCAGAAAACATGGTTTGTTCGTCCATTTCGCTTATGTCAACACCGGTATATTCTTTAATAGCCTCGTACATTGTGAAGCGTTTCCACGGCCGCTGAAAATTGATGGTATGGTCTCCCACTTTTATTTCGGTGGTACCGTGCAGGGCCAGAGCTACTTTTTCTACCATCTCTTCTACCAGGTTCATCATCCAGTAGTAATCTTTGTAGGCTACGTACAATTCTATTTGGGTAAACTCGGGGTTATGAAAACGACTCATTCCTTCGTTACGGAAGTCTTTCGAGAATTCATATACGCCATCGTATCCGCCCACAATCAGGCGTTTTAAATAAAGTTCGTTGGCAATACGCAGGTATAGCGTCATGTCAAGCGTGTTGTGGTGTGTTTTAAACGGACGCGCGGCTGCTCCTCCATACAGTGGCTGCAAAATGGGGGTTTCTACTTCTAAATATCCTTTTTCGTTCAGGTATTCGCGCATGGTATTCATTAGCTGGGTGCGCTTGCGAAATGTTTCACGTACCTCCGGGTTAATGATTAAATCCACATAGCGCTGTCGGTAGCGTAATTCAGGGTCGCTTACGGCATCAAATACTTCTCCGTCTTTTTCTTTCACTACGGGCAGTGGGCGCAGGGCTTTGCTGAGCACGGTAAGCTGGGTAACGTGCAGAGTGGTTTCTCCGGTTTGGGTGGTAAACACATATCCTTTTACTCCAATGATATCGCCTATATCAAGCAGTTTTTTAAAAACGATATTGTACAATGTTTTGTCTTCACCGGGGCAAATCTCATCGCGCTTCACATAAATTTGCATTTTACCGGTGCTGTCCTGCAACACAGCAAAAGCAGCATTACCCATAATTCTGCGGGTCATAATGCGGCCGGCCAGGCTCACATTTTTATATTCAATCTTATTGTTTTCGTAATTGTCTAAAATTTCGCGGGCCGAGGCATTCACCTCAAAAGTTTCAGCCGGATAGGGTTCAATACCTAATAACCGCAGTTGGTGCAATGACTCCCTGCGCAATAGTTCCTGTTCGCTTAATTCGTGCATCATAAATTTTCTGAATCAAAGCGCGAATATACGGGTTTCGGGTTTTTATTCAGGTCAAAATTATGACGGGGCTAAAGCAGGTTATTGGAAAAAAGGTTTACTTCGCAGCATATGAGAAAAATGTGGCTGATTTTAACAGTGGCTGTGCAAACGGCTATGGGGCAGGTACCCAAAGTGGGCCTGGATGCCAAAACCGAGTTGGCCTGCTGGAATATAGAGTGGTTTGGCGATACACAATTTGGCCCCACCGATGAAACCCTGCAATACAACAATGTAAAAAATGCCATTCAAAGTGCCGACCTAGATATACTGGCCCTTGAAGAGGTTTCTAATACCACCACCTTTGCCAGCCTGATGGCCGATTTGCCTCAGTATGGATATGCGCTGGCCAGCTATTCGCAAACACAAAAAACAGCACTGCTTTGGAAAAAAAGTTTATTCCGCAGGTATCAGTCGGGGTTAATCCTCAATGCGTATTCATCGGTATTTGCCAACGGACGGCTGCCATTGGAAGTAACGCTGGTTTCGGACAGCCTCAATCATTTCGATACCCTGTACTGCATTGTGCTGCACATGAAAGCCAATACAGGAACCAACTCGGAAAAACTACAGGCTTATTACGACCGCAGAGATGCAGGCACAGCTTTAAAAAATTACCTTGACCAAACACGGGCCGGACAAAAAGTAGCAGTGATGGGCGACTGGAACGACCGCCTCACCACTTCCATTTGGAAAGACAGTATTTCACCCTACAAAAATTTTCTCAACGACCCCACTCATTATTTTTTCACCACCCTGCAGCGCAATCAAAACGGAGAAACTACCCTGACAACGTTTACCAATAGTTTTATCGACCATATTTTAATCAGCGACCGGCTTAAACAGCATTACCAAGCGGGTTCGGCAACGGTATTCAGGTTAGATAATTATATCACCAGTTATGGCACTACCACTACCGATCATTTTCCGGTGTACACGTATTTTTATTTTGGAACGGGAACGGGCATGAACGAAAAAGATTTGTCAGCTCAGGTAAAAATTTACCCCAATCCATCATCTTCTTCCTGCATCGTTGAAACGGGGAATTTAGTGGTGAAATCAATGAAAGCGGTGAGTATGCTGGGTGAGCAAATACCCATTCCTTTTGTATGCGGGCTGCCAATTGAAGTTTCAAAACAACAAACGGGTGCAGGGGTGTTTCAGTTGGTGATTGAAACGGAAAAAGGAGTACTGGTGAAAAAGGTGGTGTTGGAATAACTAATTCTTTGTCAGAAATTTTTGATGCTGTCGGATGCTACATCCGGCAGAGTAAGGCAGGTTTGACGCCACGTAAATTATTTCTCTCATTTCAACGCAAATTCAATTGGAACTATTAATTTAACACGAACAAGTCTTCCGTTAATATATCCGGGATTGAATTTTGGAAGAAGTTTTATTACCCTTACCGCTTCTTCAGAAAGTAATTCATTCGGAGATTTATACGCTTTAGCATATATGACACTTCCGTCTTTTTCTACCACAAATTCAACAAATACTCTTCCAGATATTCCTGCCTTACGAGCCTCAGCAGGATAGCGCAAATTTTTACTTATAAACCTAACCATTGCATTTTGCCCACCCGGCAATTCCGGCATCTCATTGGCAAATAACACCGGTTCTTCCAATTGAGCACTATCGCTTTGTGCCATCAAAGACAAAGCAGGAAAGATCAAGCTGAGAAGTAATACTATTTGTTTCATTATGGTTTCTATTAGTTGTATTGTTTTTTTTATAGATAGCCCTAACTCAAAAACTTTAAACCTTAAACTTCTAACTTTAAACTTTTAGCCGATTCTATTTCTTCATTCCCCTTCGTTTCATCTCGGTGAGAATTAACGAAAGTTCGCGTCCGGTTTGTCCTTTTACGCTCGTATTTTCCTGTGCTCTGCGGATAAGGTAAGGCAGTACATTTTTAATAGGCCCGTAAGGAACGTATTTTACCACATTATATCCTGCATGACTCAGGTTAAAACTAATATGGTCGCTCATGCCCAGCAATTGCGAAAAATAAATGCGCGGATCGTTTTTGGGAATATGTTTTTCCTCCATCAGTTTTACCAGCATTTCGGAGCTGGTTTCATTATGAGTTCCGGCACATATAGCAATGCGGTCAATATGCTCCACGCAAAAACGTACCGCATCATCATAACCTTTATCGGTTGATTTTTTGGTAGGATAAATAGGCGAGTTGTACCCCATTTCTTTGGCGCGTTCCCGTTCTTTTTCCATATAGGCACCCCTCACCAGTTTAAATCCCAGATAATAATTGTTGGTTTGTGCATCAAAATAACTGCGTTTAATAAATTCCACCCGGTCGTGGCGGTACAATTGAGCGGTGTTAAACACAATGGCTTTTTCTTTATTGTACTTCAGCATCATTTCGCGCACCAGTGCATCAATAGCATCCTGTGTCCAGCTTTCTTCAGCATCAATAAACAGGCGCACATCATTGTCGTAGGCTGCTTTGCAAATGCGGTTCATGCGGTTTCGGGTAGCAGTTAATTCATCATGTTGTTCTTTGTTCAATTGTTCTTTAGCTGATATTTTGGTAAGCAAGGTCATGCTGGCAATACCGGTAGGTTTAAACACACAAAACGGAATTTTGCTGTTTCCTTTGGCTTTATCAATGGTATGCAAAATTTCATTGCAGGTAGCCTCAAATATGGCCTCTTCCTCTTTGCCCTCTACTGAGTAGTCGAGGATGGTTCCGATATGGTATTTGGCCAGTAATTCGGTCGTAGCTTCACACTCTTCAATGGATTCGCCACCGCAAAATTGTTTAAATACCGTTTTTCGGATTAAACCCGAAATGGGAAGTTTTATGGCAAATGCCATATTTACAAGGGGAGCTCCGGCCTGCACCAGCCAATTCATGCCAATGGCTTTGAAAAGAAGGTGGGCTCGTTTTAAGTCCTGGTTAGTTTTTGATTCAAAGGCGATTGAGGTGTCGGAGAACGAAAGTGCGCTGCTCATATTATATTTTGTAAAGAAGTCACCAAATAATTGTTAAATCAAAGCGAATACATCAACTTTGCCCTGCAAAGGTATAAGAAACTTGAAGGTTTACGAATCAAAAGGCTATAACATTTATAACGGCACGGAAGCCCTTGATTTTCTTTTTCAATATCTTATCGAAAAAGATTATTCAACCGTTTTTGTCCTCACCGATTCCAATACCCAAAAACACTGTTTACCTCAGTTAAGTCCTTACCTAATTGACTTTAAGCATATTAGTATTGATGCCGGAGAAAATGCTAAAAACATAAAAAACGGTGAGAAAATCTGGACTTTTTTGGCCGACCACTATGCCGACCGTAAAACCGTTTTGATAAATCTGGGCGGTGGTACCATAACCGATTTAGGTGGTTTTTGTGCAGCTACTTACAAGCGCGGCATTGATTTCATTCACGTGCCCACTACCTTGCTCGGAATGGTAGATGCATCTATTGGCGGGAAACAGGGTATAGACTTGAATTATTTTAAAAATTCGGTAGGGGTGTTTAAACATCCCGTTGCTATCTTTATTTATCCTGGGTTTTTAAAAACACTTCCTAAAAGGCAACTCACAGCCGGTGTGGCCGAGATGATGAAACATGCACTTATTAGTGATAAGGACGAGTGGGATAAATTCACAAAAATGAATGTGCATGATGAGGAAAAGATAGTTTTATTAATCAGTAAATCCGTAAAAATTAAACGCGAAATTGTAAATAAAGATCCGCAGGAAAAAAATATACGTAAGGTACTTAATTTCGGGCATACCATTGGTCATGCTATTGAATCGTATTCGTTGAAACATGACAGCAATCCGCTGCTTCACGGTGAAGCAATAGCCATTGGAATTATTTGCGAAACGTGGTTGTCGTATAAATTATTGCAGGTGTCAAAAAAAGAAGCAGAAGAAGTAGTGGAATTTGTTACGGGTTATTTTCCTGTGTACCCGCTGGCAAAAGTTAATCAAAACGAATTGCTTGACCTGATGCGAAATGATAAAAAGAATGAAGACGACCTGATTAACTTTTCCTTGCTCAAAAAAATTGGTAAACCGATAATCAACCAAACAACCAGTGATGCCCTGATACGTGAAGCCTTAAATTTCTATATCCAACTTCAGCCAAATGATACGGCTACGCAGGCCCCAAGCACCAATTAGTGCCAGCATAAACCTGCCCTGGTCAAAAAGCACTGTCAATAGGGTTTTGGTTTTAAAATACCTTGCATCAGATTCGCTAGATGATATTTTTAAAAATATTCAGATAGCCCTTTTACCTTCTGATGTGCAAATAATGTTGGCAAACCTGATTGGAGAAGGCAAAGAAAAAAACACGGCCGATGCAGGTACAGTCATGCGTTTTCTCACAGCGGTGTATGCCCTGTTGGGTGAAGAGGTGATCGTTAGCGGAACAGGGCGAATGCACCAACGCCCCATGGGTGAATTGGTAAATGCTTTGCACCAGTTAGGAGCTGCCATTACCTATGAGCAACAGGAAGGATTTCCCCCTTTGCACATTTATCCGGCAGCGTTGAAAGGAGGCGTGGTTGAATTGAAGGGTACAACCAGCAGTCAGTTTATTTCGGCATTGTTGCTTATAGCACCATATCTCAGTGGTGGACTCACTATAAAGTTAACCAAGTTACCGGTATCTCTTTCGTATATTCAACTCACCATTAATTTAATGAAACAATGGGGAGCACGGGTTCAAATTGCAGAATCGGAAATTACGGTAGAGGAGGGTCACTACACCCGGAATTTGCCTTTGGTAATCGAAGCCGATTGGTCGGCAGCTTCCTATTGGTATATGATGGCTTCGGCCTGTAGAGGATCTCGCGTAGAGTTGCCTGGTTTAGTTTTACCCTCTTTGCAAGGCGACAGCATAGTGGCTATCTGGATGAATGAACTTGGAGTAAAAACCGAAGTGAGTAAAAGCGGTTGCGTTATTTCTTCGGGCGAATTGGCGCGATGCCGTATTTTTGAAAAAGATTTTTCATCCTGCCCAGATTTGGTTCCTGCGTTTGCCGTTACCTGCGCGCTTCACGAAATTCCTGCCGTGTTTAACGGGGTGGCTCATTTAAAGTTAAAGGAGAGCGACCGTCTTGTTGCCTTGGCATCGGAGTTGCAAAAAATAAATTGCATCGTAACTTGTACCGATGACGGCATCATGCGCCTTACACCAGGGAGTTTTACCTTACCCAAAGAGCCATTCTATACATGGAATGATCATCGTATGGCAATGAGTGTGGCCGGTTTTGCATGCCGTGTCCCCATTGAATTAACTGATGGAAAAGTAGTATCAAAATCCTATCCCGGATTTTGGGACGATATGATAAAAGCCGGATTTGTGTGCAAGTAAAAAAAATGCGTTGTATGTTTGTTTTTTCTTCACATGGCTTCAAATTCATTAGGAACAGTTTTTAAAGTTACTTCTTTTGGCGAATCGCACGGACCAACAATAGGTGTGGTGATTGATGGGTGTAAGGCAGGCATTCAATTCAACGAGTCTTTTATTTCCAGACAACTTCAGCGCAGGCGGCCTGGGCAATCTGCTCTCACCACTTCGCGCAACGAGGACGAAAATTTTTCGGTGATTTCCGGGGTATTTGAAGGAAAAACAACAGGGGCACCCATTTGTATTTTAATCCCCAACACCGATGCACGACCTGAGGCTTATGATGCCCTGAAAAATATTTTCAGACCGTCTCATGCCGATTATACTTACTACACAAAATATGGTGTGCGCGATCATCGGGGCGGAGGAAGATCCTCGGCCAGAGTTACGGCCGGTTGGGTGGCTGCAGGGGCTTTTGCTCAATCCATTCTAGCCGAAAAAGGAATTACGGTGCAAGCTTATGTTTCGCAGGTGGGTAGTATAAAAGTTGCCCGACCCTATTCTGAACTCAATCTTTCCGAAACTGATACCTCACCAGTTCGTTGTCCTGACAAAGAGGCCGCAAGTGCAATGGAGAAATATATCGAACAGCTAAAAAGTCAGGGAAACAGCACCGGAGGAATGGTGTCATGTGTAATAAAAAATTGTCCCGCAGGCCTTGGAGAACCTTTATTCGATAAGCTTCAGGCCAATCTAGCAAAAGCCATGTTCAGCATAAATGCCGTGAAGGGGTTCGATTATGGTTCGGGTTTTGAAAGCGTGGGCATGACAGGTGGGCAGCATAACGATGAGTATGTGTTGGACGGGAGTAAAATAACCACCCGCACAAATTTTTCGGGAGGTATACAAGGTGGAATATCAACGGGTAACGACATCTACATGCGTGTGGCTTTTAAACCCGTTGCAACCATTGCCGCGGCTCAACGGTCTTTGAACACAGAAAGAGAAGAGGTGACAATTGAAGCAAAAGGCCGACACGACCCTTGTGTGGTGCCAAGGGCAGTACCAATTGTAGAAAGTATGGCTGCATTAGTTATTTATGATCATTTACTGATTGCCGGAGGATAATAAAATTAGGTAAGTGATTTTTTATTTTTGATGCGCGAAAAGGTATATTTGGCCACGGATAATATTTTTTTATAATAATTAATAATGAATAAATTTTTTAGTACAGTTTTGATTTTATTTGCCGCAACAGTTGGGGTAAATGCACAGCAACAGAACAACAACCTACATCAGTGCCTTACTGATTTTTACTATGAGCGAGCAATAGCAGCTAATCCGGAGTACAAAATAGAAATGGACAGGATGAATGAGCAAATAAAAGCAATGGCAAATGCTCACTTCAAAACTACCGGAACCGTTTACATTATTCCGGTGGTCTTCCATGTGTTTCATCAAAACGGGAAAGAAAATATTAGCCGTGACCAGATATTAGATCAGATTCGTATCTTGAATGAAGATTTTCGCAAAATTGCCGGAACTCCTGGCGGTAGTTCCACCAATCCGCTGGCAGTGGATACTGAAATAGAATTCCGATTAGCCAATATCGACCCCAACGGAAATTGCTTTGACGGAATCAATCGGGTGTTTGATACCAACGGTTTGGGAAACAATGCAGATGACCAAATTAAGTCACTTGTTTCAACGCTTTGGAGAGGTGGAAAATATTTTAATGTGTATGTGGTTTCTAATATCAAAGATACCGATAACAATCCAAACACTACCATACTTGGATATGCTCAATTTCCAAACGCGGGATCAACCATTACCAGGGGCGTAGTGATTCGTTCAGACTATATTGGAACCATCGGAACCAGTTCTAAAGTAAAGGGAGGTCGTGTATTGACCCACGAAGTTGGTCATTGCTTTGGATTATATCATCCGTTTCAGGGCGGATGCTTTGGAGGTGATCAGGTAGACGATACCCCTCCAGTATCAGGGGCTAATTCCGGAGCCTGCACCCCTTCAAAAAATTCATGTAACAACGATAGTCCCGATTTACCTGATATGCTTGAAAATTACATGGATTATACCGATGGAGGTTGCCAGAATATTTTTACCATAGGTCAAAAGAACAGAATGAATAGCATGATAAGCACCTATTACCCCAACTTGGTTTCTCCATCCAATCTCACCGCAACCGGGGTGCAAAATTACACCATACCCGCAGCTACCAATGCGCCACCGGTAACTCAGGACTTTGAAGCGAGCACGGCCAATAATTTTTCCCTTTCTAATGGTTGGAGTATTGAAAACCTTACTGGAAATGCTTACGGATGGCGCGTAACCGACTCTGCAAAATTTAATGGCAACAAATCAATTTACATTCCTTCCTACGGCCATCCTACGTCATTAACTCGATCCACTTACAATATTTATTCTCCACCCCTCAATCTCTCCCTGATGCCATCGGCTTATTTTAATTTTACCGTTTCGGCTGCACAACGCATAACAACTTTAAGTGATTCGTTACGGGTTTTTGTAAGTACCGATTGCGGAAAAAGCTGGACTGCTCTTTTTAAAGCTGGAGCTAATGTAATTTCTAATAATGGAGTAGTTGCTACTTCGGTATTTGTACCTACCAGCAAATCGCAATGGAAAACATTTTCACTTGATTTAGCCAATTTCCGAACCTCCAACGTGAGGATAAGGGTAGAATTTTTCTACTATCGGGGCAACAATTTGTATCTTGACGATTTAAATATCAGCTCTAATTTGGCCACAGGTATACAGCAATCGGAATTGGTAAGTGGAGTAAGTCTTTATCCAAATCCGGCCACACAATCGGCACAAGTTAACTTTACTATGCCCAACAAACAATCGGTTCAGGTTGAGTTGACGAATATGATGGGGCAGCAATTTGGAACGCTTGATTTAGGTGAACTGGCTCAGGGAGAACATTCATTCACCACTAATCAATTGCATCAAGGTGCTTTGCCCGAAGGCGTTTATTTAGTGAAAATTTTAGCCGGGGGCCGTCAGCACGTATTAAAACTGATAATTTCCCGATAAACGGGCTTGCAGTTAAAAAAGATTTTTAACTTTTACAAGTTGGGTAAATAAACAAAACATGTTTATTTGCCCTTTTTATATTAATAGGGAATATTATGCCTAAAAATCTCGTCATTGTTGAGTCGCCTGCAAAGGCTAAAACCATAGAGAAATTTCTTGGAAAAGATTTCGTGGTTAAGTCATGTTATGGCCATATCCGCGACCTTGTGAAAGGAGATAATGCCATTGATATCAAAAATAAATTTAAGCCGGTTTATGAAATAGACCCCGACAAAAAGCAGTTGGTAAAAGAACTAAAAGGGCTGGCAGATAAAAGTGATATCATTTGGCTCGCATCCGATGAGGATCGTGAGGGAGAAGCCATTTCCTGGCATTTATCGCAGGTGCTTGAGCTTGAAAAAAGTAAAACACGCAGAATAGTTTTTCATGAAATTACCAAACCTGCCATTCTTAGAGCTATTGACAAACCACGTTCTATTGATATGAATCTGGTAGATGCGCAGCAGGCACGCAGAATTTTAGACAGACTGGTAGGTTTTGAACTTTCGCCCATTCTCTGGAAAAAAGTGAAGCCGAGTCTATCGGCCGGAAGGGTACAATCGGTAGCGGTACGAGTAATTGTGGAGCGGGAGCGCGAAATTTTAAATTTTAAAACAACGTTCAATTATAAAGTAAGTGCCGAGTTTGTGCTTACTGATGGCTCTGGAAAGAAAATGCAGGCTGAATTACCAAAACGTTTCAGCACGTACAAAGAGGCAAGAGCCTTTTTGGAAAAATGTAAAGGAGCTACTTATAAAATTAAAAATCTCGAAACAAAACCGGCAAAAAAATCTCCGGCTGCCCCATTTACTACTTCTACTCTGCAACAGGAAGCCAGTCGTAAATTGGGATTTTCTGTTTCACAAACCATGACCATCGCGCAAAAATTATATGAGTCGGGTCATATCACTTATATGCGTACCGATTCTGTAAACCTTTCGGAATTTGCATTAGATGCTGCCCAAAAAGAAATCAAATCGAGTTACGGACGTGAATATGTATTTACCCGCAGGTACACTACCAAGAGTAGCGGAGCGCAGGAAGCGCACGAAGCCATTCGGCCAACTTATTTCGAAAATCAAGTAATTGATGGAGATAATGGAGCAAAACGGTTATATGATTTGATATGGAAACGTTCCATCGCTTCGCAAATGGCCGATGCACAATTGGAAAAAACAACAGCCACCATAAGTGTGTCTTCGGCTGTAGAAGAATTTATTGCTACCGGAGAAGTAATGAAATTTGACGGATTTCTGAAAGTGTACCTCGAATCGAAAGATGATGATAATGCCGATGAAGAAAATGCCGGAATGTTGCCCCCGTTAAAGGTAGGTGACAAACTGAAATTGCACGAGATGACTGCCGTGCAAAAATACTCGCGTCCTGCCCCGCGCTATACCGAAGCAAGTTTGGTGAAAAAACTGGAAGAACTTGGGATTGGTCGTCCTTCTACTTATGCACCCACTATTTCTACTATTCAAAAACGAGGGTATGTGGTAAAAGAAGACCGAGATGGGAAAGAGCGCACCTTTGAAGTGCTTACCTTAAGTGCTTCAGACAAGCTAAAAGAAGAAACAAAAACGGAAAATTTTGGTTCCGAAAAATCAAAATTATTTCCCAGCGATATTGGCTCGGTAGTAAACGATTTTCTCGTGAAAAATTTTGGGGAGATCCTCGATTTTGGATTTACCGCTATGGTAGAAAAGGAGTTTGACGAGATTGCTCAGGGCCAGTTGAAGTGGAATAAAATGCTCGAATCGTTTTACGGGCCTTTTCATAAAACAGTGGAGCGTACCATTGAAACTGCCGAGAAACAAACCGGTGAACGGTTGCTTGGCACAGATCCGGTAAGCGGGAAAAATGTGTATGTTAAAATTGGCCGTTACGGCCCTCTGGCACAAATAGGCGAGAATACCGATGAGGAAAAACCTACATATGCATCGGTGAGGGGAAATCAAACCATTGAGCGAATTACCTTGGAAGAAGCACTCAGCTTGTTTAAACTTCCACGGGTGGCCGGTAAATTTGAAGGAAAAGAAATTAAAGTTTCTATTGGTAAATTTGGCCCATACCTGTTGCACGATAATAAATTTGTTTCGTTGCCTAAAACAGATGACCCTTATACCGTAGAAGAAAATCGCGCTATTGAACTTATTGAAGCCAAACGTAAATCGGATGCCGAGCGGGTAATGAAAATATATAAAGAGCATGAAGGGCTTCAGGTTCTCAAAGGTAGATGGGGGCCATATATTGCTATCGGCAAACAAAATTTTAAAATACCAAAAGGTTCTCCTGCACCCGAGAAACTCTCTTATAAAGAGGTAATGGAAATTATAGCGAAGCAGGGTGGGATTAAAGAAACTCCTGTTAAAGGCGCAAAGAAAACAGCTAAGAAAGCAGCACCTAAAGGTACTCCCGCAAAATCTTTTGCGGGTAAAAAAACTCCGGTAAAAAAAGCAACGGCTACAAAGGTGGTGGCAAAAAAGACTTCTTCCAAGAAAGCTTCTTCCAAGAAAGCAGTAGCTAAAAGACCCGTTCCAAAAAAAGCTTCTGTAAAAAAAGTTGCCAAAAAGAAGGTTAAAAGCAAGCGATAAAAAAATCAACGGTAAAAGTTGAATGATGAACGAGAAAGAATTGCAGGTGATGGTATCCTTGCTGGATGATTCGGATTTAGAGGTTTCGGGTCATATCGAGGAAAAGTTATTGGCTATGGGCAGGGAAGTAATTCCTCTCCTTGAAAATTTGTGGCAGGTAACACCCAGCCTTGTATTGCAACAACGCATTGAACAGGTAATTCATAAAATTCAATTCGATGGGGTGAAGCGCGATTTAAGTGAGTGGGCTCAGGCAGAAAATCCTGATTTGTTATACGGCTCGTGGCTTATTGCTCGTTACCGATATCCCGATCTGGAAATCCACGATATTGAAAATGAAATAGACCGCATTAAGTTAGATGTGTGGCTCGAAATGCATAATGTACTTAGCGCATTAGAAAAAGTTAGGGTACTTAATCACGTAATTTATACCACCCACGGATTTAAGGGAAATACAGGGAATTACCACTCTCCGCAAAATTCATTTATCAATAATGTACTGCAAAGCCGAAAGGGAAACCCCATTTCAATGGCTATTGTATATTCATTGGTTGCCCAACGCTTAAATTTACCCATTTACGGAGTGAATCTACCTCAACATTTTTTACTTGCCTATAAAGAAGAAAATGAAAACTGGCATTACGAAGAGGAGCCGTATAATATGCAGCATCGCCTTGATTACACGAGGGGAAATGTGTTGTTTTATATTAATGCGTTTAACAACGGGGTTATTTTAACTCGCAAAAACCTGGAGCAGTTCATTAAGCAAATTCATCTGGAGCCAAAACCTTTTTATTTTGAGCCTTGCAGTAATGTAGATATTATTAAGCGGGTATTGCGAAACTTGTTTCATTCGTTTGAGCAACTGAATGGGCGAGTAAAATGTGCCGAGGTAAATGAGATGATTGTATTATTGGGCGATGAGCCGATTCCTTTTACCGAACCCAAAGAACCTTCGGATGCAGGCGATGGTGGTGACGAAGAATAACCTGCTGTCTTTGGATGAAGGTATTTACAGATAATTTTTGCGAATCAGGTTTTATGTATCTATGTGGTAAAAGAAGAAAAATACCTAGTATAATAGGCAACCATAGCTATTTGACGATTTTAAAGCAAAAATATATATGCCTGTGTGTTTATATACGGAACATGATAATTACTAAATGACAGCTGTGAGTAAACTCACTTATTTTTTAGCTGATAGCACCAGGCGTAACCTTTAACTTAAATCAGGTATTTTGCTACAATGGGCATTCTTCTCCCCATACCAAATGCTTTGGGCGAAATGCGCAAAATGGGCGGTGTTTGATGACGTTTATATTCGTTCAGGTTTACCAATCGTAGAATACGTTCCACTACTTTGGCCTCTTGGCCGGCTGCAATTATTTCTTTCGGGCCTTTGCATTCCTCAATATATGCGTACAACACAGGGTCTAAAACATCATACTCGGGTAATGAGTCGGAATCTTTTTGGTCGGGTCGTAATTCGGCCGAAGGGGCTTTGGTTAGAATATCGTCCGGAATAATTTCAGCAGTGCGGTTTATGTAGTGGCATAAATCAAATACTTCCGTTTTATATAAATCACCAATTACGGATAGTCCTCCGCACATATCTCCGTAAAGCGTACCATAGCCTACAGCCAACTCGCTTTTATTTGAGGTATTGAGCAGGATATACCCGAATTTATTACTCATGCTCATTAATATTAATCCTCGGCAACGTGCCTGCATATTTTCCTCGGTTAAATCAAATGGCCTGTTTTCAAACACAGGTTCCAGTAATTCCCGAAATTGATTAAAGGCTTTTTCGATAGGAATTATATCGTGCTTTACACCTAAATTCTTCACCAGCTTAAGTGAGTCGCTTACCGAATGGTCACTTGAAAATTGGGAAGGCATTAACACAGCCCGTACATTTTCTTTACCCAATGCCTCGGCTGCAATGCACAGTACAAGTGCTGAGTCAATGCCTCCGGATAAACCGAGAATAGCTTGTTTAAATCCGAGTTTATCAAAATAATCATGTGTTCCCAGCACCAATGCCTTATAAATCGAAGCGTATTTATCCTGTGTTTTTATTTCGGCTGGGAGAGAGTCAATTTCAGCAGTAGTTATAAATGAAAGTTCTTCTTTAAAATAATTCAGTTGCTTTACAGTTTCACCTTTTGAATTTAGCACCATGGAACCTCCGTCAAAAATCAATTCGGTTTGAGCACCCACATGGTTTACATAGATTACCGGGAGTTGATACTGGCGGGCATTGTTTTGCAACACTCTGGTACGGTTGGTTAGTTGCTGATGTGAAAATGGTGAAGCTGCAATATTGATAATAAGATTGGGCTGCTGTTTAATTAGCTCATCCATGGGTGTTGTAATGTACAATGGATTGTGGTTTATATTCCACAAATCTTCACAGATGGTGAGGGCAATTCTGGTGTTTTTATAGGTGATAATTTCAAAATTCCTGTTTGGCTCAAAGTATCTGTATTCATCAAACACATCATAGGTAGGAAGTAGGGTTTTATTTCGAATGGAATGTACTTTTTTATCGTATAAAAAAAAGGCAGAGTTAAATAAATCTTTGCCTTCTACCTGCGGATTTACCGAGGGTGCTCCTATAATAGCGGCAATGCCGTTACAAAATGTGGCAATATGATCTACCTGTTCCTGACACAAGCGAATAAAGTCGCTGAACTCAAGAAAATCGCGGGGAGGGTAGCCGCTAATGCATAACTCAGGAAATACAACCAGATCGGCATCTTCCTTTTTTGCCTTTTCAAGGCACGAAATAATTTTGCCCGTGTTTAAAGCAAAATTTCCCGTATGAAAGTTTAATTGAGCAAGGGCTATTTTCATCAGCAGGGGCGGGCTTATTAAAAATATACTCCGAAGTTGAGTGAAAGATTAGAGTGTAATGCTTCCATTTTTTTATCCTTAATAGAACTGAATAATCCGTTGTCAAATTTTATCCCGGAATAAATACGGGAATTTCCTCCAATTGGGTATTCTATACCAAGTCCGATAATCATAGATCCACGGTATATTGGAACCTCGTAATTGTAATTTAGTTTAATATCACTTGCATTGGTTAAAATTTTACTGGTATTAATTACTTTATTGTCGCTTTGCAAAGAAGCTTTTCCATTAAGCAAAAAAGCATTAGCATACCCAAACTGTGCCCAGTAGGCTACACGGCCAATTTCTTTGGTTCTGAATTTTAAACTTAGTGGTACCTGAATGTACTGGTTAGTGTAGTTGATTTGTACATTGGTAACAGGCGTGGCGATGGAAGCGGTTGGGGTGTAAATAGCCGATGGGAGTACTACTTTGCCTCCCATATATGAAATATCAAAACCGGTACCTATATAATAACGTTCACCTAGTCTAAAGTCGGCCATTAATCCGTACGAAAACCCTATTGAACTGCCCCCCGCTTTAACTGCACTTCCAATAGGTTTATACCAACCTATTAAGGGGGCGGCTTTTAATCCTAATAAGACTCTTTGCGCCATTACTGCGTTGCTTAGTAAAATGAGGATGAAAACGGGCAAAAGGTTTTTATTACTTTTGTACATTCTAAAAAAATTATGGGGTCAAAGTTCATCAAATATATTCATCTTATCAACCTTCTTGCGGTTGTAATATTTTTAAATGGCTGTGATGGCTGTAATACAACCAACCTGCCGGTGAAACCCGATAAAAAGGCTTTGCAAGCAAGCGAGCAGCAAAAGTATGAGGTTCAATTGGAGAGGTTGGATCAGGAGCTTTTTGAGTCGACTGCGACCGAAGCACTTTATAACAAAATGGAGGCAAAGTATGGTTATTTTTGGGGTATTTACCTGAATCATATTCTTGGAATTGGTAATCCATCGGGCAAAAATAATTGGGAAGCACTACAGAGTTTTACAGGGAATAAAGAAATAAGAGGGCTTTATTCCAAGAGTAATTCCATATACAGGGATTTCACTCCTTACAAAGAAGAACTGAGTAAGGGGCTTAGTTTGTACCAGTATTATTTTCCTAAAACATTCTTGCCAAAGATTGTAACGTTTATCGGGCTGTTTGATTTTGCTCATCCGTTCACTGATAGTGTGTTGGGAATAGGTTTGGAGTGTTATTTAGGTGCCGATTTTAAACCGTATCGGGCATCTAACATCAATTATCCCGAATACAAACTTAAATTCATGAACAAGCATTATGTTGTTTCTAATACTTTAAAGGCATTTGCTTACAGCATGTATGAACCTTCTTCAACTCGTCAGCCTTTTCTCAACCGCATAATTCAGGAAGGCCGTATTCTTTATTTACTCGACCGCCTGATGCCACTTGTGCATGATACTATTAAAATGGAATATACAACCGAGCAGTTGCAGTGGTGTTATGCCAACGAGCCACAGATATGGGCACATTTTATTGATAAAAAACAATTGTTCTCTACTTCGGTTGACGATTACTCCCGCTATTTGAAAGAGGCTCCATTTACCGCAGCTCCCGATTTTCCATCTGAATCAGCACCACGAACAGGTATTTGGACGGGATGGCAAATTGTACGGAAGTACATGCAAAAAAACCCAACTGTTACGTTGCCCCAGTTAATGCGGGAGAAGGATTATCAGAAAATTTTAAAACTATCCGGATACAAACCACGATAGTTACTTTTTCTTTCCTTTGCCGCTTTTGACTGGCGCAGGCATTGTTGGTTTTGCACCCGGTTCAGGAATAGGGCCAAATTTTCCTTCTACAAACGCACGGATGGCTTCAACCAGTTTATCCAGTTGGCCAACGGACGTAAATACATGTGGGGTTACGCGTACTCCACTTACTTCATCATTGTTTATGGCAACAGTAAATATGCGATGTTGATTGAGCAACAATTGTTCTATTTCTGCCGGGGGCATTCCGTCAATGGCAAAGGTGGCAATGGCACATGATTGGTTGGCTGCAGGAGTGAACATTTTTACTTTTGGAATATCTTTTACCTTATCAACCCAGTAGTTCTTAAGGTAACGCAAGCGTTCTTCCTTAAGTTTTATGCCCATTAACAGGTTAAATTCAATTGCTGCGCGGGCACTCAAATAAACAGCAGGAGGATTAGTGCCTATATGTTCAAACTTTTCTATGCTGTTTCGGTCTTTACCTGTATCGCCAAGCAAAGGCCACACTTTCCCAATTTTTGAAGTTTTCATATGCAGTAATCCGGCTCCTATTGGGGCACCAAACCATTTGTGCAGGCTGGTAGCAAAATAATCGCAGTCTAAATCGGTTATCCTAAAATCAATTAACCCAAATGAATGGGCTCCATCCACTATTACTTCAACGCCCCTGGCGTGTGCCATATCGCATATTTCGCGCACAGGCATTATCTGTCCGGTAATATTGATGATATGGCTAACAAGAATTAATTTGGTCTTTGGGGTAATGGCTTTAGCATAGGCATCAATAATGGCTTGCTTACTCAATGGTGCCAGCGGAATATTGATGTACTTATTTACTGAACCGGTGCGCTTTGCTTTTTGCTCAAAAGCATCAATCATACTGCCATAGTCCTGTTTGCTCAAAATGATTTCGTCACCGGCTTTCAAATCAATTCCGTGAATCACAATATTCATCCCTTCGGTGGTGTTTCTTACTAAGGCAATTTCTGAGGTTGGAACGCCTGCAATATCGGCCAAATTGTTTTTTATTGCCTGCCTTTCAGTTTCCATTTCCTTGCGCATAAACAAGGTAAGTTTGCGGTTTAGGTCTTTGGTTTTTTGAATAAAACTTTCTAAAACAGGAACTGGCAACATGCTGCAATAGCCATTTTCAAGATTAATAAAATCAGAACTCACATCGTATAGCATGGCAATACGATCCCATTCGTCATTCATCGAGGCCGCAATTTGTTTAGGCTGTCGGTTAAGGGCAGCTAAATTTTCTTCCAGAGTTATTGTATTGATACGCCCTGATGCTTTTACCAAAGATGGGCTTATTGCCAGAAGGGCGGAGTTTTTCAGAAAATTTCTTCTTTTCATTGTAGTGAATATGTTACTTCTGCAATTTGCATCATTTTCATGGAATACTCAAGAGATGATTCATATTGATTTAATACCCATTGCTTAGCAGGTAAAAAAAGGATATCAATGCTTAGGATATGAAGTTGAAAAACAACAAATCTCATCAGGAGTTTGTCATATTCACGAAATCCTTGCATATTTACATCAGAAAATAATGAATAAATGATTAAATTTTCGGTTACAGGCATCTTTTTTTTATTTGCCATTTCCATACTTTTTACCACCTGTAAAAAGGAAGAGGGCAAAGGCGGTCTCTCCACTATCAAAGGAAAAGTATATGCCTTTGACCTTGATCGTTTAGGAATCAAAGTAGACTCGGGGTATATGGCCAATGTAAAGGTATTTATTTCATACGGCAACCACACCTGGGTTGACGACAACACCCGCACTGCTATTGATGGCACTTTCGCTTTTGAGTGGTTGAATAAAGGAGATTACAGGGTTTGGATTATAAGCGAATGTGATACCTGCCCCCTAAATCAGCGGGCAGATATGCGTAATGTTAGAATGGGTAAAAAAGAAACTGTTACCTTACCCGATTTTATTTACTACTATTAACATGTTTGATTACCTAGAAAGGGAACGTATAATTACAGAGCGTCTTAATGAATTTGAGCGGGTATCACTCAAAGGGCTTGATGAGGTAAAGTTGTTAAACAGGATGGACTCCAAGTTCATTTTTCATATTGACGATTTTCCTTCTATTCTGGATGAACTGAAACCTTACTACCGCGTATTGGAAATTGATAACAAGCGTATGTTTTTCTACGAGTCGGTTTACTTTGATACCCCTGATTTGTTGCTGTATAAATTTCACCACAACGGCAAATTGAACCGACTAAAAGTCCGTTATCGAAAATACCTTGATAGCGGACTCACTTTTTTTGAGGTAAAATACAAAGTAAAAGGAGTGAGAACCGATAAGCACAGGATTAAACAGGCCGATATAAAACAACAATTAACTGAAACCGAACTGGCTCTTGTACACCATGATTATGCCGATGTAAAAAACCTGCACAAAAAACTGACCATTTGGTTTAAACGAATTACCCTGGCAGGTAAAAATCAAGCGGAAAGAGCTACCCTAGATTTGGGGCTTACATTCAGTAATTCTTCAAAGGAAATGAGTTTTCCGCAACTGGTGGTGGCCGAGGTAAAACAGGAAAAAAGCAATGTATTCAGCCCCATGATTCAGGCTTTTAAACGCAGGCATTTTGGGCAAGCAGGTTTCAGTAAATACTCAACCGGAATTGCCTTGCTGGAGCCGGTAAAAAACAACGCATTTAAACCCGTTATTCTAAAATTAAACAAACTGATACATGGAACCAAGTGATTCACAACTAAGCGAGGTGGTAAAACCTAACGACCTCTCTGATTTTTTAGTTCGCTACGGATTAAACCTTACGGTTATTCTTATTTTGGTCATGGTGATTTATTATCCCCGCCACCGAAATAAAGATTTTGTGTTTACCTTTCTTTTGTTCAATACGGTAAACTTTCTCATTTGCTTTATGCTTAGCAGTGTAAAACTCAAAATGGGTTTTGCCTTTGGGTTATTCGCCATATTCTCTATTTTACGTTACCGTACCGTAACTGTTCCCATTAGGGAAATGGGATATTTTTTTCTTAGTGTAACTATTGGTATCATTAACTCATTGGCTCAAATTGATGACGGATTTGCCACACTTGTTATTTCAAACGGACTCATACTGGCTATGTCGTATGTGCTCGACAGGATGTTATCGCTTGACCATGAAAATTTCAAACAGATAAAATACGAGCGCATTGAACTCATTCACCCCGAAAAGCGAAATGAAATGATAGATGACCTGAAGAGGCGTACGGGTCTTCCCATTCACCGGATTGAATTAATCAGTGTTGATTTTTTACGTGATGTAGCTTTGGTAAATGCCTTTTATTATTCCAAAGAAAATGAGACCTCCTCGCGCGGAATGGGTGGAGATGACGATTAATAGATGCATAGGTTAGCTGTTTTATTTTTTGTCTTAACAGCATTGCCCGGGTTGGCTCAGCAGGGTGATATGCAGTTGCGCAGCGGATTTCAGCTCTCCATTGATTTGCCCAAGAGATTTACCACCATTCTGCAATACCAGTATCGTGCCGACCAAAATCTGTCACATTTTAAAGGTTCGTATATATCGGGAGCAATTCAATATGAGCTATTGAAAAAGGTGCTTCAGGCTGAGGTGGAATATCGTTACCGAACTTCCTTTAAGAATGAACAACACCGCCTGGGGGCCGGACTTACTGCCAAATACAAGCGGGAAAATTACAGCATAAGCTGGCGTACTCTTTACCAGAAACGCTACCCTTATTTTAACTTGGGGGTGTATGAGCCCGGAAAAGAGCCGGATGCCTATTGGCGAAACAGGGTGCAGTTAAAATATAAATGGAGTAAAAGGGTAGAAATTTATGGATCGGCTGAGTTATTCTATAAAATAAAAACCAAAGAGCAGTATATCGGGAGGCTGCGGTATGTAGCGGGGTTCTACTGGGAATGGAAAAAACGACATCACCTCCATTGTTTTTACCTTATTCAACCCCAATACCACACTGCCAGTCCCGTTACCGTTCATGCCATAGGGGTTACTTATGCGCTTGACTTATCTTTTTTAAAGAGTAAAGGGAAGAAAAAAGCCGATTATTTCTGAGGTAAGCCCATTATACGGCCCAGAAAAAAGGTACCGAAGGGAATAATGGAAGCTAAAAACCCGAGTATAACTTTGCCCATTGAAAGCTTTGCATCCATTTTGGCATTAATCAGCGCAAATACGAACAAAACAAACAGTACTCCGTGTACGGTACCCGTTATTTTTACAGCCTGCGGCATTCCCCACATATACTTAAGCGGCATAGCAATTCCCAAAAGCAACAGGTAAGAGACTCCTTCGGCATGGCCTATCCATATCAGGCGTTTTAACGCAACGGGTGTTTGTTGTTCCATGGCGCGAAGGTAAGTAACCCCACAGGTAACTTCCAACATAGGATTACGTGAAATTGAAAACATCCGAACAAAATATTTCATTCGCGGCTCATTGGTTTTTCACTGCATCTTTTACCTTTGTCGGTTCATGCAGGAAATTATAATACTCAATAAAACTTTTGTACCCTTTTTAGAGCACTCCCTCATTCAGCAACGAATTGAGGAAATAGCCGTACAGATGCAGAAGGATTATGCCACACGCGAACCTTTGTTTTTGGGAGTACTGAACGGGTCGTTTCTTTTTGCAGCCGATTTACTCAAAAACTATCAGGGTACATGCCGCATCAGTTTTGTTAAATTCACCTCTTATCATGGCACACAAAGCAGCGGACAGGTAAATACGCTGTTGGGTTTAAACGAAGACCTCAAAGGACAACATATTATTATTTTAGAAGATATTGTTGATTCAGGGCTTACTCTTCATCAATTGTTACTTACTTTGCAAAGTTATCAGCCGTCTTCGGTTCAAGTGGCTTCGTTGTTACTTAAACCAAAGGCATTGAAAATGGCGGTATCGGTTGATTATTGTGGGTTTGAAGTTGAAAATGATTTTTTATTGGGCTTTGGGCTCGATTACAATGGATACGGACGAAATCTGAAACATATTTATAAACTTAAAACTAAGAATGTATATGCTTAACATCGTACTCTTCGGCCCTCCGGGAGCCGGCAAAGGAACTCAATCGGCCAAGCTGATTGAAAAGTATGGACTTACTCACCTCTCTACAGGTGATATCTTTCGCGCCAATATGAAAGGCGAAACCGAATTAGGCCAATTAGCTAAAAGTTTTATTGAAAAGGGAATGTTGGTTCCCGATTCAGTTACCATTGGTATGATTGAGGCCGAGGTGGCCAAAAATCCCCATGCTACAGGATTTATTTTTGACGGGTTTCCACGCACCGTGGCCCAGGCTAATGCCCTTGATTCGATGCTCTCTTCTCAAAACAACAATATCACGGCCATGATTGCACTTGAAGTGGACGAGGAAGAACTTAAAAAACGATTAACCGGCAGAGGCGAAATGTCAGGTCGCCCCGATGATGCCGACCCGGCTGTCATTCAAAACAGAATTAACGTGTACAATAACGAAACAGCACTGGTAAAAGAATTTTATGCTGCACAGGGAAAATATAAAGGTGTAAATGGCGTGGGCAGTATTGACGGTATTTTTTCTTCACTGTGTCACATCATAGATGCGTTTGCAGCACCTGCTCCGGTAGTTGTTACCATGCCTCCGGCCAGGGAAGAAGAAAAAGCTGCTCCTAAATCCGAGCCTGCTCCGTCACCGTCTAAAACCATTGCGAAAAAAGCAGCAGTAACAAAAGCAAAAGTTGCGGCTAAAAAAGTTACTCCGGCAAAAACTGCTGTTAAAAAAGCGGCACCTGCAAGGAAAAAAGCAGCCACAAAAAAAGCTGCTCCTGCTACAAAGAAAGTAGCAGCGAAACAGGCTCCTAAAAAAGCAGCTAAAAAAGTGGTTAAAAAATCCGCACCAAAGAAAGCAGTGAAAAAAGTGACTGCAAAAAAAGCGGTGAAGAAAGTGGTTCAAAAATCAGCTCCTAAAAAGGTAACTAAAAAGATTACGAAAAAAGCTTTGCCTAAAAAGGTTGCTAAAAAGGTAGTGAAGAAAACCGCTGTGAAAAAAGTAGCAAAAAAGGCAATTAGAAAAGCTTTGCCAAAGAAGGCCACCAAAAAGACGGTGAAAAAAGTTGTACCTAAGCGAGCGGTAAAAAAGGTAATCAAAAAAGCCGTAGCTAAACGTCCGGTGAAAAAGGTTGCTAAAAAAACAGGTAGAAAACCGGCCGCTAAAAAAGCGGTTGCAAAAAAGAAAGTAGCCGTTAAAAAAGCGGTGAAGAAAGTGATAAAAAAGGCTGCACCTAAAAAAGCGGCTAAGAAAAAAACAGTAGCTAAAAAGGTTGCGAAAAAAGTTGTAAAGAAAGTTGTTAAAAAAGCAGCCACTAAAAAGGCACAGAAAAAGAGGAGAAAATAAAAACGGGTGGCTGATTCAAACTTTGTAGATTACGTAAAAATTTGTTGCCGTTCGGGCAAAGGTGGTGCGGGGGCTATGCATTTTCACCGGGATAAAAACACGGCTAAAGGCGGCCCTGACGGGGGAGACGGTGGGCGTGGCGGCCATATCATTTTGCGCGGCAACAAACAATTGTGGACCTTACTTCACCTTAAATACCGAAAACATGTAATTGCTGAGCCGGGTGCCCGGGGTGAGGCAGGACTACGTAGCGGTGCCGATGGTAAAGATGATATTTTAGAAGTACCCCTGGGTACTATAGCCAAAGATGCCGAAACAGGAGAACAGCTTTTTGAAATCACCGAGGATGGTCAGGAAGCTATTCTTCTGCCGGGTGGTCGGGGCGGACAGGGCAATCACCATTATAAAACTTCTACCAATCAAACTCCCCGTACCTCACAGCCCGGTGAAGATGGCAGGGAAGAATGGAAAATTTTAGAACTTAAAGTATTGGCCGATGTAGGGTTGGTTGGATTCCCGAATGCGGGAAAATCTACATTGCTCAGTGTGATGACGGCCGCTAAACCCAAAATAGCAAACTACTCTTTTACTACGCTGGTGCCAAACCTTGGTATTGTAGAGTACCGCGATTTTCAGTCGTTCGTGATGGCCGATATTCCCGGAATTATTGAAGGGGCCCACGAAGGGAAGGGGTTGGGTACACGTTTTCTCCGGCATATTGAACGCAATGCCATTTTATTATTCCTCATCCCGGCTGATGCCAATGATATCAAAAAGGAATACGAAATTTTATTAAGTGAACTGAGCCAGTTTAATGAGGAACTGGTGCACAAGCAACGCTTGTTGGCCATTAGCAAAGCAGATATGCTGGATGAAGAAATGATGAAGCAAATGGAACAGGAACTGCCTAGCGATATTCCGCATGTGTTCATCTCATCGGTGAGCGGATTTAATATTCAAAAGCTGAAGGATATGCTTTGGAAAGAGATTAAAGGTACGAAATAATTTATTGGGATACCTGAGCCATCAGGCGATATTCCATGGCGTACCGGGGAAGCCTCGCCATGTTTTGGTCTTTAGACTTTCTTTTTCTTTGGGTGTTGCCGTGTGTCAAAGAAAGCAAGCAGTTGAATGCTTTCAGCATTCATTCTATAAACCAATAGATTTTGTTTGGAGACCAATACTTCGTAGATATTTTTCTTTGCTGAATACCTGAACCTGACTTTCCCCGTGGCTAAAATTCGTAAGGTGGCATTTACTTTCTCAGCAAACCGATCGGCCTCCCTTTCTGTCCACTTTTGTGTCAGGTAGTCAATAATTGAGTTATGGCTTGAGATGGCTTCCGGTGCCCACTCAATCTTTAACGCCATTTTTTGAGTTTTGTAATAGCTTGTTCATGTGGAATTGCCTCACCACTGTCGGCTTGAATAATACCTCGCTCAACCGAGGCTTTAGTACTATCTGGCAACTCATCCCAAAAGTCAGCTTCATCGGATGTGAGCACTTCTTTCAGCCATTCAATAAGCTCTTCACTATCTGTGTGAATGATCTTGTCGATGAGTTTCATTTTTTCAATTGCCAAATCCATAACACTTCATTTTTACTTAATTCAAATGTACAAATTTCACTATTTAAAAGCCAGAAAAAATAATTCATGGCCTACACGCTACTTTCGCCTTAAGCTAAAGGATATGCTCTGGAAGGAGATTAAAGGTACGAAATAATTTATTGGGATACCTGAGCCATGAGGCGATGTTCCATGGCGTACTGCGCAAGCCACACCATGTTTTTGGCCCCGGTAATTCTCATCAGGTCTTTCCGGTAACCTTTCACACATTCTTCACTTATTCCCAGCTTCACCGAAATTTCCCGGCTGTTCATTTGGTTGCAAATGCAAAGCAGTACTTCAGTTAAACGATTTGGTAATTTAGCAGCAGGAGTTGGGGAATCTATAAGTAAATTTACCAGCTCTTTGCCATAAGGGTTATCGGCAAGATGGTAATGCCCCCTGGCCACCGACTCAATAATGTGCACCACTTCTTCTACAGGTTGCACTTTATGGATAAAAGCACTGGCTCCGCACCGAATCATTTGGGCTACCTCTTCGGCTGTATCCCACTGCGACCAGGCTACTACTTTAATACCCGGAAATTTGGTGTGCAGCAACTGCGTGGCAGCAATACCATTCATATCAGGCATACGCACATCCATTAATACAACTTGGGGCACTTTGCCTTTTTCTATCTGTTGCAGTAATTCGGCTCCGCCTGCTGCGGCAAATAAAACCTCCACCTGTTTAAATTTACGCAGCCGCAGCAATAAAATGTCTCGGTAATGAGGTTCATCTTCGGCAATAGCTAGTGCAATAGGATTATGCATACAATTGAAGTTTAGATAGCCAAATAGACACCCCTAAAGAGATAAATGCAACTCCCCTTTAGGGGGTACGCATTTCCCCTGTTTTGGGGAGTTGACAGCATATTTTTAATTACTCAAATTTGACCAAACCAATTTCTTCCTTTAATTTAGGAGAAAAAATGATATGAAAGCAATACTATTTTCATGGTGTTTGGTGGCATTTACGCTGCTACCCCCTTTAAAATCCGCTGCTCAAACAAGCGTTTATCACCCTTTTCCTAAAGACAGTGCGATGTGGAGTACCACAGTGTATGATTATAACAATTCAATCCTTTCTAATCCAGTATCCACGATATATAAAATAAAAGGGGATTCAATTCTTAATGGAAAACGGTATTCAAAGGTGTTCAAGGGTAAACCGTATGTTTTCAATGACGATACTGGGTTTAAGTTATACTCTCTGATTTATACTGATACAGTGACAAAAAAAGTTTATGTAAAATATCCGTTAAATTTTTTTGGAGACAGTTCAGATATTTTGTTGTACAATTTCAATGTCTTAGTCGGAGATACAATACCTGTTAAAGTGCTAAGTCAATCAAAATTATTTTTCGAAACAGAGAATACTATTGTTAAAAGCATAGACTCATTTCAAACCAATACCGGGTTTAGAAAATCCATTAGACTGGAATTTACACGAAACGTATTTAACATGTCAATTGATAGTGTGGGAATGACTTGGGTAGAAGGTATTGGATCGTTGTTGTCGCCTTTTTATACCGAGTTGTGTGACGCATGTTATCAAAGTAGATTGGTAAATTTGTCTTGTTTCTTACATGATGGAATAGATATTATCAGTAATTCATTTGGACCATGTTATTCTCCTCCCCAATCAATCAATGAAATTGCTGTTGCAAAGGTTCAGGTTTATCCAAATCCTTTAAGTATTTATGAACCATTTACCATAGTTTCACCATTTACAATAAACAAACTGGCCATTTACAATTCTTTAGGGCAAGTTATAGTTCACCAATCTTATGATGGTCAAAAAAAGGAAGTCTCAATTTCCGGTCAAAATTTTCAAAACGGGATTTACAGTTTTGTGGTTACAAATGAGGATGAAAGGCAATTGTCTGGAAAATTTTTGATAAAATAATTAAACGCATAGTATTATGAAAACCAAAACGTACTTTGTCATAGGACTCTTAACAATTTCAAATATCGCATTAGGCCAAACATGGCGGCCCTTGGGGCCGGTTAAACTTGGCGAATCTGTTAATTCCAACTACACCCCCATTGGCAATGGAGCTTTTTTCTGCGTAGAAGCTAATCCGCAAAACACAAATGAAATATATTGCGGAGCTGGGCAAGGAGGAGGAATTTGGAAAACTACAGACGGTGGCAATCATTGGGTTGAAAAAAACAATGGTTTTCCTCATGTAGTAGGAGTTTCTCAGCTCAAAATGGATGCTCAGAATTCACAAGTGCTATTTGCAAATTCAAGTGTAGCAAAACTCGAAGATGATGGAGCTGGATCAAGTTATGGGATTTTCGTTACGTCAGATGGAGGAGAGAATTGGGTTCAAACTGGGATAGCGTTTAATCCATGGGATTATAATCTCGTTTCAAATTTCGCTCTTAGCCCTCATACAACTTATCCTAATAATGTTCTTTACGCTCAGGCCAGAGTCAACAACTCGTTAAACTATTTTGCTAAAAGTACAAATTCTTGGGGTCACTTGGACCCCAAGAACAAACTTTCCAGTTTCAGGGGAAATAAAATTTATAGAATGCGATCCCTCGCTTACAAATCAGGTTTATTGTGTAGCGCAAGGTGATTTAATTGTGACTCCTGATGGAGGGGCAACATGGAACAATATCAGTTCAAGTTTTTATTTACCACAGAATTTTACATTTAAAGAAATTGTGCAGTTTGATATACAAGAAAGTGGGGGTTTACTATGCGCAGCTATAGAAGTTTTCTATCCAAATGGAATAGCAACAATGAATCTAATCGAAATATCAAGTGATCATGGTAATACATGGACGGCTTATCAGGTGCAATATTTTAATGAATTTGATATGGAAATATCTGAATTGAATGCTAATACAGTTTTTTGGGGAGGAAGAGATATGATATACAAATATGAACTGCAACTAAATACGATTTGTACACCCAGTAATATTTCGCAACGCAATTCAAGAAATCAATCGGATTGGGTTCATGCAGATCATCGAATGATAAAATCATACCTTAATGGAACAAATTCCGAAGTATGGTTATGCGCCAATGATGGGGGCTTATCGCAATCATTTGATAATGGAGGTACTTGGTTTTATCAAAACCAAAACCATTCCCTTAACAATCTTCACTTTTATGGAATGGGCAATTCAGTATCCGGTGATTATATTGTAGCAGGTGCTCAGGATTGCGGAATTTTCATGTTTAAAAAAGATAAGTGGAATATCAATGAATGGAAAAACGCCATCTATTACGATGGCCGGAACTGTATGGTGGATTTAGAAAACGAATCAATTTTTTACGGTCAGGGCTCTCCAGCATCGAGAGGTTTTTTATCTTGCCTATTTAAAACCACAGATTATGGTCAGACTTGGAATTCTGAGAATGCCCCATATAAATACCATTTTACACCAGACCAGGAATGGGACATGAATATTGGCCCATGTCCTAATAATCCTAATGCTATTTGTACTACTTATGTTGAGAGATCGGAAGACGGGCGTAGGCCAATGTATATGCATCCTGTGTCAAAAAAAGTATATACCGCGTATCATGAGGTATATGTGAGTAGCAATAAGGCGGTTTCATGGCAGGCAATTGGGTCATTGAATGTAATTAAAGGAACGTATGACCCATCAATTACTGCAATGGCTGTGGCTGAATCTGATGAAAACTACATATATGTTGGGTATAGAGTAGATCCACCGCCTGAGGTAATGTTCAGGTGTACGAATGCGTTGTCGGGTACTCCAACGTGGTTGGATATAACAAGTAATTTAAGTGCTCTGCAGAATAGAGGGGTAAGAACTATTGTTGTTGATCCAAATGATAAGAGTAAGGTTTTTGTTGGCTTAGATGGAATGAGAGCTTTCAGCACTTCCAATAGTTATAATACAGTATTCTATAGTACAGATGCCGGAAATACTAGGGTTGCAATTCCTGGACAAATAGGTAATTCAAATATTAATTTATCATTTCCTAACCTTGAATTATACGATTTGGAACTTGACGCTATTGGAAATAGATTATATGCTGATTTTCAGAACGGCATTTATTATTTTGATTTGTCCAACCTGAATAATCCAAATGCAACATGGAGTCGCTTTATGACATCAATTAGTGGGGAGTTACCGTCTGTTCCTGTTTCAGATATTGATATAGTTTATTCTAAAGGTGTAATCCGAGCTGCTACTTATGGGAGAGGTATTTGGGAATCACCTCTACCATGCCCAAGCTATTTGTCAAAAACAATGGATCAAAATGATGCCATCCTCATACAAAATGTTGGGGTCATTAATTGGCAGTATTCAAATTATATTATTCCTTCGGGTTATACACTTACCATTGACAACACTACCTTGAAAATGCCTCAAAATGCCCGATTCACTATTCAAAAGGGAGGTAAGCTGGTAATTAAAAACGGAGCCAAAATTACTAATGGAGCGGATAATTGTGCCTATATGTGGGATGGCATTTATGTAGAAGCCGATGCTAATCTGCCTCAAATACCCAATGCGGTTACCGGGCTATACCCCGACCACGGATTTTTGGTTTTGGAAAATTGTACGTTAGAACATGCTTACATGGCCGTAAGTGCCGGATACAATAACCCAGGAGGTAGCGGCCTGCAAGGCGGAGGGGTAATACTTGCCGAGGGTAGTACTTTCATGAATAATCGTTTTTCAGCCCGATTTTATGATTTTACTTTCAGCAATAAAAGCCGTGTAAGGGATTGCAATTTCAAATGCACGGGCTCTTTACCCTACTTTTCTGATAATGATGGAGCCTATTCCTTTGTAAGTTTATTTGGCATAAAAGATATGTGGCTTTCGGGCAACACATTTGAGAATAGTGCTCCGGGTGGAGATGACAATCCGTTTGGAAGCAAATTCAGGGGTGCAGGTATCATCAGCGTGAATTCTACTTATTGGGTTACTCCAAGTTTTAATCCATCGCTCTATAATGGTAATTGTACTGTTCCCAACGGGGTGCGTACTACTTTTAAGGGGCTCACACACGGGGTATTTATTTACAATTTTAATAACGACCCCAGCCGTCAGGCGCATATACTTGATTGCGATTTCACTGATATTTCTATGGGTATAGGCATGAATTGGGATACTAAAACACAGGTGTACGGCAACCGGTTTAACTGGACAACCAATTTTGACGAGTATCCATATTTTAGTTACCCCAACTCGGCCATAAAAACAGATTATGCCGAAGGCTTTACCCTTGATAAAAATCAAATTGATTTTCAATATCCCGAAGTAATTACCGGTATTCATGGCATTTCAATAAATGAAAGCCATCCCAACCTCTCTACTGTTTTTCCGGTTACGGTTTATCAAAATGTGATAGTTAACGCCAATACAAACGGCAGTAACAATATAGGTTTAGCCATTTTTGATGATGTGAACAATGGTGGAGACAATAACACCCTGCAATTTCAGTGCAACACATTTACCGGATTTAATTTGGCTGTTAGTTCAAATGCCGTCACCGGTATTCCGGATCAAGGTACGTCTACTATGCCTGCAGGTAATAAATTTACCGACCCATGTACTCAGATAATACGACTTGATGCTCCGGTGCAGGCTCTAACTAATTACGGGCCGTACTATTATGAATCGAATAACCCGGTTGAGGAAGTTCTAGTACCCTCTTCTTGTAACCCCAATTGGAAAAGTTTGGGAGTTAATAATCATTCAAACCTATGCCCTCCATCAAATAACCTTACCTACTATTGCATTGAGGGGCAAAACGGGGGAGGCGATGTAGAATACAGTATCCGAAATAATTTTGACCCTTTTACCGATGCCTTGAGATTAATACAGGCAGGTAATTATGCCGGGGCGCAATCCTTATTACCCCAAATAAGCAATCAGGGAGAACACAATCTGGTTGACTTTTCATTAAATTTATACTTGGGGGGCAGCAACTACTTTCTTCTTTCTGCCAGCCAAAGAGAGCAACTAACGGGCATAATGCAAAACGGGAATGAAAAGGTAAAACAAACCATACGCAACATACTACTTGCCTATACCGATAAACCAGTGATGGAAACTTTTACCCATCCGGCTTCGGCTTCCTACCAGGCCATGAAAAATAAAACCGGCACGGCAGCAGGTCGTCAGGCTCAGTGCAGTGTGTACCCCAATCCGGCACAAGGTAGTTTTAATGTTCGGTTTGCATTGCCCGATGGGGTAACTGAGGGGAGAGTGGTGGTGCGCGATATTTTTGGCAAAATAGTATGGGCGCAAGCCATTCATACCATTATGGGCGAACTTCAGGTTAATTTACCCGGAACAAATGCTATTTATCTTTGCAGCATTGAAGGAAATAACCGAACTTTGTTTACCACCAAGGTGTTAATTAACAGGTGAAAAAAAATCTTACAGCACTGCTTTATGTAAAAAAGGTTATCCTTGGGGTAGCCTTTTGGGTGGTGGTGGTTACAGGAGTAAACGCACAAATTAGCAACAACTGGTGTTTTGGTTCGGCCGGATACGGTTGGGATTTTAGAACCGAGCCTCCTTCTTTTTTTAAAACAGCCATGCACGCGGCAGGAGGTACTCAGGCGGTTTCCGATAGTTTGGGGAATCTGCTTTTTTATACCGATGGCGATACCGTTTGGACCAAAAATCATCAGAAAATGAAGGGCTCCTTCGGTTCTGTGGATGTCAAATTCATTAGCTACACACCCACCATTAGCCCATCGGTTGTACTGCCCGTGCCAGGTAAGCCGGGCAGGTATTATGTATTTTTAGGTGGATACCCCGATCCTTCTTTCATCCCGAATGTAGTGCCAATAGTTCCCCTAGGGTACAGGGAGGTGGATGTAAACAAAAACGGAGGGCTGGGCGAGGTGCTTGACAGCAGCAGGCGGTTGCTTAACACCTACAACACCTATGAGTTGGCCACCGTGCGGCATAGCAATAAAAAAGATTTTTGGCTACTTGCCCGAGCACTTGATACCATTTTGGTGTATTCAATTACAAATTCGGGGATTAACCTCGCCTTCAAAACTTTTTTTGATGACCCGGCTAAAAATGTAGGTCGGTATTATAATAGCAGTGGAGTATCAGGAGGTTTTAAGGTAGCCCACAACGGGCAATCACTCGCTTTATTTTTGAGTTTTGAGGATACTGCGTTAAAGGCAAAGGGGTATCACAGGTCATTTCTATATAAATTCCCCTTTAATCCGGCCACAGGGGTAGTGCAGTCTCCTACACTCATTGATAGTTTATGTTATGAATGGGGGATACAGGGTACTCAAACTTTTCACGATGCTGTTTTTGCTCCCGGAGATTCCATTTTGTATGCATTGACAGCACCGCTGTCAGGCAGGAGTGAGGCGGGGGCATATAACAGCATTGTACAATACCAATTAGACTCAAACGGGGTTTTTAAACAAACCTATTGGTGGCAGTCGAACAAAAGCACTTATACCTGCCTGCAGCTTGCCCCAAACGGAAAGGTGTATATTGGGGGGCATCTCTCAAATGAATATACGATGGGCAGCATTGAAAAACCCGATAGGGCAGGCGAGGGCTGTAAAATAACTACCGATAAAATTGTAATGCCTTATTTTCTGTATCCATTTTCAAATGGAGATAGTTGGACCTTTTATACCCGAATGAACAGCCTTCCTTCTTCCTATAACGATTTTATGCGGGTAAAATTTTTGGGTATGCCCAATAGGTATTGCGATGGTATAACCCATTTTTACAACCTGAGCGATACCGGTTGTTTTAACCAATACAGGTGGTATATTAATGCAGACAGCACCGATGCGGTAAACACGCAATACACCTTTACACAACCGGGGGTGTATTTTGTGAAATTACGTGCCACCACACCGGCCGGTTACCACTTATGGTACAGTGATAGTATTGAGATAAAGCCTGAGCATTTTCCTCCGCAAGCCAGTTTTTTTACCCAAACTCAAACCGGTTGCCAATGGGTGTCATTTATTTTAAGTGATACGTCAAAAAGTTTAACCAATAAAACGGGCACTGCGTATAAAAAATGGGATTTTGGCGATGGCCAAATTATTTATGATACATTGGTCAATTCAACAGTTGCACTACATACTTACACAAAAAGCGGAAACTATACACTAAAACTAACCTATTTTAATGGTTACTGTACAGATAGTTTTTTATTGCAGCAGCAGGTTACCATTTTGGAAGCTCCCAAACCCGGCTTTTACTTTTCTCCGGACAAAGGATGTAGCCCTTTAAAAACCATTATTAAGCCAAGAACAGAAGGTAAAGTTGACAGTTTTTATTACAGTTTTGATAACGGGGTGTCGTGGTTTAATGCTGATAACGGTATGCTCGAAAAAACATTTACCGGAGAAGGAGCAAGTGATGTGATACAAAAACTAAAAGGCCCTACAGGTTGTATCACCACCGATACGCAACAAATAATGGTTACACCCGGTTTACCTGCAAACTATCTACAGGAAATATATTCTGCCACTTTTAATGAAAATAATCATATTGTGCTAAAGTGGAACTTTGTAAAGAATGCGCATAGCTACAAAGTGCTTTATGCCAGAGATGGTGTAAGTTTTACTGATAAATTTATTTTGCCCGATACAATGGTTATTGATTCAACAGGTTCGGCACTGAATGAAAACTATTATCGAATGGCGGCTGTTGATAGTTGCGGCAATAATTCAATAATGGGAAATTTGGTTAAACCGGTACTTATGATTGCGGCCGCTGAAAGTAATGAAAAGGCCGTAGTGCGGTTTTCTGCCTATGAGCAGATAGGTAGAAAGGTAAAATCATATACCATACAGCGCAGCAGGGAAGGAAATGCATTTCAAAATGTATGCACATGGAACCCATCAGAGATTTATTACGATAATAGTTTTTTTGAATTAGGGGGTAAAGCCTGCTGCTATCGTATTCAGGTTAATTTTGAATCACCTGTGGAAGGTTTTTCATTGAGTAATGAAGTTTGTATAGATTACCAGCCGGTATTATGGATACCCGATGCCTTTAGTCCGAATGAAGATGGTATAAATGATGATTTTTTTATAGTGTATGCCGGCATTGAAAAGTTTGAGTTGACTATTTATAATGCGTGGGGCGAAAAAATATTTCAAACCACCGATCCTTCTTTTAGATGGAAAGGTGAAAAAATTCCACCCGGAGTTTATTCTTATGTGCTTTCGGCAAAATGTACCAATCAAAGAATTAATACATCAGGAATAATTAGCTTGATTCGCTAGGTATTGTTAATTGTTACTGCTAAACCGGTACACATACACCGCAGTTAATTTCCCCTTTTTATACGTTTCACTTTGTGCCGAGAGGGTGCTGGGGTACATGTATTTTTTTACCCATTTGGGTTGTGTGGAGTTTCCGTAATATTGCTCTATTTGCACCACCCGGTTTTGGTCATCATAAGCATAGGCAATCCGGTAATTGTTTTTTAGTTTATCCGTTGTTACCATTATTTCAATCAGCCGTTTTTTATCAGGGGTCCATTTGTATTTTATCACATAACTTTCCCTGCCTGTTTTCTGTTCTTTAATTTCTATAATATTTCCCATCGGGTCTTTATCGGTACGCTCACACACATTCACCACATGAATTTTAAGGGTGTCGGGTTGTGTTTTGCAGCGGTAGTCGGTAAAACGTATCAGTTTTCCTTTTTTAAAGGTGGCCATGGTTTGTAAGGCTTTCCCGGTTTCGTTATAGGTGTATTTTGTTTCGATGTAAAGTTGGCCTTTCTCATTAAAATTTCCGGAGAAAACAAGAAGTTTAGCGGAGTTGTTTACCGACACATACGACAAATAAAAAGGCTTCTTATCCGAAGGTTTAATCCACGAGCTGTCGCTGCGGCCTACACTGTCGTAATGGTGAATGCTTGCATAAATAAGTTTAAATTTTTTATTCCACGATTGGGTTTGGTAGGCCCATCCTCTTCCGGCAAGCGGGGTAGTTTGGTAGCGGTAACTGTATTTCATTTTTCCGTTTTCAAAAAAGGTGCGCTTCACCGGCCTCGAGGTGCTGTCGTAAATGATTTCACTTTGCGAAGCAACGGTGCCGGTGGTTTTTCCGTTAGCGCAATTCAATGTTTGCACACAAGCCGAGTCAATTTTATTTTTTTTGATAAAATCAGTCTGGAAAAAACCAAACGGCCCCGATTCAAAATAATAACTGGTACCCAATCCGTTTCGGAGTGAATAAGAATATCCGGGATAAACCACTTGTGCCTTCAGGCAGGTGAATGCGAAAAGGGCTACTATCAGAAGGATCCTTTTTTTCATACGAATTTTTCTTTTTCAAACGTAAAGATAAACGAAAAATTGCCAACTTAGCAACTACCTTTGCCCCGTGCAAAACGTTTATTTTAAAGATTTAGGTGGAATAGATTATAAAGAAGCCTGGGATTTGCAGGAAGAACTGCTGGCGGCCAAGGTGGCTTTAAAAGTAAAAAACCGGGATATACCTGCTGCCGGACAGGAGCTACCTACACACGATTTACTCTTTTGCGAGCACCCGCACGTGTACACGCTGGGCAAAAGCGGCTCGGAAAACAATTTACTGGTAAATGATACCTTTTTAAAAAACATCAACGCCACCTATTATAAAATTAACCGGGGTGGAGACATTACCTACCATGGTCCCGGGCAGTTGGTAGCGTATCCGGTGTTCGACCTCGACCAGGTATTTACCGATATCCATTTGTACCTGCGCACCCTGGAGGAAGCCATTATTAAAACTATTGCGCACTATGGTATTGAAGGCGGACGGGTTGAAGGACTAACCGGTGTATGGATAGATGCGAACGATTTAAAACGCACGCGTAAAATATGCGCCATGGGGGTGCGTTGCAGCCGCTGGGTTACCATGCATGGTCTGGCACTGAATGTAAACACCGATTTAAGTTATTTCAGGCATATAGTTCCCTGCGGCATCACCGATAAACCCGTTACTTCTATTCAAAAGGAAATTGGCAAACCGGTTGACTTTGAAGAAGTAAAGGCATTGCTTAAAAAATATATAGCCGAACTGTTTCAGATGCAATTGGTCGGTTGAAATCGTTTATCAAGTTGGTTGTTTAAGTACTCATTATTCAGTCAGGGGAATTTGTTGTATATACACATTGCGGTTTTCCGTAGTCATATGACCTTCTGCCTTTAGGTAAAATAAATCATTTGAATTCAGCTGAAATAGTTTTGAGGCCATATTATCTATAGGAATAGACTTTATCAGATTACCATTTGAATCAAAAATTGATAAGGTGTATTGGACATAGTTCGACTTACGGTACCATCCTAATGAGTATATTTTATTATCAATTAAAAATGATTGAATACAACATGTATTTTGATCTTTTTTAAGCTTTAATATAAGCCTGCAACTATCAAAATCTACCAATTCTTCATCACAAAAGGCCACAGGTTTTTGGGTTTTATGTATAAATGTTACCGGTGGAATAAACCTAATGGACTTACTGCAAATTTCAGGGGAGTTGACAATATTTTTATAATCAGTTAAATATTTATGAATTAAATTTTCACATATTGACTCACAGAAATATGAAGTGAAAACCTGACTGCTGCTATCGGCAGTGGGGAGGATTTTTGAAAGGCGAACTTTTGTATTTCCCATGGTTGAGGCAGAGTCAATCATTAATGAATTGCTAAAAAAGTAACATTTTCCGATTGAATCATAAAGAAACGATGAAGAGTAGGCTATTTCATTTCCCTCACCATAAAGTGGTAAAACGAAATAACTTTTTAAACGAAGGTCCTTCTCAAAAGTTAGTAAGAAACACACGTTTAAAGCGGTAATATTTTGTGGGTTCTCTTGATTAAAATAGTAGCAATTTACAGATAATACTACGTCTATCTTATTTGGGGTAACAAAGAGAGACAAAAATTTCTGTCCATCAATCTTGTCCAGAAAGGTTACGATACTAAGGGTTTTATGGGAATGTTCCTTTTTTATTAAACGTAAAAGTACATGCTTGTCAATTAAAGTGTCAACATATATTGCGGTTTCAAGGTCGTTCGATTCCAGATTGTACCTCATCAATGTTTGCGCATTTTGAATGACCAAATTGTTTTCAATGGTTGATACATTATTTTTATGAAGGCGGATGGTTTCTTGCATCATTGCAGGCAAGTTAAGTTGGTGTGAATAGATATGCTGGCCAAAAGCACAAGGTACAATGGCCAGCATAAATAAATGCATAATGATACTATATTTTGCGCATTCTAACTTCATAAACATCACCAGTGGACTGGTATTTAATAGTGAAAATATAAATCCCACTTATAATATTGAGTTTATCTTGTGAATATCCGGGATAGTTGCCCATGTTAGTAATGGTTAGCACTTCCAAACTCTCATTAATGAAATTACCTGAAGAATTCCAGTAGCCGCAATCTAGTATATCTCCGGAATGAAGGGTTGGTAAATAAGCGGATTCTGTTGGGTCATCACTTGAGCAATTTCCAATTACCTGATAGCATGTATTCATGTATTTGAGTAGGGTTGAAGGCATCCATTTCTGGCCGGATCATCCGGTGCAGTATCATCTCTTGTCCATACTCCGGAGACTGTGGTTGTACATTTTTTCTGAATTTGGATAGTGAAGTCTGTTATCGGTATTTTCCCAATATTGTCTATAAATATTGAACTAGACACAAGCGGAAGCAAAAAAGTAGAATGTTGTATCTTTGGTTTAGAGTGCAACTCTAATAGAAAAGGGGAAGTGTGCGGGGGGGGGCTAGCTTTTAAAACTGTACTAAGACCAACAAATATGATGAAGGTTAGTACTAAAATTGATTTCTTTTTCATAAAATTTAACAATTAGATAAAAAACAGATTGCATTTCCCACAAAGGGTTAGGCGAATTCGGCTACCTGAAAACAACTTTACCCTAGGTAAAGGGGTTTCATAATTGGGTTTTATCTTTTTTTACATATAAATTTTAATCGAAAATAATAGTTAGTTTTGAAAATGCAAGCTCATTAAGGGACATTTTAATTGAGGTGTTATTATGAACAATTTGAATAAAATAGACTGACAGGATCCAAAAAAGAAGATTAATCTGCAGTTGGTCGGCTGAAACACCCCGTTCACCGCTTTCACCGCCTGCCTTATACAATCATTTTTGCGAATCCCTTTTATTTAGTGGAACTTTGCCCCACAAAATTTTAAATATAAAACAATGAAAATTAAAACAAGTTGGATTGTTCTCGGAGTTATTCTTCTATTATTTGTTGGCGGTTGTAGTTCGTATAACGGAATGGTAACAAAACGCAATGAAGTTAATGCAGCCTGGGCACAGGTAGAAAACGTGTATCAGCGCAGAATGGATTTGATTCCGAATTTGGTAAACACCGTAAAGGGGTCGGCCAATTTTGAGCAAAAAACATTAACTGAAATTGCCGAGATGCGTGCCAGCGTGGGCAAAGCAAATGTTACTTTCAATGATAAAAATGCAAGTATTGATAACCGGGTGCAGGCAGCCAATCAAATGGAAAGTGCTTTAAGCCGTTTATTGGTTATCTCGGAGCAATATCCTCAACTGCGTTCAACCGAGGCATTCTCATCATTAATGGAGCAACTGGAAGGAACGGAGAACCGTGTGAGTGTAGAACGGGGAAAATACAATGAGGTAGTAAAAGTGTATAACAATTCTATTCTTAAATTTCCGCAGGTAATGCTGGCTGGAATGTTTGGATTTAAAGAACATGCCTATTTTGAAGCAGTGAAAGGTGCCGAAAAAGCTCCGACTGTTGATTTTGAAAACGAAAGCAAATAATTTTTAATTACCCACCTTATGCCAAAGGATTTTTTTTCGGCTAAACAGCAAAACCGGATTGTTGATGCCATTCGTTTGGCTGAAACAAATACTTCGGGCGAAATACGTGTGCATGTGGAACCCTTGTGTAAAGGGGAAACCTATGCACGCGCTAAGGAAGTTTTTGAACAATTGGGAATGCATGCCACCGGTTTAAAAAACGGAGTATTGTTTTACTTAGCCTACGAGGATAAAAAATTCGCAGTGATAGGTGATAAGGGCATTCATGAAAAAGTAACCGATGCTTTTTGGGACGAAGAGAAAATAGTGCTGGAAACGCATTTTAAACAAAACCTGTTTACCGAAGGATTATGTTTGGCTATTGAAATGGCCGGTGAAAAACTGAAAATGTATTTCCCTCATCAAAGTGATGATACCAATGAACTGACCAACGATATTTCATTTGGAGGTAGCGATGCGTAAAAGCCTGTTGCTGCTTTTTTACCTGATTGGTTTTTTAAGTTACTCCCGGGCAAAAGATATTCCTTCAAAACCCAATCCTCCCAGATTGGTAAACGACTATGCAGGTGTATTGAGCAGACGGGAGCAAGGCGCACTTGAACAAAAATTGGTTGCCTATTTCGATACCACTTCAACCCAAATTGCTATTGTGATTGAACAATCTCTTGACGGGGATGACCTTTTCGATTATTGCCAGCGCCTAGCTACGGCCTGGGGTATTGGTGAAAAGGGGAAAAGCAACGGAGTATTACTGTACGTAGCCATTAGCGACAGAAAAGTGCGTATTCACACCGGATACGGTATGGAAGGGGTGCTGCCAGATGCCCGTAGTTCGCGCATCATTAACCAGCGGATTAAACCCAATTTTAAAGCAGCAAATTATTATGCCGGGCTGGATGAAGCTACCTCAGACATGATTGCAGCGGCAAGTGGGGAATATAAAAACGACCGGGAACCGGAAGGGAAAAACGGCTTGATGAACCTGGCTATCTTGCTCGGGGTAATCATTATTTTCTTTGTTATTTTTAAAGGTAAAGGCGGTGGTGGTCGCGGGGGACAGAGTATGGTCGGCCCATTGTTTTGGGGTACCCTAGGCAGCCACGGGTTTTCATCGGGTAGCGGATGGGGCGGAGGCAGCAGCAGCGGAGGTTTTGGTGGCTTTGGTGGTGGCAGTTTTGGTGGCGGAGGATCGAGCGGAAGTTGGTAAAATTATTTTTTCTTTCCCTCCTTCAGTCTTCCGTTTTCTTTCAGTGCCTTATTGAGTAAAAATTCAATCTGCCCGTTTACACTGCGAAATTCATCGGCAGCCCATTTTTCAATCTCCTGCATCACTTCAGGCGATATGCGCAATACAAATGCTTTTTTCTCTGCCATATTATCCGCTTATTTCAATGGCGTCCACCCGGTATTGATTATGTAAATAAGCCAGCACTTTGGTCATCTCTTCCTTTTGCTGGGTGCCTATCAGTATTTTTTTGCCATTGTTCAATTCCAGTTGCAAACCGGTTTTTCCTTTTACATTGTAGGCCCTTCCGTTGCGAAAGGTATACCGCAATCCCCATCCTCCGTATTCCTGCAAGGGTTTATATTCCCTGATATAGGCGCGTTTAATTTCTCCCCAGGTCCAGTGTTTACTTTTGAAAAGAAAAGGATTAAAAGTTACATAAATACCTGTTTGATCAATAGCCGTACGAAGCCTGGCAAACCAGAATAGGATAGCCAAAAGAAAAAAAACGGCACCGGCCACCCATTCCACACCTCTTATATCAGCCGGGGTGGGAATGTTACCGTGAAATGTCCGGGTAAGTGTATTTACACAAGCCGCTGCCAGTAATGCCCAAAGCCACCATTGCCTGAATTTTTGAGTTTCATTAAATGTCATCATATGCTTTTATTATTTCATTTTTGTTTCCCGTTGAACACGCAAATTTTCGCAGCAAGTTCCGCGGGTTTCTGCGAGTTCAGCGGGAGAAAACCATTTACTTTTCTATTCTTATCACTACCACTTTTGTTTCCGTAGAGAGCCCTGATGTTCGTAGCATAATTTGCGCACATCAGCGCAATCAGTGGCGTTTTCTTAAATTAATTATATAATGTTCCGGTGTTCACTACCGGACTCACATTTTTATCTCCGCACAGCACCACCAGCAGGTTGCTTACCATCGCTGCTTTACGCTCCTCATCTAAGTGTACAATTCCTTTCTCTGATAATTTAGCCAACGCCATTTCTACCATACCTACTGCACCTTCCACAATTTGTTTGCGGGCTGCTACTACGGCTGTAGCTTGTTGCCTTTGCAACATGGCACCTGCAATTTCCTGGGCATAGGCCAAATGGCTTATGCGGGCTTCAATTATTTTTATTCCCGCCCGGTGCATGCGCTCGGTAAGTTCGCTTTCCAGCATATGATTTACTTTTTCTCCACCCGAACGAAGGCTTACTTCGTCTTCATGTTCTAAATTATCATACGGACAGGTGCCTGCCAAATGACGTACGGCAGCCTCGTTTTGAATGGCGATGTACTGCACAAAATCATTTACTTCAAAACACGCTTTGAACGTATCTTCTACCTGCCACACAATGACGGCAGCGATCTCAATGGGGTTGCCCAGTTTGTCATTTACCTTAATGGAATGCCCGTTTAGGTTCATGGCTTTTAACGATACATTTTTTTTACTGAAAAACGGATTGGCCCAAAAGAAGCCGTTGTCTTTTAAGGTGCCTTTGTATTCACCAAAAAGTAATAACACTTTTGATTCATTAGGGTCAACAATCATAAAGCCTGGCATAAGCATAAAAGTAATTATAAGGCCTGCGGCTCCTCCTAAAATAGTGAATGGTTCACGCAGGGTAATGGAATAAATGCTTGCTGAAATAACTACCAGCATTACTAAGAGCATTCCGAATCCGGAAGAGGCTTTAAAGGAGGTTTCATTTTTCATTTTAATATCAATTTGATATCACAAAGATACTAGTCCCTTTTTAATCTGCAAGTACTTTTTTAGTAAACCCGACCAACGCCCGTTTTTTTATGACGAAACTTTTCAGATATTTGGATGAAAGTAAACATATGCTCGACAACCTTGATTTAACCAAAGTACTGTGTCTGGATATTGAAACAGTACCCCAGTATCCCGATTATACGGGCCTTGACGACCGCTGGCAGGCCTTATGGAATAAGAAAGCCCAGTACCTGGTAAAAGATGACCAAACACCGCAGGATATTTACAGCAGTGCCGGCATTTATGCCGAGTTTGGAAAAATAGCCTGTATTTCGGTAGGTGTTTTTTTACGCAACGGCAACGAGTGGCAGTTTAAACTCAAATCTTTTTATGGGGACAATGAAAAATTGGTGCTCGAAGAATTTGGGCAAATGATTAACCGCTGGAACATGGAGAACGATAAGCTGCTTTGTGCCCACAACGGCAAAGAGTTCGATTATCCGTATATAGGCAGGCGCTGCCTGATTAACGGAGTATCCATCCCACGCATACTGGATAATGCCGGTAAAAAACCTTGGGAAGTAACCTTGCTTGATACCATGGAGCTTTGGAAGTTTGGCGACTTTAAAAGTTTTACCTCACTCGATTTACTGGCCGCCAGTTTTAATATCCCCACCCCAAAAGATGATATAGATGGCAGCCGGGTATGGGAAGTTTATTGGAAGGAAAAAGATCTGGAACGGATAAAAACCTATTGCCAGAAAGATGTGGTAACCGTAGCTCAGTTGCTCTTATGTTTTCGTGGAGAGAAAATAATGGGCGAGGAGCAGGTGATGTATGCGTGAAGAGGGTTGAAAGTTTAAGGTTTGGAGTTTAAAGTTTTGGGAATGTCTCTGTCGTTGCAGATCACAGGGAACTATAGGATTCTTTTCTATTTTGGATTTGCAATGCCTGACTTTACTCCTGTCCCCTTCATTCTCCCGCAGTCAGTTAGAAGGAACGAAGCAATTTTCTTGTTTGAAAGAGGATTCTCCTTTTTATAGTCAATATCAAATCATCCCGAAATATTTTCTTCTGTTGTCAACAGAATACCATTTTTAAATGTTAGCAGCAAACTATTGCAGTTCTGATTAATAAAGTTGCTAGCATTTGGCAAAATTTCTTTCTGTTGGATAGTTAATTTTAGCACCCCACTAAAATAATGATATAGAAATAAAATCTCGTCATCCGGAAATTCAGGAATAATATCGGTAGTGTATAATCGTTGCCCATTAATTAAACCATTAACATAGCCAAGTAATAATTTCGATTCATAAACCATCCAGCTGGCCTTATATGGTTTATGAAATCCGTCTGCAATTGGGGTGTAATTGAAACTTGTGATTAGTTTTTCTTCAATAGGGGATTTTTCAAAGTAACCATTAAATACATTGTCATTTATGTGTAAGCATGCATGGTCATTTCCAAAAATGCCATCGTATGAATTTGTATACTCTATTTCGCTAAATATATTACTCATAGTATTTCAAATTTGTAAATCTTGTAGTTCCTTTTCCAATTTTTCTTTTGTAACTCTAAAGTAATTGTCCCAATCAGTAATGGAAACAATTGTATTAAATGTTTCGCTTTGTTTAATAGATACAATTTCATTTACTAAAGTTTTAATTTGAATAAGAAGTTTAGCAATTGCTGTTTTTAATTTATCTTTTTCGGAAACAGTTTCTGATTGTGGCTTAAAGAAATTATTTTTTTCTAGGTTGTTAAGGATTTTCGATACTTTCATTAGGTCATTTGCTTCATAAGCGGCTTTTAATTCAATAAATATTTTTTGCGCCTCTTCCTTAAATTTGTCATTTACTTTGTCTGGGTGGCAGAGAAATGTAGCTTTTCTAAATTTCTTTTTTAGTTCCATTTTCTCTTCTTCGGTCAGTTTAAATTGCTGTTTCTTTTTTTCTTCTTCAAACTGTTTGTTAAATTGTTTATAATCACTTTCAGCCTCAGCATATTTTTTCTTGTCGGTTTTGAATTTAAGTTTTCTAAGTTTTAGAATCTCTAAAATGATGCTCCCTAATTCAATGGTGTGTCTGTATTGGAAATCTGAAATTATTTTTTCGAGTTCAACTTTTTCGTTATCGAAAGCATTGATTCGGTTTTCTAAGTTTTTAATTTCAAGTTTCAGTGCGGGAATTTCGGGGTCACTCCATATTGAGATCTGATTATTTTGATAAGCAAAATTCTGTATTTTATTGACTGCAAAAGAATATTCGTTATTTTGAATATGATTAATTATTTCAGCAATGTCTGAATTAAAAATGAACTCATTTAATTTATGTGTTTCTTTATTCAATTCATCAATATCTTCAAGCAGTATGTAGTTTTTAATAATTTCTAAACGAATTAATATTTTATTTATTGGGAAGATGATTTCTTCTTTTTGTTCATCAGGATAAAACTTTTTTCTTATTTGCTCAAACTCTGAAATGAATTGCTCTGCTAAAGCTGTATCATTATAATTGATAATTACGTTTTCAAAATTAATTTCGGCTTTATAACTCCAATTATATGAACCAGTAATTACTGTGCTAAAATCAATAACACAAAATTTGTTATGCATTAATTCTGTATCACCGTTTCCAACTTTATAGTATTTCGAATTGTATTTTTCTAGTTCACTAAAAGGAATTTGTGCGTTTGAGTTTATTTTGTCGTCAGCAATAATTAGTGAAACTGGACAACCACTTTTCGCTTTTAAAACAAGCTCATTAAATAGGTTCTTATTTGTAAACCACGCAACGGCAATGAAAATGGATTTCTGAGCATTTCTAATTTCAGTTTGAATTCTGTCGGCTATATTTTCAAATACTGCTTCAGTTTGCATTGATATAAATTAAATCTTTATATTTCAGTTTATCAATTTCTGCACCTTTAAAATCGCCATTTTTACTTTTAGCTATTCCTCGATTTTGGTAGTATCTAGCTTTATTCGGATTTATTTCAATTGCCTTCGTATAATCAACAATTGCCCCATTATAGTCTTCAAATTTCAATTTTGCATATCCGCGGTAGTAGTATCCAAATTCTGATTTGGGCTTGATTTCAATTACTTTAGTAAAATCTGCTATTGCACCATCATAGTCTTCAATTTGCAGCTTTGCGTTTCCACGATCTGCATATGCGCTACCATAATTCTGATTTATTTCAATTGCCTTCGTATAATCTTCAATAGCTCCATTATAGTCTTCCAATTTCAATTTTACATATCCACGGTAGTAGTATCCAAATTCTGATTTGGGCTTGATTTCAATTACTTTGGTGAAATCCGCTATTGCTCCATTATAGTCTTCAATTTGCAACTTTGTGTTTCCACGATATGCATATGTGCTACCATAATTCGGCTCTATTTCTATAGCTTTGGTGTAATCTTCAATTGCCCGATTATAGTCTTTAATTTTCACCCTTGCATGTCCGCGGTTTCTATACGCGTTAGCATAGTTTGGCTCTATTTCTATAGCTTTGGTTAAATCTTCAATTGCTCCATTATAGTCTTCAATTTGCAACTTTGCATTTCCACGATTATTATATGCTATTGCATAATTAATGTCCATTTCAATTGCGTTAGTGTAATCAGCGATAGAACCCTTTATATCTCCTAATTTACATTTTGCAACTCCACAGTAATTATGAGCATATTTAAAGTTCGGTTTTATATCAATAACTTTTTGAAATAGCTCAATAGCTTTTTCGTAGTCATCATTTGAGTTTGCTTTGAATGTAAATCCTTTTTTATTTAAATAATCTACATCGTATTCAAGTAGAAAACAAAAGTTCTCAATAAATATTTTAGGGTTTTTACCAATTAATAAACTAAAAGCTTCATTGAAGATCGGTTCAATCCCGTTGTAAATAATTTTGTTTGTAGCGTGTATTGTATTCGTTACTCTGACCAATGAATTAGAGCCAAATTTTATTAAAGAATTATTACTCATTAACTAGTGATTATATTAATATTTAATGTGCAATTTGTTTCATTTAAAACTCTCAAGAAACTTAATGGTGGTTGCTAACTTTATTTTTACAGAAGCCTGTGAAACATCTTTATTATAATTAGAAAAATTTCGCTCAATTGATTTTTGACAATTATTAAAAAACTCGTTGCCAATCTTTTCTTCTACTGGGCAAAGGGTGTATTCGTCAGACTTTTGCACATTTAAATCTTTGTATGGTACTTGGTATTTTTTTGCAAACGGCTTTAGAAATGTGTCAACTTCAATTTTTCTTAGTTTCAACTCTTCAATAATTGTATTGTCAATTACAGTACCTGCCCAGTTTTGCATTTCCGATTTTCTGTATGCCTCAATGATTCCTTTGCCGTACACAGAGTTAACATTGTAAAGTGTATTCTGGTTACTTGCTTCACGATAATTCGTATGAAATATTTCCCCAAACGTTACCGCCCCTCTTATTGGAAAAACATAAAGAATCATTTTTGAATTGAAGTCGTGAACAACTTTCAATAAATTGATTAATGAATAGGTAGACTCATCATTTGTCCAAAAGACGATAGTGTCCGAAAAGTTAAGGCAATTAATTTGGGCATTGGATATGTCAGCTACTACACCTATGTCGGTATTTAGAACTTTGCCACCCGATAGGCTGCACTCAATGGTATGAAAAACAACACCAAGAGCCGTTTTTTGATCATCAATACTATTTTTGGCAATAAATTCTTCAAAACCAAGCAAATCAAAGTATGCTATAAATTTATTCATTTTCGGTCGCGAGATTTATGTTCGAAACTATAGTGCATCCTCATCCTAAAAAAGTGTACACTAGTTGGTTACTAATTCAACTACAAGTTTAAGTAAAAAAAGTTAACCCTATGCAGGGGGAGCAGATTTAAAGTTATTTCAACCAGCCATCCGTATTGTTCCATCAAGCGTCCACGCTTGATGTTCCGTTGAAGTTAGTGCACATCCCCTACCCCCTTCGCTCTCCCGCGGTCAGCCGCACAAGGGGGACAATTTTACCGATGTTTTATCCCCCTTGCAGCGTGGGCTTGCGCACAAGTGAAGGGGGTATGGGGATGCTAGACCCGAATTTCAATGTTACAAATTCCATTACCTTTGTACCATGTCAAAAAAAACACTGGTGCTTGGTGCTACCACCAACCCTGATCGAACGGCTTACATGGCTATTCATAAATTACTAAATTACGGACATGAAGTAATTGCGGTTGGCATCAAGCAAGGCGAAGTTGCAGGGGTACACATTCAGCAAGGGCAGCCTATGGTAGAAGGAGTGGATACCGTTACTTTGTATGTGGGTTTCACACATCAACCATCATTTTACGAGTATATTCTTAAACTTAAACCCAAGCGGGTTATTTTTAATCCGGGAGCCGAAAACCCGGAGTTGGCTGGTAAATTGAATGAGCACGGTATTGAATCTGTTGAAGCCTGTACCCTGGTGATGCTTAGCCTTGGAAAATATTAAACTAATCCTACATTTGCCCTTATGAAAATTGCATCATATTTATTTGTTGCCGGAGTATTGTTTTTTGCTTCTTGTTCCACATCGCCTAAAGAAGAAGCCCTCAAAAAAATTATGGAGATGGATAAAAATGATTCAACCATCGAAAATCCCGATAAGCTGGCAGAATTAAATCAGTTGTACCAACAGTTCATTTCCCAATACCCCGAAGACCCCAATTGCAGGGAATTTACGTACAAGGCTGCCGAGTCGAGCAATATGCTTGGGCAGTTTGAAGATGCTATTCGCTTGTACGATATTTTTTTTACCCGGTATCCGGAGGATAAGCGGGCAGGTTTAGCCATGTTTATGAAGGGATTTATTTTGGAAAACGGGCTGAACAAAATTGGCCCTGCCACCGATGTTTACAATGAAGTGATTAAAAAATATCCGAACACTGATGCTGCCCGTGATGCCGCTCAGTCTATAAAACTGATTGGGTATTCAGATCAGGAACTGATTCATTACCTTGATTCCCTGAATCCGGAGAGTGATTCGATTCAATAAACTTATTTGATTAGTTCGTCAGCAAATTCCCTACTCATTATCTGAACTATTTCAAAAGAGGTTATGTCTTCTTTTATCAAGCCTTCCTTTATCAAGCTTATTTTCCCCGTTTCTTCCGATACTACAATAGCTATGGCATCCGATTGTTCGGTGATGCCTACGGCAGCCCTGTGGCGCAAGCCCATGCCGGAAGGCAAATCGGGGTTATCGCTCACAGGTAATACACAACCGGCTGCTTTAATTTTATTGTTGTGAATAATAGCAGCTCCATCGTGCAGCGGACTGGTTTTATTAAAAATACTTTCAATGAGTCTTTTTGAAACCAGTGCATCCATAATTTCACCTGTCATGGCAAAAAATTTCAGTTCGGTCGATTTCGGGAATACCAGTATAGCACCCGTTTTTCCTGCCGATAAATTTTCGCAGGCCGATGCCACCGCTTCAAAATTATTATTGATATTTCCTTCCTGCAGGTTCCAGTTCCAAGGTAATAGATTTTTCCAACTTCCTTCACCTTTTCCAAGACTGTTTTTTCCCAACAGCATTAAAAATTTACGTATCTCTTGCTGAAAAACAATGAGAATTGCCAGTACGCCCACCTTGGTAAATTCGCCAAGGATGGTTGACATAAGGTGCAGTTTTAAGAACTTCAGCAACCACCACAAAGCGTATACAGTAATTAACCCGATAAGAATATTAAAGGCTAAACTTCCCCGCAGGGCTTTGAGGAGGCGAAAAAAAATGAGCGTTATGAGCACTACATCTACCACCAGCGAAAGCCAGTGCTGTTTCATATAATTAACCGAAAAAATATCTACTTCATCCATTCAGTTTGCTTGTAAGAGTTATACATTCCATAGCCTCTTTCACATCGTGCGCCCTTAAAATTTGCGCTCCTTTTAGCAGGGCAATGGTATGGAGTACAGTGGTTCCGTTTAAGGCCTCTTTGGCAGTAATACCAAGCGTACGGTAAACGGTTGATTTGCGTGATAAACCCGCCAGCACCGGAAGGCCAAAGATATGGAATTCATCGAGACGGTTCAATAATTCAAAGTTGTGCTCAATGGTTTTTCCGAAACCGAATCCGGGATCGAGCACCACATCACTTACCCCCAGTTGTTTAAGCAAGTGTATTTTTGGATGAAAGCTATCCATTACCTCCTCTACTACATTCGTATACTCCGGATTTTGCTGCATGGTGTTAATATGTCCTTTTTTATGCATTAGTATATACGGAACTTTAAAGGACGCAACAGTTTCGAACATGAGCGGATCATCATCACCGCCCGAAACATCGTTAATGATGTGTGCCCCGGCCATAATAGCTTCTCGGGCCACCTGTGCCCTAAAAGTATCAACCGAAATAAAACAATCAGGAAAATTTTTAGCAATACCTTCTATCACAGGGATGATGCGCGTAAGTTCTTCCCTAACTGGAACGTCTCTGGCTCCCGGACGGGTGGAGTAGCCTCCTATATCAAGAATGGAAGCCCCGCCCGAAATCATCTCTCCGGCACGCTGCATGGCAGCAGCACTAGAGTGTAGCGTACCTCCGTCAAAAAAAGAATCAGGGGTTATGTTTAGAATACCCATTACTACGGGCTGCTCAAGAGAAAGTAAACGACCCTTACAGTTTAGGGTACTTTTTATAGAAAAATCCGATAATTTCGCCATTCGTCTTGTTCAATGTTTTCACGAATTAAAGGATTAAGTTTTGAGTAGCCAAACCCAAGTACAATATCATTCGGTAATTGCCAAATGCAGAGGAATATTTGCCCGAAAAAATCATGACTACGGTACATCGTGGCGCATTATGCGTTTGCCATCTATCACCGACCAGATTTTTATTAAAGCTCAACGCATTCGCACTATTGAGCAAAATAAATCCATGCGTATCAATGAAGGGATGGAATCGGAGTTTATGGGTATTGTTAACTATTGCATCATTGCCCTTATTCAAATGGAGATTGGAGACGACTGGGAAAAAAACCTCACTTCGGATCAATTATTGCAAACCTACGACCGCGAAGTGGAAATCGCCTTTAAACTGATGATGGATAAAAATCAGGATTATGGAGAAGCCTGGCGCGATATGCGGGTAAGTACTTTTACCGATATGATTTTGATGCGCATTCTTCGTATCCGGCAAATTGAGGATAATGAAGGAAAAACACTCGGGTCGGAAGGTGTGGATGCCAATTTTCGCGATATTTTAAATTATTCGGTTTTTGCATTAATCAGATTACAGGAGTAAATATGAAAACAACTGTACAAATAAGCAGGTTTTTTGTAAGTTTTTTATTCATTATATCGGGCATTATTAAAGCCAACGATCCACTTGGCTTTTCTTATAAACTCAAAGAATATTTTGAGGTATTTGAAATGCCATTTTTTGTGGGTATTGCGTTGCCACTGGCAATGGTTGTTTGTATTTTCGAAATTATTGTCGGGGTATTATTGCTCATCGGGTCGTATGTAAAATTAAATACATGGTTGCTGCTTTTTATGATTATGTTTTTTACTTGGCTCACGGGGTATTCGGCTCTGTATAACAAAGTAACCGATTGCGGTTGCTTTGGCGATGCCATTAAACTTACACCATGGCAGTCGTTTACCAAAGACCTGATATTACTTGCCTTCATCCTCGTTGTTTTTATCGGGCAAAAAAATATTAAGCCGGTTTTTAAATCAAAAGCAATTTCATCGCTCTTCATTTTTACTTCATTGTTTGCCTCAACCGCATTTGCAGTTTTGGCCTATATGCTTTTACCATTTAAAGATTTTCTTCCATACAAAGTAGGAAACGATATCGAAAAAATTATGGCCGTTCCCAAAGGCCAGCTTAAAGATGATGTTTATGAAACGCGGCTGCGATACCGCAATTTAAAAACCAATGAGGTAAAAGATTTTACCATGAGTAATTACCCGTGGCAAGATACGTTAAACTGGAAGTGGGATACCACTATTAGCGTATTGGTTAAACCCGGGTACAAATCGCCAATACACGGGTTTAAGATTTACGACTCCCAAAAAGCGGAGCTAACAGATTTGTTTTTTATGAAGGATGATTACCAACTGGTGATTGTACAGAATGAACTTACTAAAACATTAAGGTTTGCTCAGCCTGCCCTTAATAAATTGGCCGAGGACTGGATGACCAAAGCCGGAAAACGTATTTGGGCTTTTACAAGCACACCACCCGAAGAAGCCGAAGCCTACCGCCATGAAGTGGCAGCACCTTATGAATATTTTAATATGGATGGTATCGAACTTAAAACAATGATACGCTCTAACCCCGGGGTAATTTTATTTAAAAAAGGAGTAGTGATTAAAAAGTGGAGCGGGTTTCAGGTGCCAACCTTTGAAACGGTAAAAAAGCAGATGAACCAATGAAAGATTGGTCGTGCACTTTTATTAATTATGCTGCTGCATGAAAATTTTTTTAACCGGACTGATGGGAGTGGGCAAAACCACCATCGGAAAAAAATTAGCCGCTTGTTTACAACTTCCGTTTATAGACCTCGACCGATACATCGAACAACAAAAAAATATGTCGGTGGCCGATTTGTTTGCCTACTTCGGAGAAAATTATTTTCGCCAGGCTGAGCAGGCATGTTTGCAACAAATAATACAACAGGAATCGTTTGTGCTGGCTTGTGGCGGAGGAACTCCGTGCTTTTATGAGAATATGGCACTGATGAATGCAAACGGAGTTACCATTTTTCTCGATGCATCGCCCGCCTTTATTGCCTCGCGGGTTAAACAAAGCAAAACCCAAAGACCCTTGTTTAAAAACGCCACTGACATGACTCGCTTAACCATTGTTCAGACGCTTTTCAATAAAAGAGAGCAATTTTACCGCAAAGCAAAGTGTACCCTAAATGTGGAAAAACTCTCAGCCGAAGAAGTGGCTCAACAAGTGGTCGCTTTTGTGATTAAAAAATAAATCATTGCCTGTCAGTTTTTTATTGCATGGCGCTGAAAGAACCATAACTCTTGATGCTGGTGAAAAAATATTTTTTCAAAAATGCTTGAAGTACCAATTACTTACCCTATGTTTGAGATGATTGAAACTTTAATACTTCCACCAAATAAATAAACAAAATGAACAAAGCAGATTTAATCAACGCAATGGCTGATGGTGCAGGAATTACCAAGGTACAGGCATCGGCCGCTTTGAGCGCATTCCTGTCTTCATCCGAGAAAGCATTAAAAAAAGGGGACAAAGTAATTCTTGTTGGGTTCGGAACATTTTCGGTAACCAAACGTGCTGCCCGTAAAGGAAGAAATCCTAAAACCGGAAAGGAAATTAATATTGCTGCTAAAAAAGTTGTTCGTTTTAAACCGGGTTCTGAGCTTTCAACAAAAGTGAAATAAGTTAAACTTGCTCTTATAATGTATAAACCGTGTTTACCCAACACGGTTTTTTTATGCCCCCTAATTCAAATAGGCCGATACCTGCCCTTTGTCGTTAATCACTACATTTACGTGTTCTCGGCTGGTTGTGGCCAATGATATTCCTACGTAATCGGCAGCTACCGGAAAACATTTGTGATTGCGGTCAATCAACACTGCTGTTTGAATATTTTTTACTCCATGCGTTAAAAAGGGAATAAAACTATAAATGAGGGTACGCCCCGAGTTGAGCACATCATCTACAATTACCACCGTTTTGCCTTTTACTTTGGTATCTGGCTCCATGGTTATTTCATCCGATTTGGGTTGATCCTTATCCAGTTTTAGTTGATGCAGGGTTACTTTCAGGCTGCTTATCTCGCCAAGTTTAGTAGCCAGCATGCTGGCCACCGAAAATCCCCGACCCTGAATGCCCGCAATAATTAATTCTTTCTCTTCCAGGTTGTTTTCTAAAATCTGGTAGGCTATGCGGGTAAGTATTTTTACCGTTTTTTCGTGGTCAATAATGAGTATTTTTGCGTCTGCCATAGGAATTCGCTTTAGAGCAAAACTGATTTAAAAAAATTAATTTACTTTTTGTTATAAATGCCTATCTTTGCCGTCCAAATTTATACAGAAATTAACATAAGATGAAACAAGATATCCATCCACAGAATTATAGAATGGTCGTGTTTAAAGACATGTCTTGCGATTATTCATTTATCACAAAATCAACGGTTGAAACCAAAGAAACAGTGAAATGGGAAGACGGAAACGAATACCCGCTTTTCAAGTTGGAGATTTCCGACAAGTCGCATCCGTTTTTTACCGGTAAATCAAACCTGGTGGATACTGCAGGCCGTATTGATAAATTCCGGAGACGGTACAATAAGAAATAAGTTTTACACTGCTTATATTAAAAAGTCCTGCCCCAAAAGCAGGACTTTTTTTTTAAGCAGTTTCTCATTTCTTTTTACGGCTGGGTGGGTGTTACCTTGCCCCCTAAGTTTAACAAACAAACCCGCCCGTTACGTCAAAGACAAATTACCCTAAAGGGTAATTTCAGCTATAGTTTAACTAAAATTTGTTTTTACCAAAATTTAGCCGTTAGCTTTGTTATATAATAACTAACTGTTATGAAAACATACCATCCATTATTGTTTCTCTTTACCGCTTTGCTTACTATGAACCTGCATTGCGAAAAAGACGACCCCCAAGTAGATTTTATCAATAGCCAAAACCAGTTCCCACCCATTACCACCTCCGGGGCCAAT
>JAGVLJ010000023.1 GCA_020049855.1 Bacteroidia bacterium | reverse complement strand
GGAAATAGCGATTATATTAAAGAATCAATTGAAAAAAAGCTGGCCTCGGGCAGTAAAAAAAATCACGGTGAATGGTCAATTGGCATTACCAACCAACCCGATGAAATTAGAAAACGGCAGGGAAATCCGGCCGGGTGGTTTCAATTTAAAGCCGATTCATTGCCAACTGCCAAAGTAGTGGAGCAGTATTACCTTAAATCATTTCCACCCAATTCAGACCAGCGCATGAGTTCGGGGAGCCTGAGCGGCAAAATTGATCAACGAAAAGAGCCTTTCATCTTTATTTATCCTACCGAGGAGGCGTATTATTAAGCCTGCGTTAAAAACCTGCTTGTTTTGTTTACTTTGTAAAATAGCTGCTAAGTAAGCAGGGCTTTTGCTTTTCCCGTTAATAATCAGGCAGGAGTTGCGTTAATTTTTTCAGCCAATTTTAATTTGTGCAGCAATAGTTAATGCCAAGCAGAACCAATTCCAGCAATGGTTTTTAATTGGGTTGTTAAGTTTAGTTGTCATTTGGTTTACGGTAACTGGTAATACTTTTTCTTCCCTTTGCATAGTAAACAAAATGTTAATTCATAAATATTTCTTTTAGTGTGTAGCCTTGTGCCCGGCTAATACCATTGATTGCCTTTTTACGAAATACACTTTCAATAATTAGTGCATTAAAATCAAACCACTACCCCTTTTCATATTAATACCTTAGGCTTGAAATAAATTTAGTAGAGCCCCTCTCAATAAATAAAAGTATATTTTAACACAAAGCCAGTTTGTTTTCAATCTCCACGTTTACTTTTCCGTCATCATTGCCCTTTTTACCATCTGCTTTATCAGGTAATGAGTTACTATCCCTCTTAAAACTACCAAAGCCGGTTAATTAATCTAATAATCTTCTAAGTTATTCAGTGATAAGTATGGTTTAATAGTTCAGGCCTTCCCTCACTCAATTCAAAATTAAAATGTCAGATAAAAAACGATACCTATTGGGTCACCCAGTCCCTTACATACCCATACAAAATATCGGCTAAAAATTATGGGGATGCTGCCTGAAATTGCTGAATCTGTATAGTAAATACGCATTTTATGTGATGTACAGACATGGGAATACTGTTTATATTTGATTAATCTAAATTTAATCCCATGAAAAAAAAATTTACATTGTTGTTTACGGTTATCGGCTGGGGTTTTGGTATAGCTCAACCCGTTTTAAACTCTTCCAATATTACCATTGGAGATGCGTATGATTTGTATAATATTACAGGTATTTCCCCAGCCAACATGGCCAATGCCGGAGCCAATCAAAACTGGAGCACCACAGCAGGCACATCTACACTAAGTGGCAGTGCTTTGTTTCTTAATCCATCAGCCACACCTTACGGCTCGGCATACCCCAATGCCAATGTGGCCCTACGCGTAATTTTGGGTAGTGATACGGTGTTTCACCTTTTTAAAAACTCAATTGCCAACGGGTTAGAAGAAGTAGCTACCGATTTGGGTACTAACGGTTCGCCCGATATCTTTACTTCTTACCGTACCCTTCTGCCGGGCACATTCAACTTTTCAGACAGTGTGGGTGACGGATACCAAAAGCAGGGTCAGGTAGCCTCTACAGCCTTTATTCGCTATGATGCATGGGGTACTCTCACTACCTCAGATTCGGTTTACAGTAACTTAGGACGCATATTCAGATATGACACCCAAGGCAACACCAACGTAATTTGGTGGAATCAAAACGGGAAAGCCCCGGTGTTGCTATATGATGGAGCATTATTGATATACTGGAGGAAAAAAATAACCATCCCTACTTCAATTGCCAACTTACCTCAACAGATTACATTCGGAATATATCCTAATCCGGCCCAACAGGTACTGCATATTAACAGCAACCAACCTCTTGATGCGATTGAAATTACTGACCTTACCGGAAAAATAGTGTTGCACAGTGAAAGTAAAAACATTGATATCAGTTCACTACCCGGTGGACTTTACCTCGTAAGAGTGCGTAGTGGTGCTTCACAAAGTTTAGGTAAATTTATAAAAAATAATACCTAAGCCTAAACCTCCAATTTAAGAGTCGCATTCATTAAAATGCGGCTCTTTCTATTTTATAGCAGTAAAATAGTTCATCAACAATTTAGCTTTAGCTTTACCAATAATTTCTTCGAGCAAATCAGGTGATGCTTCTTTGATTTTTTTTACTGATTTAAGTTCTCTTAGTAATTGTCCAATGGTGGCAGGGCCTATCCCCGGAATGGCTTCCAGTTCGCTGTGCAATGTGCCTTTATCCCTGCGCTTGCGATGATGAGTTATGCCAAAGCGATGTGCTTCATCGCGCAGTTGCTGAATAATGCGAAGTGTTTCCGATTTTTTATCGAGATACAGGGGTAACTCATCTTCGGGGAAATACAATTCTTCAAGCCGTTTGGCAATGCCGGCAATAGTTACCTTGCCATACAATCCTAATTTTTTTAAGCTGCTCACTGCCGCACTCAACTGCCCCTTGCCGCCATCAATAATAATAAGTTGCGGCATAGGTTGGTTTTCTTCGAGCACCCGTTTATACCTGCGCTCTATTATTTCTTCCATGGTGGCAAAATCATTGGGCCCATCTACCGTGTGCACATTAAAGTGGCGGTAATCTTTTTTACTGGGTCGGGCATCTTTAAAAACCGTCATGGCACTTACCGGGTACGAGCCATGAAAATTAGAATTATCAAAACATTCAATATGGCGGGGTAGTTCTTTCATGTGCAAATCCTTCATCATCATAGTTAGGATACGTTCGGTTTTCAATTCAGGATTTAGTTTTTCGTATTGCTCTAATTTTTCTTTTTTGGCAAATGCCGCATTTTTATATGAAAGGTCTAGCAATTTTTTCTTTTCTCCTGCCTTTGGTACGGTAAATATCACGGGGGTATCGGTTAGCTCCAAGTCAAAAGGTACAATAACCTCGGTAGAGTTGCTGTGAAAGGTTTGCCTGATATCCGCAATGGCATATCCCAGCAGTTCCGCAGGAGTTTCATCCAATTTTTTCTTAATCTCTACCGTATGGCTTTGAATAATCATTCCGTTGGCCACTTTCAGGTAGTTTACAAAAGCATAAGTGTCATCGTGCGATAAACTAAACACATCCACATTGTGAATGCTTTTGCTTACTATGGTAGAGCGGCTTTGGTAGTGTTGAAGCAGTTGGTACTTCTCGTTAAGCGAGGCGGCCACTTCATATTTAAGTTCGGCAGCAGAGATTTCCATCTCATTAGCCAAAAATTCGAGTACTTCATCAATATTACCTCGTAATATACTTTTAATCTGTTTTATTCCCTGGATATAATCGGCTTCTGTTTGATAATTTTCGCAAGGGCCTTTGCAATTGCCAATTTGGTACTCAAGGCAGGTTTTAAATTTCCCCTCACGAATATTTTTTTCACTAAGTAGCAGCGTGCAGTTTCGTATTGGATAAAGGGTTTTAATTAACTCGAGCATGGTATGCATGATACGTCCGGAGGTGTACGGTCCAAAATAATCGGAGCCGTCTTTTATCCGGTTACGGGTAGAGAAAATACGGGGGAAACGCTCTTTTTTGATGCAGATAAACGGGTAGGTTTTATCATCGCGCAAATTAATATTATACTTTGGCTGGTATTTTTTAATAAGAGAATTTTCGAGCAGCAAGGCATCAAATTCAGTGTCAACTATGGTAAATTCAATACGTTCAATACGCGCCACCATAAGGGTGGTTTTGCGGTTATCATGGTGGCTTTTGGTAAAATAGGAAGCCACTCTTTTTTTCAAATTTTTGGCTTTGCCTACATAAATAAGTTTACCGTCTTTATCAAAATACCGGTAAACACCCGGGGTTTCGGGCAGGCGCGAAATGAAAAATTTTAGCTGGTTCTCGTTCATGCACGCTTACTGCTGAGGGCGGCAATTGGCATTAAGAAACGGAAGTGCCGAGGTATCGCCCAATTCATAAGCAATACCTACATCCTTACAAGCTTCATTAAACAGGCGTAGGTAAAAATAGCACAATCCGCGGTTGTAATAGGCCTTTGTGCTAAGGGAGTCAATAAGAATAACCTGGTTAAAATCATTACCGGCCAATTCAAATTTTTGTTGATTAAACAATAACTCACCACGGCCAAAATACCCACGCGTATCTTTTGGTGCCAGCTCAATGGCCTTTGTTAAATCAAACAAGGCCATAGCAGTATCTTGCCGCATTAAAAAAAGTTGCGCCCGCTCCAAATGCCCCTGAACAAAACCTGGGCGATACTGAATGGCCTTGGAATAATCCTGAATGGCACTTGCAACATCTTTAAGCTTCCCTTTGCAAAATCCCCTTCGGTAAAGTGCAATCGTATCAAACTGATTAAACCGAAGGACAAAATTTAAATCCACAATAGCCGAATCCCATTTTTGCTGTGCATAGCGTGCCTGTCCTCGGTTAAGGTAAGCGGGCTGCAAGCCGGGGTTCAACAAAATCACCTCACTGTAATCGGCCTCTGATAAATCGTATTTAGCCAACATATCATAACAATAGGCCCGATTAAATAAAGCCTCCAAATGGTGCGGCTCGTTACGTAGTATGCGGGTAAAAATTTCCACGGCATCCTCATATTTTCCCTCAGCACGCAACATGTCGGCTTTCTCGAGCAACGATTCTGTATCCGTAGGCTCACTAAAATACCAAAATGCAGCAGCAGCCAGCAAAATTGCTGCAGCTACACTTACCAATAATCGGATTTTTTTGTGTTGCTCCATATGGCTCAAAGATAGGGGCAAAAAAATTAATCGGATAATGCTCGTGGATTGAAAATTAAGTACCCGATATGAAACAGAAAGCCAAATTGTTTTTTAGAATCGTCATAGTAATTTAAACTGGTACTCACAGGTCCGATAGGGCTGTGGTAAACCAATCCGGCCGTTGCTATGCGGTATGGCACCGGAAAATCGGGTCCGAAAGAAGGACGCTGTGCCGGTGACTCAGTAATGGTGTTTACCGGTTGAAAAAGGTAGCCCTCTAACCTGAAATCAATTTTTGACCGCAGGCGGGTAATGGTTCTGAATCCGATAGCCGCATAATTAAATGCCCTGAAATTAGTGAGCATAAGGGTGCGGCTGTCCTGTAGCGGATAAAAGGCCGGAGCATTGATAATGGTTGAGGTATAGGTTCGGTAAAAGGGTTGATTGCTGGCAACGGCTTCAATAAGATACCCGTAGTGAAATACGGCATGACCAAAATATTGCTCATGCGTAAATTTTATCCTGAACCACTCGCGGGCAAAAGTGGCCGTGTCAATAAACGCGGAAGTATTTCCGGGCTGATGCCGCTCATCAACATTAATATACCTGACATTAAGTGCAGTGCTACCACCTTCACTTGCATACATTTTCCGGTTTAGCGTACTACTTAAAATGCCCATGCGAATAGTGTAGCCCTCGGTAAATGTGTTATCAAGAATATCGGTTGAACCAAAGGTGATATTGTTGCTGTAAAAATCATGATTGTTTACATAAGCTCCGCCAAGTTCAGATTTAAATTTTCGCCCCATAGGCAACGCAAAGGTTAATCCGACCTTACGGTCTAACTGTTCTACATAGGTTGGCTTACGTTTATCTATATTAATAATATCGTTTGTTTTAAAATAATCCCAGTCGTTAATGCAAAACTCTGGCTCAATATAAAAAGGTTTAGCCGATGGAAAGTTCATTCGCATTTTTATTTGTGCCGATTGATAAAACCTGCCGGAATAAAAATTGCCAACCACATTAAATGAGATGCGGTTTACATAGTTGTACTGAAAACCTACAAACAATTGGTTAATGCTTCGCGAAGTGAAATTTCCGCCAAGATCAACATGCAGGCTTTGTTCCTGTTTAACTCTCATTTTAAACACATAATTTCCCGAATCACTCAGGTATAGCCGGGGCGATGAAATGGTAAAATTATCATCGCCTGCCATTTTATAATACCCGCGTTTAATATCATTCATGGTAAGGTACAACTGCTTTCTGCGTTTTTTAAACACCCGTTTGGCATATCGCTGCTGATAAGGTTTAAGTCCGAATACCTCTACGTTACTAATTTTTAGATCATCGCCCGACACGTAGTACTTCTTTCTTCGGTCGGCCAATTCGGTAGAGTCAATACTTCGTCCCAATTTTTGTTTTATTTCTTGTGCTTTGGCCTGACCATAGGCGTATCCTATGGCTATTAAATCTCGGGCACGGCCAAAATCAAAGGCTGTATAATTGGTGAGATTGGGTTCAATATACACCCCTTTTAAACTATCAATAAGGGTAGAATCAGTTTTTGAAATAAGCAGGTAATACAAAATCTTAGGAAGCAATTGATCGTCCCGGTTGTACGGATAGCTGGTAAAATTACTACCCGAAACATTTACGCCTACCACAAAATCCGGATGAAATTCAGTAGTAGCTACATCAACCGGAAAATTATTGTACACTCCCCCATCAAACAAATATCGATTATCAACTTTAATAGGAGGAATAATCATAGGCACCGACATACTGGCCCGTACCACATCAACCAAATCACCCTTTTCAAACATAATTTTTTGCTGGGTAAAAATATCGGCCGCCATACACCTGAATGGAATCATTAGGCTATCGAAATTCCCCTTACAAGCCTGTGAAGCCTGCCCAAGTAATTCGGCTAAAATCATATTCACAGGCTCATCGTTCATAATGGTAGGATTTACCACAGCAGCCAGCGAATCAATAGACACTTTGAGTGTGATCCACGAAGCATTATCCTGTTTTTGGGTAAAGTAATATTTATACTTTGATGGCAAATCGCCAGATGCCCACTCCTGAATACTGCGTGAAAGTGCCAGTTCTTCCATCTGTTTCGGAGTCATTCCCGATGCATAAAGAGCTCCAACCAAAGCACCCATAGAGGTACCCACTATATAATCAATGGGGATATGATTTTCATCCAGTGCCTTTAACACGCCTATGTGGGCAAATCCTTTTGCCCCACCACCACTTAGCACCAGAGCCACCTTTTGACTATATCCTTGCAGTGCCCACGGTAATATGGTGAGCAGTAAAAAAAAATATTTCAGGAGTTTAGAATTCACAAATCGCGGTAAAGTTACAACATATCAAAGCATCAGGGTAAAAATCCACTTTTTTTTCGGTAAAATACCCATCTTTGGGGCTGTGTCTCGCTGCTTTTACCGTGAACGGCATTTGAGTATTAGCCGCAGAAAGGTTTACTTTGCATATTATGTTTCATTTACTGCTCCGTACAATTCCCCGTCCTGTGCTTATTAAACTCAGCTACCTGTTTAATAAAATAGCCCCTCTTTTACTAAAAGGAGATAATGTACAATGTCCGGTTTGCGAAAAACATTACCGCAAATTTTTGCCTTACGGCTACAGCGGAAGAGCCAAACGTGAAAATGTACTTTGCCCTAATTGCCTGTCGCTGGAACGACATCGGTTGATGTGGCTTTACCTAAAAAATGAAACTGACTTTTTTACCAAACCCCGAAAAATCCTTCATATTGCTCCCGAGCAATGCTTTTACCAGCGTTTCCGAAACATGAAAAATCTGGATTACACCACAGGTGATTTGGTTTCTCCGCTGGCCGATGTAAAATTTGATTTGCACCATATTCCCTTTGAAAATAATACCTACGATGTAATTTTGTGTAACCATGTGCTGGAACATGTGCAGGATGCCAACCAATGCATGCGTGAATTGAACCGTGTGCTTAAACCCGGTGGAATGGCATTTATGCAGGTGCCAATAGATTATGGGCGCAGCCATACCTACGAAGACTTTGCCATTACAAGTCCTCGCGAACGTGAACTGCATTTTTGGCAAAAAGACCATTTGCGATTATTTGGGATGGACTATGCAACATGGCTGGAACGTGCAGGATTTAAAGTAAAACTCCTGCATTATGCCAATATGATTGGCGAACAAAATGCCGAAAAATATCGTTTGCAAAAAGAAGAAATTTTGTTTGTAACATCTAAATAAACTCATGCTCGTAAACCCTGATGCCAAAACCATTGCCGTAGATTTTGACGGAACCATTGTTGAACATGCTTACCCTAAAATAGGGGAAGAAATGCTTTTTGCTTTTGCTACGTTAAAAGAGTTGCAAAAACGCGGACACCGCCTCATATTATGGACCTACCGTGAGGAAGAAATGCTGGAGGCCGCAGTGAAATATTGCGAAGAAAACGGAATTAAATTTTATGCAATAAATGAAAGTTATCCGGGCGAGCGTAATGCTGCTAAATACAGCCGCAAACTGGAGTGCGATTTATTTATTGACGACCGAAATTTGGGCGGATTTCCGGGGTGGGACAAGGTGTGGCAAATGTTGCATCCTGAAGGGGGCGAATTTGCGTATCAGCTACAAAATGAGTTGGCTCATTTCAACTATAAAAAAACTTCCCGCCTCTCGCTGTTTGATCGGCTAAGAAGAAAAAGATAAACGTATCCCCCTTATCTATTCACTTAAAATTACCTCCCAATTCATTGAGGTAGTTTGCGGAAATGATGAAATATATTTTTTATTCCTATGTGATAACCCGGTGCAATTTAATCGTAGGCTTGCTTCAAAAATCGCTGTTAAAGTTGTATTGCACCTAGTGAGCAATTCGGTAAAACAGGCGTTAGCTGCCCATTCAATATAGATGCTATGAATTATTGTTACCTCATAAAAATATCAATAGAATAGTTTATTCCACCCATCAAAATAATCCATGCTCAAACATAAAAAATACGTTTGCCGCATTATTTCCCACTTACTGTTTCAGCTTTAAGAATACCTTTACTGGGTTGTTGAATAGCAAGAATAGTTTTGAGAATAAAAAAGGCCGAATTGCTGCGGCCCTCTTTTATAATTCCGTTAATCTTTAGAGAATATTAATTTTAATGCGTTTGCTCAATTCTTCAACATCCGCTTTAAACTTCTTGTCTGTTTCCATCAAGTCGTTCACCGTTTGACAGGCATGAATTACAGTTGAGTGATCACGTCCACCAAAGTGCATCCCAATTGTTTTAAGTGAAGCTTTAGTTAAGTCCTTGGCAAAATACATGGAAATTTGGCGAGCCTGAACAATTTCACGTTTACGTGTTTTTGATTTTACCAAATCAACTCCAATGGTAAAATATTCACAAACCATTTTCTGGATGTACTCAATAGAAATTTCGCGGGAGGTATTCTTAACAAAGTTTTTCAGCATTTGCTTAGCCAATTCCAAATCAACCTCTTTCCGGTTTAATGACGACTGGGCAAGTAATGAAATCAAAGCTCCTTCCAGTTCGCGCACATTGGTATTTATATTATGGGCAACATACTCAACTACGTCTTTGCCAAGTGTAATACCATCGGCATACATTTTTTGTTCAAGGATAGCGAGGCGGGTTTCAAAATCAGGAACCTGTAAATCGGCAGTTAAGCCCCATTTAAAACGAGAAAGCAAACGCTCATCCATGCCCTTAAGGTCTTTAGGTGCTCTGTCAGAAGTTAAGATCAACTGCTTACCCGACTGATGGAGGTGATTAAAAATATTGAAAAATATTTCCTGTGTTTTTTCTTTTCCTGTAAATTGGTGTACATCATCTACTATAAGTACATCCACGTATTGGTAAAAATTTGTAAAATCCTGATTGGTATTATTTTTAATAGATTCAACAAATTGATTGATGAACTTTTCGGCAGCTGCATAGAGTACAACCTTGTTTTTATTATTCATCTTAATCTGATTGCCAATGGCATGAACCAAATGGGTTTTACCTAAACCTACTCCGCCAAAAATCATTAGAGGATTAAAGGCAGTTCCTCCGGGTTTATTGGCAACGGCATAGCCTGCCGAACGGGCCAATCGGTTGCATTCCCCTTCAATAAAAGTATCGAACGTATAATTTTGATTAAGATTCGACTCAATATTAATTTTCTTTAATCCGGGAATGATAAACGGATTGCGAATACTGGTGCTTATATTAAGAGGTACGCCTACGTTCGGATTTTCAGCCCGTGAAGCAGCATTGGTAGGTACATTAATGGTGTAAGGTTTTGAATTGGGAGTGCTGTTCTCTACTATAATACTGTACTCAAGCCTTGAACCATGGCCTAATATGTGTTTTAGCGTCTTTTTCAAAAGAGCCACATAATGCTCTTCAAGCCATTCGTAGAAAAATTGGCTTGGCACTTGTATCGTGAGTACCTTATTATCGAGCTTCACCGGTTTGATTGGGTCAAACCAAGTTTTATAGCTTTGAGGTGGTACGTTATCTCTGATGATATTTACACAATCGTTCCAAACTGATTCACAAGTTTTTTCTGTCATACTGTCTACTCCCGTTTTCAGGACTGAAAATTGAACATTATTTTCTTAATAAAAAAATAAATTTTGGCTTGTTTTTTAATTAAATTCTCATCGGAGATTTTTTGTACAATATATTATTTTTTCTACCGAAAAAATGATAATCTATACGCCCCAACCTCAATCCGGCCCAGCCAACCTGATTAATCGTTACAAGTTTATCATTTTTATTGGAAAAAGAAACCGGAAAATCTAAAAAAGTATGCGTATGACCTCCGATAATTAAATCTATGTCTTCACTCTCACCAGCCAGATGAACATCACTGTACTTTTTTTCATTGTACTTGTACCCAAGATGCGATAAACATATAACCAGATCGCAGTGCGCTTGGTTCTTTAGCAATGCCGCGGTACTCCTGGCCTTTTCCATAGCGTCTTCATACTTAGTATCGCCAAACTGCCTTACACCAATCAATTCATCAGGGTTAATGCCTAAGCCAAAAACTCCAATACGTACCCTGTCAAATACAAATACCTTATAGGCTAAGATCTTTCCTGCTAAAACGGTATTGGTAAAATTGTAGTTGGCACTTAGAAAAGGGAATTGCGCCTTACTCACCATTCCTGCAAGGCCGTCAAGTCCGTTATCAAAGTCATGATTTCCAATAGTACAGGCATCATACTTCATTTCATTCATTAGTTGTATTTCAGGATCGCCTCCAAACAAATTGTAATATGGAGTTCCCTGCACTATATCTCCTGCATCAAGCAACAACACATTTTTTTCTTCCAATCTTATTTGTTGAATAAGCTTTGCACGCAACGCAGCTCCGCCCTGCCCCTGAAATTTTGAACCGTCCATAGGGAAAGGTTCCAGCCTGCTGTGCCAGTCATTGGTATGTAAGATGGTAAGTCGCACTTCTTCATCAAAACCGGCATATGAAGCGAATGGCAACTGAGCAAGAGCCGCAACCCCGGCTCCCAATGCTGAAAGGCGAAGAAATTCCCTGCGACTAATTTTTTCTGATTCTTTCATCCGAAACAGCTTTGAGCATTTCCCCTTGAGTAAGCATAAATCTGAATTCAGCAATAAGGGCATCACGCACCTTTATTCCAAGAGAAACAATTTTACTTCCTCCCTGCTTTATAAATCCATAACCGTCTCCTCCGTTTACCATATAATCTGATAACAACACGTAGTAGGTTTTGGAGGGTATCACCTGCTCACCACCTACAAAAAGGGCACTCCCATTTGTTTTATCAATTGTCAAACTCATTCCTGCAATTGGTTCTCCACCTTTTTCCGCTATTTTTTTTGCCAGCTGATTCATCATATCACCGTTTACCTCTGCCAGCACAAGTTCATTATCAAAAGGCATTAATTCATATACTTTGCCCATTGAAATATTCCCTTTAGGAAAAAAAGGTAACCGAATGCCACCATAATTCATTACACATACCATTGGCAGGTAAGTAACCTTTTTTTGTGCATAGCGAAGCAACACGTCACAAAACATATTATTCAAGGTACCGGAAGGTAGTTCTTTTTTAAATTCATCGGCACTTACCACCACCGTTTCCGACATTTGCCTGTCAAGTAGTTCCTTGTAAGGGAGTATAATTCGGTAAACACCCGAATCAATCAGAGATAAGGTATCGGAACTTATTCGATAAGTGCCCCCTTTTACGCGCTCGGCTGTATAGGAATGCCTACACGAAATTGCCGAAAGCAATAAGACAAGAAATACACTTCGCTGAATCATTTCAGCTTTGTTGGTATTCGCCAAAAACTTTTCTGAACACATCTGCTATTTCACCAAGAGTAGCATAGTGCTCCACGGCATCAATAATTCCGGGCATCAGGTTCACATTATCTTTGGCATCCGATTCAAGCCGGGCAAGCAGGTTAATTACCGCCTCGTTATTACGTTCAATTCGCAACTGCTGTAATTTAGTTACCTGAAGTTGCCTGATAGAATCATCTACTTTAAAAACCTTGGTATGTTTAGGTTCGTCTGATTGGTATTTATTTACCCCTACAATTATTTTAGCTTTAGTTTCAATAGCTTTTTGATACCTGTAAGCCGAGTCGGCTATTTCGCGCTGAATATATCCTTCCTCAATAGCGGAAACCGCCCCACCCATTGCTTCAATGCGGTCAATATATTTCCAGGCTTCTGCTTCAATCTGGCTGGTAAGTGTCTCTATAAAGTAGGAGCCTCCCATCGCATCAACGGTATCAATAGCTCCACTTTCGTATGCAATAATTTGTTGCGTTCGTAAGGCAATGCGGGCTGCTTCTTCGGTGGGTAATGACAAGGCTTCATCAAATCCATTAGTGTGAAGTGACTGCGTTCCGCCCAACACCGCAGCTAATGCCTGAATAGTAACACGTGCAATATTATTATCAGGTTGCTGAGCGGCTAAAGTAGAACCTCCGGTTTGCGTATGAAAACGTAACATTTGCGCTTTGGGTAGGGTGGCTCCCATATCGGCAGAAATTTTTGCCCACATCCTGCGGGCTGCCCTGAACTTAGCTATCTCTTCAAAAAAATGATTGTGCGCGTTAAAGAAAAATGACAATCGCTGGCCAAAGGTATTAATATCCAACCCTGCGGCAATAGCTGCTTTCAGGTAAGCTTTCCCGTTAGCTAAGGTAAAGGCAAGTTCCTGTGCGGCTGATGAACCCGCTTCGCGAATATGATAGCCGGAAATAGAAATGGTATTCCACTTAGGAACTTCATTGCTGCAATATGCAAAAATGTCGGTAATGAGCCACATGGATGGTTTAGGTGGATAAATATAAGTCCCCCTTGCCGCATACTCTTTTAAAATATCGTTTTGTATGGTTCCAGATATTTTTTTTACATCAGCACCTTGTTTTTTTGCCAATGCAATATACATGGCAAGCAAGGTAGATGCCGTAGCATTAATGGTCATGGAAGTAGTTATTTTTTCGAGTTGAATTCCATCGAACAAAACTTCCATGTCCTTTAAAGAATCAATAGCTACTCCTACTTTTCCTACTTCGCCTTCGGCAAATGCATGATCAGAGTCGTACCCGATTTGTGTAGGCAAATCAAATGCGACCGACAAACCCATGGTTCCCTGCTTTAGCAGGTAATGATACCGTTTGTTTGATTCTTCGGCTGTGGAAAATCCGGCATACTGTCGCATGGTCCACAGTCGCCCGCGATACATATCCTTTTGTATGCCTCTGGTAAATGGAAATTTGCCCGGCATTTCGGGGCTGGTATTACAAAAGGTATAAACTTCATCAATTTCAATTCCAGAATCGGTAATGAATTTTTTCTCTTCCATTCCTATTGTGATCATTGCTCAAAAACAAGTTTCAATTCACGCTTTAAAAAATCAATTGCCTTTTGAGTGGGCACATCATCCTTGCGGATAATAACTTCAAAAACCCCCTTAGCTAAATCAAGACCTGTTGCATGCTGATGATCCATTTGAGCATAGGTAGTATTAATTACGTTTATCAGTTCTTCCTTCACGGCCTTAAGTAAAGTCCACGATTGCATGGAAACATAAATCTGCTGTGAGAGGTTATGGGTGAATTCATTATTAATGGTTGCAATAAGTTCTGTTTTAAGTTGTGTGGCCGTCATTCCGGGTTTATTTACCCGAACAATAAGGTTGCTGGGCGAAATGCGTTCAAGAAACAGCACAAGCCGTTCATAGGCCTGTAGTCGTATTGGAGTAAGTATCTCTACATTTTTTGCCCTTAACTCAAGTAACCTTTTTTCATACTCCTTATTAAAAAACAAATTTAACATGGTATAGGTTACTGCAAAAATAATGGCGCATGGCACCAAAATTTTCACTACTTCAAGTAAAAAAACCCAAACATCCATAAGCCTAAAAAAATTAAAATTTAACTGTGTAAAGCTATAACGAATTCCACAATTTTTATACGGTGCATAAAGTAAATTTAAGAATAAAAATAGTGCTTTATCTTTGCTCCTGTATGTCAAAGCCCATTTTTTTTACCGAGGCTGCCGAAACGGAGCTTTACGCCTAAAACAGGTGTTAAAAATATCCAATAAATTTGTGCTAAAAATAGAAGCCATGCCGGCTAATGCCGATGAACCCCGGTTTCGCAGCGGCTCCAATAGGCCGGTAAACAAAACCTGGGTTATTCCCTTTAACACTTTAGCCGATTCATACTCAAGGCCGGCAGCATGCAACTTATTGGTTTAGCTATTGATTTTTTTGCCCGAGAAAAACAGTTTCGTGGTTGTTGATGCCTCAGATTGATAGGTAATAAGCGTTGGTTTATCGGAATATTTTGACCTTCATCCCGTAGGTTTGTACTTTCGAAAACAGATGACGGTAGGTGAAAATATAAAAGTTGCCTTAAACTCCATAAGAGGGAATGCCCTGCGTACCACCATTACCTCTCTAATTATTTCCATTGGCATAATGGCCTTAGTAGGAATACTTACTGCTATTGACGGAATTAAAGGCTCCATTAATGAGAATTTTTCGAATATGGGTTCAAACTCATTCAATATTAAAAATAGGGCAAGCAATATTCACTTTGGGGGGAGAAGAAAAAAAAATAAGGGCTACCGCAGCATCAACTTTGCCGAGGCTCGTGAGTTTAAACGTAAATTTTCGTACCCTGCCATCACCTCCATATCGGTAAATGCTTCATTTGCTTCTCAAATACGAGCAGGTTCCGAAAAAACCAATCCGAATAATATGATTATGGGAGGCGATGAAAAATATCTGTTGGCAGCAGGCTATTCGCTTGCTAATGGAAGAAATTTTACGGCTGCCGAAGTACAATTCGGCAACAGAGTGGTATTGCTTGGGGCTGAAGTAAAAAGCCGTTTGTTTAAAAACAGAAATGCCGAAGGTGAAATTGTTTCTATTGGCGGTATAAAATTTAAAGTTATCGGTGTCTTGGGGGAGAAAGGTGCTTCCATGGGGTTTGGTGGCGACCGTATAGCGATTATTCCGCTTCAAACCGCCCGTCAGATTTTCCCGAATCCAAATATGAGTTTTGTGATAACTGTGGTAGTAAATCATGTTCAGGAGATGGAAGCTGCCATTGGCGAAGCCACAGGACTTTTCAGAAACATTCGTAAAATTCATTTTCACGATGAAGAAAATTTTGAAATTATGAAAAGCGATAGCCTGGCCAATATGGTAATTGAAAATATCAGTTATGTTACACTTGCCTCTACTTTTATCGGTTTTATTACCCTATTGGGTGCTGCTATTGGATTAATGAATATCATGCTGGTATCAGTTACTGAACGAACACGTGAAATAGGTGTGCGAAAAGCACTGGGAGCAACAGCATTTAATATTCGAAGTCAGTTTTTAGTTGAATCGCTGGTAATTTGCCAGATAGGTGGAGTGGGCGGAGTTATTCTAGGAATACTTATTGGAAACGGAGTTTCGCTAATAGTAGGCGGAGCTTTTATTATTCCATGGTTTTGGATTATCTCCGGTTTATTACTTTGTTTTTTAGTGGGACTCGTTTCCGGAATCTATCCCGCGATTAAAGCATCAAAACTTGATCCTATTGAAGCGCTCCGGTTTGAGTGATGAATCGGCCGGAACAGGATTGACCACTGGCACACTAAGCGAATCACTTGTAAAAGTTTCACTATTGTCGGTTGGAACCGTACCTAACGAATCGGTTTGGTAATCATAATCGGCATAGCGAGGGCCAAGTTCTCTGTTTAAAAATACATAAGCTACCCTGAAACGAATTCCCTGATTAATGGTTTTAAAGGTGTAGGTATACGTGCGGTCAGGTTGAATGGTATTATCGTAATTATATATATAGCTAGTGGTAATTTTGGGCATAGTAAACATATCCACCTGATAGCTTAACCCGAATTCAAAAGTGCCGATCCTATTTACATATTTAAGTAAACTTAATCCTGCAACCAAAGATAAACCTACCTTAGGCTCCTTAATATTTACTTTTGACGACCATGATAAAAACCCCGAATCGGAAGTGGTAGTAGCAGATGAAGCATCAATAAGGGTACTGCCGTTTTTAAAATTAAATGAAGCTCCGAAAAAAGGGGTAAACATTGAATATGAATCCGGCCACACAGGTAAAAAATGAATTAGTAACGGTACATCTATGGTATTTATCCGGTAACTTACCGCTACCTGTTGTTTATCTACAGCCTTATTGGTTCTACTTGATAAATCAATCTTCCGCTCAGTATAGCCTGCACCTGTTTCAATGGCAATGGTTCTTAAATCCAACCGTGCAGAAATGCCCCAAATAGAACTGGTATAACCGGTACGACTATCGCGTGCTCCGTCAAAATCTGTTTTACGTACTTTTGCCGTGGAGAATATTGGATTGTAATAAACACCCAACCGCAACATGGGATAAAACGGCTCATAATATTCCTCGTATTCGGTTGAGTCGCCCCAAGTCTCAGTGTGTGTTGTGTCTGAATTTTCTACTTCATCCCTGTTGGTTTGTGCATAGGCTAAACCGCCCGATAACATAAAAAAAATGAAAAGTAAATATTCCCGTTTTAATCCCATTAATTTATTTCGTTCCACATCTGAAAATACGGTTTTATAAAGTAAAAAGTTGCGCTGTTACCCGTAAAAGACAACATAGCTATGGTATTCGTTGTATTGCTTTCACTTTTTGTTAAAATAAAAAATGCCCAACGCAAGGTCGGGCATTTTCTGTATTAAATCAACTGAATCTGTTTACTCTGCTACAACCTCTACCGTTACCTCAACTTTAACCTCTTTGTGCAGGTTTAATTTTGCTTTATAACTTCCAAGGTTTTTAATTTCATCCGGGAAATCAATTCGTCTGCGGTCAATGTCAAAGCCTTTGGCTTTTAATGCCTGTGAAACAAGCAGGGATGTAACCGATCCGAAAATTTTTCCATTGGCTCCGGCTCTGGTAGGAATGGTGATTGACAATCCATCCAGCGACTTCGCGGTGGCTTCTGCATCTTTTTTAATCTTTTCGCGTTTCATTACGCCCTGCTTCAGATTTTCTTCCAACATTTTAAGGTTAGAATTACTGGCAAGTATGGCATATCCGCGTGGAAAAAGGTAATTGTTTGCATATCCGTTCTTAACGGTAACTACATCATCCTTATATCCTAGTTTAATTACGTCTTGTTTTAAGATCACTTTCATGTTCTGGTTCCTCCTATTTGGTTTATTTGAGTGAATCAGCTACATAAGGAAGTAACGACAAGTGACGGGCACGTTTTACTGCCTGAGCCACTTTACGCTGATACTTCAATGATGTACCGGTAATTCTACGGGGTAGTACTTTACCCTGATCATTAATAAATTTTAACAGGAAGTTTGCGTCTTTGTAATCAATGTACTTGATTCCATTTTTCCTGAAACGGCAGTATTTCTTTTTCTGCGGAGTATCAGGGGTGGTGTTGAATACAAACGAATTTCCTCGTGCGTCTATCTTTGGTGCTGCCATAGGATTATGCGGTTACTGGGGTTTCTTTTTTGTTAAACTCTCCATTGCGCTTGCGGGTGTTGTAAATCACGGCATGCTTGTCAAGGGCAACAGTTAAAAAACGCATAATACGCTCATCGCGTTTGTAAGAGATCTCCAACTTGTCAATAGTTTGACCTGGAGCTTTGAATTCAAACACATGGTAGAAACCGGTGTTTTTTTTCTGGATTGGGTAGGCTAACTTACATAAACCCCAGTTAGTTTCGTGGACTATCTGGCCGCCATTCTCGATGATCAACTGGCGAAATTTCGCAACAGTATCTTTCATCTGCTCGTCAGATAAGACCGGGGTCATGATGATAACTGATTCGTAATCTTTAGATATCATTATTTAAAATTTTGGGTTGCAAATGTATGGATAATATTTTCTTTTTCAAATCCCCTAATGAAAGATTTATCAGTATTTTTGCTCTCTATATATGGATCATTTTGTAGTTTCAGCACGTAAGTACCGCCCCGCCACCTTTGATACAGTAGTAGGACAAGGCCATGTAACCCAAACGCTTAAGAACGCTATTCGAAGCAATCACTTGGCTCATGCTTTCTTGTTTTGCGGTCCACGTGGAGTGGGGAAAACTACCTGTGCACGTATTTTGGCCAAAACCATTAACTGCCAGAATATGACTGCCGAGGTGGAGCCCTGCAACCAATGCGACTCATGTCTGGCATTTAATAACTCCAGTTCCTTTAATATATATGAGCTGGATGCGGCCTCCAACAACTCGGTGGAAGATATACGGGGGTTGGTAGATCAGGTTAGATATGCCCCACAGGGAGCTAAATATAAAATTTATATTATTGATGAGGTGCACATGCTCTCTCCTGCTGCGTTTAATGCCTTTTTGAAAACACTGGAAGAACCGCCTCCCTACGCCATTTTTATTTTGGCCACTACCGAGAAACATAAAATTTTACCTACCATCCTCTCCCGATGCCAAATTTTCGATTTTAAACGTATTCGGGTTCAGGACTCGGTAGATCACCTTAAATCCATTTGCGCTAAAGAAGGAATAAATGCCGAAGACGATGCCATGCACGTGGTGGCTCAAAAAGCCGAAGGAGCCCTGCGCGATGCACTTTCTATTTTTGACCGTATTGTCAGTTTCTCGGGCAACCACATTACCTACCACGATGTAATTACCAACCTCAATATTCTTGATTACGACTATTACTTCCGCATCATCAATTTGTTTTACGGGCAGGATTTGGCCAAAACCATGTTGCTGTTTGATGAAATATTGGGAAAAGGATTTGATGCACACCAGTTTTTAATAGGCATTAGCGAGCACCTGCGAAACTTGTTGATGTGCAAAGATTCGCAAACCGTGAAACTAATGGAAGTGAGCGAAAACGTGGCTCAACGTTACCTTGAACAATCGAAGGCCATTCCGGCTTCGTTTATTCTTAATGCCCTCAATATTGTGAACCAGTTTGATATTAACTACAAGAGCAGCAAAAACCAGCGGCTGCACGTGGAGTTGTGCCTCATGAAACTGTGTTACCTGCAATCGCTCATTGATACAAAAAATTTGGTGGCCGATAACGGGTCGGATAAAAAAAAAACTGATATAGCCAGCGAAACGGTATCTAAACTCGTAACTACCCCAGCTATATCATCTGTTGCTCCTGTTGTGAAAGTTCCGCCTGCCTCATTGACCCAAAAATTGGGAAATTTGAGTGTTATCAAAAATAAAGTAGCCGAACAGCAGGCTATTCAAAAAGCGCAAACCGAACAGGAAGAAAAAAAAGTAGCCCCTAAAGAAATTGATGCTTTTGCCTTTGACAAACACTGGAAGACCTATATGCAAATGGTGAGCGCACAGGGTAAGCCTAGTTTATTTGCAGTGTACAAAACCATAAAACCTCAGATTGAAAACAATAAAGTGCAGCTGGAGGTAAGCCATAAAGGAGAACTTACCCAGGCCGAAGAAGACCGTTTGAACCTGCTTTCTTTTTTAAAAGAGCAACTGGACAACCGCAGCATTTACATTGAAATTGTGCTGGCCAAAGAAGAAAAACAAGAAAAAACCTACTATACTAATAAAGATAAATTTGAAGCTATGGCCAATGAAAACCCGGCTTTGAATGAGTTAAGAATGAAACTGGGGTTGGAGATTGAGTAGTTACCTCGCAAATGACGAGGTAACAGCTTAACCAAACCTTGTCATACTGATTTTTGGACTTCCTATTAATATTGTTTAGACCCATGTAGCATTGTTTAAGTTGTTAAAGTTAATTGATTTGTGATATTCTAAAATAGTGAGGTTGTTTAAATATTTGTGTCTTCGGGTGGTGTTGTAAAAAGTTTCAATGTACTCAAAAATTGCTAGTTCGGCTTGTTGTCTTGTTTCGTATTTGTTTTGATAGATGAGTTCAACTTTTAAGGTTTTAAAAAAACTTTCAGCAACGGTATTGTCCCAGCAGTTGCCTTTGCGGCTCATGCTTTTAGTGATATTAGAATGCTTTTTTAGCAATGAAGTAAAGTCATAACAAGCGTATTGAACACCTCTGTCGGAGTGAAAAGTTAATTGTTTATCGTGCTTGATGGGACGGTTTATTAAGGGCATTTTAAAGGCTGCAACGTTTGTATTGTGTGCGTTCATGTTGTTGCTTAAAGCCCATCCAATTACTTTTCTGTCAAACAAATCAATAACGGTGGTAAGATATAGCCACCCATGTTAAGTACGGATGTAAGTGAGATCTGATACCCATGCTTCATTTTTTTCTCTCACTGTAAACTGATGCATCAACTTATTTTCGGCCACTGGATAATGGTGTTTTGAATCGGTAGTTTGTTTAAATCTCTTTTTGATAATGCTTCGTATATTTTCTTTTTTCATAAGCCGTGCAACTAAGGGTGTGGAGGCTTTAATGCCTAACATTTGCAACTCTTTGGCTATGCGCGGACTGCCGTATCGGCATTTACTCTTTGTATATACTTGCTTTATTTCTAGCATCAGTTGTTGGTTAAACATGGCTCGCTTGCCTGATTGCCTATGCAGCCATTGGTAATAGCCGCTTTTGCTTACTTCAAGTACGTGGCACATCTTCCCAACCGGAAATTCCATTTTATGTTCTTTTATAAATTGGTACCTTATCGGTCGCTCTTGGAGAAGATGCTTACGGCCTTTTTTAGTATATCACGCTCTAATCGTATTTCATTTAATTCTTTGCGCAATGATTGTAACTCTTGCTCTTCTTTGCTCTTAACTTTTACCCCACTGGCAGTAAGTTTATCGGCTCGGTACTCCTTTTTCCATCGGATAAGTGTATTGTGGTTTACATTAAGCTCGGTGGCTACTGGCTTTAAACTACCCAGGGCGCTGATTAACTCTACAGCTTTTATCCTAAACTCAGGGCTGTAATTTTTTCTTTCTTTTGTCATGGTGTAAAGTTAGCTAATGGGTCTTAACTTTTTTGTCCACTAAAAGGTAGGAACTCCAAAAATTTTGTAAAAGCAAATCTATTTTTAATCATGCTGAACTTGTTTCAGCATCTGTACACACAAAGGGAGATGCTGAAATAAATTCAGCATGACGAAGGCTGAGGGATTTTACCCTTTATGGTAATTTAGTAAACCCAATTTGGGTGGTGAGGTGTGGGTTAATATTTTTGAGTTGTGTATACTTATAGAGATTTTAAAATCCGTAGTTACAACTTAGCGCCTGCCATGCCTATGCGGGTGAGCAATCTCATAAGCAAAGCGAATAAACTAAGGATAGCCGGGGTATTGTCTGATGTGTTACTTTAGAACTAAAAGTCCCGAAGTTTTCACTCCGGGACTTCCTAATTTAAGCATTGTTTGTATTACTAAGCCGAAGCCTTGTTCAACTTCGCTTTCAGATTTGCATCCAATGCATCTAAAAACTCCTGGGTGTTGAGGTAATGATCTCCGTGTTTTACTTTATTGCCATGTATACATACAGCCAGGTCTTTGGTCATTTTGCCACTCTCTACCGTTTCCACACATACGGCTTCCAGTGCATGACAGAAACTGATGAGCTCCTGATTTCCGTCTAATTTACCACGAAATTCCAATCCTCTTGTCCAGGCAAAAATAGAAGCTATGGGATTGGTGGAAGTAGCTTTGCCGGCCTGGTGGTCGCGGTAGTGGCGGGTAACGGTACCGTGTGCCGCTTCGGCTTCCATGGTTTTCCCATCGGGAGTTACCAGCGTAGAGGTCATTAATCCTAATGAACCGAATCCCTGAGCTACGGTATCACTTTGCACATCACCATCGTAATTTTTACAGGCCCATACAAAGTTTCCGTTCCATTTCAGTGCCGAGGCTACCATATCATCAATCAGGCGGTGTTCGTACACAATACCTGCTTCGGCAAATTTGGCTTTGTAGTCGTTCTGATAAATTTCTTCGAAAATATCTTTGAAACGGCCATCGTATTTTTTCAAAATGGTGTTTTTGGTAGAAAGGTAAAGTGGCCATTTTTTACTCAGTGCCTGGTTAAAACACGCATGAGCAAAACCTCTGATAGATTCATCAGTATTATACATGGTAAGAGCCACCCCATCTCCCTTGAAGTTGTACACTTCAAATTCCTGTATATTTCCGTCTTCACCTTCAAATTTTACGGTAAGTTTTCCTTTGCCTTTGGTTACAAAATCAGTAGCCCGGTATTGGTCGCCAAATGCATGACGGCCTATACAAATGGGGGCGGTCCAGTTTGGAACCAAACGAGGTACATTCTTGCATACTATCGGCTCACGAAACACCGTTCCATCCAGAATATTACGAATGGTGCCATTTGGGCTCTTCCACATTTGTTTCAGATTAAACTCCTTTACACGGGCTTCGTCAGGTGTAATGGTAGCGCACTTAATTCCTACATTGTATTTTTTAATGGCTTCCGCTGCGTCTACCGTAACCTGGTCATTGGTGGCATCGCGGTGTTCAATACCTAAATCGTAATATTTTACATCAACATCCACATAAGGCAGAATGAGTTTATCTTTTATAAATTTCCATATGATCCGGGTCATTTCGTCCCCGTCAAGTTCCACAACGGGGTTAGCAACTTTTATTTTGTTCATGATACTTTTTATACATTAATACTTATCGAATTTCGAATTCTTTTGTTCCTATTAAAAATCCATCGCAGTACAACTCGGCTTTGAACATCCCCTTAGAAAAGGCTGAGCCTTTATTCCAGAAAATGGATACATCTTGCTGTACATTCTCAAACTTGATGCTTTTTACCATGGCATAACGTTCATCCTTGCCCTGATATTTGAAAACATTAGAAGAACCTTCTTCAGAAAAGGCCACGGTTCCATCCATATTGGCAATACGCAGGTAAACTTCCTTATCTCCCTTTTCGGTCACAAAATTCTCGAGAATGGTAAACGAGACTTTTAGAGCCTCCATCTGACTGGCACGGTTGGTTTCGCGCTCTTTTCCGTTATCGCGCATCTTTACTCCCGTAACGTAAATATTTTGGGTAGATAATTTGGCGCCAATAGAAACCTTATTATTTAGCTTCAGGTTTTCCATGGTGAGATCTTCCACTTTGCGCTTTTGTTTGTCTACATCCTGCTGCAGGTTTTTGTTGGCATCAACCAAGTTACGGTTAACTGTTGCCAGCGAATCAATTTGGCGCAGGTATTTATTTTTGTAGTAACGCAGCACGTCCAGTTCTTCGCGAGCCTTAGCCAGTTCCCGTTCCGAAATTTTTCCTTTTTTCAAAACAGATTCGATGCGGTCGGCCAAATCCTGCAACGAGTCATTCTTTTCCTTGAGCATGGCATCTAACTGATTGTTTTTACCTTTATACTGCTCAAGCTGCAGTTCGGTTTCATTCAGTAATTTTTCCAATTCGGCTTTGGCATCTCCGGTTTCCACCAGCTTTTCTTCGGTTACAACCAGCTTTTTATCGGTTGAGTAAAAATTATACATAAATATCCCGTTTAAGATAAGGAGCACCAGGATGATGATAATCAGGTATAATTTGTTCGATTTGCTTTTTTTCTCTTCCATATCAACTTGCTTTATAAGGTGGGTGCAAAAATAAAATTTTATGTGGCATTCTCCCCTTTTGTGGGCAACTATTTCGCGTTAAATTCACCTACTTGTTAATAAATTTGCTCATTCAATATATGGAAGTAAAAATCACTCCCATTCAGGGGCTCTTAATCATTAAACCCAACGTATTTACCGATGAACGCGGGTATTTTTTTGAATCATACAGCGAAAAACTTTTTAAACAATATGGTATTGAAGGCAATTTTGTGCAGGACAATCAATCGCTTTCGCAAAAAAATGCCCTTAGAGGACTTCATTTTCAATCCCCGCCTTATGAACAGGGGAAACTGGTAAGGGTGATAAAAGGAGCCGTGTTGGATGTGGTAGTTGACATTCGGAAAGATTCGCCTACCTATGGCCAACATTTTTCCTGCGAATTAAGCGACCACAACTTTCTGATGTTATGGGTTCCCCCGGGGTTTGCCCATGGGTTTGCTACCTTGCAAAACGATACCATTTTTGTGTACAAATGCACCAACCAGTACCATAAAGGTGCGGAGGGCGGCATTAGGTGGAACGACCCGGATTTAAAAATTGACTGGGGAATTTCAGACCCGATTGTCTCGGATAAGGATCAGAAATTGTCCTTATTTAATAACTTTGATTCGCCCTTTTGACCTAAATGGTGGCTATTACCTTTAATTCAATAGCAATGGGTGTGGGCAGGCAATTAATTCCAATCGTGGTGCGGCACGGTGGATTTTGGCTAAAGTAGATTTCCCACAATTTATTGTAGGCCAAAAAATCATCCTTCATATTGGTAAGAAAAACAGTTACGTCAATAATATTATCCCAACTGCTTCCCGAATCTTCCAGAATAGCTTTTATGTTGCGAAAAACAGAATGGCACTGCGCCTCGATATCATACGATACAATTTCTCCGTTTCCATTCAACTCAACGCCCGGAATTTTTGTTGTACCGCGTTCTCGTGGACCAACGCCTGAAAGAAATAATAAATTTCCCACTCTGCGGGCGTGGGGATATAAACCCACTGGCTCGGGTGCTTTTGAAGAGTGAATGCTGTCAATTTCGGCTGCCATATTGTGTTAAAAATTTCACGAACTTATTAAAATGAATCGGGAACTGCTACATTTGAATGAGAAATGAATAGAATCGTTATATTTTTTTTTGCCGTAATTGGGTTAAGTTCCTGCGGAATCAATGAGCACACTAAACTTCAAAATCAAAGTGTGGCCTTTGAAGAAACACTCGATTTTTTACATGAGGCTAATTTAAAATGGCCGGCCGAGCTGGATAAAAATGAAAAAATATGCAGAGAGGTAAAAAATAAAGCTTGTTTAGCGAATGTAAAAAATGCCCTGGATACCATTGCCCAATGCAGAATAGCGCATGCAAATTTCCAGCTGGAATTTAGGCGTTTTGAAGAAAGTTGGCTATTATTCAAAAACGCCCCGGAGGAAAGTAAAAACTATACCGATTTTCTGAATCTTTGTACCCAATTGAATAAAACCGAAATCTTAATGGATTACTGGGGCAATTCGGTAGCCGAAGAGATGGCTAAAATAGCAAAGTGTTTTGAACAAAACAACTGATTAAAGCAATCGAGCTTTTTCGGTGAGCTCATTTACTGCAGCACGGCAAATTGCAGCAAATTCGGGCAACAACTTTGGAATTTCGTCCAGATTTTTTTGATCTCTGGCATCGGCATGAATCTTTTCAATCAATGCCTCGGCCGAAGTGATGCCCGCATAGGTAATAGAGGGTTTTATTTTATGGGCAATTTCCCTAAATGTTTTCCAATCCTTTTCGATTACCGATTTCTCTAATGTTTCAAGCATGATGGGCGTTTCGTTAGTGAAAATTTCAATCATTTCTTTCATCAACTCTACACTGCCTCCCGATATTTCTTGCAGATAGGAAAGGTCGGTGAGCGACTGATTAATTTCAAGTAAATTCTCTTCCTGTACAATCCCGGTAGTACTTCCGTCATTATGAAGCAAACTCCATATTTTTTTGTGAAGTTTATCAGTGTTAATGGGTTTTGAAACAAATTCATTCATTCCGGCTTTTGCACATTTCTCCTGTTCGGCTACAGTAGCATGGGCTGTTACGGCAATAACCGGTATATTTCGTTTAGGCTCCTCAAAATGCTGCCTGATATTCATGGTTGCTTCATAGCCATCCATATCAGGCATTTGAATATCCATCAATATAATATCGTAGTCATGGTTCTTAAGTTTTTCGAGTGCAATAATCCCATTATCTGCCATATCCACTTCGCATCCCCACCCGTAAAGGATATTTTTTATGAGCAATTTATTAAAGTTATTGTCTTCAGCCACCAGTACACGCAATCCGCGAAATCCGCGTGAATCCTCTGCAGTAGCCTCAGTAGGATATGGCTTCGATGATTTGGATGATTTATTAAATCGAAGGATTACTGTGAAGCGTGAGCCCACCCCAACTTCGCTGTCAACGGTAATGCTTCCACCCATTAGTTCAACTAATTGCTTTGAAATGGTAAGCCCTAAGCCGGTTCCTCCGTATTTACGTGCGGTATCTGTATTGGCCTGCTTAAATGTATCAAAGATAAGTTCGTATTTTTCCTTAGGAATTCCAATTCCGGTATCCGAAACAATAAAGGCTATTTCAACATTGTCACGATCGGTATGAAGTTGTCGAATTTCCAGTTTTATCGAACCGCTCTCAGTAAATTTCACTGCGTTTCCCAACAGGTTTAATAACACCTGATTTATCCTGATTGGATCCCCGATTAAATTTGGATGAACTGATTTATCAATTACAGCCGAGTAAGAAAGTTTTTTTTCGTCAACCTTAAACTGAATGGTATTGTTTAATCCGTTTACCAGTTCAATCAGGTTAAACGGCACCTCTTCAAAGGTCATTTTGCCTGCCTGAATTTTTGATAAATCCAGAATATCATTAATAATAACGAGCAAATTCTCGGCTGATAACCTAATGGCTGTAATAAATTCAGCCTGATTGGTATTCATTTTAGATTGAAGCAAAAGCTGACTCATGCCAAGAATCGCATTCATAGGTGTACGAATTTCATGGCTTATATTTGCCAAAAATTGTTCCTGATATTTTTTACTTTGCTCTGCAAAATTTTTCGCTCTGATAAGTTCGAGTTCTGCTTCTTTACGTACTGTTACATCTCTGGCAATCCCAATAATGGTAACCACTTCCCCGTGTTCCTTTAAAGGAACAGAAGTAATTTCCGCATACCGATAGGCTCCTGTTTTTGTCATGACGCGTAACTCATGAACAGGAGGATACCCGCCTTCTTTCAAAGTTTTAAAATGCCGGCCGGCAGTACGAACATCGTCCGGGTGAATATAAATATTGAAATGTTTGCCAATCATTTCCTCATATACAAATCCGGTTAACTCAACAAAGGCTTTATTCAATGACAAGAATTTGCCTTCACTATTGAGGGTGTAAATTACGTCACGAGCTGTTTCAAAAATAGTGGTATACCTATACTCGGTGGCACGCAGCACCTCTTCCGATTTCAACTGATCGGTTAAATCACGGAATACAATGATGATTCCAACCGTGGCATCTTCTTCATTTTTTATAGGCGTTATCAGGTAATCTATCGGAATTTTAGTTCCTGTTTTATTTACAAGAAAAACATCAGACATTGAGGCTTTCCCCCTGGCAGATGAATTAAATAATTCAAGCGGGGAAATATGTTTAATTAATTCATTTTGGGTTTCAAGTTTAAAGAAATGATTTAGTGATGCATTTATGACCTCGTGATCCTCGTACCCCGTAATTGATAAACTAACCGGATTCGCAAATGTTACCTTTCCGGTAAGTGTGGTAACAATTACCCCTTCCCCAATATTTTCGAGTATCGTGCGATACCATTTTTCATTATGCCGTATCTGCTTTTCCATTTTGTGCTTGTAGAGTGCCATTTCAATGGTAGAATGCAGTTCTCTTTCTTCGTAAGGCTTCAGAATATATCCGTACGGCTCGGTACGTTTGGCCCGATCTAATGTTTTTTCATCCGAATAGGCAGTAAGGTAAACTATTGGAACATCTATGATTTGTTTTAAATATTCAACCGCCTGCACACCACTCATGCCACCTTTCAGGTTTATATCCATCAATACCAAATCAGGCTTAAGTAAAGGGATACGGTCAATAGCTTCTTCGCCCGTTAGGGCAGACCCAACGCACGAATAACCTAATGTGTTTATGGTAGCCTCAATATCTTTGGCTATGATTCTTTCATCTTCAACAATGAAAATTTTAGCTGCATTAGTTATCGCCTGTTCTGCTGCCATGCTGTGTTTTAGTTGTTTGGTGCAATGGTATGGACACTTCAAAAGAAGCACCTCCAATGCCACTGTAAGTTATTTTTCCATTTACCTGTTCTATAAGAGACCCCACAAGCATCAGTCCAAGGGAATCTACTTTATCTATACTGAAATCACCCGGAAGACCTACTCCGTTATCAGTAACAGCAATTACAATATTTTCGCCCGAAAGCCTGACTTTTAGAAGAACGTAGCCTGTTTCTTTCGAAACAAAAGCATGTTTAAATGCATTAGAAAGGAGTTCATTGACAATCAATCCGGCAGGCGTTGCAATATCAACTGGTGCCATCAGTTGCTCTGCATCAAAATCTAACTTATAACGGGTAATATCAACCCGCATACTTCGATATAACTGTTTGCCTAACCGCTTCAGGTAATCGCTTAAATTAAGCAATGTCATATCATCAGACTGATACAAATCTTCATGAATTAAAGACAATGCCCTCACCCTATTCTGGCTATCCTGAATAATACGCTGCGTAACTACATCTTCCACGTAGGTAGATTGCAAATTGAGAAGGCTCGTTATGATTTGCAAATTGTTTCGTACGCGGTGATGAATTTCCTGAATAAGTTGGTCTTTATCGTTAACTGTTTTTTGCAAGAGTTGCCTGTTCTCTAAAAGTATTTGCTCCTTTTCTACCAAATCATTGATATTAATGAGCAACCCAATTTTATATTTAACTCCAAAATTGTTTTTTACCTGAAACATCTGGTCGCGCACCCAGATATAACTTCCGTCTGCTTTTTTCATCCGGTACGATTCAACCCAGGTATCTGTTGTGTCCTGATAATACCACCTGTAAGACGATTCGTTGATTCGCTCAAAATCATCGGGGTGAATTAATGTCCAGAAAAATTCATGATTCTTAAATTCGGCAAGAGTAAATCCAAGCATGCTCTCCACATTCGGGCTTGCATAATCACGACCGGCTCCACTTTCATAAACCACTACATTGCTCAGATTTTTTACCAGAATATTCATGCGCTGATTTACATCTTCCAGTTGCTGATTTTGAGAATCTGCACTTCGTACATTTTCATGTATAAAAGCCAAAAAGAGGGAGCATGCACCGCCTGGGCATAACCTACGGAGAGAAAGATCAAACTTTTTTTCCGGGTTCTTCATTAATGCGATACGTCCGCTCCAACTTCCCTTCCCCTTTAATATGGCAATTAAGTCAGCAAAAGAAAGCTCAACAGGAGTTATTTTACGATAAAAATTTTCTTCGATAGTGGTATTTAAACTTCCGGTAAGGTCATTCGCTACATGATTTTGTTCCAGTATCTCTCCTTCGGGCGAAATTACATAAAGAGCATCAGGGGTAGTATTAAACAGAGAAGCCTTACCTGATAAAATGAATAACGCATCCTCTACCGCCAAATTTTTGTTCTGAATGTGCAGCTCAATCATTCCGGTTAGTTGCTGATTCATGTAATTAATCTCACGTTCCTGTTCAAATTTGTAAATAGAAAGCTCAATAGCGGCACACAGTTCGCTACTGCTGAATGGTTTTAACAAATAAGCATAAGGAAGTACTTTTTTGGCTCTGCTAATGGTTGCATTGTCTGAAAAAGCAGTTAAAAATACTACCGGAACCTCATAAGATGTTTTAATAATCTTAGCCGTTTCAATACCATCAATCAGGCCGTCAATAAAAATATCCATCAGCACAATATCAGGCTTTAGTTCTTTCACCTTACTAAGCGCATCAACACTATCCTGAGCCCAACCAACCACATCGTATCCAAGTTCGTTTAAACTGTTTTGCAAATCACGAACTATGATTCGCTCATCTTCAACAATCAATACCTTGGCTTTGCTCATCCGTCAGGTAAATCGCTACTGGCTTTTATATTGCGTTTATGGTTTTCATCAAAGTGTCTTTATATGACACTCCGATGGGAATTAGTTTTTTCTCTACAACTAGTAATCCGTCATCCATATCCACCTTTTCCACTTTGTTTATATTCACAATGTACGATCGGTGAACCCTAAGAAAAGTATCTTTCGGAAGTTTACTTTCCATATTTTTCATAGTAGAATGAACAGTAAATTTATCTTTATCGGTGAAAATATTAATGTAATCCCCCAAAGCTTCTACCCAGCAAATATTTTTACTTTCAACCTTAATGAGGTTATATGATTGTTTAATAAAAATATGGTTCGTGCTATTGTTTGATACAACACTTTGCTGCTGGGTTTCTATTTCCTCCTTTGCACGGTTTACGGCTTTTAAAAACCGGGGGTAGGTAATAGGTTTTAACAGGTAATCGGTTACCCCATGCTCAAACGCCTCCACCGCATGGGTATCATGCCCGCTAATGAGAATAATCTGTGGAAGGTTATCAAAAGCTTTCATTAGTTCCATACCTGTCATACCCGGCATTTGAATATCCAGAAACATGATATCAATATCCTTGTTCTTGGGATCATTGATATAATTAGCTGCATCCACCCCATTTGAGAACTCAGCAACGAGCGACAAGAATCCCGTTTGTTGAATAAAATTGCTGATGATCTTAACGCTCAGTTGTTCATCATCGACTATAATACAGTTAAAGGCCATATTTTTTGATCTAAAGAAAGTACGGCTAAGGTATTGAGAATATTCTTAATAAAAAAAACAAGCGAAAACTACTCCCTAAAAAAAGTTCTTGATACACCCACCCCTCGGGTAGGTATTGTAAGCAACGGATTGATTTTTATCACCTCAACATACACTTTTTCAACTGATTGATATGTATGAAGGATTTGCTCCCCTAACAGTGAAACAAAGGTTTCAAGCAAGTGAATATTTTTTATTGAAAAAATTTCTTTCACCAATTTGCAAACAGAAGCATAATCAATTGTGTGTGTTAACTCATGTACTGGTATCAAGATTTGAACATCCATTTCAACTGACACCCGAAAGCAATTTCCCAAGAGTTTTTCCTCATCATACCAGCCAACTGGTGCATCAATTTGTATATCAATAATTTTTATTGTGTACAAAGCCATATAAAACCATTAGTTTACAAGGGGCAATATCCCTATTTTTGTGCACATAATTACGCGTAAAAATGAGTTCAGCCACCAATAGTGAAAAAGATTTTCACCAAACAAGTAAAGCAGACCTGTTTACCCATCCAGATTTTTACCAGATTGATGATTTGCTTTCTGAAGAACATAAACTTATCAGAGATACCGTACGTGATTGGGTGAAAAAAAACATCTCTCCCATTATTGAAGATGCCGCCCAACAAGCTAAATTTCCACACCACCTGCTTAGAGGGCTTGGTGAAATTGGCGCATTTGGCCCACAACTACCGCTCGAGTATGGTTGCGGAGGTCTTGATTATATTTCGTATGGAATTATTATGCAGGAACTTGAACGTTGCGACTCAGGTATCCGTTCTACCGCTTCGGTTCAGGGCTCGTTGGTAATGTATCCTATTTTCAAGTTTGGCTCTGAAGAACAAAAAAGAAAGTACCTCCCAAAGCTAGCAACCGGAGAACTGATGGGTTGTTTTGGATTAACTGAACCTGACCATGGCTCAAACCCTGCCGGCATGACTACCAATTTTAAAGACTTGGGAGATCATTTGCTCTTGAACGGAGCCAAAATGTGGATATCAAATGCACCATTTGCAAATATTGCAGTTGTTTGGGCAAAAAACGAACAGGGAAAAATAAGAGGGGTAATTGTTGAAAGAGGAATGGAAGGATTTACCACTCCCGAAACACATAATAAGTGGTCGTTACGAGCTTCAGCAACAGGGGAGTTGGTTTTTGATAACGTAAAAGTGCCTAAGAAAAACCTGCTGCCTGGAGTTGAAGGATTGAAAGGGCCATTAACCTGTCTCAACTCTGCCCGTTATGGAATTAGTTGGGGAGCTATTGGTGCTGCAATGGATTGTTATAACTCGGCATTGCAATATACCAAAGAACGTCACCAATTTGGAAGACCCATTGCCGGATTTCAGCTACAACAAAAAAAGCTGGCTGAAATGATTACCGAAATTACGAAAGCACAATTATTAGCTTGGCGGTTAGGTAATTTGATGAATGCCGGTAAAGCTACCCCTGCACAGATATCAATGTGTAAACGTAATAATGTTGACATTGCGCTTAAAATTGCCCGTGAAGCCCGACAAATGCACGGAGGCATGGGTATTACCGGGGAATACCCCATAATGCGCCATATGATGAACCTTGAATCGGTGATTACCTATGAGGGAACTCATGATATTCACCTGCTGATTTTGGGCATGGAAATTACGGGTGAAAATGCATTTCAGTAGATTCCTTTTTATTTTTTTATTCGTATTTTTTTTCGCATTTAAGCTTAAAGCCTATGAGCTTAAACCGGTAATTATTCAGTTGTACTACGGAGACCAACCCGATACAGCAGGATTTAATCTGGTAGATGAATTACCTGCTTTTTTCTACTCATGTGTAAAAGAAGGTAAACTAAATCTATACGATTCCCCTTCAAAAAAAATTAAAATAACATTTGATGCCCTTCAACAAATTGAACAATTAAACAAAAGCAAAGCTTCTAAAATAAAAACCATATTTATTCATGAGCTTTGGACACTCAAAAAAAACAAACTTGCTTTTTTCCCGTTAGGTATTACCTTAAGTGACTTTAATGAAAAAGGAGAAGTCATTTCATTTGGATATATTGATCTGGAGGAAGCTTTTTCGATACTTAGTTCAAACGATATTACAACTAATGCCAATGGTCCTGCTTATTTATCCTATTGGGATGCAATAAAAAGTCACCGATTTCATTACCATATCATTCAATTTGGCAAACAAACAGTTCGTAATAAATCTGATGGTGAAAAAATAAAAGAAAGTAATTTACTCAAAGGCTACAAAACAAACCCCACAGTTGAATTTCCAAAGAGCAAATTAATTACCTATAGCATTGAAAGTTCATCTGAGAATTCCGAATCGAACAAAGCCCTTATTCATAAGCTGGAACTAATTTTTCAAAACCATCCGAGCCTGCTAGATTCGTGTCATTTACCTGCTTCATTTGCCCAAAACGAAATAGCTATTGAATCGGTACATATTAAGGAAGTGTGGGGCGAAAGAGGTGGTTTTTTTGAGTATATTCCTATCTCGGTAACCGTATTTTTTAAAGGAGGTAAATCCTGTGTATTAAACTTTAGCGGAACTGATTTTACTGATTTCAAAATTTTTGAAAATGATATTACCTCCAAGCTGTTTAACCTTACTATCTTATCAATAAACGGCCAGTTCATTACACAAACCGATTCACCGGCATACATTTATGCCATGCGTTCAAAAGAAGTAAGTTGGACTCAATTAACAACATTTGTAAATAGAAAATCAAAATAACTGTATGGAAATTAAATTTGGAACGGACGGGTGGAGAGGAATTATAGCAAAAGATTTTACGGTAGATAATGTAAAGCGGGTAGCGTTTGCAACAGCTGAATGGCTGAAAAAAAATAAAATCAATCCAAGCATAGTTCTTGGGCATGATTGCCGCTTTGGCGGTGAACTTTTTGTTGAAACGGCAGCTTCCGTTTTTATTGCCAACGGGATACATGTTTATCAGGCAAAAGGGTTTGTTTCAACTCCAATGATATCGCTTGGAACAGTACATGTAAAAGCTGGGGCAGGGATTATTATTACTGCCAGCCATAATCCCCCTTCGTACAACGGATTTAAGATAAAAGCTTCCTTTGGAGGCCCCGCAACTCAAGCTATGATTGACGAAGTGCAATTGCTAATCCCTGAGCACTATGATGGTGCAGAAGCAAATCTTAATGAAGCAAGAGAAAACGACCATTTAACCGAAATAGATCTGGAAACATTGTATTGCAATCAGATTGAAAAATCGTTCGACTTAAAACTGATAAAAGAGAAGAAGCTGGAACTTGCCTACGATGCCATGTATGGAGCCGGACAAAACGTGATACGAAGATTGTTTCCGGAAGCCACCTTACTGCACTGTGAACATAATCCGGGATTTATGGGGCAAGCCCCCGAGCCAATTCATAAAAATTTATACGAATTTTCAGAAATGATTCGCATTTCAGAAGAAATTGACTGCGGACTTGTAACTGACGGTGATGCTGACCGCATAGGACTTTATAATAAAAAAGGGGAGTTTATTGACTCGCATCATATCATTCTTTTGCTCATTCATTACCTTCATAAATATAAAAATCTTGACGGAAAAGTAATTACTACTTTTAGTGCCACAAATAAAATCAGGAAACTATGTGAAGCATATGGTTTACCGATACAGATAACCAAAATTGGTTTCAAATACATTTGTGAATACATGATTAAAGAAAAAGTTTTGGTTGGTGGTGAAGAGTCGGGCGGTATAGCCATTACCGGTCATATTCCCGAAAGAGACGGTATATGGATTGGATTAACTATCTGGGAATTTATGGCAAAAACAGGGAAATCGCTTGATGAACTAATTAAGGAAGTTTATGAAGTAACCGGAACCTTTGCAATGGAGCGTAATGACCTTTACATACAGGAGAATCAGAAACTATCCATCATAGAAAAATGCCATACAGGACACTATAAAAGTTTTGGCAGCTACCGAATTGTAAATATGGAAACGGTTGATGGATTTAAGTTTCACTTACATACCGGTGATTGGGTCATGATTCGCCCCTCAGGTACTGAACCGGTTTTACGTACCTATGCCGAAGCCAATGACTCAAAAACAGCCTTTGATATTCTGGAACAAACTCAAAACACCATTCTCCTGTAAAACTATTAGACGAAATAGGCAAATTGTGGGTTGAATACGTTGAGAAGAATTGAAATTATAGTGTAAATTTGCCACAGTTAATTTCATTAACCCAATTTTTTTAGTTTATATCAATTCTAACACTAATATCGTCTGCCAATGATAAATCTTGTGTTGTCGTTTTTTACCGCTGTTTTAATTGTGGTATTTGTTATCCCCACCATCCGAATGGTCTCGTCTATGAAAGGGTTGTTTGATATACCCGATGAACGTAAAGTGCATTTTTTGGATATTCCGCGTTTAGGCGGCTTGGCTATATTTGCGGGCTTTTTTATTTCTACCAAACTATGGGGAATTTGGACCGACACCAGTTTACCCCGAATACAGTACTTTGAAGCGGCTTTATTCATTTTGTTTTTTTCAGGTCTGAAAGACGACTTAGTGAAATTAACCCCATATAAAAAACTACTTGCCCAATTACTTGCAACCGTAATTATAATTGCCGGAGAAGATATCAGGATAAAGAGCTTTTTCGGCATATTCGGCATATTTGAATTATCATATCCGGTGAGTTTTGCTCTTACCCTATTTACGTTTATTGTTATAACCAATTCATTTAATCTGATTGACGGCATTGACGGACTTGCGGGAGGAATTGGTTTAATTACTTCACTCACCTTTGGACTTTGGTTTAATTTTAATGGAAACATGGGCTGGTCTATAATGGCTTTTAGCATGAGCGGTGCTTTACTTGGCTTTTTGTTTTTTAATTTCAACCCGGCTAAAATTTTTATGGGAGATTCAGGAGCACTTGTCATAGGTTTTGTGATGAGTGTTTTTGCTATTCAATTTATTGATCTGAGTGCAAGTTCAGGCTCAACTATCCCGGCACCGTCTATTGCAATTGCCATTTTGATTATTCCATTAATTGATACTTTACGCGTAGTTATTATACGCCTTATAAAGAAACATCCTCCATTTAAGGCAGACCAAAACCACATTCATCATTCTATTCTTGCCATTGGGTTAAATCACACCGAAACATCACTTTTGCTTTACCTGGTAAACATCATATTCGTTATCATAGCGTTTATCATGAAAGAGTCAACTCTAACAAGTCACATGCTTACCATTTTTGGAATAGCACTTATTCTTAGCTTTATACCAAATTTCCTGTTTCAGCAAATGAAAAACGAAAGTACTTTTATGAAAGAAAAGGCTATAAAAAATAGAAAAATAGAACGCGGAGAATTATAGGCTCATTAAAAAATCTTTCATTTGGGCAAACGCGCGTGCCCGATGACTTATTAGGTTTTTCTCTCTTAATGTCATTTGGGCAAATGTTAGTTTTGAATTTTCAGGCTTAAACACCGGATCATATCCAAATCCATCGGTTCCGCTTTTCTCTGTACTGATTTCTCCCTTAACAATTCCTTCAAATGAATACTCTTTCCCTTCCCAAATAAGAGCAATCACGGTTCTAAAATGTGCTTTGCGGTTGGTGCTATTTTTTAGCTTCTGCAAAACTAAATTAATATTATCAGCAGCGTTTTTGTGCGCTCCGGCATACCTTGCCGAATAAACACCTGGAGCTCCGCTTAAAGCATCCACCTCTAATCCGGTATCATCGGCAAAACAATTTTTCCCAAATAATTTAAAAACATATCTTGCTTTAATCAGGGCATTTGCCTCAAGGGTGTCTCCTGTTTCAGGTATATCGTCAGGGTAGCCCAGATCAATTAAAGACCGGACATCAAATCGTCCCTCCAGCAGGGCATTTATTTCAATAGCTTTATTCTTATTTTGGGTGGCGAAAACCAGTAGTTGTTGCATGAGTTATTTAAACATTTCCTGCAAACTTGCCCAAAGTTGCTTTTTTATACTTAAATCACGTGAAATCTTCTCAAGAGTGTCGGCTGCCAGTAATTTGCACCCATCCTCCACCTGTGCTACCCTATATTTTGAAATAAGTTGATTTAATCCTATATCGGATGCGGATAACCCCCAGAGAATAATTTTAGCAGCACGATACCTTTCCTTTAGTTCATTAAAAGTTAATGAATCGGCTAATGGAATACGTACCAGAAATACTTCATCCAATGCTAATTTGAGTCCTTTTGTAACCATATCCGAAAAAAGTTGCTGTTCGGATTGATCAAGTTCCTCATCACTTCGGTAAATAAAAACAATTCCATTGGGTGGAATAGGGGAAGATGTAACCCCTTCTATTTTCATATCCGCACCTACATCCGGAAGTATAGTTGCCCGTTGTTCCCCTTTTATAAGATATAACTTATCGTCATACAATAACGTAAGCGCGTTTTTATCAGCAAGTAAAGAATTAAACCCGTCCATAATTTGATTTAGATGCAAATTACACGAAATTTGACCGCCTCATCAACAAAATTAAGATGAATATTCAAATTACACGCACCTCCAAGTCGAGGATAAATGAATGCGATTTCAAGCATATCGAATTCGGTAAAATCTTTTCTGACCACATGTTTAAAGTAGACTATGCCAATGGACAATGGCAAAGTCCCCAAATTATTCCTTACGGCCCCTTGTCGTTCAGTCCGGCAATGAGTGTAATTCATTACGGACAGGGAATATTTGAGGGAATGAAAGCCAACAAAGACAACCAAGGAAATCCCTTACTATTCCGCCCGCTTGAAAACTGGACCCGATTTAATAAATCTGCAGCCCGCATGTGTATGCCCGAAATTCCTCAGGAACTTTTTATGGAAGGACTAAGGCAGTTGGTGCTACTTGATAAAAACTGGATTCCGACCGGAGAAGGTAGTGGGTTATATCTTCGCCCATTTATGTTTGCCACCGATGATTTTATTGGGGTAAGGCCATCATCTAATTTCACCTTTATTATTTTTGCCTGCCCGGTAAATGCCTATTACACCAAACCACTCAAAGTTAAAGTAGCCGATAAATATGTACGCTCCTTTGACGGAGGTGCAGGATTTGCCAAAGCAGCAGGAAACTACGGAATATCCATGTTGCCAACCAAAGAAGCTCAAAAAGAAGGATACGACCAAATTATTTGGATGGATGGCCGCGAATTTAAATATGTAGAAGAATCGGGAACCATGAATCTGTTTTTTGATATTGGCGGTAAAGTACTCACCCCAGAACTTGACGGAAATATTCTGGATGGAGTAACACGCAAGTCATGCATTGACCTGTTAAGAGCTGAAGGAATTGAAGTAGAAGAACGAAAAATAAGTATTGATGAAGTAATGGAAGCACACCGGAATGGTACGCTTGCCGATGCATTTGGAACAGGAACAGCTGCTACCATTGCCCCCATTCTTACCATTGGTTACAAAGGAAAAGATTTTAATTTACCGGAGATAGCTAACAGAAAGGTTTGTAATTTTCTTAAAGCAAGTTTAGAAAATATTAAAAATGCCCGTACCCCCGACTCTTTTGGTTGGTTAATGAAAGCAACGGATAAACCGTGGACAGCAACTCAATAAAACTTAACAACAGTTGGAAGCAACTACTCATTCAGGAGTTCAGTAAGGATTATTTTGTAAAACTGAAACAGTATTTGCTGAATGAAAAACAAAACGGACAAACCATTTACCCTCCGGGAAACAAAATATTTGCTGCATTTGACAATACCCCTTTTGATAAAGTAAAAGTAGTTATTCTTGGACAAGACCCTTACCATGGGACAGGACAAGCTAACGGGTTATGTTTTTCGGTTGCCCCCGGTGTTAAACAACCGCCTTCCTTACAAAATATTTTTAAAGAACTTGAAAGCGATTTAGGAATAAAACCACCCCTAAACGGAGACCTTACCAAATGGACTCATCAAGGGGTATTATTACTCAATGCCACGCTTACCGTGAGAGCTAATCAGGCCGGGTCGCATCAAAATCAAGGATGGGAAGTTTTCACCGATAAAGTTATTGGATTGCTATCAAGCCAAAAAGTAAATCTTGTTTTTATTTTGTGGGGGAAATATGCTCATGGGAAAGAAAAGTTGATCGATTATAAAAATCATCTCATTATCAAATCAGCACACCCTTCTCCCTTTTCAGCTTACTCCGGATTTTTCGGGTCGAAACCTTTTTCTAAGACCAATAGTTATTTAATTTCAAAGGGTATAATACCAATTGATTTTTCGCTTTGATGCTACTATCTTTCTAAAAAAAAGTCTGTTTAAAATTATTCACAACTTAGTAATAGAACCATGCTGTGCAGATACGTATTTTACTTTCCCTTTTAGCATGTTTAGCACTTGCCTATGATTTGCTTCACCCGCCTGATTAAATACGGCTTTTAATGCTATTAAATGAAGAGCTAAAACTGGAAATATAGGCAGTTAAACTTATGGCAATAGGAGTTCCACATCTCAAGTTATATTACTACCAAGTGTTACTGAGTCTTCCTCATATTTCGCTGCTGCCATTGATATAATAAAAATAAATTGCAGTAAACAACGCCTTCCAATTTCCAATTCAAAACCTTCGGAGTGGTAATGATTGCTAAAGATTCGCTAAGCAATGTAAATAATTCCATCAGTAAGTGAATAACTGGAACAACGCATCCTCAACCCCGTCTATCGAGTTCTTCGGAATTACCGTATCTACTCCTTCAGGGATTACAATGAATATTGATAACATAAAATAAAAATATCAGTATTACTACCCCTTCCGTTTATCGGAATTTTTGCCAATTGCAATGAAATCAAAAACCTGAGCAATTCCGGTGGCAACATTTACGGATATTAACGGCAAAGCTGTGAGGTATGTGTCACGTACAGCTCATAAATATAAATTCAAAGTTGGCTGCATTTACAAAATGTATTTATTCTCTTTCAATTTTAAATAACGGAGGATAACTTCATTCGGAAGTAGTTGCTCAGTAATACTAATCTATTCGTTCAATTTTAGCTCCCAGTGCACGCAAACGTGTATCAATGTGTTGATATCCGCGGTCAATTTGTTCAATATTATTGATCGTACTTGTGCCATTAGCAGCCAAAGCGGCAATGAGCATTGCCACTCCTGCCCTGATATCAGGAGAGCTCATGGTAATTCCACGTAACTTTGTTTCACGATTCGAACCAATTACTACCGCACGATGAGGGTCGCATAAAATAATTTTAGCTCCCATATCAATCAGATTGTCGACAAAAAACAAGCGGCTCTCAAACATCCATTGGTGAATGAGTACACTTCCTTTAGCCTGAGTTGCCGTAACCAACGCAATGGAAATCAAATCGGGTGTAAAAGCCGGCCAAATGCCATCGCGTATAGTAAGAATGGATCCGTCAATGAGTGTTTGAATTTTATACGAATCCTGCTTAGGAATATAAATATCATCTCCCCTGAATTCCATTTCGATTCCCATCTTTTTAAATACGGATGGAATAACGCCTAATTCAGCAATGGAGCAATCTTTAATCGTAATTTCAGAATTGGTAGTAGCAGCCAGCCCGATAAAGCTTCCTATTTCAATCATGTCAGGCAACATGCGGTGTTCACATCCGCCTAAATTTTCCACGCCTTCAATGGTAAGTAAATTAGATCCTATGCCGCTTATTTTTCCACCCATGCGGTTAATCATTTTACACAACTGCTGCAGGTATGGTTCGCAGGCAGCATTGTAAATTTGAGTAATCCCTTTTGCCAATGAAGCAGCCATCACAATATTAGCTGTACCAGTTACGGAAGCTTCGTCAAGTACCATATAGGTTCCTTTCAGGTTTCTGGCATCAATGCGATAGTAGCGATCATCACGTAAATGATCAAAGGTAGCACCCAATGCTTCAAACCCGCGAAGGTGTGTATCAACCGGCCTTCTTCCAATTTTATCCCCTCCCGGCTCGGGAATATATGCTAATCCGTAACGGGCAAGTAAAGGACCAATAATCATAATGGAACCGCGTAGTGCTGCTCCTTTTTTGCGAAAATCATCACTGCGCAGGTATTCAAGGTTTACCTCTCCGGCTTCAAAACAAAATGTATGCTCATTAACCTGTTGCACTACGACTCCCATATCACCAATCAGTTCGATGAGTTTCATTACATCACGAATATTGGGTATATTGGAAATAGTAACTTTTTCGGGAGTGAGCAGAACGGCTGAGATAATTTGAAGTGCTTCGTTTTTGGCACCCTGAGGAACTACTGTGCCGCTAAGGGGTAGTCCACCTGTTATTTTAAATGCCCCCATTTGGTTTTATTTCCTGTTGCGGTTGCGGTTATTATGAAATTTATTGCCTTTGTTCCGGTTAAACTGGTTCTTATTTTTATAGAATGGTTTGCTGGTACGTTGTCCTTTATCCCCTAAACTGAAATCATGTGCGCCCTCTTCAGCTTCTAACTGAATTTTACCCTGAGACAATTCGGCCATATGGTTAATTACAGCTTCATCGGGCAGCACTTCATCATTCCATTGACGACAGGCAGCACGCATAAACGAACCAATGATATTGATAAAATATTTTTTGGTAGGCCCTTCTTCCATCTCCCGGGCACGCTCAATCATTTTCTCGATATTTTTCCCGTAAAAACGATACCTGATTCTTGTTTCCGGATAATTCAACCGCTCGGGTTTGCGCATCACCTCTTCAGGAGAAGGAACGGGATAAGGTGCATCCACATCCAGTTTAAAATCGGAAATGATGTGAATGTGATCCCAAAGTTTATGCTTCCAGTCAACCGAGTCGCGCAACTGCGGATTGAGGTTACCCATAACCCCTACGACTAAATTTGCTTTACGTGTGCGCTCTTCTTTATCAGAAATAGAAAGCAGGTGGTCAACCATTTTCTGTACATTACGACCATACTCGCTTATGTACATTCTGCTTCGGCTGGTGTTGTATTCCATGAACTAAAATTAATGTTGCAAAATAGGGAATATTCCTTGTAAAAAACCTATGAAAGTATTTTGAGCTTTGCAAACTTCAAAATCAGCTGTTTTGACCCTAATCCCATAAAATTAATGGTGGCCTTCCGGCTATCGGCATTTCCTTCTACTTTTTCAACAGTTCCTTTGCCAAATCGTTGATGAACTACCTGCATTCCCTCCGTGAGTCCGCTGGTATCATCTGGAACAAAATCGGGATCATCGTTGGTTTGTACTTTTGGTATCGGTTTGGTAAAAGCAACTGCCGGTTTCGAAAATTTACCTTTCACATTCAACCCCGAGAGGGAAGTCCGCTTTTCCGTAAACGGCATTTCAAATCCCGACAGATCACGTGAAGTTGGTTGCCCGCTTGCAAATAGACGTTCCATCTTCAGGTGCTGTGGGTCAATCTCAGCTAAAAACCTGCTTGGTTCAGCCGGGTTTAAGGTACCGAATTTAAATCGGCTGGTGGCAAAAGTTAACGTAAGTTTACGCATGGCTCGGGTCATGGCAACATAAAATAGTCTGCGTTCTTCTTCCAGTTCCTGGCGGCTGTTGAGCGACAATTGCGAAGGAAATAGATTTTCTTCAAGGCCAACAATAAAAACATGCGAAAATTCTAATCCTTTTGACGCATGAATGGTCATGAGCTTTACCTTATCAATATCTTCATCGTTATCCTTATCGGCATCGGTAAGCAGTGCTATATCCTGCATATAATTGTCAAGCGTACGGGGCAGAAAATTTACTTCTCCCTCTACCGGCTCCTGTACGGTAAATTCTTTTACCCCATTCAGCAACTCCTTTATGTTTTCAAAACGGGCCACCCCTTCTACGGTTTTATCCTCGTACAATGATTTCAGTAAGCCTGTTTGTTTAGCTACATATTCAGCCACCTCGTATGCAGATTGATTTTTCATCAGCACAGCAAAATGCTGTATCATGGTTCTAAAATCACTTAGCGGTTTTACTGCTGCTTTAAGTTCTTTGGTAAACGATTCACTATTTTCAATAATGCGCCATAGAGTGGTATTATGAGCATCGGCAAGTATTGCTAATTTTTCGATACTTGTTCTACCAATTCCACGTACCGGATAATTGATAATTCTTCTTAGAGCCTCCTCATCATTCGGATTAATTATTAATCGAAAATACGCCAGCAGATCTTTTACCTCTTTGCGTTGATAAAAGGATAATCCACCATAAATTCGGTAAGGAATATTCATTTTTCTCAATGCCTCCTCCAATGCACGTGATTGTGCATTCGTTCGGTACAAAATGGCAAAATCAGAATTATTCAGCCGTTCCTGCATTTTTTCTTCAAAAATGGAAGAGGCTACCATTCGCCCTTCTTCATTGTCGTTAATGGCTTTAAAAACACTTATTTTATTGCCCTCAGGGTTCTTTGTAAAAATTTTCTTTTTAAGCTGGTCGCGATTTTTAAGAATGATGCTTGAAGAAGCATCAACAATAGTTTGCGTGCTCCGATAGTTTTGCTCTAGTTTAAAAACCTTTAACTCGGGATAATCCTTATTGAAATCGAGAATATTTTTAATAGTAGCTCCTCGAAACGCATAAATACTTTGGGCATCATCGCCCACCACACAAATATTCTGATAGGCAGCTGCCAACTTACGGATAATCATATACTGGCAATGATTAGTATCCTGAAACTCATCAACCATAATGTAACGAAACTGATGCTGATACTTATTGAGTACATCGGCATGCTTGTTCAGTAATTCGTATGTTTTTATAAGCAGGTCGTCAAAATCCATTGCACTTGCTTTAAAACAACGTTGCTGATAAGCTAAATAAATTTCCGCTATTTTTGGCTTGCCACTGGCAGTATCGGCTGCACGCAATTCCAAATTTTCGAAATAGGCTCTTGCATTAATCAAGTTATTTTTGGC